>NZ_CP022411.1:3415705-4065257 GCF_004011755.1 Pseudomonas sp. RU47 | reverse complement strand
GTTGCTGTTCACAAATGACGGATGTGCGCAGGCACACCCGACGTCCGTGGGGGCAGTAAATCGTTACGTATTCTTGGGTTGTGTCAGCGCTGGTTGCGCCGCGCCGCCCGTTGCCGGCAAGCCTCGCCGAATGCCTGGAAAATCTTCAGGTAGTTCGGGTTATCGAGCACTTGCCATTCCGGGTGCCATTGCACGCCGAGGGCGAAGGTCGGGCTGTGCTCGACCGAGACCGCCTCGATCAAACCGTCCGGCGCCACCGCTTCGGCACGCAGGCCGGGGGCGAGGCGGTCGATGCCCTGGCTGTGAATCGAGTTGACCTGGAACTCGCCCGGCAACTCCAGCGCTTCGAATACACCGCCACCAAGCACGGTCACCGCATGGGCCGGTGCGTATTGCACGGCAACATCAGGGCTATCGGCTTCACGGTGATCAAGCATGCCCGGCAGCTCATGCACCTTCTGATGCAGGCTGCCGCCGAACGCCACGTTCATTTCCTGGAAGCCCCGGCAAATGCCGAGCACCGGAACGCCCGCCGCGATGGCTGCACGCAATAAAGGAAGGGTGGTGGCATCCCGCGCCGGATCGTGATCCGTGCCGGGTTCGCTGGCCGGGCCTTGATAGTGGAAAGGTTCCACATTCGAGGGCGAGCCGGTCAGCAGCAGTCCGTCGAGTTGACCGAGCAGGTCTTCGATTTCAGTCAGGTTGCCAAGGGAAGGAATGACCACTGGCAACCCTTCAGCGCCAACGCTGACAGCACGTACGTACTTGTCGCCGCTGATGTGATAGGGGTGCAGGCCAATCTGTTTGACGCACGCAGTAACGCCGATCAATGGCTTGAATGCCATTTTTATTCACCTCGAAGTTTGACACTTGAACGAGCTTTTCCGGAGCTTAGCCTCGTTGATTTTAATTAACAACTGCCATGTAAAAAATTCTAAACGCCGTTCATCCTATCTTCATGATTTCCGGGGCTTCGGCGCCTGCATTGGCACGCAAGTGTTAAAAAAAGCCCGAAAAATAAACCCTGAGCGGCTATCTGTTCGCTATTGACTTCACTTTGCCGTTCGGGTTGACTGGCTCGGCGAAACAGAAGTGAACATAATAATTAACAGCTAAATAGGTGCATCATGTCGGTCCCTCTGCGTACCGTTCAACTCAACGAAGCAAACGCATTCCTTAAGAAATATCCTGAGGTTTTGTACGTCGACCTTCTGATTGCGGATATGAACGGTGTGGTGCGCGGCAAGCGCATCGAACGCACCAGTCTTCATAAGGTTTACGAGAAAGGCATCAACCTGCCTGCCTCGCTTTTCGCCCTCGACATCAATGGCTCCACGGTGGAAAGCACCGGCCTGGGTCTGGACATCGGCGACGCTGACCGCATCTGCTATCCGATTCCCGGCACCCTGAGCATCGAGCCGTGGCAGAAGCGCCCAACCGCACAACTTCTAATGACCATGCACGAGATCGAAGGCCAGCCGTTCTTCGCTGACCCGCGTGAAGTGCTGGCTAACGTCGTGCGCAAATTCGACGACCTCGGTCTGACTATTTGCGCGGCATTCGAACTCGAGTTCTATCTGATCGACCAGGACAACGTTAATGGTCGTCCGCAATCGCCACGTTCGCCGGTGTCCGGCAAGCGTCCGGTATCGACTCAGGTTTACCTGATCGACGATCTCGACGAATACGTCGACTGCCTGCAAGACATCCTCGAAGGCGCGAAAGAGCAGGGCATCCCGGCTGACGCGATCGTCAAGGAAAGCGCCCCGGCGCAATTCGAAGTCAACCTGCATCACGTCTCCGACCCGATCAAGGCGTGCGACTACGCCGTCCTGCTCAAGCGTCTGGTGAAGAACATCGCCTACGACCACGAGATGGACACCACCTTCATGGCCAAGCCGTATCCGGGCCAGGCGGGCAACGGTCTGCACGTACACATTTCGATCCTGGACAAAGAAGGCAACAACATCTTCGCCAGCGAGGATCCCGAGCAGAACGCCGCACTGCGTCACGCGATCGGCGGTGTGCTGGAGACCCTGCCTGCGCAAATGGCCTTCCTCTGCCCGAACGTCAACTCGTACCGCCGCTTCGGTGCGCAGTTCTACGTACCGAACTCGCCGAGCTGGGGTATCGACAACCGCACTGTTGCGGTACGCGTGCCAACCGGTTCGGCCGACGCCGTGCGTATCGAGCATCGCGTTGCTGGCGCTGACGCCAACCCGTACTTGCTGATGGCTTCGGTGCTGGCCGGTATTCACCACGGTCTGACCAATCAGATCGAACCGGGCGCCCCGGTGGAAGGCAACAGCTACGAGCAGAACGAACAGAGCCTGCCGAACAACCTGCGCGACGCATTGCGCGAGCTGGACGACAGTGAGGTCATGGCCCGCTATATCGACCCGATGTACATCGACGTGTTTGTCGCGTGTAAAGAGAGCGAGCTGGCCGAGTTCGAGAACTCGATTTCAGACCTTGAGTACAACTGGTATCTGCATACGGTGTGATGGGTTGAGGCCCTCAAAAGCCGAAGAGCCCCTCACCCTAACCCTCTCCCGGAGGGAGAGGGGACTGATTCGGGAATGCTCGGGCAATCCGCCGACCTGAACGATTTTTGCCGAATCCATAATCGACTCGGTCGTTCAGGTCGGTGTATCTCCCAAGACAACTCGGTCGGTCCCCTCTACCCCTGGGAGAGGGCTAGGGTGAGGGCCGCCATCTCAAGCCAGACCCAACACCCCGACACCCCCAATTCCCCTTGTCGAGCCACAACAATGACAACGACCCGCAACGACTGGGAACAACGCTTCCAGTCCCTGACCATCGAAGCCCGCGCGTTCATCAACGGTGAATACCGCCCGGCCATCAGTGGCGATACCTTCGAATGCCTGAGCCCCGTTGACGGCCGTTTCCTCGCCTCCGTCGCCAGCACCGATGAAGCCGACGCCAACCTCGCCGTTGAAGTCGCGCGCCAGTCTTTCGAGTCCGGCATCTGGGCGAAAAAAGCCCCGGCCGAGCGCAAGCGCATCCTGATTCGCTTCGCCGATCTGATCCAGCAGCACCAGGAAGAACTGGCGCTGCTGGAAACCCTCGACATGGGTAAACCGATCAGCGATTCGATGAGCATCGACATCCCGGCGACCGCCAACGCGATCCGCTGGAGCGCCGAAGCCATCGACAAGATCTACGACGAAGTCGCCGCCACACCGCACGATCAACTCGGCCTCATCACTCGCGAGCCATCCGGTGTGGTCGCGGCCATCGTGCCGTGGAACTTCCCGCTGATCATGGCCAGCTGGAAGTTCGCCCCGGCGCTGGCAGCGGGCAATTCGTTCATTCTCAAACCTTCGGAAAAATCGCCGCTGACCGCGATCCGCATCGCCCAGCTCGCACTGGATGCCGGCATTCCGAAAGGCGTGTTCAACGTCCTGCCAGGCTTCGGTCACACCGTCGGCAAGGCGTTGGCGTTGCACATGGACGTCGACGTGCTGGCCTTCACCGGCTCCACGGCGATTGCCAAGCAACTGATGATTTATGCAGGCCAAAGCAACATGAAACGCGTCTGGCTCGAAGCAGGGGGCAAGAGCCCGAACGTGGTGTTTGCCGACGCACCGGATTTGCGCGCGGCAGCACAAGCAGCGGCCGGCGCCATTGCGTTCAACCAGGGCGAAGTGTGCACGGCGGGTTCGCGCTTGCTGGTCGAGCGTTCGATCCGCGAGCAGTTCATTCCGCTGTTGGTGGAAGCGCTGCAAGCGTGGAAACCGGGTCACGCACTCGATCCGGCAACCACCGTCGGTGCCGTGGTCGATCAGCGTCAACTTGACAACGTGCTGCGCTACATCAGCATCGGTCGCGAGCAGGGCGCCGAGCTGATTGCTGGCGGTCAACGCACGCTTGAAGAAACCGGTGGCCTCTATGTGCAGCCAGCAATCTTCGACGGCGTGACCAACGCAATGACAATCGCTCAGGAAGAAATCTTCGGCCCGGTGCTGTCGCTGATCACCTTCGACACTGCGGAAGAAGCACTGCAGATCGCCAACGACAGCATCTTCGGCCTCGCCGCCGGCGTCTGGACCAGCAACCTCAGCAAGGCGCACACCTTCGCCCGAGGCCTGCGTGCCGGCAGCGTCTGGGTCAACCAGTACGACGGCGGCGACATGACCGCACCGTTCGGTGGCTTCAAGCAGTCGGGCAACGGCCGCGATAAATCGCTGCACGCGTTCGACAAGTACACCGAGCTGAAAGCGACCTGGATCAAGCTCTGACTCTATTACAGCGGTGGTCGCCGTTTATGGGCGGCCCTCGGAGAAACGTATGAAACAGCAACACGTAAACAGCTACTACGCCGCCACCCGCAACGAAGTCATCGACTTTCCGGTTCTGGAAGAGTCGGTCGAGTGCGACGTCTGCATCATCGGCGCCGGTTACACCGGCCTGTCCTCGGCGCTGTTCCTCACCGAAGCCGGCTACAAAGTGACGGTGCTGGAAGCGGCCAAAGTCGGCTACGGCGCCAGCGGTCGCAACGGCGGTCAACTGGTCAACTCGTACAGCCGCGACGTCGATGTGATTGAAGAGCGCTACGGCGACAAGACTGCGGAAATCCTCGGCAGCATGATCTTCGAAGGCGCCGACATCATTCGTTCGCGCATCAAGGAATACGACATCCAATGCGACTACCGCCCGGGCGGTATCTTTGCAGCGATGAACAAGAAACAACTCAACGGTCTGGCCGAGCAGAAGCGCGGTTGGGAACGTTACGGCAACCGCAATCTGAAGATGCTCGACGCGGCTGACATTCGTCGCGAAGTCGGCTCCGATGCTTACGTTGGTGGTCTGCTCGACATGCAGGGCGGCCACGTTCACCCGCTGAACCTGGCGCTCGGTGAGGCGGCTGCGATCACACGTTTGGGTGGCAAGATCTACGAGCAATCGGCGGCCGTGGAAATCAAATACGGCGAGCCCAACGTCGTGCGCACTGCCAAAGGCCAGGTCCGCGCCAAGTACCTGTTGATCGCCGGTAACGCCTACCTGCCGCAAGGTCTCGACAACCGCGTGACCGCGAAAAGCATGCCGTGCGGCTCGCAGATCGTCGTCACCGAACCGTTGACCGAGAAACAGGCACGCAGCCTGATCACCAACAATTACTGCGTCGAAGACTGCAACTACCTGCTGGATTACTACCGTCTGACTGCCGACAACCGTCTGCTGTACGGCGGCGGTGTGGTCTACGGCGCGCGTGAACCGGACGACATCGAACAACTGATCCGCCCGAAGATCCTCAAGACCTTCCCGCAGCTCAAAGACGTCAAGATCGACTACCGCTGGACCGGCAACTTCCTGCTGACCATGTCCCGCATGCCGCAATTCGGCCGCATCGAAAAGAACGCCTACTACATGCAAGGCTACAGCGGCCACGGCGTCACCTGCTCGCACCTGGCCGGCAAACTGATCTCGGAAATGATCCGCGGCGACGCCGAACGCTTCGACGCCTTCGCATCGCTGCCGCACATGCCAATGCTCGGCGGCCGCACGTTCTCGGCCCCACTGACCGCCCTCGGCGCCGTTTACTACTCACTGCGCGACCGCTTCGGCCTCTAAGTTACCTCCCCGGCGGCGGTCCCCAAGACCCCGCCGGTTTTTTAATGCTGCAGCAACACCACCGATCTCACTGACACCCAGATGTCCAACTGTGGGAGCGAGCCTGCTCGCGAAGGCGGCCATCCAGTCAAAAATAATGTTGAATGTGCCACCGAATCGCGAGCAGGCTCACTCCTACAGGACTGCATTACCAAGGCAAGAAGGACTTTTGCCCCACCGTCCATCGAACCTGCTGAGCAACACCGGCAAACGTGATTTAATAGCCGCCTTTCACGGTTCCGGGACACGGGAGCAACGTGATCCGCGCCCCTCGCGCGGCACCCGCCACCCACCCCCATTACCCTTAAGTACTACTCACATAAGGCTGTCATGGATACGGGTTCTCGACTCAAACTAGTACGCGAAAGCTACAAACTCTCCCAGCGCGAGCTGGCCCGGCGTAGCGGCGTGACCAATGCCACCATTTCCCTGATCGAACAGAATCGCGTCAGCCCCTCCGTCAGCTCACTGAAAAAGCTGCTCGAAGGCATACCGATGTCCCTGGCCGACTTCTTCACCTTCGACCAACCCCCGCGCGAACACCAATACGTCTTCCGCGCCAACGAACAACCCGACCTCGGCCGCCACGGCCTGCGCCTGCTACTGATCGGCGCCTCCGTACCCAGCCGCCAGATGCGCTTGCTGCGCGAGCAATACGCACCGGGCGCGAGTTCGGGGGAAGAGCCGATTGTGCATGCTGAGGGCGAGGAGTGTGGGCTTGTCACCCGTGGCACGGTGGAGTTGACCGTTGATGGGTCGGTGAGTGTGTTGAATGCGGGGGATGGGTATTACTTTCCGACGACGCTGCCGCATAAGTTTCGGAATATCGGGGCGGATGAGGCGGAGATTATTAGTGCGAATACGCCGGCGAATTTTTGAGAGGGCAATGTTTTTCGAAATATAGTAGATATGTTGACCGTGGTTGTGGTTTGAGAAGGCGCCGCCAATTTTGTGGCAGTGGCAAGCTCTAGTGAAATTGTCGTATTTGAAAATTTCTTGGTTGCAAGTATTTGAAAAAGGTTGGTTAAAGTTGAACTCAGTGGCAAAGGTAGAAAGCATGGATACATTCTCTTGAATACAGAAGTATCAATGAAGGTTATAGACTTGTTCTGTGGCCTGGGCGGCCTAACTGTCGGGGCGATTCAGGCAGCAGACGAGTTGGGACTAACTTGTGAGCTCGCCTTTGCTTGTGATATGGATGCCGCGGTATCAAAGTTTTATAATGAGAATTTTTCAAGCAGAATCGGAGATTACTATCAGGGTGATATATCTCAGATGGTTGATGATGATTTTCATGGTATGTCTTCGAGATTTGAAAAGTTAATTTCTAGTAAGTACTGGGGGGTTGATTTTCTTTTTGCTGGGCCTCCGTGTCAAGGGCACTCGAATTTAAATAATCATAGTAGGAGGAGTGATCCAAGAAATGCGCTTTATCTTAAAACTATAAAGTTTATAAAGCTAAGTATGCCGAAGTATTTTTTGATCGAGAATGTTCCTTCTGTAATTCATTCGAAAGAAAGTGTGGTTGAGCGATCTAAGGATTTGCTTCGTAGTTACGGTTACGAGGTAGACGAGCTTGTAATCGATTTTATAAGATTGGGTGTGCCTCAAAGTCGAAAGCGACACGTTATTGTTGGTAGTTTAGCAGGTGATCTCTGCAATGTTATTGATGGTGTCTACACCGATGAGGCTGCGATTCTTTCAGATGTATTGCATGATCTTATCGATATTGATAGAAGTGATATTTTTAATTCTCCCTCAAAAATGAGTGCGACAAATACAGTTCGTGCTGATTATTTATATTCCACTGATAGTTATGATCTTCCAAATGAGCTTCGTCCTCCTTGTCACCAAGGTCAGCACTCGTATAAGTCAATGTATGGGCGGTTGAGGTGGGATGACGTGGCGCAAACAATAACTGGTGGATTTGGCTCTATGGGGCAGGGACGGTTTCTCCACCCGTTACAGAAAAGAGTTATCACTCCACATGAAGCTGCTAGAATTCAAGGGCTGCCTGATTGGTTGGACTTCTCAGGTGTGACTAAAAGATCCGAGTTGCAAAAAATGATTGGCAACGCGGTTCCACCTGCTTTATCTAGACGATTTATTTTAAGCACGCAAGGACGATAAGATGCAGATTGAAATACTTATAGATAATTTGGTGTTGGTTGATGAGCAAATATCTAGCTTTCAATCTACTATTGCTTACGATACCAAAGAGTATGTCGTGGAAGTGATTGTTAAGAGGTTCAATGAGGGGAAGCTATTTGTTCCCCAGTATCAAAGGAACTTTGTTTGGCATAATCACAGGAAATCTAAGTTTATTGAGTCTGTTCTGATGGGGTTGCCAATTCCGTTCATGTTTGGGGTTCAATGCGAAGATGGTACCGTAGAGATTCTTGATGGTGCGCAGAGAATACAAACTCTAAAGCAGTTTATAGATAATGAGCACCAACTTAAGGATCTCGATAGGTTGGATCTTCTAGATGGATTTTATTTCAAGGATCTTCCATCATCGCAACAGAATAAGTTTTTAGATCGCACCATGAGAATGGTAGTGCTTCCTGCTTCTGTGAGCTTAAGTGTTCGACTGGATATGTTTGAGCGAATCAATACCGGGAGCCAAGAACTGAAAGCTTCTGAGATTAGGCGAGGAGCTTATTCAGGTAAGTTCTCTACATTTCTGGAGCGTTGTGCTCACGATGAACAGTTTAATAAGCTTTGTCCAATATCTGAAAGTTCCAAGTCTCGTCGTGAGCGTGAAGAGTTGGTGTTGCGATATTTTGCATACAGTGATCGTTATACAGAGTTCAAACACAGTGTTAAAGGGTTCTTGAATGAGTATTTGGTTGAGATGAATTCAACAGATTATAGTGAGGAAGCGCTATGGTCCAGTTTTAAAAATATGCTAGCTTTTGTTGAGGGTTCTTTTGAAGGCGGCTTTGCTAAGTCCTCTACTGCAACATCTACTCCTAGAGTTCGGTTTGAAGCGCTGGCTATCGGGACTAATTTGGCTTTAAGGCAGAATCCTGATCTTGCCCTTATTGACGGCGGCGCGCTTACTTCGAGTAAGGAGTTTTTAGTTCTAACAACTTCTCATGGGAGTAATTCTGGGCCGCGACTTCGTGCGAGAATTGATTTTGTGAAAAATTTCATACTCAATGGGGTGATGTAGTGAATCATTTTATTGAGGAATATGAAAAAAGAAAGTTAGAGATTCGTTCATATCTGAAATTGGCATCTTTTGTTAGTGGGGATAATATTAAGCTCACAAATGATGATGGTGGCTTGCACGAGGTTAGCGCTTTAGAAGCCACTACGCTGAAGGCTACATTCTATTTGGTTCTTTATAACTTGGTTGAGGCTACGGTTAGGGAGGGGGTGCGTAGCATATATCACAAGATTAGCGATGAGGGGCTTTCTTTTCTAGATTTAAATGAAAAGCTTCAAGAGATATGGTGGTACTCTCATCATGAATCTATTACAGCGACCCCGCGTGATTCATTGATAAGTAAGGTCTATGAGGTTTATTGTCTTTGTAAGAGCGAGAGCAGTCCGGCTTTTCAAGATTTTATTGCTGGTGTTTCAGGAAACTTGGATGCTGAAGGGGTTCGCTCTGTTTGTCGAAAATACGGGATCGATACAATTGCCGACGGTCGAGATCTGAAAAGAGTAAAAGATAATAGGAATTGGCTTGCCCACGGTAACAAATCATTCTCGGAGGTTGGTAAAGACTCCACTCCATCAGAGCTAAGAGGTGCGATGGAGAAGGTTTTTGAATTCCTCGATGCCTATGTTTCTAATGTGACAGAATATCTGGTCAGTGCTAAATATTGCGTAGCTGTTTAGTTTTGGGTTGGGCTGGGGATGGTTTTGCTGATATCTATTCATCTCCAACCCTTTATTTATCAAGTTCTTTTGCTTTCTCTTAAAATTCGCTGGGCTGTCATTAGCATCTGGTGGCAAAGTTCCTTTGTGTGAGGGAACTCTGATGCCATCCAGTCGACGGGGACGAAATAGTGCTTCAGGTATTGCACGCATTCCGTGCCATCATAGGCTAAACAGAGGTAAACCTCCTGTTCAGTACCACCGATCGCTGCTGGTACAAAGACTCGTCCATCATCGGTTATACCAATGCTTCTTGCCCATTCTGGAATTTTCTTTCGCTCGGCTTGCTCTATGCTAATCCAGCGCATCTTGTTTCCTCTTTTTCAAATAAATATCAGCGATTTTATTTAATTGGTTCGTGAGTTTTAAATATCTGCAAACAAATGCAACTCCTTCCAATAAGTTTCGATGGTTCTCGAATGGACGTTAGGGCTAAGTTCTAGGTACTGCGCGTATATTTTCATATTTAAATATTTGGAGCATTATATCCCCGCTGCTCAATCACCCTAAACACATCACTTACATCCTGCACCATGATCCTAGCGATGTTAGTCACGGTGTTGATGTCATGTTCTGCGTGGTCGGAGAGGCGGATGCACGTGACGAGGTCGAGGTATTTGAGGACTGCGTTGAGGCGTTCGGCGGCGCAGGCGTGGAGGTCGCGTAGTGGTGCGTTTGCATCGATGAGGAGGACTGGGTGGTCGGTGGCTGGGTGCGACATGTGGGCGTACTGGTGGAGCGGTTTTTTGATCGTCATAGCAAAGGCCTCTCAGTAAAAATGAGCCACCGTTTTGCTGCGAAACAAGATGGGTGGCGGTTGTGAGCGGGTTCGCAGACCGAGGAGAAACCAGACTCGGCAGACTCGAAAGTCTCCCGCACACAACCGCCATAAAACGTAATGCTGGCGAATTTTGCCAGAATTGTCGCTAGACGGTGTTAGCCAATTTCTCGTTAGGGCTGCGAAACCCATCGCTGACTGTGGTCAGCGACGGACTCACTCTAGGCATCAATTTCACCAGCCACAACCGACCTGTAGGACGTGAAACCCGTACCCGTGGCGAGGGCGCTTGCTCCCGCTCGGCGACACATCCGTCGTAATTCGGGGCGTGCGGTATGTGTGGGAGAAACGGACTATCCGGTTTTGGCGCAGCTTCGCAGCCCAGCGGGAGCAAGCTCTCTCGCCACATGGGGTGTTTTCCTACGAAGTTTTCAGACATCGAAATGGTGCGAACCTTTTGGGCGATAACCATTCGTCTGGTGCACCGCACCTTCGCCGCACACCTTCTTCCAATGCTGTAACTCCCCACGCAAAGGAAGAGCCACCATGCTGAACCATAAAATCGCGGCGTTTACCCTCGCGGCGTTGCTGTCCGGCAGTTCGCTGTACGCGATCGCGGCTGGCGAAACGCCGACTCCGACAGCGAACGACGGCAACAGCCAGACGCGTGAACCGGCGTCTCCAGCCACCAATGCCGACCCGGATGCCAATTCGCTGCCCAAGGGTGGTGATGGTGGCAAGACCGACAATGGGCCGGTGCCTTCTGCCTCCAAACCCAGCCCAGCGGGTCAACCGTCCGGTAGCAGCAGTGGTGGTAACGGCGGTGGTTAAGGGATATTGCGCACTAAGAAGCCCGGTTTTTTAAGCCGGGCTTTTCTTTGTCTGTCGCAAGCATGGATATCAGTCGTTTACTTGGTTTTCCAATGCCCGCCACCATTCTCACAATCAATCCGCGCCTGGGCCAAATGCTCCACGTCGTAGTAATACGTGGTCACTTGGGCTTTGTCGGGGATGTTCAATGCCTTGGCATTCTTGTCTTTGCTGGTGGAGTGCGGATTGGCCAGGGATTCCTGGGTTATGGTGGCGATGCACGTGGCCTGGTAGTGATCGGCACAGTGTTCGACCTTGGTTTTAGTGCTGCTGAGCATGTCTTTGCTTTCGTTGCTGCACGACCAGTCGATTGAGTTGACCGGCATGCCTTCGTATTCATAGCAACTGTGGGTTTCCACCGCAGGCACCGAGGCGCTGGAGGATTGGGTCTGGACGTTGCAGCCTTCGGCCATGACGCAGGTGGGGATGACGGCGAAGGTGGCGATCAGAAACAGGAAGCGAATGTTCATCGGGGTTTCCTCTCCAATGGCGCCGTGTCTGATCGGTGATTTGGCGCTGATACAGATTCGAGATTCTGTGGAGGAGGGAGGTTCCATCGGGTTTTTGATTTGCTCCCGTGGCGTACACTGCGAAACAATCGGAAACATTCAGCGCCCAAGGATTGGAACATCGCCATGATGGTTATCGGCAGCCGCAACAACGCTCCCACACCGCAACATAAAACCCACGACGTTTACATTTTCAGCCTCGACCTGTCCCGGCCGGCTACGCCTTTGTGTTTCGAGCAGTCAATAGGTGGCGGGCATGCCGAGCAGGGCGGTGCGCGGTGGTTGGCGCTGGATGAGCTGGACGCTTGGCCCGGTGAGTGGCGTGAGCATCTGAGAAAGGCGGATTGCGCCTGGGTCGCTGAGATAATCGATACCGATCCGCAAGCTGACCAAATCACCATCGTGTCGTTGATTCTTCAGCGTCATTCCGGACCAGCCAAACCAGTCGGACGGCTGAAGGCAATCGGCAACTGGCTCAAACGCAACATCCACGTCGGCGGCCGCTACGGCGTTTAACCCTCGGAGAATCCCATGACCCAGACCCTCGAACGTGCTATCGCCATCGCCGCCACGGCCCACGCCGGGCAGGTCGACAAGGGCGGTGCGCCGTACATTCTGCATCCGCTGAAAGTCATGTTACGCATGAGCACGCTGGAAGAACGCATCGTCGCCGTGCTGCACGATGTGGTTGAGGATTGCGGTGTCAGCCTCGATGACTTGCGCAAGGAAGGTTTCAGCGAAGAGGTGCTGACGGCGATTGAGTCGGTGAGCAAAGTGCCGGGCGAGTCCTACGAGGATTTCGTCGACCGCGCCGCACAGAACCCGATCGGTCGGGTGGTGAAGCTGGCGGATCTGGAAGAGAACAGCGACCTGTCGCGGATTGCCTCGCCGAGCTGGGAGGATCTGGAACGGGTCGAAAAATACCGCCGGGCAATGGGACGGTTGCGCGGTTAACAGGGGATTGCCCGCTCAGGTCATTTCCCGATCGATTTACTGCCATGCAAGGCACAGAGGGAGGAACCAAGGATGGAGTTTGCAATGATCGTTCAGCTACTGACGGTAATCGGAGTCGTCGCTGCTGCGACAAAGGTGATTCGCGAATTATCGTTTATGGGCAAAAGCCGGCTTGCGGAGGAGTACCGGGTCGCTAAAGAGGTGTTGAAGGATATTGAGCAGAATCCTGATTTACCTCTTTTGGTCAGGGAGCGCGGCTACCTGGCTATCGCGGGTACTTCGACGATCAATCCCGCCGATGTCGCGTATCTGATTTCCCTCGTTAATCCGGCCAGAAACCTCAGGGACTATGTGCTTTCCAGAAAGTACGTTGAGCTTGATGTCGAGCGCCACAGGATTGATTTCCGCCCGAAGTATAGAAAGCGTTTTTCCAGGATCTGGAGAAAAGCCTGGAGTTTCACCCTGTATATCGTGTGGTCCGCTATTGCGATGTCTCCACTCCTGTTGATCCAGCCAATGGGGCTTGAACCGAAATTCGCCTTTTGGATGGGGATCACCGTGCCGGTCGCGGGTTTCTTTGGTGTCAGCTCGTTGCTTGAATGCCTGAAGATTATCAAGGGCGAGAAGCTGGTTCAGTCACAGGAACAGCACACCCGCAGAATACTGGTTGCGCAAACACCGAAGAAACCATCGATCACGCGCCATGAAAGTACATCCTGACTCATTGGTTCAGACGACGTAAGTCACACTTTCAAGTCGATGGAGGATTGATGAAATCTATTCTGTGTTTGTTGATTGCGGCTGGTTTCGGCGCACTGTTGCAGTTCGAAGGCGTACCCCATGGCCTGCTGCTGGGTTCGATCGTCGTTACCGCATTGTTCGCCAGTAAAACCGGTATCGCCCCGGCAACCCCCTATGGACTGGGTTACATCCAGGTCACGCTGGGCATCGCCACCGGGCTCATGTTTGAAGCGTGGGACAGCGCGACGGCCTCGACGATGTTGCCGAGCCTCGGCGTGTTGCTTATCTGCCTGGCAGTGCAGATCGCATTGGCCGGATGGTGGCTGACACGCGGCGCGGGCTGGAATCGCACCGATGCGCTGTTGGCGGTTTATCCCGGTGCGCTGGCAGCAGTATTCGATTTACTCGAGTCGGAAAAGGCGTCGAGCAAGGTCATCATCGTGCACCTGATGCGCTTGCTGCTGATTACCGTGCTGGTGAGTTTCCTGATTCCCGGCCAAGCGGCCATCGCGGTTGCCGATGGTGACCCATTGACGACGGGCATGGCGCTGACCGCGTGTTCGGTGATTGCGCTGAGTGTACTGCTCGGACGCTTGCTGCTGGTGATCGGCGTGCCGGCGCCGTTCATGCTCACCGCGATCATCATCACGGCGGTGTTTGTGAAAGCGGGATGGCTGCACGGTTTTCATATGCCGGACTGGAGCCTGAATCTGGCGGCGCTGATTCTCGGCGTGCGGATCGGTTCACGTTTTCAGGGGCTGGGTGTCGCGGAGCTGGGGCGTCACGGCCGCACGGCGTTGGTCTCGGTCGGTTTGATGATCGTGGTTGCTGCAGTATTTGCTGAAGTCGCAGCACGCTGGTTGGGCAGTGATCCGCTGTCGCTGTGGCTGGCGTACATGCCAGGTGCGATTGAGACGATTGCGATTGTCGCGTTTGGTGGTGGGCTGAATGTGGTGTTTATCCTGACTCATCATTTGAGCCGGATGGTGTTGCTGCATTTTGCCCCGGCGTTGTTGGTGCAGGTGCGACGGGCGCGCGAGGAAACATGACTCGAGCTGATGCCAATGTGTTGCGGTGTGTCAGTTAGATCCATCCCCCTCACCCCAGCCCTCTCCCCCAGGGGGGCGAGGGGGAAGGGAGCCGATTGTGGGCTGTTCAAAACTTGAGTTCGGCTCGATATACCAGGTCGGTGTAGCTCGAAAAAAAACCAGCCCGCTCCCCCAGGTGGGCGAGGGGGGAAGGGAGCCGATTGTGGGCTGTTCAAAACTTTAGTTCGGCTCGATATACCAGGTCGGCGTAGCTCGAAAAAACAACTCGGTCAGTCCCCTCTCCCTATGGGAGAGGGTTAGGGTGAGGGGCTTTTGCTCTACGTGGTCGATGCGGCGCTAGCGGATGTGTGCGTCGAAGCCTTCGCTATCCGGCGCGATATCGCTCTTCAACGTCAAAGCAGGGATTTCATACTCCCCCGCATTCTGCTGCCGAAACCCGATCGGCCGCGCACTCCACAATTCATCCAGCCGCCGCCCCAATTCCTCGCAAGTCTCGGTATAGCGCGCAGCGTCCATCCGACTAGTCCGATACACCACAAACGGTGGCACCACTTCAAAACCGGGGTAGTACAAAATCCCGTGTTGAATCGGAAACAGCAGATCATCCATCGGCCCATTAATCCCACGCGGCGCATAGTGCGATTCCCAGCCGCCAGTGGTGACCATCAACATCGCCCGTTTGCCTTTCATTTTCCCTTCGCCATAACGCTCGCCCCAACGACTGTCGGAATGTTCGCCGACGCCATAGGCAAAACCGTAGGCGTATACCCGATCGACCCAACCTTTGAGAATGGCGGGCATGGTGAACCACCACAGCGGAAACTGCAGAATCAGCGCATCCGCCCACAACAGTTTTTCCTGCTCGCGAGCGATGTCGGCAGCCTGGGTGCCTTCGGCGTAAGCGATTTTCGAGTCGAGGGAGGCGTGGAACGGTTTAGTCGCATCGCGCTGCGGGGCATCGTCAGCGTCGAGGCTGGCTTTCCAGTTCATTGCATAGAGGTCGGAGACCTGCACGGTGTGGCCGGCGGCTTGCAGGCGCTGGACGCTGAAGTCGCGCAGCGAGCCGTTGAGGGAAGTCGGTTCTGGATGGGCGTAAACCAGTAGCACGTTCATGTTGAAGCTCCGTTAGCTGAGTGACTGCAGGATCGGCGTTCAACCGGTATATTGGAAATGAATGTCTGATATGTCTGGTATAGCCATGAATAATTTGAGACGGCTGGATATCAATCTGCTGCTGACCCTCGATGTGTTGCTGTCGGAGCACAACGTCACCCGCGCGGCGCAGCGCCTGAACCTGTCGCAGCCTTCGGTGAGTGTGCATCTGGCCAAGTTGCGCGACATCTTTGGTGATCCGCTGTTGTTGCCTGGACCGCGCGGCATGCGCCCGACGGCGCGCGCCGATGAATTGCGTGAACCGTTGCGCGAGGCATTGGAAGCGTTGGAGAGGGCGGTGGCGCCGGCCAGTGCGTTCGCCCCGGCGCTGGCGACGCACACCTGGAAAATCGCCGCGACGGATTACGGCGAGTCGACGGTGGTGTTGCCAGCGCTGGGCGGTTTGCGTGAACAGGCGCCGGGCACGCGGCTGGCGGTGATCGATCTGACGCCGGCGCATCTGGTCAAACAGGCCGAGCAGGGCGTGTTCGATCTGGCGCTGCACATCAGCGAAGACGCGCCGCCGGAGTTGCATCGACGTCCGCTGTTCACCGAGCGTTATGTGCTGGCCGGTAGAGTCGGGCATCCAGGTTTGATGCAGGCGCCGAGCCGCGAACAGTTCTGCGCGCTGGAGCACGTGATGGTGTCGCGCGAGGGCGGGGGCTTTTTCGGGGTGACCGACCGGGCGTTGGCCGATGTCGGGCTGATGAGAAAAGTGGTGTTGTCGGTGCCGCACTTTCTGATGGCGATGTCGGTGTTGGCGAGCACCGATCTGGTGGCGATGCTGCCGTCACGCCTGGTGCGTGGCAACCCGGCGTTGCAAGTGGTCGAGGTGCCGTTGGAGGTGCCGGGCTACGAGATGGCGATGTTCTGGGGTGAACGTTCGCACCGCGATCCGGCGCATAAATGGCTGCGTGAGCATTTGTTGGCGTCGGTATGAGGCACTGTCAGGCGTGGCCGAGGGCAATCGCAAACGACACGACGATCATGCACGCAAACGCAAAATTGAGATTCATGAGGTGTTCATCCTGAGCCTTTTAGAGTGGGGTCATTCTGAACAGGTTGAAAGCAAAGAAAAAATTCGCCTTGTTGATTGCAAAGATCGAAACAATCGATACCTGCCGATTTGTGTTTGCGCGAGGCTTTGGTTAGTCTCGCCAAACCTGCAATTACAAGCACAAACAGGCATAACCATGCACGATCATTCTGCGGCTGAACTGCCGTCCCTGCGTCGACAAAAAATTCTTTTGCTCCTCGAACGCGACGGCAAGGTCATGGCCTCCGAGTTGAGCCAGCACTTCGCGGTGTCCGAGGACACCATCCGCCGCGACCTCGCCGAACTGGACAACGCCGGGCTGGTGCAACGCGTGCACGGCGGGGCGCTGCCGCGTCCGAAGGATTCCGGAAAGGATTACTTCACGCGGCTGGACGAGACGGATGAGGTCAAGATCCGTTTGGCGCAAAGGGCGGCGCAGGAGATTGAAGACGGGCAGATTGTGCTGTTCGATTCCGGCTCGACCACGCTACAAGTGGCGCGCTCGTTGCGTGCAGATATCAGCATCACGGCGGTGACGGCTTCGCCGATGACGGCGATTGCCTTGTCTGAATTCAAGGCTGTGAAAGTGATTCTCGCCGGCGGCCAGTTGAACCCGCGAACGATGGCGGCGGGTGGGCATGAGGCGCTACGACTGCTGGCTGGGATCAGGGCGGATCTGGCGATTACCGGGGTCTGTGCGATTCACCCGGAAGTGGGGATCACCTCGCTGCATTTCGATGAAGTGCCGGTGAAGCAGGCGATGCTCGATGGCGCCGCGCGGGTGATTGCGGTGACCACGGCGGATAAGTTGGGGGCGGTGGAGCCGTTTGTGGTGGCGCCGTGTTCGCGCCTGCATACGCTGATTACCGAGCGGCATGTGGCGTCGGGGAGTGTCGAGGATTACCGGCGGTTGGGGATTGTGGTCGAGCAGTTGCCGGATTGAGGTTTTGTGGTGGGCCTGATGGCCTCATCGCGAGCAGGCTCGCTCCCACAATGGATCTTCAGTGAATCGATGACCCTGTAGGAACTGCCGAAGGCTGCGATCTTTTGATTTTGATTTTTAAAAACAAGATCAAAAGATCGCAGCCTTCGGCAGCTCCTACAACTGGAGGGTGTGTCAGCGAAGGCGCTCAAGCATCTGGTAATACCACATCCCGGCAGCCAACAACGGGTTACCGAGCAAATCCCCCATCGGCACGCGTATGTGCTGGCACTGGGCAAACGTATCGAACTGCTCCATCTGCCCGGTGATCGCCCGGCTCATGATTTCGCCCATGATGTGCGTCGTCGCGATGCCGTGCCCCGAGTAGCCCTGGCAATACCAGACGTTGTCCGAGAGCTTGCCCAGTTGCGGGATGCGGTTGATCACGATGCCCATCGCGCAGCTCCACTGGTAGTCGATCTGCACGCCTTTGAGCGCCGGGAAGGTTTGCTCGATACACGGGCGCAGTTCGGCGGCGATGTCCCGTGAATCCTTGCCGCTGTAATTGGCGCCGCCACCAAACAACAGGCGGCCATCGGCAGTGAGTCGGTAGTAGTCGAGGACGAAGCGGCAGTCGTACACCGCCAGATCTTCCGGGTTGATCTGCTTGGCCAGATCGCCGAGCGGCGCGGTGGTGACGATGCCGCCCATGGCCGGGAAAATCTTGCCTTTGAGCTGACCGGGTTCGAGCTTGTGATAGACGTCGCCGGCGAGCATCACTTGCTTGGCGTCGATCTGGCCGTGAGCCGTGCGAACGCTTGGCGTAGCGCCGTGAATGATCTCCAGCACTTCGCTGTTTTCGAAGATCAGCGCCCCCAGACCTTCCGCCGCCCGCGCTTCGCCGATGCACAGGTTGAGCG
The DNA here is from genome assembly GCF_004011755.1 of Pseudomonas sp. RU47. Lineage (GTDB taxonomy): Bacteria > Pseudomonadota > Gammaproteobacteria > Pseudomonadales > Pseudomonadaceae > Aquipseudomonas. Next base: position 4,046,804 of record NZ_CP022411.1, on the reverse strand, counting down.
GGTGTAGATGCATGTTGCGCGTATTCTTGATTGCGCCGTGGTAGAGGTCGCTTTGCAGCAGGTCACGCACTTGGCTGCGGTCGAGCAGGCTGACTTCATCACCTAATCCGCGCCGTACGGCTTCTTCATAATCCTTGCGCAAGTCAGTCATGTGACTGGGCTTGTACGCCGCGTGTAAATGGCCGTGTTTGAGATCGCATTGAATGCCGTATTTCTCGACGCGTTGCTGGATGATTTCATGCCCGCGCCAGCGCAGGTGCCAGATGAAATCATCGACCTCGTCGCCGAGTTTCGAACGCATCTGTTTGCGCATCGCACCGTCACCGGAAAGGCTGCCGGTGACTTGGCCGCCATTGCGCCCGGTGGCGCCCCAGCCGATCTTGTGGCTTTCGACGATAGCGACTTTCAGGCCTTTTTCGGCGAGTTCGACAGCGGTGGCGACGCCGGTAAAGCCGCCGCCGATGATCACCACGTCGACCTTGTGCCGGCCTTGCAGGGTCGGGTAGTCGGTTTCCTGGTTGAGGGTGGCGGTGTAGTAGGAATTGCAGCGTTCGGTCATGTCAGTGTCCACACAAAATTCGGGAGTCGGAGTGCAATCCCCTGTGGGAGCGAGCCTGCTCGCGAAAGCGGCGTGTCAGTCACCCAACATGTTGAATGTGACGACGCCTTCGCGAGCAGGCTCGCTCCCACAGGTTCGGTGTCGGATCGTTAAGCTTCGGTGAGATACCAGCGCCAATCCTGCTCACCCACCTCGGCCATGAACTGCCGGTACTCGGCACGCTTCACCGCCAGATACACCCCGAGAAACTCCTGCCCCAAGGCGTCCCGCGCCCACACCGAATTCTCCAGCGCCTGCAGCGAGGTCAGCCAATCCGTCGGCAGCAACTCCTTCGCCTGCGCATAACCATTGCCTTCAACCGGCGCACCCGGATCAAGGTCTTCACGAATGCCACGATGAATCCCGGCAAGGATCGCCGCCGCGGCCAGATACGGGTTGGCATCGGCGCCGCAGATGCGGTGTTCGATGTGCCGGGTGTTGGCCGGGCCGCCCGGTACGCGCAGGCTGACGGTGCGGTTGTCGACACCCCAGGTCGGCGCCAACGGTGCGTAGCTGTTGGCCTGGAAGCGCCGGTACGAGTTGGCGTTCGGGCAGAACAGCAGCAGCGAATCGAGCAAGGACGCGAGCATGCCGCCAATCGCCGTGCGCAACAGCGGCGTGCCGGCCGGGTCTTCGGAGGCGAACAGATTGTGCCCCGCGCCATCGGCCAGACTCACGTGCATGTGCATGCCGGTGCCGGCCAGATCATCGAACGGCTTGGCCATGAAGGTCGCCTGCATGCCGTGCTTGTGGGCGATGGCTTTGACCAGACGCTTGTAGCGCACGGCCTGGTCCATCGCCTCCAGCGCGTCACCGTGTTCAAGGGTGATTTCCACCTGACCCGGCGCGTACTCGGAGATCGCCGTGCGCGCCGGAATGCCGTGCAGTTTGCAGGCGCTGTAGAGGTCGGCGAGAAACGGTTCGATCTGTTCCAGCTCACGCAAACCGTAAACCTGAGTGTGTCGCGGTCGACCACCGTCAGCGTCCAGCGCCGGTTGCGGGCGGCCGTTGTGATCGCGTTTGGCGTCGAGCAGATAGAACTCCAGTTCACACGCCATCACCGGGTAATAACCCTCGGCTTTGAGGCCGTCGATGACCTTGATCAGCAAGTGCCGAGGGTCGGCGATGCTCGCTGGCATGCCCTCGGTCGGGTGCATGCTGACCTGCACGGCGGCGGTCGGAATCTGCCGCCATGGCAGGCGCACCAGACTGCCCTCAAGGGGATAGGCGCGGCAGTCGATATCGCCGACGTCCCAGACCAGACCGGAGTTCTCGACGTCTTCACCCTGCACGGTCAGACCGAGGATGGTGCTGGGTAGCGGCCGACCGCTTTGGTACACGGCAAGCAGTTCTTCGCGGTGCAACAGCTTGCCGCGTGGCACGCCGTTGGCGTCGAGGATGAACAACTCGATCATGTCGATATCGGGGTTCTGTTCAAGGAACAGGCTTGCGTCTTCAAGGGCTGCGAATTTCATAACGATCACTCACGATGGCGCCGCACGGGCGCGCAGATTCGGGCCGGACACGACGCGGCAATAGGCGTGGCTGTCCTGGCAGGGATATCAAGAAGTAGGGGGCTGTCGCGGTTCTTTAACGGACGCGATCAGACAGACCGGGCGATATCCGGCGGGCGTGCGGAGTGACGCAGCTTGGAACGGCGCAGGGCCATGGGGAGATTGACGATACGATTCATACGCCGCCCCTGTGAGAGAGGGCGCGCAGGGTAGAGACGTTCAACGATTCTGCTTGTTGTAGTGACGTACTCATAACGCGTGTTTCCGTTGGCGGAAAACGTCGGTGGCGGGCTGAGCCGCCGACCGGTGTGCCCGGATAGTAAGGGGGAATTCCCGGGCGTGTAAACGGGAGATTCGCAGGCCACGCTTCAGCGCATCAGGTGAAAGCCCAGCCCGGCGAGGGCGCAAACGATCAACACACTGATCACGCCGCGTTTGAAAACGAACAAAGCCAATGCTGCCGCAACCGCCAGCATCAGCGAAAACACATCCAGCGCCCCGGTAAAACCGTTCGGCCAGAACACGTGATAAGCGAAGAAACACGCCAGATTGACAATCACCCCGACCACGGCGGCAGTGATCGCCGTCAGCGGTGCGGTGAACTTCAGTTCGTTGTGCGTCGATTCCACCAACGGCCCGCCGGCGAGGATGAACAGAAACGAGGGCAGGAAGGTGAACCAGGTCACCAGCGTTGCCGCCAGCGCCCCGGCGGCAAAGGCATGTTCGGGGCCGAACGCCGGTTGCACGTAGGCACCGACGAAACCGACAAACGCCACCACCATGATCAGCGGGCCCGGCGTGGTTTCGCCGAGGGCGAGGCCGTCGATCATCTGCGTTGCCGTCAACCAGCCGTAATGCCCGACGGCGCCCTGATAGACGTAAGGCAGCACCGCGTAAGCGCCGCCAAAGGTAAGCAGCGCGGCTTTGGTGAAGAACCAGGCCATTTGCGTGAACGTGCCGTCCCAGCCGAACAGCACCGTCAGTAACGCCATCGGTAAACACCAGAGCACTGCGCCGATCAACCCCAGACGCAGCAACTTCGGCAGACTGAAACGGGCGTGTTCGGGCGCCGGCGTATCGTCGTCGATCAACGCCGCGCCGAAGGATTTCTCGCTGTTACGCGCACCTGCGTTGCTGAACCGCTGCGGCGCGAATCGTCCGCCCAGATAGCCGATCAACGCAGCCCCGAGGACGATCAAGGGGAAGGGCACATTGAAGGCGAAAATCGCCACGAACGACGCCCCGGCAATCGCCCACAGCCAGGCATTCTTCAATGCACGCGAGCCGATGCGATGCGCGGCGTGCAGCACTATCGCGGTGATTGCCGGTTTGATCCCGTAAAACACCCCGGCCACCGCTGGCACATCCCCGAAAGCGACGTACAGCCAGGACAAGGCGATCAGAATGAACAACGACGGCAACACAAACAGCACACCAGCGATGACTCCGCCCCAGGTGCGATGCAGCAGCCAGCCGATGTACGTCGCCAATTGCTGAGCCTCGGGGCCGGGCAGCAACATGCAGTAGTTGAGCGCGTGCAGGAAACGCTTTTCAGAGATCCAGCGCCGGCGCTCGACCAGCTCCTGATGCATGATCGCGATCTGCCCGGCCGGCCCGCCGAAACCGATGCAGCCGAGTTTCAGCCAGAAACGCCAGGCCTGGCGCAGGGTGACGGGATCGGGGCGGGGCAGGTTGTTCGGCGCTGTGCTCAAGCGAGACTCCGGAGTTGAATCCTGGCGGAGTGGCTATCTAACCAGACTTTCAACCCTCACCCCAGCCCTCTCCCAGAGGGAGAGGGAGCCGACCGAGGTGTCTGGCGTTTTACATCGACCTGAAAGATCGAGTCGATTATGGATTTGATGGTCACCCGAAGGGGCCGATCGAGGTGTCTGGCGTTCTCCATGACCGGAAAGATCCCATCGATTATGGATTCACCACAACTCCTTCACGTCGGCGTACTTCTGCAATATCCCCCAATCAGTCCCCTCTCCCTCGGGGCGGTCCGACGTTTCGGGAGGGCTAGGGTGAGGGGCTTTTGCTCTTCAGGCATGCGCCAGACTCCAGCGCAACGCCGCATCCCGATCGCTCTCACGGCCCTCGACCCAGTGCGAACCCTCAGGCGTAGTCTCGCGCTTCCAGAACGGCGCGCGGGTCTTGAGCACGTCCATGATGAACGCGCAGGCCTCGAACGCCATATGCCGATGCTTGCTGCTGACCCCGACAAACACGATCGGCTCACTCACCGACAACGCACCGACCCGATGCACAATCTCCACCCCCAACAGCGGCCAGCGCTCGCGGGCCTCTTCGGCGATCTGCTCGAGGGCTTTTTCGGTCATGCCCGGATAGTGCTCAAGAAACAGTTCATGCACACTCTGGCCAATATTCAGATCACGCACATAACCAATGAAATTCACCACCGCGCCCACCCGTGGATTGCGCGCGTGCAGATCAGCCGTCAACTGGCCGACGTCGAAGCTCTTGTGCTGGACTCGAATAGCCATCGATCACCCCCCGGTCACTGGCGGGAAAAAAGCGATCTCATCGAAATCTTCAATCACCTGACTCGGCTGACACAGCTCCTGATTCACCGCGCACATCAGGTTGCTGGCACCGAGTACTTCGCGCCACAACTCACCGCGCTGCATCAGCATCTGCCGGACATCTTCAACACTGCCCAAAGCCTCAGTCAGCGGGATTTTTTCACCACCGAGATTGAGCCGGTCACGGTAGCTGGCGAAGTAGTTGATCAGGATCATTGCGCGTCCTCCCATTGAAAGTGGCCGGAGCGTCCGCCCTGTTTGCTGAGCAGGCGGATGTCGCCAATCACCATCGCCCGGTCCACCGCTTTGCACATGTCGTAAATGGTCAGCGCGGCGACGCTGGCGGCAGTCAACGCTTCGAGTTCGACGCCGGTCTGGCCGGTGAGGCGACAGGTGCTGGTGATCTGCACCCGGTCAGGTTCGCAGGCCTTGAGTTCGACGTGAATCGAACTGAGCAACAGCGCATGGCACAGCGGGATCAGTTCATGAGTGCGCTTGGCCGCTTGTATTCCGGCAATCCGCGCCACCGCGAAGACATCGCCTTTCGGATGACCGTTGGCCTGAATCATCTGCAGGGTTTGCGGGCGCATCTGCACCCAGGCTTGCGCGCTGGCTTCGCGGCGGGTCGCGGCTTTATCGCTGACGTCGACCATGTTGGCGCGGCCCTGATCGTCGAGGTGGGTGAGGGTGTGGCTCATGCGGAATACTCCTGGATCGGGCTGTAAATTCGCGGGGCGTTGCGGTGCGGCACATGGATCAGATTGAGTCGATGCTTGAGCGCCCAACGCACGGTCAACGCGGTAGGTGCCGAAAGACTGACGAGGGTGCCGAGGCGCGCACGCACGGCTTTGTGAATCAGTTCGAGGCTGCAACGGCTGGTGACCACGACGAAGCCTTCAGCCGCATCGATGGCGTCGATCTGCATCGCGCCGATCAGCTTGTCGAGGGCGTTGTGGCGGCCGATGTCTTCGCGGCACAGCAGCGCTTCACCGTCGGCGCCGAAGTACAGCGCGGCGTGCAGGGCGCCGCTGCTGCGCGCCAGTTGCTGGGCCTGTTCGATGCGTTGGCGAATGCCGTCGAAATGCTCAGCCGGCGGCAGCGGTGAAGGTTGCAGAATTTGCAGTTGCGGCAACGCCTGTTCCAGCGCTTCGACGCCGCAGATGCCGCAGCCACTGGTGCCGGTCATTTGCCGCCGGTGATCCTTCAAGGCCCAGAACGCCCGGCTGGAAATCTGCACCTCGGCCTGACAGGCCTGATCGAAATGCGTGAGGCGGATGTCGTAGATCTCGTCGACGCTGTCGATGATCGCGTTGCTCAAACTGAAGCCGCGGATGAAGTCTTCGAGGTTGCCGGGCGAGACCATCATCACTGCCTGGCTCAGGCCGTTGTAGCTGATGGCGAGGGCAATTTCCGAGGCCAGCGCTGCGTGGGAGAGGGCGGCATCCGGCAGGTATTCGCGAAACGCCACCTGCGCCGGTTGCGGTGCTGGAGCGTTGGGTTCGCTGGTGGATTCTGTGACGGTTTCGACTTGGCAGAGCATCTTGAAAGTCCCGAGGCGCTGAAGAGTGTTCAGGCTACGGGGGCGTTAAAAATGCGTCCAATCGCTTGTTCCGATGTGGTGATTGCTTTGGTCGATCAATCAGGATTTGTATCGACTGTTCGGGCCTCTTCGCGAGCAGGCTCGCTCCCACAGGGGAATATATTTCAACTGTGGGAGCGAGCCTGCTCGCGAAGGCGGTCTGACATCCAACATCAATTATTCAGCGGGCACTTCTACCCCAAACAACTTCCGCGCCTCGGCAAAACACTTCTCGGCAATCGCCGAGCGCGGTTCGGTCTTGCGCATCACCAGCCCCAGCGGCGCCAGCACACTGGCATCCGGCAACTGCATGAACGACAGGTGCTCGATCGGCTCCTCAAGCCCGCTGTCCAGCGGCATGATCGCGCAGCAGAAGCCTTGGTGAATCGCCTGCAACAGCTGATAGGTCGAATCGCTTTCCATGATCGGCTGTGGACTGAGGCCACGGCTGCGGAAACTCAAATCGATGGATTTACGATAATGCATGCCGGCGGTGATCATCCCCAGCGGCAATTCGGCGGCGTCTTCCCAGCTCATTTCCGAGCCTTCGAAATGGAAATGGCGGTTGTCGTAAAGCAAGCCGACGCGGGTTTCGCCGATCTCGAAAAACTCGAAATAGTTCGGGTTGACGTGATCGAGGTAGCACACGCCGAGATCAAGCTGATTGTTGCCCAGCCCGGCAATGATCTCGTCGGAACTGAGCGACGACAGGCTGAATTTCAGCTCCGGATAAGTGCCGGACAAACCCTGAATGTAATTGACCGGGTTGAAGCTGCTCAGCGGCACCAGACCCAGACGCAGGCTACCGACCAATTGCCCGCGACACGCCGCCGCTTCGGCAAACAAGCCATCGTGTGCCGCCAGCAAGGTGCGCGCCCAGGCCAGCACACGCTCGCCAGCCTGGGTGAAACCTTCAAAGCGCTGGCCACGGTTGACCAGCACCAGATCCAGTTCGTCTTCCAGATTGCGCAGGCGCATCGACAGCGTCGGTTGAGTGATGTGGCAGCGTGCGGCGGCCTGGCCGAAGTGGCGGGTTTCGTCCAGCGCGATCAGGAACTTGAGTTGTTTGATGTCCACGATGGCACCTGCTTGATGAGGATTTTTTGATTGAGTATTGACGCAGATGCGCGAGGCGCACGAAAAGCGCAGGGTGCGACGATCTCATCTGAACGGTTGTTCGTCCAATCGGAAGTGTTTAAGGGACTATCGATCGGCTCTATCAGGCCCGGTTTCACTGGCCCTGAACAACGTGAAAGGCACCGATAGAGGCGGTCGATAATGTGGTTGGCCAGAGTGATTAGACAGTACTCATAAGTGGCACTTAGGCTGCTCGGCAATGTTGATTGACTGCTGCCGGAGAACTGCCATGAGCGCCAAAGCCGATGCCCTGTTTGTCCCCCTGAATATTGCCGTACTGACGGTCAGCGATACGCGCGATTACGCCAGCGATACGTCGGGCCAGTTGCTGGTCAGTCGCTTGCTGGAGGCCGGTCATACGCTGAGCGAGCGCAACCTGCTTAAGGACGATCTGTACAAGATCCGCGCTCAGGTAGCGAACTGGATTGCTGACGAAGGCATTCAAGTGGTGCTGATCACTGGCGGTACCGGGTTTACCGGTCGCGATAGCACGCCGGAGGCTGTGGCCTGCTTGTTCGATAAACAAATCGATGGTTTCGGCGAACTGTTTCGCGCGATCTCGATTCTGGATATCGGTACATCCACCGTGCAAAGCCGTGCGCTGGCCGGACTGTCTAACGGCACGCTGGTGTGCTGTCTGCCAGGTTCGACCGGTGCTTGCCGTACGGCGTGGGAAGGCATTCTTGCCGAGCAGCTGGATAACCGTCATCGCCCGTGCAACTTCGTTCCGCACCTGAAAGCCGTGCAGGCCTGCGGCACTCGCGGATGAGCCGGGCACCGTTGATGCCGGTCGAGGACGCACTCGACCAGTTGCTCGGCATGGCCAATGAGCAACGTCTGGCCGACAGCGAACTGCTGGCGCTCGACGATGCGCGTGGGCGGGTGCTGGCCAGTGATCTGGTGGCGACCCTCGACTTGCCGCCGTGGCCGAACAGCGCCATGGACGGTTACGCGCTCAATCTCGCCGATCTGCACCGACAGCCGCTGCAGGTCTCGCAAAAGGTTTACGCCGGGCTGGCGCCGGACACGTTGCTGCCCGGCACCTGCGCACGGATTTTTACCGGCGCACCGCTGCCGCCCGGCGCCACCTGCGTCGAAATGCAGGAGAACGTCGAAGTGCTGGAGGACGGCCGCGTGCGCTTCTTGCAGCCGCTGAAGGCGGGGCAGAACATCCGCGCGCAAGGTCAGGAAAATCGCGTCGGCGACATCCTGCTGCGCGCCGGCAAGCGCCTTGGGCCGTTCGAGCTGGCGGTCGCCGCCGGGCAAGGGCTGGCGCAACTGCACGTGGTGCGTCGCCCGCGTGTGGCGTTGCTGTCGACCGGTGATGAACTGGTCGAGCCGGGCCAGCCACTGCGCCCCGGCAGCATTTACAACAGCAACCGTGTGTTGCTCGGTCACTGGTTGCGTGAGCTGGGCTGCGAGGTGATCGACGCCGGCATCCTCCCGGATCGTCCGGCGCAAACGCGGCTTAAGCTTGAGCAACTGCAAGTGCGCGCGGATCTGATTCTGACTACGGGCGGCGTGTCTGCCGGTGATGCCGATTGCCTGGGGCAGGTGCTGCGCGACAACGGCAAACCGCTGTTGTGGAAACTCGCGATCAAGCCAGGCAAGCCACTGACGGTCGGGCATTTCGGCACGGTGCCGGTGATTGGTTTGCCGGGCAATCCGACGTCGGCGCTGGTGACGTTCGGGTTGTTGGCGCGGCCGTATCTGCTGCGCGTACAAGGTGTCGAAGACGTCACGCCGCTGAGTTTTACGGTCAACGCGGGCTTCGATTGGCACAAGGCTGGCAGCCGTCGTGAATACCTGCGGGTGAAGCTGGAAGCAGGGCACGCAGTGCTTTATCCCAATCAAAGCTCCGGCGTCCTGCTCGGCGCCACCTGGGCCGATGGCCTGGTGGAAATCCCCGAGCACAGCACGCACAACCTCGGCGATCCGCTGCGCTTCATCCCGTTCAACGAACTCTTCTGACCTCACCACCAATCAAAACTGTGGGAGCGAGCCTGCTCGCGAATGCGAAGTGTCAGTCAACATTGATTTTGGCTGATAGGGCCCCTTCGCGAGCAGGCTCGCTCCCACAATGGCTTTATGGCGCTCATCAATATCCGGGTGTGAATGCAAAACCTGTAGGAGTGAGCCTGCTCGCGATGACGGAGGGTCAGTCGACGAAGATGTTGACTGCACCGGCGCTATCGCGAGCAGGCGAAGGCCTACAATGGTTTTGTGGTGCTCAACAATATCCGCGGTGTACGCAAAACCTGTGGGAGCGAGCCTGCTCGCGAATGCGAAGTGTCAGTCAACATTGATTTTGGCTGATAGGGCCCCTTCGCGAGCAGGCTCGCTCCCACAGGGTTTCGGGGTGTATGGAGAGAAGGATCAGCTCAGCACATAGTCCACCGGCTTCAGCGCCGGCGGTACGTCTGCGCCCAGTTCGCTGAGGATATCGCGTTCGATGGTGCGCACCAGTGCATCGGTGGGCAGGTCGTTTTCATCGCGGCCGAACGGGTCTTCCAGCTCATCGGCAATCGCATCCAGGCCAAAGAACGTGTAGCTGACAATCGCCGTGAACAGCGGCGTCAGCCAGCCCAGCGGTTCCGCCATGGCGAACGGCAGCAGGATGCAGAACAGATAAATCGTCCGGTGCAGCAACAGCGTGTAGGGAAATGGTAGTGGCGTGGTTTTGATCCGTTCACATACCGCTTGCGCCTGGGTCAGGCTGGTCAGGTGATTGGCCAGCAACATGTAGCGCCACTCAGTCAGCTCACCGTTTTGATGCAGATCGGAACACTGCTGGCCGACCGTTTGCAGAATGCGCCCACTGTAATCCGGCGTCTGTGGATCGGGTTTCGGCATGATCCATTGGCTGCTCGCATCGGCCTCGCTTTCCTTGCGTAATCGCGCGTTCAACGCATGGGCGAAGCCGCACAGATTGAGCAGCAACGGTTTACGCTCGGCGGACTCACGAATCACATGGGTTTCGCGAATCACCGAGCGAATGTGCACGACCACCTCGCCCCACGCCTTGCGCGCTTCGTACCAGCGGTCATAACAGGCGTTGTTGCGAAAATTCATGAAGATCGACAGTGATAACCCGAGCAAAGTAAACGGCGTGGCGTTGACCTTGGTGAAGTTGCTTGGATGGAGGATTTCCACCAGCACGATGGCCGAGGCGAGCAGGGTGACCATCAACGTGCGCATGGCAATGCGCTTGGCGATCGAACCCTTGAGGGTGAAGAGAATGGCGAACTGGTTGACCTTGGGTCTGATGATCATGCTGTGCGGTTCCGATAACCGATGAAACTGGCGGGATCAGCCGCCGGTCATGTTCATGAAGCGCACGACCTGAACATCATCGTTCACTTCGAAATTATGCCGATACGGCTTGAGTTTCATCGCCTCGACAATGGCTTTCTCCAGCCGCTGCGGTTGCCCCGGGTGGGCGCGCAGCAGCGCTTTCAGATCCACCGAATGCTCGTTACCCAGACACAGTAGCAGGCGCCCTTCAACGGTGAGGCGTACGCGGTTGCAGGTGCCACAAAAGTTGTGGCTGTGCGGCGAGATAAAGCCCAGACGAATCTCCGGTGCCTCGGCCAGCCGCCAGTAGCGCGACGGGCCTTGCGTCGACTCCGCCGAGTCGATCAGGGTATAGCGTTCGGCAATCTTTTCGCGCACCTGCGCGCTGGAGAAAAACGACTCGGCGCGGCTGTGTTCGCTGATGATCCCCAGCGGCATCTCTTCGATGAAAGAGACGTCGAGCTGACGATCAATGGCGAAGCTGACCAGATCGTTGATCTCTTGATCATTACGGCCCTGCATCACCACCACGTTGAGTTTAGTGCGGGTAAAACCGGCCTTGCGCGCGGCATCGATGCCGTTGATCACCTGCGCCAGATCGCCCGTGCGGGTCATCTGTTTGAAGCGCTGCGGATCAAGGCTGTCGAGGCTGATATTCAGGCGTTTGACCCCGGCGTCGAACATCGGCGCAGCGAGTTTGCCCAGTTGCGAGCCGTTGGTGGTCATGCACAACTCGCGCAGGCCGGGCAGGGCGGCGATCTGCTCGCACAACTTGACCACGCCCGGACGGATCAGCGGCTCGCCACCGGTTAGGCGAATCTTGCGCGTGCCGAGCGCCACAAAGCTCTGTGCCAGTTGATAGATCTCTTCCAGCGTGAGGATTTTTTGCCGTGGCAGGAACTGCATGTCTTCGGCCATGCAATAGACGCAGCGGAAGTCGCAGCGGTCGGTCACCGACATGCGCAGATAGTCGACGCGGCGGTTGTAACCATCGATCAAGACACGCTCTGACATGACAGCCTCGCAGGAATGAAAACCCCGGTTGAAGGAGTTTGGTCAGCGCAGGTTATGGCTAACTTTAAGTGCCGTCCAATCACTGTTAATGAACAGCTGATTGATGCCGTCGATGATGAAGTATTTTTCGCCGAAAGTTGCTGCGTTAGTTTCGCAAAGTCCCGTAAGTAAAGGGTTTTTGACCGTGATAGATGTTTTCGATAAGACGGTCATTAATAGCGATTAGACAACGTTTTGTAACGGTTCATATCCTTGCCCCGGCAAACCCAACGACCGCTTTGCAACCTTGAAAGTCGGCCGTCGCTGTTTAACCGAATCAGGTTCATGCCTGTGTGCATCGTCATGGAGAGTCCCATGTCACAAGTCGACCGTTACAAACCCTACAAAGGCGCCGCTGCCGGTTGGGGCGCTGTTATCAGCCTGACCAAGAGCTGGCTGGGCAGTGAAAACGCCCTGAAAAACATCCGCGCCATGCTCAAGACCAACCAGAACGGCGGCTTCGACTGCCCGGGTTGTGCCTGGGGTGAAGCGCCGGGCGCGAGCATGTTGAAGTTCTGCGAGAACGGCGCGAAAGCGGTGAACTGGGAAGCGACCGGGCGTTTGGTCGACCCGGCGTTCTTCAACAAGTACACGGTGTCGAGCCTGGCCGAGCAGAGCGACTACTGGCTGGAATATCAGGGTCGTCTGACCCACCCGATGCGCTACGACGCGCGGGTCGACCGCTACGTGGAAATCAGCTGGGAAGATGCTTTTGCGCTGATCGCTGATCATCTGAAAAACCTCAAATCGCCGCACGAGGCCGAGTTCTACACCTCCGGTCGTGCGAGCAATGAAGCGGCGTTTCTCTATCAATTGTTCGTCCGTGCGTTCGGCACCAACAACTTCCCCGACTGCTCGAACATGTGCCACGAAGCCAGCGCGGTGAGCATGATCGAAACCCTTGGCGTCGGTAAAGGCACCGTGGTCTACGAGGATCTGCATCACGCCGATGCGATTTTCGTCATCGGCCAGAACCCCGGCACCAATCACCCGCGCATGCTCGAACCGCTGCGTGAAGCGGTGAAACGTGGCGCGCAAGTGGTCTGTATCAATCCGCTGAAAGAGCGTGGCCTGGAGCGTTTCCAGAACCCGCAGAACCCGCTCGAAATGCTCAGCAACGGCTGGGAAGCGACCAACACCGCGTACTTCCGTCCGGCCCTTGGCGGCGACATGGCGATGATTCGCGGCATGGTCAAATTCCTCCTGCAGTGGGAACGCGAAGCTCAGGCAACGGGCGGCGAGCCGGTGTTCGATCATGCGTTCATTGCCGAGCACACCACAGGGCTCGACAGCTATCTGGCTGAAGTCGAGGCGACAAGCTGGGAGCACATTCTCGAGCAGTCTGGCGTGCCGTTGCATGACATCGAACTGGCCGCGCGCATGTATGGCCGCGCCAAAAGCGTGATCATGTGCTGGGCCATGGGCCTGACCCAACACGTGCATTCGGTGGCGACCTTGCAGGAGGTCATCAACCTGCAACTGCTGCGCGGCAACGTCGGCCGTCCGGGCGCAGGTCTGTCGCCGGTTCGTGGCCACAGCAACGTGCAGGGCGACCGCACCATGGGCATCAACGAACTGGCGCCGAAAGACTTGATGGACGCGCTGGAAAAGCGCTTCAACTTCGACGTGCCGCGCATGCACGGGCACAACACGGTGATGGCGATCGGCGCCATGGAACGTGGCGAAGCCAAGGTGTTTATCGGTCTGGGCGGCAACTTTGCCCAAGCCACGCCGGACACCCCGCGCACCCACGCCGCCATGCGCAAACTCGACCTGACCGTGCACATCGCGACCAAGCTCAACCGCAGCCACTTGGTCACCGGTCGCGACGCGCTGATCCTGCCGTGCCTCGGGCGTACCGACATCGATATCCAGGCTGAAGGTCCGCAAGGCGTAACCGTCGAAGACACGTTCAGCATGGTGCATTTGTCGTTCGGTCAGTTGAAGCCGAAGTCGGCGCAGTTGAAATCAGAGCCGGCGATCATTGCCGGGATCGCCGCCGCGACTTTGGGCAAACACCCGATCGATTGGGAGTGGGTGGTGGGCGACTACGGGCGCATCCGCAACCTGATTGCCGATGTGATTCCGGGCTTCGAAAACTTCAATGAAAAACTGCTGATTCCGGGTGGCTTCCACCTCGGCAACGACGCCTCGGATCGGGTCTGGAACACCGCCAGCGGCAAGGCGCAGTTTACGCCGTGCGTGCTGCCAGAGCATCTGATCAGCGAAGGCGTGCGCAACTTGCCGGTGAAACCGCATCTGATTCTGCAAACCATGCGTTCCCACGATCAGTACAACACCACGCTGTACGGCCTCGATGATCGTTATCGCGGGGTTTACGGCATGCGCGATGTGATCTTCGCCAACGAACAGGACATCCAGCGCCTGGGTTTTGAACCGGGGCAGAAGGTTGATCTGGTGGCGCTGTGGGATGACGAGCGTGAGCGTCGGGTCAGCGGTTTTACTTTGATCGCCTACGACATTCCCGCAGGGCAGGCAGCGGCGTATTACCCGGAGACCAATCCGCTAGTGCCGCTGGAAAGCTACGGCGACCGGACCTACACGCCGACTTCCAAATTTGTGGCGATCCGCCTCGAAGCCGCGAAGGTCAGCAACCTGATCCCGTCGTCGGTGGCGTAATCCGCAACCTATAAAAACCATAGCAATTTGACTGGCTGCAGGCGTTCGTGCCTGGCGGTGGCCCGGGTTCGTGCTGCCGCTTTTCAGCCCTGATGAGGACATCATCATGTTCAATCTGGAGGCACTGGACCTGGCGCGAATTCAATTCGCGTTCACGGTTTCGTTCCACATTATTTTCCCGGCGATCACCATTGGTCTGGCGAGTTTCCTTGCGGTACTCGAAGGCCTGTGGCTGAAAACCCGCAACGACACCTACCGCGATCTCTACCATTTCTGGTCGAAGATTTTCGCGGTCAACTTTGGCATGGGCGTGGTGTCGGGGCTGGTCATGGCGTACCAGTTCGGCACCAACTGGAGCGGCTTCTCGGATTTTGCCGGGAGCATCACCGGGCCGCTTTTGACCTATGAAGTGCTGACCGCATTCTTCCTCGAGGCCGGGTTCCTCGGGGTGATGCTGTTTGGTTGGAACCGCGTCGGCCGGGGCTTGCACTTCTTCGCCACGGTGATGGTCGCGATCGGTACGTTGATTTCGACCTTCTGGATTCTTGCGTCGAACAGCTGGATGCAGACGCCGCAGGGCTTTGAGATCGTCGACGGGCGGGTGATGCCGCTGGACTGGCTGGCCATTGTATTCAACCCGTCATTCCCGTTCCGTCTGGCGCACATGGCGATAGCCGCGTTCGTGGCGACGTCATTCTTCGTTGGCGCGTCGGCTGCCTGGCATTTGCTGCGCGGCAATAACACGGCGCCGGTGCGCAAGATGTTTTCCATGGCGTTGTGGATGGCGTTGATTGTTGCGCCGATTCAGGCAGTGGTCGGTGACGCCCATGGCTTGAATACGCTGGAACATCAACCGGCGAAGATCGCGGCCATCGAAGGGCACTGGGAAAACGCCGACAACGGTCCGACGCCGCTGGTGCTGTTTGGTATTCCTGATATGGACGCGGAGAAGACCAGGTATGCGTTGGAGATTCCGTACCTCGGCAGCCTGATCCTCACCCACAGCCTCGACAAGCAGATCCCGGCGCTGAAGAGCTTCCCGAAAGAGGACCGGCCGAATTCGACCGTGATCTTCTGGAGCTTTCGCGTCATGGCGGGGTTGGGGATGTTGATGATTCTCGTTGGTTTGCTCGGTCTGGCGTTGCGCCGTGGCGGCAAGCTTTACCGGCATCGCGGCTTCCAGCGTCTTGTGTTGTTGATGGGGCCGAGCGGCTTGATTGCGCTGCTGGCCGGTTGGATCACCACGGAAGTCGGGCGTCAGCCGTGGGTGGTGTATGGCTTGCTGCGCACCCACGATGCCGCGTCGCATCACTCGGTGGCGCAGATGAGTACGTCGCTGGCGCTGTTCGTGGTGATCTATTTCACGGTGTTCAGCGTGGGCATCGGCTACATGATGAAACTGGTGAAAAAAGGCCCGCAGCCGCACCACGAACATCCGCCTGAGGGCGATGAATTGCAGACGCCGCGTCGACCGATTTCGGCGGCTATCGCCCCTATGAAGGAGCATTGAGTTATGGCTATTCAGGGTATCGATCTCTCGTTGATCTGGGGAGTGATCATCGCCTTCGGGGTGATGATGTACGTGATCATGGACGGCTTCGATCTGGGGCTGGGGATCCTGTTTCCGCTGATCCCGGATGAGCAGGAACGCGATGTGATGATGAACACCGTCGCGCCGGTCTGGGACGGTAACGAGACGTGGTTGGTGCTCGGTGGCGCGGCGTTGTATGGCGCGTTTCCGCTGGCGTACGGGGTGATTCTCGAGGCGCTGTATCTGCCGTTGATCCTGATGCTTTGCGGGTTGATTTTCCGCGGTGTGGCGTTCGAGTTTCGCTTCAAGTCGTCGCCGCAAAAGCGTCATTGGTGGGATAAGGCGTTTATCGGTGGTTCGCTGCTGGCGACGTTCGCCCAAGGCGTGGTGATCGGCGCGTATGTGTCCGGGATTCCGGTGGTCGATCGGCAATTTGCCGGTGGCGGTCTGGACTGGTTGGCGCCGTTTCCGCTGGTGTGTGGCGTGGGCCTGGTGATCGCGTATGCCTTGCTCGGCAGCACCTGGTTGCTGGTCAAGACCGAGGGCATGCTGGAATCGCGGATGCGCCTGTTCACCCGGCCGCTGGCCTTGCTGTTGATGGCGATGGTGTTGGTGATTGGCGTGTGGACCCTGCAACTGCATCCGGAACTGGCGGCGCGTTGGTCGACGCACGGGCATCTGCAGGTGTTCGCCGGGTTGGTGGTGTTGGCGTTGCTGTCGCTGTTCGGGCTTTTGCGCACGTTGCGTCAGCGGCATACGCACTGGCCGTTCGTGTTCACGCTGGTGCTGATGCTGCTCGGTTACATCGGCCTGGCGCTGAGCATCTGGCCGAACATCATCCCGCCGTCGGTGAGCATCTGGGCCGCCGCGTCACCACCGTCGAGCCAGTTGTTCGCGCTGATCGGCGCACTGTTCATCCTGCCGGTGATCCTGATGTACACCTTCTGGAGCTACTACGTATTCCGCGGCAAAGTGAGGATTGGCGATGGCTACCATTGATTCGCGAGAAGTGAAATCCAGCCGCTGGTACAAGCGTCTGGGCTGGCTGTTGTTGATCTGGCTGGGCAGCGTGGTGTCGCTGGCGGTGGTCGCCAGTCTGCTGAAACTGGCGATGTATGCGGCGGGGATGAGGACCCATTGACCCCAAAAAAACCGGAGCCTGGCTCCGGTTTTTTATTGCCGCCGATCTTGAGGTCACTGACTACCCCCTGTAGGCCTTCGCCTGCTCGCGGTAGCGGTGGATCAGTCAATGTAGATATTGACTGTGCCGGCCTCATCGCGAGCAGGCTCACTCCTACAAGGATTTGTGGTAGCTGGAGAATATGTAAACACCGCCGAACCCTGTGGGAGCGAGCCTGCTCGCGAAGGCGTCAGGTCAGACAACATCGGTGTTGAGTGTAATGGCCTCTTCGCGAGCAGGCTCGCTCCCACATTTGATCTCGGTTCGGCCGAAGATCTAATGATCAACCCTATCCCCTGTGGGAGCGAGCCTGCTCGCGAAGGCGATAGCTCAGACAACGTTGATGTTGACTGTAAAGGCCTCTTCGCGAGCAGGCTCGCTCCCACAGGTATTGTGGCGTTTTTGCGATTGGGCTTACTGGGCGCCGAACATGGCGGTCCAGTAAATGCCGGCACTGCTTTTCGGATCGGTCGCGTAGGCTGCGCCGAGTTCCTGGTATTGCGGGTTCATCAGGTTGGCGCAGTGGCCGGGGCTGGCGAGCCAGCCTTCGACGACTTTGTGCACGGTGTCTTGCCCGGCGGCGATGTTTTCGCCGACCTGTTGGCCGCTGTAACCGGCGAGTTCCGCGCGATCGCCGGGGGTGCGACCGTCGCGGTCCTTGTGGTCGAAGTAATTGTTGTTGGCCATGTCGCGGCTGTGATCCTGGGAGATCGTGCCCAGTGTCGTGTTCCAGGCCAGCGGTGCGGCAGCGGCGAAAGCCTGACCCCCACACTGTCGTGCCTGACTGCGGGCGACGTTGAGTTCACTCAGCAATTTCTGCCCCTCACTTTGCGCATCCCCCAGCTTGGCCGACAGCAGCGGCCGCGCCAGCACGATGCGCCAGTCACGGTCGTCGCGGCTGACACCAACATCGACAAACTGCGGATCGAGCACCACCTGACAGAAACTTTCTTTGATCGCCTGCATCGCCGACGCCGCATCACGTGGGCCGTTGAGCGTGATCGCCTGCACATTGACCATCGGATAACTGGCGCTGGCCATGGCTTGCTGAAGATCGACAGCACCGGTGGCGCGTAATCTCAGCCGTGGATCAGCCGACAGCGGCGGCAGTTCATTCGACGCCTGCGACCCGCAACGCTGCGGTTGGCTGCGGTAGGTGTTGATCGACTCGATCAACTGCGACTCATCGCCGGCCAGCGCCGGAATGGCAAACACAACGCCCACGGACAACGCGGCACAACGCAAAACGAATGGCATGAAGCGCATGGAAATCTCCCTTGAGCTGAATGCGCCCATGATGCGCGAAAGGCCCCCGGTGAGTGCAATGTCTTTTTTCTTCATTCAGTGGATTTTCTGCGCAACTTTGCCTCTGTATTTGCCGTCTACACTCACCGAAGGCCCCGGAAACCGGGTGTCTCCCCGACGTAACACCTTGCCCGACTCGGGCGCTGCCGGAAGAACAGACATGGGATTGAAAGGCTGGGCTGGTTGTCTTGTATTGACCCTGTTGGCAGGCTCCGTGTGGGCCACCGATCAGGCCCCGATCAAAGCGAAGGCTGAAGAGAAAGCCCAAGTGCTGGAAGAGAAAGCAGCGGACAAAATCAGCGCCGCACCAGCACCGAAAGCCGAGGCCATCACCCCGACCGAAGTGCAGGCAGTCGACCCGGCCGGCGCGGCGCCGCTGGACGATCCGATCACCTGTCTGGCGCGCAGTATCTATTGGGAAGCCAAGGGAAAGGACACGCCGGAAATGGAAGCCGTGTCCAGTGTGGTGATGAATCGCCTCGGCCACGAAGGCTTTCCCGACACGGTGTGCGCTGTCGTCAAACAAGGTTCGGAAACCAAGAGCTGCCAGTTTTCCTGGTGGTGCGACGGGCGTCCGGATCAGGTCAAGGAAGATGCCGAATACACGCTGGCCAAGGATATCGCCCGCAAAGCGCTGAACCGCCAGCTCAAGGATCGCACCAACGGCGCGCTGTATTTCCACGACCGCAACGTGCATCCGAGCTGGGCCAAGGAGTACCGCAAGACCGCCGAAACGAAAAAATTCCTCTTCTACAAACCTGCCGGTGGCGACGCGCGTTAAGCGCAGACCTGCCGCACACACTCGCGCAACCAGCGATGCGCCGGATCGGCATCCATGCGCGGATGCCAGAGCATCGACACACTGATGGCCGGCATCGCGAAGGGCAGGGCGAAACTGTGCAGGCCCGTGCGCAGTTTGCTGGTATGACGTTGCGGGACCGTGGCGATCAGGTCTGATTCACGCACCAGCGTCAGTGCCGCCGAGAAACCGCCGAATGAGGTGACGATGTCCCGCGTCAGCCCTAGCGCGAGTAACGCTTCGTCGACCGGGCCACTGCTGCGTCCGCGCCGTGAAATGAGAATGTGCTCGCCGCCGGCAAAGCGCTTGCCAGTGATTTTTCCCGTGCTTAAGGGATGCCCCTCACGCACCACACCGATCCACTGATCCTGAAACAGGATGCGACTGTGCAGCGTCGGGTCGGTGCTGTCATCGACCACGCCGGTTTCCAGATCGACACGGCCTTCGCGCAACGGCGTGCTGTCCTTGTCGGCTTTCTGCACAAAACGCAGGCGTACGTCGGGCGCCTCTTCGGCGATACGGGCGAGCAGGGCGGCGGCGAAGGTTTCGACGAAGCCGTCGGTGTTGCGCAAGGTAAAGGTGCGTTGCAAGCGGCCGGGATCGAGCACTTCGGCAGGCCGTAACACCGCCTCGGCGTCCTGCACCAGATGACTGACCCGTTCGCGTAATTCCAATGCGCGGGGTGTTGGCACCAAACCTCGGCCCGCTCGCACCAATAACGGATCGCCCGTGGTTTCGCGCAGACGGGCGAGGGCGCGGCTCATGGCTGACGGGCTCAACCGCAGGCATTTGGCGGCGCGGGCGACGCTGCCTTCACGCAGTAACACGTCGAGGGTGATCAGCAGGTTCAGATCCGGAGTGCTCATGACATGGCGTTCCGTGCAGGTATCGAGTGCAAAGCATGCGTCTTGCGCCGTGTCTTGTCGAGGCTCAGGCTATGGCAGATCTCTTTTGCGCTGCGAGCCTCCCATGTCCCGAGACCCCCTGAGCACTCCCGCCCGCTGGGCGCTGACCAGCCTGGCCTTGTCGATGTTGATGCCGTCACTGGACACCAGCATTGCCAACGCCGGGTTGCCGATCCTCGCGACCGCATTCGAGGCGACGTTTCAGCAAGTGCAATGGATCGTGCTCGCTTACCTGCTGGCAATCACCACTTTGATTGTCAGCGTCGGACGTCTGGGCGATGGTTTTGGACGGCGGCGATTGCTGCTGATCGGGATCGGCATTTTCACCAGCGCTTCGTTGGCTTGCGCATTGGCTCCGGGACTCGGTTGGCTGATTGGCGCACGGGCGGTGCAAGGTGTTGGCGCGGCGATCATGTTCGCCTTGACGGTGGCGCTGGTGTCAGAAGCGGTGCCCAAATCGCGGGCGGGCAGTGCGATGGGCTTGCTGGCAACGATGTCGGCGACGGGCACCAGTCTTGGGCCGTCGCTGGGCGGGTTGTTGATGACGCATGGCGGCTGGCAGGCGATTTTTCTGCTCAACGTGCCGTTGGGCTTGCTCAATATTTGGCTGGTGTACCGATTTTTGCCAGCGGATCGGGCCGCCGGACCGCGAGTCGCGTTCGATTATTCTGGCAGCGTGGTGCTGGTGTTGACGCTGGCGGCCTATGCGCTGGCAATGACCCTTGAAGGTTTCACCGCGCCGTTGCTGTTGGCCAGCCTGTGCGGCGCAGGATTGTTCATCGTGGTCGAGATGAAGGCCAAGTCGCCGCTGATTCGTTTGTCGCTGTTCAGCGACGCGCGACTGAGCAGCAGCCTGACGCTGACGTTGCTGGTGACGACGGTGATGATGACCACGCTGGTGGTCGGTCCGTTTTACCTGCACCGGGGTTTGGGTCTCAGCAGCACAATGGTCGGAGTAGCGTTATCGATCGGACCGTTGTTGTCCGCAATGAGTGGGGTACCGGCGGGACGTTTGGTAGATCGCTTCGGCGCGCGACGGATTGTGCCGGGCGCGTTGCTCGGGATGGCCGGCGGTTGCAGCTTGCTGGCACTCCTGCCCATGAGTATGGGACTGCCCGCGTACGTACTGCCGATCATGGTGATAGCTATCGGTTACGCGTTGTTCCAGGCGGCCAACAACACCGGATTGATGGCTGGGGTCAGTCAGGAGCAGCGTGGCGTGGTTTCGGCGATGCTCGGGCTGGCGCGCAACCTTGGGTTGATCACCGGCGCGGCGGTGATGGGCGCGGTGTTTGCGCTGGCGGCGGGGGATCCGACACAGGCGCCTGCAACGGCGATTGCCAGCGGATTGCACATCACTTTTGGCGTCGCGGTGGCGTTGATGCTCATGGCGTTGATCATCAGCCGAGCGCAGTTCAACGGTGGGAGCGAGCCTGCTCGCGAAGAGGCCCGCACAACCAACATCTCCAGTGACTGACACACCGCTTTCGCGAGCAGGCTCGCTCCCCCAGGGGAGCGGGTTGGTCAGTAGATCTTCGGCCGAACCGAGATCAAGTGTGGGAATGGTGTTGATGTTCAGTCCCGAGATTGGCGGGCGGGGAAGAACAGTTCGAAGCAGGTGATGCCATCGGCACTGCTGGCGCTGTAGCGGCCCTGATGCAACTGCATGATGGTTGCCACGATCGACAGGCCCAGGCCATTGGATTGCGCCGAGCGCTCGCGTGACTCATCGACGCGGTAAAAACGTTCGAACAACCGCGCCAAGTGTTCAGGGGCAATGGTTGCGCCCTGATTTCTGACCCGCAGATAACTGCCATCCGCCTCGGCAATCGCCTCCACCTGCACCGTCGAATCCGCCTCACCGTACTTGATCGCATTGGCGCACAGGTTGGCCAATGCCCGCCGTAATAACATCGGTTCCGCCCAGATCACACCGCTACCACTGGCCTCGATACTCACCCCGACATCAGCCGCCAGGCCTTCAAAGTAATCGGCAATGCGCTGCATCTCATCCGCGGCATCCAGCTCCTGGCGCTGACTCAAGGCACTGGCCGGATCGGTGCGGGCCAGAAACAGCATGTTGTCGAGCATCCGCGTCAGGCGCTCCAGCTCTTCGACGTTGGAGGCGAGCAACTGCTGATAGGCCTCGATGCTACGGTTCTGCTGCAGCGCGACCTGGGTTTCGCCGAGCAGATTGTTGATCGGCGTGCGCAACTCGTGGGCCATGTCGGTGGACACCTGACTCAACTGCGCAAAGCCCTTGGCGAGCCGATCGAGCATGGCGTTGAACGCTTCAATCATCGGCTGCAACTCTCGCGGCGCACCGCTGCTGGCGAGGCGTTCACCAAGGTTGCCGACGCCGATACCGTGGGCGTGTTTCG
The DNA here is from genome assembly GCF_004011755.1 of Pseudomonas sp. RU47. GTDB lineage: Bacteria > Pseudomonadota > Gammaproteobacteria > Pseudomonadales > Pseudomonadaceae > Aquipseudomonas. The sequence goes on along the minus strand of NZ_CP022411.1, from coordinate 4,024,345 downwards.
CCAGTCGCCGCAACGGCAACAATCCGCGATACACCAGCAAACAACCGACCACCGCCAGCAACAACGCCGCCAGCGAGGCCAGGCCATAAACACTCAGGCGGTAATTGGCGAGCATCGCCGTGCGCTCGCTCATCAGGCGCCCGGTGGTGACTTGCAAACTGCCCAGTTCACCGGAATCGATACTGGCTGCCACCGCCGAAAACGGTACGCCGTCGACGCTCGGCAGATGCTGTACATCGTTCAGCGTCATCGCATGATCAATGGGTACTGCTGGCAACGTCGGCGTGTTCAGATTGCCCGGGTTAACCACCAGCAGCGGCGGTTGCCCCGGTGCGCCGATGGTCAGCAGAGCTTCGCGGTTGCCGAGCATGTTCTGGAACAGCGCCGGTTTGTTCTTGATCAGCTCCAGGGTGTTGCTGTCGTTGAGGAAGCTGCGCAACTGATCGACGCGGCTGACCAGCGCGGTGTCATCACGGCGGATCAACTGTTGCTCCAGTTCGTTGTACAGCGCGGCACCAAGCCCGGCCAGGGAGGCGAAGGCGAGCAGGGCGAACACCAGCGCCAGACGCAGGGTCAGCGAATGCGGGCGATGGGCACTCATGGCTGCGTATCGAAGCGATAGCCGATGCCGCGCACGCTGTGGATCAGCTTGAGCTGGAACGGGTCATCGATCTTCGCCCGCAAGCGGCGCACGGCGACATCGACCACATTGGTGTCGCTGTCGAAATTCATGTCCCAGACCCGCGAAGCAATCAGCGAGCGCGCCAGCACTTGCCCGGTATGGCTGGCGAACAATTGCAGCAGCGCGAACTCCTTGTTGGTCAGGGTGATACGCACCCCGGCGCGGCTCACGCGGCGTTTGAGCACGTCGATCTGCAGATCAGCAACTTGCAGCTGTTCGTCTTCATGGATCGGCCCGCGCCGGGTCAGGGTACGCAGGCGCGCCACCAGTTCGGCGAAGGAAAACGGCTTGATCAGGTAATCGTCGGCGCCCAGTTCCAGGCCTTTGACGCGGTCAGCGATATCGTCGCGGGCGGTGAGAAACAGCACCGGTGTGTCGGCTTCCTTGCGCAGCCGGCGCAGGACTTCCCAGCCATCCATTTTCGGCATCATCACATCGAGCACGATCACGTCGAAGTTGTGTTCCAGCGCCAGGTGCAAGCCGTCGGCACCGTCGCGGGCGAGGCTGACGCTGTAACCCAGTTCCTGCAAACCGTTGAGCAGGTAATTGCCGGCCTTGGGTTCGTCTTCGACAACCAGAATATTCATCGATCAGTCTCAATGGTCATTGATGCAGCCGCTGCCTTGTACCTGATAGTCCAGCACATGTTCGCGGCCCTGATGGTCGAGGTAATTCAATTGCGCCGGGACCACGCCGCACGCTTGTGAAATATCGGTGCTGGACAGGACTTTGTCGACATCCAGATTGACGTAGAAGCCGGATTTGTCATGAATCACGGCGCTGTCTGGCATGTTCGCGGCGAACACGCTGCCAGTGGCGAGGAGGGCGGTGAAGGCGAGCAGGAGGGTTTTCATGGTCAGTCACTCAGTGGTCGAAGTTGATCGGCATTGGCGCCGGGACAACTTCAGGCTACCGAGCGATCCGCACGGCAAACCGACAGCTGAATGACAAAGTTGTAATGAAACATGGGGCTGACAAGGATCAAATGTAGGAGTGAGCCTGCTCGCGATAGCGGTGTGTCAGGCACCATCTGTGTTGGTTGACACACCGCTATCGCGAGCAGGCTCACTCCTACAGGGGATTTGGGGTGGTCGGTCAGCTCGCGTGGGTATTGAGGATGCTCGCCACCTGCTGCGGCTGGCAGTTCAGATAAGGCGAGGACTTCAACCAGCGCTGATCCGGGTACCACGAAAACATGAACTGGCCATTCTTCAGGCGGTCGATCACCTGCTTGGCGATCTGCGGTCGTACCGCCGGGCAACCCTGGCTGCGGCCGATACGTCCTTGTTTCTTGCTCCACAACGGATTCACATAACTGGCGGCGTGAATGACGATGGCGCGATCGCGGGCCATGTCATTGAAACCCGGCTCCAGACCGTCCATGCGCAGCGAATAACCGTGGGTGCCGCTGTAACTTTCCTGGGTGCGGAACAGGCCGAGGCTGGACTGGTAACTGCCTTCGACATTGGAAAACTGCGTGGCGAAGTTTTCCCCGGAGTTGGAGCCGTGGGCGACCAGATCGCGCAGCACCAATTTCTTTTTGCTCAGGTCGAAGATCCACAGGCGGCGTTCGGTGGACGGTTGCGAATAGTCGATGATCGCCAGATGGCGGGACGGCTTCGCACCGTTGTTGACCGCGCATTGCATGGCGTTCAAAGCACCTTTCAGCGCTTGGGGATTGAGTTCTGGCGCGGCGTGCGCGAGGCTGGTGAAGAGAACCGGCGATGGTTTGCCGGCGGCAAAAACTGGACTGGTCACGACGATAGCGGTGGCAGTCAGCAGAAGTCGGCGCAAAAACGTCAACATTTTATAAAGTGTCCTCACTTGCTACATATTTGGCACTTTGGCTCCTGACTCCCAGTCAATACCCGCAAGCCCGTTGATCGAGCCTGACTCTCAAGCGCACCTGATGTAAGGTTGGCCATCATCTGGACGGCCATGGATTGGAGTAAAGCAGTTGTTCAAAAAGTACGCATGCTACTTGAGCATTTGTTTGCTCGCTGCGCCGTTTGTCGCTTGTGCCGATGAGCCGTTGCCGCCGCTGGGGACATTGCCAACGCCACCGGCCGAGATGCCGGTCGAGCCGCAAAGTCCCTTGCAGGCTGTAATGATCAGTCTGCCGCAGTCGTGCCCGGCGATTGCCGCGCATCTCAACGGCCCGGCGCTGACGCAATTGCAGGCGTTCTACCAGCAGCAGGACTGGATGCCGGTGTGGGCCAGTGAATCGGCACGATTGCCGGTGTTGCGCGCGCAATTGCAGCTGTTGGCCGATGATGGTCTCAATCCAAAACGCTATCCGGTCGCAACCACGGCGCCTCAGGATGGCGAGTTGTGTGCCGACATCGACATCAGCCGCAACTACCTCCAGGCCCTGCAGGATCTGCACTACGGAAGCCTGCTGCAATCACACTTCGAACCGCTGTGGCATGCCGACGCCAGCCCGCGTGACCGTCAGGCGGAATTGTTGGCGATCGCCGTACCGGGCATGCACGACATTCCCGCCGCGTTTGATCTGGCCCGTCCGCGCCTGGCGCAATACCAGAACCTGCGTCAGCTCTACGCCGCGCAACGGCTCACAGCCTTGCCGCAATGGCAGTCGGTCGGCAGCGGGCCGCTGCTGCGCCCGGACATGGAAGACAAACGCGTGCCGGAACTGGCTCAGCGTCTGTACAGCGAAGGCTATCTGACTCAGATCATTGGTACGTCCGGCAATGCGTATGACGGCGTGCTGGTCGACGCCGTGAAGAGTTTTCAGGCCAATCATTCGTTACAGGCCGACGGTGTGGTCGGGCCGGGCACGATTGCCGAACTCAACATCAGTCCGCTGACCCGCCGTGAACAATTGCGCGTGAACCTTGAGCGTTTCCGCTGGATGGCCCAGGACATAGAGCCCGATGGCTTGCTGGTCAATGTCGCCGCCGCTGAGTTGACGCTGTATCAGGGCGGCGTGCCGGTGTGGCAGACCCGCACCCAGGTCGGTCGCGCGGAGCGCCAGACGCCGCTACTGAAATCGCGGGTGACGCGCCTGACCCTGAACCCGACCTGGACCGTACCGCCGACCATCTGGAAGGAAGACAAGCTGCCGGAAATCCGCAAAGACCAGACCTTCCTCAGCCGCCAGAACCTGCAAGTGCTCGACGCCAACGGGCAGCCGCTGGCGGCAGCGGATATCGACTGGGACAACCCCGGCAACATCATGCTGCGTCAGGACGCCGGGCCGCGTAATCCGTTGGGGCAAATGGTCATCCGCTTCCCCAATCCGTTCTCGGTGTACCTGCACGACACGCCGAGCAAGGCGCTGTTTGAAAAAGGCCCGCGTGCCTTCAGTTCCGGCTGCGTGCGGGTCGAGCATCCGATGCAGTTACGCGATCTGCTGCTCACCCCGGCGGAAAAGGCCCGCACTGAAACCCTGCTGGCCACCGGCACCACCCACGAATTTCGCCTGTCGGCGCCGGTGCCGATCCTGATGACCTACTGGACAGCGCAGGTCGACGGCAGCGGAAACGTGCGTTACGCGCCGGACATCTACAGCCGTGACAGCGCCTTGCTCGTCGGGCTTGATCGGGCGCATTGAGTCTCAGCGGGTGCTTCTGTTCCAGAACACTCGCGCCAGCCACGCATCGACACTCAATTTGCCCGCCCCGGCGAACACCAGCGGCACTAGCGCCGCCAGGTAAATCGCCGGCAGCTTGAAGTTGCCGAAGCCTTTGTTGGTGATTGCATAACCCTGCGCCAGCTCGCTCAGTGATGACCAGTCGGCGGGCCAGTGCACGGCGGCGGTGGCGACGACTGTTACCACCATCAGCGAAATCGCTGAGATCCGTGTCCCGAAGCCCACAAGAATTGCCAGCGCGCAGATCAGTTCGGCCCACATCGACAGTTCCCAGTTCAACGTTGCCGGCAGGTGATCGAAGGGGAAGGGGAATTTGTCCTGAATGTCTTCGAACCAGTTCTGCCCGTTGAATTTCTCCAGCCCGGATTCGAAAAATTCCCAGGCGATGAACAGACGCAGGGTCAGAGGCGCGAGCCAGGTACCGGCGCGGTCGAGGTTCAGGTGCAGGCCTTTGACGGCGCTTGAAAGGGTGGTGGTCATGCTGCAGCTCCGGTGAGTTGAGTGAAATCGACCGGGGTATTTCAGCGTCGGGGTGTATCGGGGATGTGTCGGCGGGGTGGGGGATTGTGCTTTTGGTGTGTCTGCGGCTTCGGGGTATACAGTGCGATACAGTCAGAGGCCCCTCGACTGACCGAGGTGTCTTGCGTCATCCATCGACCTGAAAATCCGAGTCGATTATGGATTCACCCAAGCACGTTGAGGTCGGCGTACATCCTCAATATCCCCCGATCGGCTCCCTCTCCCTCCGGGAGAGGGCTGGGGTGAGGGCAACAGGGCTGGACGCAGACCCACAGCCCAGTCAGCATGGCCAAAAAAACGGACCAGCCCCCCATGCGACGACTTCCCTCACTGGCCGCCCTGCGCACCTTCGAATGCGCCGCCCGCCACGCGCATTTCGGCCGTGCAGCCGCCGAACTGTGCGTCACCGACAGCGCCGTCAGCCATCAGATCCGCCAGCTCGAAGAGCAACTTGGCGTGCCGCTGTTCATCCGCGAAGGTCGGCAAATCCGCCCGACCATCGCCGCCGGGCGCTTGATGCAGAGCCTGCAACAGGCCTTCGAACTGATCGGCGATGCCTGCGATGAATTGCGCGACCCATCCTCGCTGGCGGTGCTCAGACTGGCCGTCACTGCGGAGCTGGCGCAGAAGTGGCTGATGAGTCGCCTCAGCGATTTCTATGCGCGCTATCCGCACATCACCTTGCACCTCTACGAACAACCGATCGACGCCAGTGCACCGGGCGAAGACATCGACCTGGCGATCACCTACGGCACCGGCCCGGTCGACAGCAGTGCCTACTTCGTGCGGCCTCTGCCAGCCCTGCAGTTCTTCCCGGTGTGCAGCCCCGGTCTGTTCAACCAGGGCACCTTGAAAACACCCAAGGATCTGGTTCGTCACTGCCTGTTGCACGACGATCAGGACGGCAAGACCTGGACCGCGTGGCTGACCAACCACGCCGGTGATCTGCGCCCGCAGCGTCAGCTGTATTTCGCCCACGCCGGTCTGGCGCTGGAAGCGGCGGCACAAGGGCAGGGCGTGGCCATGGGCGACAACCTCACCGCGCAGGAAGATCTGCAAAGTGGCCGGCTGGTGCGCCCATTCGCTTCCAGCATGACCGCCCTCGGCCAATACGCGTTGGTCTGCGAGCGGCTGCGACTGGAGCGTCCGGCGGTCGCGCAGATGCTCGAATGGTTCAACGATCAACTGGCCGATTGATGAGTTGAATTCAACTGTTCCGCAATAATCATCGTTGGCGGGCGTACTGCGTGCGCCCTTAGCCTGTGGTCATTCCATTCCCATCGCGAAGACGAGGTTTGACCATGGCACGTTTGCTCGACTCCACCCCCAAACACGACGGCTTCCGTCTGCCCGGCGAATTTGAAGCCAAGTCCGGCTGCTGGCTCGGCTGGCCGGAGCGCACCGATGTCTGGCGCAACGGCGCCAAGCCTGCGCAGAAAGTCTGGGTGCAGATCGTCATCGCCATCTCCCATAGCGAACCAGTCACCGTGTGCGCCTCAGCCGCGCAGTTCGCCACGGCGCGTCGGCAGTTGCCGCCACAAGTGCGCGTGGTCGAGATGACCTGCAACGACACCTGGTTCCGCGACAGCGGCCCATGCTTTGTGGTCAACGACCAAAGCGGTGAAGTGCGCGGCGTCGACTTCGAATTCAACGCCTATGGCGGTCTTGACGGCGGCCTGTATTACCCGTGGGACAAGGACGACCAGATCGCCAGCAAGATCCTCGAAATCGAGCGCTTCGACCGCTACCGCGCGCCGCTGATTGCCGAGTTGGGCGGCATCCAGAGCGACGGTCAGGGCAGCATCCTCACCACCGAACAATGCCTGCTCAACCGCAATCGCAACCAGCATCTGGGCAAGGACGAAGTGACCCGACGCCTGACCGATTACCTCGGCGCCGAGCAAGTCATCTGGCTGCCACGCGGCTGCAAGTTCGACGAAACCGACGGCCATGTCGACGACCTCGCCTGTTTCGTGCGTCCCGGTGAAGTGGTGCTGCAATGGACCGACAACCGCGACGATCCGCAATGGGAAATCTACCAGGAGGCCTACGACATCCTGCGCAGCACCCGCGACAGCCGAGGGCGCGAGCTGATCGTGCACAAACTGCCGCAACCGGATGTGCTCGAGTGGACCGCCGAAGAAGCCGACGGCCTCGATCAGCAGGACAGCACCCACACCCGTCAGGCCGGCACGAAAATCTGCGCGTCGTACATCAACTATTACGCCGGCAACAGTTCGATCGTGGTGCCGCTGTTTGGTGATCGCAACGATCAAGTGGCGCTGGCGACGCTGGCCGAACTGTTCCCGCAGCACAACATCGTCGGCATCGAAAACTCCCGGGAAATCCTCCTCGGCGGCGGCAACGTCGCGTGCATCACCATGCCGCAATACGCCGGCAAAGGAGTGTAATCATGGGCCTGCACAAACTGACTCAAGCGTTATTGCTGGTGCTTGCACCCCTATGTGTGCAGGCTGCTGACTCCGCCAAACCGGTGGTTAATCTGTACATCTGGGGTGAGTACCTGGCGCCGGATACGCTGAAGAATTTTGAGGCAAAGACTGGTATTCATGTGGTCGCCGATCACTTTGATTCGCTGGAAACCGTCGAGACCAAACTGCTTACCGGGCGCAGCGGTTACGACCTGGTGTTGACCGCCGGCCAGCATCTGTCGCGGGCCATCGAAAGCGGCGCGATCCAGCCGCTGGACAAGGCCCGGGTGCCGCATTTTGCCGGGGTCGGCGAGGAGTTTCGCCAGCACATGGCGGTGTTCGATCCGGGCAATCGCTATGCGGGGATTTACGCTTGGGGCACCACTGGTGTGGGCTATCAGGAACAGGCGATCAAGCAGCGTTTGCCCGATGCGCCGACGGACAGTTGGGCGATGTTGTTCGATCCGGCGGTGGTGGCGAAATTCGCCGATTGCGGGGTGAGTCTGCTCAACGATCCCAACGAGGTATTCGCCGCTGTCATGAAGTACATGGGGCTGGACATCAACCGACAGAACCTCGATGACTTGAAACTTGCCGAGCAGCAACTGGCGAAGATCCGGCCGTATATTCGTTACTTCGATAACGACCTGAATATCAGCGATCTGGCCAACGGCAACACCTGTGTGGCGATGTCGTGGAACGGCAACGTCGCCATCGCCGCGGGGCAGGCGGAAGCGGCGAAGAAGCCGTTCAAGTTGAGTTACCGGATTCCGAAAGAGGGTACGTTGATCTGGTTCGATGCCATGGTCGTGCCCAAGGACGCACCGCATCCCCAGGCCGGGTTGGCGCTGATGGATTATCTGATGACGCCGGAAGTGATTGCGCCGATCACCGACACCATTCATTACGCCAATGCGATCACGGCGGCGGATGGTTTGGTGGACGCGTCGATTCGTAATGATCCGGGGACGTATCCGTCCGCGCAGGTCAGGGCTTCGCTGTACAGCAAGAATGACAATGGCAAGGCGTTCAATCGGGCGTTGATCCGGGCGTTCAGCCGGTTGAAATCCGGGCTTTGAAAAGCCGACCCTCACCCCAGCCCTCTCCCGGAGGGAGAGGGAGCCGACCGAGGTGTCTTGCGTTATACATCGACCTGAAAAACCGAGTCGATTATGGATCTAAGTCTTGGCGATCATGGATTCACAGACGCTATTTCAAGTCGGTGTAGATCTCCAATCTCCCCCAATCAGTCCCCTCTCCCTCCGGGAGAGGGTTAGGGTGAGGGCAGTCGATTATGGAATTGAGAAGTCTTGGCGTTCATGGATTCAAAGACGCTATTTCAAGTCGGTGTAGATCTCCAATCTCCCCCAATCAGTCCCCTCTCCCTCCGGGAGAGGGTTAGGGTGAGGGCAGCGGTTTAGGCACCCGCCACAAATACCACGCCGCCACCGTCCGATACGGCCTCCACGCCAACCCGATCTCAACCATCTGCCTGCGCGTTGGCTGCACCTCCAGCCCCTTCAACCGCCGATACCCCTCGCGAACACCAAAATCATCCGCCGGCAGAATATCCATGCGCTCCAGGCTGTAGATCAGCAACATCTCCACCGTCCAGCGACCCACCCCGCGCAAACTGACCAAACGTTCGATCAGCGCCTCGTTATCCATCGCCAGCGCGGTGGCGTAATCCGGCACCACACCCTCCAGCGTTGCCTGGGCAATGCCCTGAATCGTCGCAATCTTGCCAGCGGAAAACCCGCAACTGCGCATTCGCTCGAAATCCGTCGCAAGAATCTGCTCGGGCCGCGGAAACGACTGCCCGGGAAACAACCCCACCAACCGCCCGACAATCGCATCGCCAGCCTTGGCATGCAGTTGCTGATAAGCAATCGCCCGCACCAGCGATTCGTACGGATCACGCGCCGGATGCGGTTGATGCAGGCACGGGCCGACCGCTGCGATATGGCGCTGCCAATCTGCATCGAGCGCGGCCAGAAACGCGCTGGCCGCTGGATAGGCGTCGGCCATGTTATTTCAGCAAACCGTTGACTTCGCCGTAGCTGAACGCCTTGAGGTCATGGGTATCGAGTTTGCCGTTGGCCAGAAAGCTTTTCACCAGCCCACCCATCGCGCCATAGAGGAATTCGGCAATGCCGGAACCCGCGCTCAAGCGGCGCACGCCCAGCGCTTGCAGTTCTTCAGGCGAAGGCAGGCAAGCGAAACCAAGGACATTGACTGGCAGCGCAGTGCCCTTGCAGATGGCCTCGATTTCATAGGCCGACGTGACGCCCGCCGCGAACAAACCATCAGCGCCGGCCGCTTGATACAGCGCCGCCCGATGCAGGGTTTCGGCGACGCGATCCTCGGCCGGGACGAGGTTTTTCAGATACACGTCGGTGCGCGCATTGATGAACAGCTGCACATTGCGTTTGTTGGCAACCTGTCGCGCCACTTCGATCTTGCGCGCGAGCAGCTCAGGATCGCCAGAACCGTCCTCGATATTGATCCCGACGGCACCCGCCGCGATCACCGCATCGAGCACTTCGGCCACGCGCCCGAGGTCATCGGAATACCCGGCCTCGACATCCACGGTCAACGGAATGCTGATCACCCGGGCGATGGATTCCACCGTCGACACCAGACGTTCGAGGGGCAGGGTGTTGCCGTCCGGATACCCATGGGCCCAGGCCACCGCCGCGCTGCTGGTGGCCACCGCTTTACCGCCCAGATGCTCGACCAGTCGCGCCCCGGTGGCGTCGGCGACATTGGTCAGAATCAACAGGCCTTGCTGGTGCAACTGGTGAAACTGCGTAGCGAGCGCGTTCATCAAAAATCCTTCTTGTCAGTTGATGAGGTTGGTCAGAATGCCAGTTGTTGGGTGAGCTGCACGGCGGCGTTTTCCAGCCGCAGCAGAAACGCTTTGCGCGGCTGCCCACCACCATAGCCGGTCAGCGAGCCATCCGCGCCGATCACGCGATGGCAGGGCACCACAATCGATAACCGATTGTGCCCGTTGGCCAGACCGACCGCGCGGCTGGCGCCGGGTTTGCCCAAACCGGCGGCGATGGCGCCGTAAGTGCTGGTGTGGCCGTAAGGGATTTGCCGCAGCGCCGACCAGACCCGCTGGGCAAACTCGCTGCCGGGCAGGTGCAGTGGCACGCTGAATTCGCTGAGCTTGCCGGCGAAGTACGCCGCCAGTTGCTGCTCGATCTGCTGCAAATGCCCGTTGTGCCCCGGCGCGACCGCGTAGCCATAGCGGTTCTGCAGTTCCTCGACTTCGCGTGTCAGCGCCGGGCGATCGAGAAACTCCAGCAACACCAGCCCACGGCGTTCGGCCATGGCAATCATCGGCCCCAGCGGCGTGGTCAACCGAGTGAACAGCAGCGGCTCGCTGTGTTCGACGCGACCGGGGGTGATGTGGAAGGACTTCTGAAAGGCATCACGAAAACCGCTGAGCGATTCATAACCCGAATCAAACGCGGCGTGATCAATCGAGGTGCCTTGCTTGATCCCGCCCAGCGCCATGCCCAAGCGGCGCGTACGCAGCCACGCATGGAAGGTCATGCCGAAATGCTGCTTGAACCAGCGCCGCAGCTTCAGTGGCTCGATACCTTCGGCGAGCAACTGCGCATCGCTCCAGCGCAGCTCCGGATCGGCCTCTACGGCTTTGAGCAGGCGCTGCACCCAGTCCGGCGCGATGGCCGCGGCGTCCAGCGGCTTGCAACGCAGGCAGGCGCGATAGCCGGCAGACAGGCATTCGTCGGCATGGGCGAAGAATTCGACGTTCTCCGGTTTCGGCTTGCGCGCCGTGCAACTGGGGCGGCAGAAGATCCCGGTGGTTTTCACCGCCGTGAAGAACACGCCTTCATAGGCAGTGTCGCGTTCGAGCATGGCGCGAACCATCTCGGCGTGGGGCGGCAGGACAGCGGTTTGTATGTTCATGGACTGAGAGTAAAACCAGTTTGTCGATGGCTCCACCGAAAAATCGACAGTGAATTTTCAAATCCCCTGAACTACCGTGTAGGAGCTGCCGCAGGCTGCGATCTTGATCGTTACCACGCTCTGCGTGGGAATGCAGCCGGGACGCTCCGCGTCCCAAAATCCACAGATCGCCGCTATCGGCAGCTCCTACCGTTTGTTGAGGTGTGCCCGATGCATCCGTTTTCCATCCAACACATTGATCACATCGTCCTGCGCGTCGCCGATCTGCAACGCAGCATCGACTTCTACAACCAGGTCTTCGGCGCCGAAGTGGTCAAGCGCAACGAGCCGCTGGGCCTGATCCACCTGCGTGCCGGCACTTCGATGATCGACCTCGTCGACCTGCAAGGCGAACTCGGCCGCAAGGGCGGCGGGGCGGCCGGGGCCGAGCGGCGTAACGTTGATCATTTCTGCCTGCGCATCGAACCGTTCGATGAAGCAGCGCTGATTGCACACCTGCAAACCTTCGGCCTGACTGTGGCAAAAGCCGAATCACGCTTCGGCGCCGAGGGCAAAGGGCTGTCGCTGTATTGCTTCGACCCGGATGGCAATCAGGTCGAACTCAAAGGCCCGTCCGAGGCTTAAGCGCGTTTCGCCGTCAACAGCACCGATGCCGCCGCCGACAGCAGGCCTGCGCAGCAACGATTGAAGATCCGTTTGCCGCGCGGCTCGGCGAACCAGCGGCGCATGTGCAGGCCCATCCAGGCGTAGGCGCTGATGGCGATCCACTCCTGCAGCAGAAACAGCACGCCCAGCACCGCAAACTGCGCCGGCACCGGGCGCGCCGGGTCGACGAACTGCGGCAGAAACGCGGTAAACAACAGGATCGCCTTCGGATTGCCCGCCGCCACCAGAAACTCCTGCCGTGCCAACGCAAAGAAACCAACGGTCGCGCCCGTTACCTGCTGCTCGGCCTCAGGATTGGCCCGCCACAACTGCCAGGCCAGATACAGCAGATATCCCGCGCCAATGATCTTGATCGCATGGAACAGCCATTCCGAGGTCTGCAGCACCACCGACAGGCCCGCACCGGCCAGCGCAATCATCCCGGCGAACGCCAGAATCCGCCCGATGCCCGCCGTGCACGCGCGGCGAAAGCCATAACGCGTGGCGTTGCTGACCGACAGCAGATTGTTCGGCCCGGGGGCCATGTTCAGGGCGAAACAGGCCGGAAGAAACAGGGTGAGGGTGGCGAGATCCATGACGGCACTCCAGTAACGAGAACCATGTTTTTATCACAGCCCCCACGCGCTCAGACCCATACAGTCACGCAGCGCTGTCGCGGTACAGCGCCCCGCGCTGTTGGGCAACGCGGTCGAACTTTTTGCAGATGCCTTCACTCTGTATCAGTCATAGGGTGATGGTTTCGTCAGAAAAAACTATCCATCCGGTCAGATACGGCGATAGCCGTGTAAAATTTCGCCGACGTTGCACCCACCCCGTTTGGCCCCAGGCGGCCCCACCAAGAGCGATCTACATGCAAGCAAAGGCCCGTGAAGTTTATGTGCCACCGGTGCTGCAAGATCTGCGAGCCGGCACTGCCGAACTGCACATCGCACTGGAAAAACGCCTTCCTTTTTTCTCCGATTTTCTCGATACACAGGCTTTTGTGCGGCTGATGCAGGCTTATTACGGCTTCTATCTGCCGCTGGAAAACGCTTTGCTACGCAGCGATGCAATGCCTGCCGATTTTGATCTGACGCCTCGACTCAAAGCGCCAACCTTGCGCACTGATCTGCACGCGCTGGGCGTATCTGCCGAAGCGCTGCAAGGCCTGCCGCAGTGCGAGCAGTTGCCGGTCATCGATTCAAGCGCTGCTTGCCTGGGCGTGCTCTACGTGCTCGAGGGCGCGACGCTCGGCGGGCAGATTCTGCGCCGGGAAATCTCCACCCGGTTAGGCCTGGAAGCCGATAACGGCGCGGCCTTTCTCGATATCTACGGCGCCGCCACGGGCCGGCGCTGGCGGGACTTTATCGAATACCTCGGCAGTCGGCCAATGAGCGCCGCCGAGCGCGCCGCTGTCGTCACGGCAGCACAAACCACATTCAGCTGTTTCGAGCACTGGCTCGAAAGCCGGGAGGTACTGGCATGAACCCGCAAGACAAACAAGACTTTGAAGAACTGCTGGCCAACTGTGCCGACGAGCCGATCCGTTTCCCCGGTGCGATCCAGCCCCACGGTTTGCTGCTGACCTTGAGCGAGCCTGAGCTGGCGATCATTCAGGTCAGCGCCAATGTCGAAACGTTGCTGGCCCGAGAGCCGCAAAGCTTGATCGGCCAGCCGCTGGCAAGCCTGATCGGCGATGCCGAAGCGGAAAAAGTGCGCGAAGCCTTGCTGCAACCGTCGCTGTCCGACTTGCAGCCGCTGCGCTTCCGGCTCAATGGCACCGCGTTCGAGGGCCTGCTGCATCGCCATCAGGGCGTGCTGATTCTGGAGCTGGAAATCCACGTCGAGAATTTCCAGCCGCGCAACGTCGCCGGCAACCAGACCCATCTGGGGCGCATGCTTCAGCGTCTGCAAGCGGCCACCACCTTGCAGGCGCTGTACGACATCAGCGTCAAGGAAATCCAGGCCATGACCGGTTACGACCGGGTGTTGATCTACCGTTTCGAAGAGGAGGGCCACGGTCAGGTCATCGCCGAAGCCTCGGACCCGTCGATGGAAGTGTTCAACGGCCTGTTTTTCCCGGCGTCGGACATTCCCGAGCAGGCGCGCGAGCTGTATCGCACCAATTGGCTGCGGATCATCCCCAATGCCGATTACCAACCGGTGCCGCTGCTGCCAAAGCTGCGCCCGGACACGAACACGCCGCTGGACCTGAGTTTCGCCACCCTGCGCAGCGTATCGCCGATCCACTGCCAGTACATGAAGAACATGGGCGTGTTGTCGTCGATGAGCATTTCCCTGCTCAAGGGTGACAAGCTCTGGGGCCTGATCAGCTGCGGCAATCGTCAGCCACTGCATGTGCCGCACGAATTGCGCGCCGCGTGTCAGACCATCGGCCAGGTGCTGTCGCTGCAGATCAGCGCCATGGAAGCGCTGGAGATCAGCCGTCAGCGTGAAGAGAAAGTCGAGGCGTTGGCGCTGCTCAATCAAGCGATGATCGACTCGCCGCAAAATGTCTTCGACGGCCTCGCCAATCAGCCACAGACCCTGTTGGCGCTGACCAATGCCGGCGGTATTGCAATCATCGAAGACAAGCAGCTGCACCGCTACGGCAATTGCCCGGAGCCGGAAGAAATCCGCGCCTTGCACAAGTGGCTGCAGGACAGCGGCGAGGCGGTGTTTGCCAGTCATCACCTGGCCAGCGTCTACCCGCCGGCCGCGCAGTATCAGCAGGTGGCCAGCGGCGTGCTCGCCATGAGCTTGCCGAAACCGGTGGACAACGGTGTGTTCTGGTTCCGTCCGGAGGTCAAGGAAAACATCAATTGGAGCGGCGATCCGCGCAAGCCGCTGGACCTGGAAAACTCCGACGCCGGCCTGCGTTTGCGCCCGCGTACCTCGTTTGAAATCTGGAAAGTCGAGATGGCCGGGATTTCCACCAAGTGGAGCCACGGTGATCTGTTCGCCGCCAACGATCTACGGCGTTCGGCACTGGAAAATGATCTGGCGCGGCAAGTGCGTCGTGAGCAGGAAGCGGTACGCGCCCGCGATGAGCTGGTGGCCGTGGTATCCCACGATCTGCGCAACCCGATGACCGTGATTTCGATGCTCTGCGGCATGATGCAGAAGGCTTTCAGCTCGGACGGCCCGCACACTTCGCGGCGCATCTCGACGGCCATCGACACCATGCAACAGGCTGCCGGCCGCATGAATACGCTGCTGGAGGATTTGCTCGATACTTCGAAAATCGACGCCGGGCGCTACTCCATCACTCCGCAGAAACTTGACGTCGGGCAGATGTTCGAAGAAGCGCAGGCACTGCTTGCGCCGCTGGCGCTGGACAAGGACATCAGCATTTCCTTCGACGCCGATCCTGACCTGCGCATTCACGCTGACCCGGAGCGGCTGTTTCAGGTGCTGTCGAATCTGGTCGGCAACGCGATCAAATTCACCCCGCGCCTGGGCAGGGTGGGCGTGCATGCGACGTCGGTCGGCGATGACATTGTCTTCACCGTGCGCGACAGCGGCGAAGGCATTCCCAAGGAGCATCTGCCGCACGTGTTCGATCGTTACTGGACGGTGAAAGAGGGCAACCCGACCGGCACTGGTCTCGGTTTGTACATCACCCAAGGCATCGTCGAAGCCCACGGCGGGCGGATCTTCGCCGAGAGCGAGCCGGGGCAGGGCAGCGAGTTCCGCTTCACCGTGCCGCGTTTGGACTGAGCGTAGATTTTTATGTGGGAGCGAGCCTGCTCGCGAATGGGGTTTGATCGTTCCCACGCTCTGCGTGGGAATGCCTCAGCGGACGCTCTGCGTTCGGCTCTGGAAGGGACGCGGAGCGTCCCGGGCTACATTCCCACGCAGAGCGTGGGAACGATCAGGATCACAGGGGCATTTTCTTCAATACCCAGGATCGGGCGCTCGATACCGTGAGCACCTTGTTCCTCGATTTGAAGCAGGTGTGCGATGAGTCTGATTGTTTCCATGGCGGCGTTTGCGCTGGCAGCGTCGATCACGCCGGGGCCGGTGAACATTGTGGCGTTGAGTTCCGGGGCGCAGTTCGGTTTTCGCGCCAGTCAACGGCATGTTGCCGGGGCCACGTTGGGGTTTGTGTTGCTGCTGGTGCTGATGGGGTTGGGTCTGCACGAGGTGCTCAAGCTCTGGCCATTCATGACCCGCGTGGTGCAACTGGCCGGTGTGGCGTTTCTGCTGTTCATGGCGTGGAAACTGGCCGTGGATGACGGGCAATTGAATGCCCGTGAATCAGGGCGGGCGCCGTCCATGCTGTATGGCGCGGTGATGCAGTGGCTTAACCCGAAAGCCTGGCTGGCGTGTGTGGCCGGGATGGGCGCGTTTGTCGCTGATGGCGAGGCGCGGCTGGTGTGGCAGTTTGCGGCGGTGTATCTGGTGATCTGTTATCTGTCGGTCGGCTGCTGGGTGTATGCCGGGACGTTTTTGCGTGGGTATCTGAGCAACGCGGCGGGGATGCGCTGGTTCAACCGGAGCATGGCGGGGTTGTTGACCGTCAGCGCGATATACCTGCTGCTACCGTAAACCCTGTAGGAGTGAGCCTGCTCGCGATAGCGGCGTATCAGTCAATATAGATGTCGACTGATACGCCGCTATCGCGAGCAGGCTCACTCCTACAATGGATCGCGGGTAGCCGAGAGATTGTTCGTCACTTTCCGGAGCTAGTCGAACGGCTGCTGAAAGGCGCCGCCCTCAATGTGATACACCTTCGGCTCTTCGGAAAAATATTCCTCCAGACCCAGCATGAACAGCCGATGGTCCTCACTCGCTTCAAACCCCGGCGTGTGATCCTCAAGGGATCGCCAGCGCACAATCAGATTGAACACCTCAGGCGTTTCAATTCCCTGCGCAAGCAAGTGCCCGCCGTAACCCTTGGCGCGTTTGAGCAACGGCTCGACCTCGGCAAACGCCTGCCGGAAGGCTTCGGTTTTCCCTGTGTGAACGGGCAGTAAAGCGATCTCATAAATCATGGTGTTCTCCTCGGGACTGAGTTCAGCGATTGGCGAGTTCGGGCGACGGCGCGACGGCAATCGCGATTTTGCCTTGGACGCCGTTGTTAGGCGTTTCCAGCAAGGCATGGGCGAGGCCGATGTCGGCCAGTGGATAGACTGCGCCAACGTGTGGACGCAACTGACCGTTTGCGATCAAGGCGCTCAGTTCATCGAGCTTGCCGCGGTTTTGCCGGGTGAAAACGAAGTGATAACTGGCGTTCTTGCCCCACGCCTGAATCAGGTTTTGTGGCTGGGCAAGGTCGACGATCGACACCACGCGGCCAAGCTGTGCAAGCGCGTCAGGACTGCGTGACAAGGCGTTGCCGCCGATGGTGTCGAACACCACATCGACGCCGCGCCCCTCGGTTTCGCGCAGGATCGCGTCGACGTAATCCTCCTTTTCATAGTCGATCAGCACATCGGCGCCCATGCGCTGGGCGAACGCGAAATTTGCTTCGCGTACGGTGGTGAAGACCTTCGCACCGATGGCTTTGGCCAGCTGGATCGCAACATGGCCGACGCCGCCTGCACCGCCGTGGATCAGAATGCTTTCGCCGACCCTGAGCGCGGCCCGCACGACCAATGCTTCCCACGCGGTTCCGCCCACCAGGCTCAGGCTGGCCGCTTCGAGGTGACTCAACGCGGGCGGCTTCTTGGCGACAATGCTTTGCGCCGCAACGTGGTACTCGGCATAACTGCCCGGGCCGGCAAATATTTGCGGGGTGTACCAGACCTCGTCGCCCGGTACGAAGGCCGTCACCCCCGGCCCAACGGCTTCGACAACGCCAGAAACGTCGTGCCCGGTAATGGCGGGGAGGGGCACCAGATCGGCATAGTCGCCACGGCGAACCTGATAATCCAGCGGGTTGATGGAGGTGGCGTGCACCCGTACCAGGACTTCGCCCGCTTGTGGCACTGGCTTGGGCATGTCGCGCAGTTCGAACGATTGCGCGCCGCCAAATGAAGTAAGGATCATCGCTTTCATTGCATTGCCTCGTTTCGGTAAAAAGGGATATCGGGAATTCTCGATATCATGGGATAAAAAATTACAGCTCGCTGCCGATGATCTCGGCCAGCGCACTGATCGCTGCTTCGTTGCGTTTGTAATAGGTCCATTGGCCGATGCGCCTGACTTCCACCAGGCCGGCGCGTTGCAGCGTCGCCAGATAATCAGACACCGTCGACTGCGACAGCCCGACGCCTTCCTGAATACTGCTGACGCAAACGCCCACCGTGTGCACGTCACCTTCATCCTGCGGAGGAAAGTGTTTCTCGGGATCCTTCAAGCCTTTGAGGATTTCCAGGCGTGTGCGGTTCGAGAGGGCTTTGAAGATTTCGAGTAGTTCCATGCCGCGACGATATCGGAATTTACCGATATGTCAATATCTGAATGTGTTGGCCAGCGATTGATCGTTCCCATGCTCCGCGTGGGAATGCCTCATCGGACGCTCTGCGTTCGGCTCTGGAAGGGACGCGGAGCGTCCCGGGCTGCGTTCCCACGCAGAGCGTGGGAACGATCAATCGGGGCAAGCCGTCAGCCGCGATATTGGCCGGGCGTGGCCGCCAGGTGCTGCTTGAACGCCCGCTGAAAATGCGCCTGATCGGCAAACCCGGCTTCCAGCGCGACATCAGCGATCAACTGCCCGCTGCGCAAACGCTCGCGGGCAAACTGGATGCGCTGGTTGACCAAAAAGGCGTGGGGCGTCATGCCGTAATGCTGTTTGAAGGCGCGGATCAGGTAGGACGGTGAAAGCTGTGCAGCGGCGCAGATGTCGTCGAGGTTCAGCACTTCGGTGCAGTGCTCGCGGATGAAATCGGCAGCGCGTTCCAGTTTGAAATTTGGCTCGCGCTGAGAGTGGCCGGCGGGGTTCAAACGCAGTTGCAGACCGCTGAAAAACTCCACCGCAGCGCTTTGCTTGCGCAGCACATCCTGTTGCGGGTCGACCAACGTTTGATACAGCCCGTTCAGCTCGTTGAACAGCTCAGCGTCATCAAGGTGTGTGGTGGAAAAGCGCCGAAACTCAAGATCACTGGCGAAGCCCAACTGATGCTGCAAATCCGTCAGCCACGGCGTCTCGACGTACAGCATCACATACGACCAAGGCTGGTCATCAATCGGATTGCACGCATGCACATCACCGGGATTCATCAGCACCACGGTGCCCGCCGCGACATCGAACTGCGCCTGTTCATGCACATACGTGCTGCGCCCGGCGGTGATTGCGCCAATGGAAAAGTGCGCATGGGAATGCCGCGCATAGCAGACCTCGCGACCATCGGCGATGGCCCGCGCTTCAATGAATGGCAGCGCCGCGTCGCGCCAGAAGCGTGGGGCTTTTTCAGGGTTTTTGGCGGCAGCGTGTTTCATCGTTGTTATTCCCGGCAGGCCAGGGCGCCAGTGTATTAGCTCTGGCCGGCAAAGGCCCGTTCGAGTTCGGCAATATCGAGTTTTTTCATTGTGAACATGGCCTGCATCGCTCGCTGCGATTTGCTGGTGTCGGCATCGAGCATCATGTGCATGAACGCCACCGGGACGATCTGCCACGACACGCCGAACTTGTCCTTGAGCCAGCCGCATTGCTGGGCTTCGACGGGGCCTCCTTCGGACAGGTTGCCCCAGAAATGGTCGACCTCTTCCTGGTTCTGGCAATTGACCTGAAACGAGATCGCCTCGCTGAATTTGAACATCGGCCCACCGTTGAGGCCGGTGAAGGTCTGGCCATCGAGCTCGAAACTGACGGTCATCACTGCACCTTCCGGCTTGCCGTGAAATTCCTGGCCGACCTTGCTGTAGTGGGTCAGGCCGGTGATTTTCGAATGATCGAAGATCGAGCAGTAAAACTTCGCGGCCGCTTCGGCCTGATCGTCGAACCACAGGCAGGGCGTGAGTTTCTGAAAGCGTTGCATGGCAGTCATCCTCGGCAGGTTAGACACGCAGGATTTACAGCGTAGTCAGTCCCTGGTCGATTGCCGGTGCCGTAGATCGACAAGTTGCGGCGCGTCAGAAATCCCAGCGCGCCGTCAGTTGCAGGTTGCGCGGTTCGCCGTAGAAACCGGTGCCGAAATTGCCAAGGCCCGTGTAGTAGCTCTTGTCGAAGAGGTTCTTGATGTTGAGCGAAGTGCTCAGGTGCTCGTTGAAGCGATAGCGCGCCATCGCGTCGACCAGGTAATAGCTGTCCTGAGTGATGCGTACGTTCTGGCCCACTGCTGGCTGAAAGACGTTGCCGAAGAATTCACTCTGCCAACTGACACCGCCGCCCAGGGTGAGGTTTTGCCAGGCGCCGGGCAGGCGATAGCTGCTGAACAGCCGCACCAGTTGCTCCGGCGCCGTGGTTTGCAGGATCGAGGCGTAGACCGGATCACCCCTGGCATCGCGGGTGTGGTTGTAGGCGTAGCCGGCGGAGAGGTTCCAGCCTTCGGCGATTTCACCGGCCAGTTCGAACTCGAAGCCCTTTGTAGTCGCACCTTGCACGGCGCGGTACACCGCCTGATTGTCGAAGCCGCTGACCTGTTCGGCGACGTTGTCCTGCTCGATGCGGAACACGGCGAAACTGGCGTTGAGCCGGCCGTCGAAATATTTGGCCTTTATCCCCGCTTCGTAGCTGTCGCCCTGCACCGGGTCGAGTATCTGGCCCGTGGCGTCCTTGCTCAGTTGCGGTTGATAGATGCGCGTGTAACTGGTGTAGAGCGAGTACGTGTCATCGAGGTCGTAGACCACACCGGCATACGGTGTGACCACCCCGGTCTGGCGGTAGCCGTCGCGAACATTGGCCGTATTCGGGTCGCTGTAATCGAGATGGTCGCTGCCCCTGAAATCACTGACGCGTGCGCCGAGGATCAGCGCCAGATCGTCGCTGCCCCTGAAGCGCGTCGAGAGGTATGCGCCGGTCTGGCGTTGGCGGATGGCGTCCGTGCCGATCTGCGGGATATCCGGTTTGGCGAACTCGCCATGCCAGTCGAAAATACTGCCGTTGAGCGGCGGGTACACCGAGCCGTAAACCGGGTTGTCCTGGCGCGTGTTCATCGACATGAAACCGACCAGCAACTGATGCTCGCGACCGAACAGGCTGAACGGCCCGCCGAGGTTGATATCAAGATTGTCCTGCACCTCGTCGCCCTTGAATTGGCCCATGTAGAGGAACATGCCGTCGCCGCTCACCGGGTCCGGATTGCCGCCACTGGCGGAGCCGAGGAGGGTGTCGTGTTCGCGGTGTTTGCGGTCGTAGCTGATTTTCAACGCCCAGTCGTTTTGCAATAGCCGGGTGACGGCGGCAAACAAGGTCTGGTTGATAAAGTCGCGGCGGCTCCAGTCTGTGGCCGGGTTGAACGAGCGCGAGAAATTCGTCCGCGAACCGTCGCTGTAGAACATCGGGAAACCGGTCCAGGTGGCACCGCGTGAGCGGGTGTTCTGTTGATCGAAACCAACGGTCAACAGAGTGTCCGGGTTCAGATCGGCTTCGACGACGGCGTAGGCGATGTCCTTGCTGTTCTGGTAGTGATCGGCGTAAGCGCTGCGTTCCTGATGGACGCCGACGAAGCGTGCGCGCAGGTTGTCGTTCAGCGGGCCTGCAATGTCAAATTCGCTGCGATAGTTGTCCCACGAACCGACGCTGCCGCTGAGTGCGGCTTTGAACGCGGGCGTCGGGCGTTTGCGGATCAGGTTGACCGTGGCCGACGGGTCGCCCGAGCCGGTCATCAGGCCCGTGGCACCCTTGATGATTTCCACGCGATCGAAGGTCGCCATGTCGGTGCTGGTGGTGCCGTAATCGTAGACGCCGTCGTAGTCGGTGTTGACCCCGTCATACTGGAAATTGGTGATCGGCGTGCCACGGCTGGAAAATTCCCAGCGCTCACTGTCGTAGTTCTGCACGCTGATACCCGGTGCGCGGCGCAGGACGTCGGCGATGCCGTTGGCGCCCTGATCGTCGAGTTGCTGGCGGGTGATCACCGTGACCGATTGCGGGGTTTCGCGCAGGGACAGCGGCAGGCCAGTGGCGGAGGCGCTGAGGCCGGTGGTGTAGGCGTGAGTGTCCTCGGTGATGGCGCCGAGGGGCTTGCCGCTGATGGCGGTGGCGTCCAGTTGCAGGGGATCTGCAGGGGCTATGCTGCGCAGCACATAACCGCCGCCGCTCTGTCGCTGCGCTTGCAAGCCGCTGCCCTTGAGGAGGATTTGCAGGGCCTGTTGTGGGGTGTAATCACCGCTCAGGCCGGCGCTGCGTTTGTCCGCTGCCAGATCATTGTGCCCGGCGATGAAGATGCCGCTCTGTTCGGCGAAGCGATTGAGCACAGCGACCAAGGAGCCAGGCGCCACCGAGTAATGCTGCTTTTGCGCCTGCTCTTGTTCAGCCTGCGCCAGCGACGCACACAGCCCCGGCATGGCAGAGGCCATGGCCAGGGCAAAACGAGTGCGGGCGAGGGTGGAGCGCAACATGGGATTCCCGGGGGCGATCAACGAAATGAGGGCTGCTGAGGATTAACCGAATGGACAAGCGAAAAGGGAACCGTGAGCTGAAAAAATCCTCAGCCTTTCGGCCCGACACTGACCCACCAGTTGAAGGTTTTTTCGACGCGGATCGGCAGCGCCGCTTCCAGTAGACGCAAGGCCTGATCAGTGTCCTTGAGCGGGAACGAGCCCATCACCGGCAGCGCGGCCACGGCCGGATCGCAATGCAGATGCCCCGGGCGATAACGGCTGAGTTCTTCGATCAGTACGCCCAGCGGCAGGTTATCGGCCAGCAGCACGCCCCGGCGCCAGGCTTCGCGCGCTGGATCCGCTGCGGACGCGGTGTACAACCGGCCGGCGCTGAATACCAGTTGCTGACCGGCCTGCACCACTTGGCTTTCGCCTTGGTGGTTAGTGGCCTCAACGGCGCCCTCGTAGACATTCAGCAGCGTGTTGCGATCCGTCTGGCGCACGCTGAAACGCGTACCCAGCGCACGCATCCGGCCCTGCTCGGTCTCGACCCAAAAGGCGCGACCAAGGTCTTTTGCGGTGTCGATCAGCACTTCGCCGGCGCGCAGTTGCAGCAAACGCTGGCGGGCATCGAAACGCACATTCAAGGCGCTCAAGGCGTTGAGCCAGATTCGACTGCCATCGCTCAGCGTGGCTTCGCGGGTTTCCCCTGTGTCGGTGGAGAGGTCGGCGCTCAAGCGTTCTACCGAGTCCAGCAGCGGTGTGTTGCGCCCGACCGCCCAACCCGCGAGCCCGGTGGCCGCGAGAATCAGCAAGCCTTTGAGCGACTGGCGGCGGCTGATCGAGTTGCGCGCACTGTTGCGCAGGGCGTGGCTGACGGCTTCGCTTTCGTTCTGCAATGGCGCGAAACGTTGCCCAACTCGTTCTACGTAGCGCCACGCCGCCTGATGCTCGGGGCTTTGCGCCAGCCACGCCTGCCAACGCAGACGCTCAGGCTCGGCGACCTGCTCGTCGTGCAATTGCACGTACCAGTTCGCGGCCTGCTCTAGGCTGGCATGGCTGAGTTTGTTCACGGGGCTATTCAATCAGCAACCCGTCGAGTTCAGCTTCGAGAATCGCGCAATGCATCATCGCCTGCGCCAGGTACTTCTTGATCATCCGCTCGCTGACGCCGATCTGTGCGGCGATCAATTTGTAAGGCATGCCGTGCAGTTGGGCGAGGATGAATGCCGCGCTGACCCGTTGCGGCAGGCGCTGGAGCATGGCGTCCACTTCGTGCAGGGTTTCGACGATGATCGCCTGTTGCTCGGGGGAGGGCTGCAAGGCCGGCGGGCGGCTGGCGAGGGTGTCGAGCCAGGTCTGCTCGAGTTGCCGACGGCGCCAGTGATCGACGCACAACCCCCGGGCGATGGTCGCCAGATGGGAGCGCTCATGGACTTCGCCATTGAAGGTTTGCGGACGCTTGAGCACGCGCACGAAGGTGTCGTGGGCGAGGTCGGCGGCATCCATCGCATTGCTCAGGCGTCGACGCAATAGCTCGTGCAGCCAACGGTGGTGGCTGAGGTAGAGATTTTGCACGAGCGAGGCATCGGCGACGGTCATTTGCGCAAGCGTCCAAAGCGACCATTATCGGTCTAAATAAGAATGGGTCGCGATTAAAGCAAAAGGACGGGGAGTGCGCAAATGATATTGGTTTGCTTTTAGGTGGAGGGTTTCTGATTTTTTATTGGGTGTAGTCCTAATGACAAGGTGCGGAGTCAAACTGACTTCATAGCGTTTGTGTCAAATTGACTCGATGCCCTGCAAGTGACTGATTCTACTGGTTTGAAATTCTGGCACGGGACTTGAAGTACTCAGAGTACACAACGAACCGCTCAGGAATACGCCGCCATGCTCACTTTCTTCGAAAGCCCACTGAACGTTCTGCACCTGTCGAGCAAAGTCCTCGTCGCCGGTCTGATCATGCTGCTGGCCGGCATCTACGGCGCCTACCTCTACAACGGTCAGATGCCGATTGCGCTGCTGGTGGCGATGCATGCGCTGACCATCCTCGGCCCGACCCTGATCAAGATCGGCTACGTCATGCGCCTGCTGGCGCAGTACCGCATCCGTGGCCCGCGGATGATCCCGCAAACCGCATAGATCCCTGTGGGAGCGAGCCTGCTTGCGAAGGCGTCAGCACAGTCGGAGTCTACGTTGCCTGACACACCGCTTTCGCGAGCAGGCTCGCTCCCACAGTGGGCCGCAGCGTTCCCTGGATATGTGGTCAACGCAAAACCCTGTGGGAGCGAGCCTGCTCGCGAAGACGTTGGCACAGTCTGCATTTGTATTGCCTGACATACCGCTATCGCGAGCAGGCTCACTCCTACAATGGATGGTGGAAATTCTGAAATCTCAGCGGCGCTCAGCCATCATCAGCAACGACTGCGGCACGGGACTTTGCGGGTGTTGTGGCTCTTGCAGGCTGGCCAGTTGGAAGCCGGCCATATCGAGCGCATTCAGCCAGCTCGACAGTGTGCGGAAATACCAGGGCATCGGCTGCCACTGGCCTTTGAACCCGGCGAAGGATTCTTCGCGCCAGCCATCCTGGTAATCCCCAGCGGCAACGGCCCACGGATGCAATGTCTGGATGACCAAAGCACCGTCAGGACTAAGCAAGGTGTTCATCGCGGCCAGCAACGGGATGACGTCCTGATGCAACAATGAGAAATTCGCGCAGATCAGGTCATAGTCGCGCCCGATGTCGATCTTGCCATCGACAAGCGCTTCATAGCTCGCAACATGCACCCGCGCCGCCCCCGCCAGACGCGCCGCTTCAACCAGCCGCGCATCGCCATCCACACCGACAGCATCAATCCCGCGATCCGCCAGCGCCCGCAACAACCAGCCTTCGCCGCAACCCAGATCCAGCACACGCTGCGGCTGACAGCCCATGATCGCCAGCACAATCGCCTGATCGGTAACCTGTTGACGGCTTTCGATGGCGCCGCTGCGGATCACGTCGATCCAGGCCTCAGCGTTGTCGTGCCAGCTCTGCAAAAGACTGGATTCGGGGGAGGGCATGGCGGTGTCCCGGCGATTGAAAAAGACAGTATGGATGCTGATCGCAAGCTAGGGCTTGTAGATCAGCGCATCCACCAAAACCCCGAACGCCGATTTTCTTTAAGACATCGATATCAGGTCCATTTTCCGGTCATTTTTTCGAAGCCGCCAAAACCTCCTTGAGCGCTGCATTCGCACGTTCGGCAGTCTGCGCATCCCCGTGTTTTTTCAACTGCTCAGTGACCTCGCCCAACTGTGCCGCGCTGAGCCCGACGCGCAGGCTCGCCGCCATATGCGCGCGCAGTTGCGGTTCCACACCCGGGGTCGCTGCCAGCGCTCCAACAGTGGCCAGTTCACGGCTTTGCCAGTCGAGGTTGTCGCGCTCGAAGATGTCGCCGAACAGGTGGGTTTGCAGGAACCGGTTGATGACTGGGGCGAACTCGAACACCGGACCTTTGACCGGAGCGCCCGAGATTTTCGTTTGATTCGCGGTGCCGGCGGCCAGCAGCTCATCCCCGACTGGAATCGCCCGGCCCGGCTCACGCCCCGGCGCATCTTCGATGCCGCGTTGTTTGCGCGCCTGCACCACTGTCATCAGCTCATTCAAGGCATTGAGGCTGCGCGGGAAGCCGACGTAGGCGTAGAGCTGCACGAGAATTTCCCGGGTTTCGCTGACCGTCAGGCCAGCGTCCAGTCCTTGGTTGAGGGCCGCGTTGAGGTTGGGCATGTCGCTGGTCGCCATGAACGCAGCAATCAGTGGAACCGTCTGTTGTTTGCTCGAAAGGGCTTGTGCGGTGGTTTGCGGGGTGGTCATGGATTGCGGTGCCTCGGCTGCTTGGGTGGTAAGGCTGAACATCGCGCCAACGCTCAGGCAGAGGGCCATGAGTGCGGGGAGGGCAGCGCTGCTGCGTGTGTCAGTGGTCATCGTGGAAGGCTCTGTCCACTGCGGTTCTGCGATTCTCCGGGTATCCGTGGTCGGGCCATAACCATGGCTCAGGCCCATGCAGCCAAAGCCGAGGGCGGATAATTCGAGTGAACGGATGCCGAGTGTGTGCTTGTGCATGTCGATCTCCCATTGGGCGTGGAGGAAAGACTAAGCGAGGTGACTGGTGGGGACTAGACAGTTAAATCGGGATGGCTTGATGAGTTCTGCTCATCAATCTGCGGGAGGCGGCAAAGCGAAAGTGAGGGTGTGACCCCTCACTCATTCCGTGTGTTGGCTACTGCGGGATGCGCAGCTTGTCCAGCAGTCGGTTGACCAACAGCTCGTTGAGCATGATCACCTGTTGCAGCGCCAGCAGCGGTTTGCGCTCCGGGCCGCCTATTGAGTTGGCGATGTTACCGGCCATGGAGTGGGCGTAGGAAAGCGACTCACAGGCTTCGACCAACAGGGTTTCTTCATCCAGCGTGGGGTCGACCAGATAGACCGGGCGAAACGGGGGCGAGCTTGGTGGAGCGCCCAGTGCTTCGGGGCGAAGATAGTAGTCGAGGGCGCGGTCGGTGGCTTCTTTGACCTTTTGCGGGTCAAGCGCGGGGTCGTGAGGGATTGGATCGGTGGGCGGTGGATTTGGCGTGATTTTGAACATGGATGAAACTCCTATCGCAGTTTAAGGAGCCATCACTCTCGCTACCAAACGAGTGGGTGGTGGCCATACGCGGGTTGGTAGACCGGCTGCAATAGGAACCCGGCGCTCACGAGTGAGCCCCACGCATGACTACCATTGAACTGAGCCTCCACAAAGACACAGCACTGGGTGTTGTCACACGGCTATTACAGACGGGCTACCAAACCCGATCACTGTTTTGCAGTGACAGGCCAACGATATAGCCCGGCCCATAGCCGTGTAAGCCGGCGGATTCTGGCGTACGCGTAGGTAACGACGCAAGGTGTTGTAGGGAGGATGGCGTAACGGTTTGTGTGCTTTAAACGTGATCACGGCCTTCGTGTTTATTGATGAAAATACTGGATGGCGGGGGCTTTGGGTTTTGCGGTGTGTCAGTGCGATTCCCCCCTCACCCCAGCCCTCTCCCCCAAAGGGGGCGAGGGGGAAAGGGAGCAGATCTCCAGGCCTTTCAAAACCTGAGTTCGACTCGGTATTTCAAGTCGGTGCAACTTGCACATTCAGCGCGGTCAGTTCCCTCTCCCTCTGGGAGAGGGTTAGGGTGAGGGCTGTCGGTAATTTCAAATTCTGAAGAGGAGGTGCGACATGAATCGATTGACCGGCGGCTGCCTATGCGGCGATGTCCGTTTCGAAGTGACAGGTCAGCCCTACCGCGTCGGCATCTGCCACTGCCTCGACTGCCGCAAACGCCACGGCGCGCTGTTCGGCACCTCGGCCATATTCCCCGAGAATGCGTTGAAGGTCACCGGCGAAACCCGCGACTACAACGGGCGTTTTTTCTGCCCGCGTTGCGGCTCACCGGTGTTCACACGTTCGGCAGATGAAATAGAGGTCAACGTCGGATCGTTTGATGAACCGAACCAGTGCAAACCTACTTACGAACTCTGGACTATTCGCCGCGAGTCTTGGCTACCGTCGCTGCCACTGGCTCACCACTACGAGCGTGATCGTGAAAGCACGGGGCGCACGGAGGAATAATGGACGTGAGCCCAATCACATCCCCCTTGTGGGAGCGAGCCTGCTCGCGAAAGCGGTGGGTCATTCAGCTCAAGTTCAACTGACAGATTGCTTTCGCGAGCAGGCTCGCTCCCACAGGGGAAGTGTATGGCTGCTGCTCAACTCAGCCGCGAATAAAGGCCAGCAGATCCGCGTTGATCGTCTCCGCCTCCGTCGTCGGCATCCCGTGCGGGAACCCCGGATACGATTTCAGCGTGCCGTTCGGCAGAAGCTTCGCCGACAGCGGTCCCGAGTTCGCATACGGCACAATCTGATCATCCTCACCATGCATCACCAGCACAGGCACCGTGACCTTTTTCAAGTCCTCGGTGAAGTCTGTCTGCGAGAACGCGACGATCCCGTCGTAATGCGCCTTCGCCCCGCCAATCATCCCTTGACGCCACCAGTTGGCAATAATCCCTTCCGAAGGCGTGGCGCCCGGCCGGTTGTAGCCGTAGAAAGGCCCGGTCGGAATATCCCGATAGAACTGCGCCCGGTTCGCCGCCAGTTGCGCCTGAAAATCATCGAATACCGATTTCGGCAGCCCACCCGGATTGCTCTCGGTCTGCACCATCAACGGCGGCACCGCACTGATCAGCACGCCTTTGGCGACGTTGGCCTGACCATGCCGGGCGATGTAATGGATCACCTCACCGCCACCGGTCGAGTGGCCAACGTGAACAACATTCTTCAGGCCCAGCTGATTGACCACCGCCAGCGTATCGTCGGCGTAATGATCCATATCGTGGCCATCCCAGACCTGGCTCGAACGCCCGTGCCCACGGCGATCATGGGCAACCACCCGGAAGCCTTTGCCGAGGAAGAACAGCATCTGCGCATCCCAATCATCGGAACTCAGCGGCCAGCCGTGGTGGAAGTGGATCACCGGCGCGTCTTTCGGGCCCCAATCCTTGTAGAAAATCTCGACGCCGTCTTTGGTGGTGACAAATCCCATGTTCGCAACTCCAGACCAATCTGATGGGTAACCCGCGCGGTCAGCGCGGACCGGTTTCGCTCATGACGAGTTTTCCACTGCGATGGCTCAGTGCGAGCCGTTATCAACTGTAGGATTAAAGTCGACATCTGCATGACCGGTGGTCGCAACGTCTGGCTTCACGCGCAAATTAGGCTTTGCTGAAAGGGATAAGCCGAGGCGCGCGTAGGCATTGATGGCCACAGCGACGCCCCTTCAGAACACCGTGAGTCTGAGGAAATTCCCCGATGCTGACCTTGAATATCAATGGCAAGGATCAGGAGCTCGATGTCCCCGCGGACATGCCGTTGCTCTGGGTCCTGCGCGATGTTGCGCACCTGACCGGTACCAAATTCGGCTGTGGCATGGCCCAGTGCGGGGCCTGCACCGTGCACGTTGACGGGGCGCCGTTGCGCGCCTGCATCACCCCCGCAACAGCGGTGGCCCACGGCCAGAAAATCCTCACCATCGAAGGCCTGTCCACCGACGGCTCGCACCCGGTGCAGCAAGCCTGGGCCGAACTCGACGTGGTGCAGTGTGGTTATTGCCAGTCGGGGCAGATCATGTCTGCCGCCGCCTTATTGGCGAAAATCCCCAAACCCACCGACAGCGATATCGATCAGGCGCTCTCCGGCAATATCTGCCGTTGCGGCACCTATCCCCGCATTCGCGCAGCGGTTAAGCGTGCATCGGAAATCGGCTGATTCAATCTGTGGGAGATAGGTGATGAACAGTCCTGTATCGCGTCGGGGGTTTCTCAAAGGCAGTGCCGTGTTGGGCGGCGGGCTGGTGGTGGCGTTTGTCGTCCCCGGCGGCCACAAGTTTGCCTATGCAGCCGAAAATGAAGGCAAGGTGTTCGCGCCCAATGCGTTTTTGCGTATCGCGGCGGACAACAGCGTCACCGTGTTGCTCGGGCATTCGGAAATGGGCCAGGGCATCTGGACCGGCCTGACCATGTTGATCGCCGAGGAGTTGGACGCCGATTGGTCGAAGATCCGCGTCGAACACTCGCCGGCGTCAGCGGCGGATTACGGCATGCCGGGGTTTGGCGGCATGCAGATTACCGGCGGCTCGACGTCGACGTGGATGGAGTTCGACCGTTATCGGCTGGCAGGCGCGACCGCACGGCAGATGCTGGTGGAGGCGGCGGCGAAACGCTTTGAAGTGGCGCCATCGGCGATTCGCACCGAGTCGGGCGTGGTTATTGCCGGTGATAAACGTGCGACTTATGGCGAGCTGGCAGATGCTGCCGGGCAACTGCCGGTGCCGGATCCGAAGTCGATCACCTTCAAGGAGGCAAAAGACTGGAAAGTCATTGGCAAACCGACCAAACGCCTCGACACGCCGGAGAAAATCACCGGCCGCGCCAAGTTCGGCATGGACGTGCAATTTGAAGGTTTGATGACTGCGATGGTCGCGCGCCCACCGGTATTCGGCGCCAGCGTGAAATCCTTCGAAGGGGCTGAAGCGCTGGCGGTGCCGGGCGTGCACAAAGTGCTGCAAGTGCCGACGGGCGTTGCGGTGATCGCTGATCATTATTGGGCGGCGAAGCTGGGACGGGATGCGCTGAAGATCGATTGGGATCTGGGCCCGCATGCCGATCTGAGCAGCGAGAAATTGCTGGCGAGTTTCCGCAAACTGGCCGCCACGCAAGGCACGTCGGCGAGTCAGGCCGGGGATGCCAAGGGCAGTTTTGGTAAAGCGGCGAAGAAAATCGACGTCGAATACAGCGTGCCGTATCTGGCTCACGCACCGATGGAGCCGCTCAATTGCACGGTAAAGATCAGCGCCGAGAAATGCGAGATCTGGACCGGTACGCAGTTTCAGACGCTCGATCAAATGGTCGCCGGCAAGATCACCGGGCTGAAACCGGAGCAGGTCGAGATTCACACCGAATTCCTTGGCGGTGGTTTCGGGCGCCGGGCCAATCCGACATCAGACTTTGTCGCCGAAGCGGTGCAAGTGGCGAAAGCCGCCGCCATGCCGGTGAAAACCGTGTGGTCGCGCGAGGACGATATTCGCGGCGGTTATTACCGTTCGATGTTCCTGCATCAGGCGAAAATCGGTTTGGGCGCCGATGGTTTGCCGTCGAGCTGGCAGCACGTGCTGGTCGGGCAGTCGATCATGACCGGCACATTGATGGAAGCGACGATGGTCAAGAACGGCATCGACCCGACCTCGGTCGAAGGCGTTTCCGACAGTCCTTACGTCAAAGGCCTGGCCAATCATCAGGTCGATCTGCATTCACCGCAGACCGGGATCAACGTGCTGTGGCTGCGCTCGGTGGGCCATAGCCACACCGGTTTTGTCATGGAATCACTGATCGATGAAATGGCCACAGCGGCAGGCAAGGATCCGGTCGAATACCGACGAACCTTGCTCAAGGACCATCCTCGGCATTTAGGTGTGCTCAATCTGGCGGTGGAAAAGGCCAATTGGAGCGCTCCTCTGCCGGACGGTCATGCGTTGGGCGTGGCAGTGCACGAGTCGTTCGGTAGCTACGTGGCGCAGGTGGCGGAGGTGTCGCAGGACAATCTGGCGATTCGCGTGCATCGCGTGGTCTGTGCGGTGGATTGCGGGATCGCGGTGAATCCGCAGAGCATCGCTGCGCAGATGGAGTCGTGCATCACTTTCGGTCTGGGCATGGCGCTGCACAGCAAACTGACGCTTAAGGACGGCGCGGTCGTGCAGTCTAACTATCACGATTATCAGGTGTTGCGGCTCAACGAGATGCCGGTGGTGGAAGTGCACATCGTGCCCAGCAGCGACAAACCCGGCGGCATCGGCGAGGCCGGTGTGCCGCCGACCGCACCAGCCGTGGCCAATGCGGTGTTTGCCCTGACCGGGCAGCGCCTGCGCGAGTTGCCGCTGCAACTGTCGGGGGTGTGAGATGAAACGACATCTAGTGTTGGGCACGGTGGTTTTACTGGGGCTGGGCGGTTATGCCTCGGACCTGTTCGCCGATGATCAGGAAGCGCTGAAGGCGTTCGGCACGGTGCAGAAAGTCTTTCAAAGTCCGCGTTGCCAGAATTGCCACATTCCCGGTGATTCGCCGTTGCAGTTCGACGCCGGCATCCCCCACGCCATGAGCGTGGTGCGCGGCATGGACGGCAAGGGCGCCGCCGGTTTGCCGTGTGCGACCTGTCACGCGGAAAACAATCCGCCGGCCAGTTACGGCCCGCATGCACCACCGGGTGCGCCGCATTGGAGCCTGCCACCGGCGGCACACAAAATGGCCTGGATCGGCCTGCCACCGGACAAGCTCTGCGCGATGATCAAGGATCGCTCGAGCAATGGTGATCGCGACTTTGCCGCGCTGATCAAACACGTCAGCGAAGACAAACTGGTGCTGTGGGGCTGGAACCCCGGAGCAGGGCGCGCGCCGGTGCCGGTGCCGCACGATATTTTTGTCGCGCAATTCAAGCTGTGGGCCGATGCCGGCGGGCCGTGTCCGGTGGCGGGGATCTGATGAGAGGAACCCACGCGGATTTAACGCTACGCTGAAGAGCATTGATGCCAACGGAGTGTGCGAATGCTGGTTCCAGGAAAACCCGCCAATGAGGCTACGCGTCTTCAAGTGCTGCACGGCCTTGACCTGCTTGACTCGGCGCCGGAGGAGCGGTTCGACCGACTGACGCGACTGGCCAAGCGCCTGTTCAACGTGCCGATTGCACTGGTGACACTGGTCGACAAGGATCGGCAATGGTTCAAGTCCTGTGTGGGCCTGGATGCCACTGAAACGCCGAGGGATGTTTCGTTCTGCGGCCACGCGATACTTCAGAACGACCTGCTGCTGGTGCCCGACGCCAGGGAGGACGTGCGTTTCCATGACAACCCGCTGGTGACCGGTGCGCCGAATATCCGCTTCTATGCCGGCTACCCGTTGACCGTGCCCAACGGCAATAAAATGGGCACGCTGTGCCTGATCGACACCAAGCCCCGCGACCTCGACGAGGAAGAACGCGCGCTGTTGCGTGATCTGGCGGAAATGGCCGAGCAAGAGTTGGCCGCTGTGCAGATCGCGAGCATGGATGAATTGACGTTGTTGTCCAATCGCCGTGGTTTCAAGCAGTTGGCGCAGCATGCATTGGACGCCTGCGCGCGGCTGGAACGGCCGGCAACCTTGCTGTTTTTTGATCTTAATGATTTCAAGCAGATCAATGATCTTTATGGCCATGCCGAGGGCGACAGTGCGCTGAAGACCTTTGCCGATGTGCTGCGCATTGCCTTTCGCGAGAGTGATGTGGTCGGGCGCTTGGGCGGGGATGAGTTTGTCGCACTGCTCACAGGTTCCAGCCATGTCGAAACCACGACGATCATGGCGCGGCTCAAGGACATTCTCGAAGAGCGCAACGCCACGTTGCACCGGGGTTATGCGATTCGCTTCAGCGTCGGCCAGATTGAATACGACGCCAAACGCCATGAGACCGTGGATCGGCTGTTGGCGGATGCCGATGGCGCGATGTATGCGCACAAGCAGGCCCTGAAACGCTGCTAGCGAATGCACCGCAGATCCCCTGTAGGATTGGCGGTGAATCCAGGCATCACCTGTTCGATGACGCCGATGCACGACACGGCATTATTTGGGCGGAGTCAGGGTCGCGTAAAACTTCAGCCATTGGTCCTGACTGTCATCGGTATCCTTGAGCGCCGGTGCGATCAGGGCGTGTTGCAGTGCCTGGCTTTCGTAGGCATCGAACAGATGCCGGACCGCGGTGCTGGCGATGGCGTCGACCTTTTTCGAGGAGAAAGTATCGGGAACATCGCTGCGCGTCTGCTGCGGCAAGGGTGCACCGTGAACCTCGAGGCGGGTGATGAGTGCGTTGCACGTGGCGTTGGCGTTGGGCAAGGTTCCGTTGCTATAGGCCTGGGCATCGAAAGGCAGCGATTTCGCCTGAGCGTTCATAGCAGACGGCGTCAGCAGGGCGATATCGATATCGCGCCTAAGGACAACCTCTGACCGTCGGGTGAAAATTTCGAACACCCTGTGCGTCGTTCCGCGTAACAGAGCAATGATGGCGAACGGTGCGGTGTCGCCAGCGGGTTTTATTTGTCCCGCAAGGTTTTTTGCTGAGGTGGGCAGTGGCTGCAGAGCGAGCAATTCCACGGTGTTGTCTTCGATGTCGAGCCGTTGCGCCAGCGGCAAACGGCAGAAGGCTTCCTTGATCAGGGTGATATGGGCGTCTTTCATCTGCTTGAGGCGAGCAGCAAGTGCCGCATGAAAGAGCGTCGGCACGTGACGAAGCCTGGCAAATGATGCGCTCATTGATGTCAACGAGACTTGCGCATGGTTCGATTGCCAGGCCTGCATATCAGTGGATAGCCTGGCGGCCAGATGCATTTCGATCAGCGAGTAACAGTCATTTTTCGCTGCTGGAAGGAACAGGGCCTTGTCCTCCAGATGCGCATTATCGACGAAGACCTTGCGCAGATCATTCAGGGCGACCGTGGCGGGCGTCGGGAATGTCGCGATAAAAGCCCGGCGGTAAAACTGGCTCATCTGTCGATTGTGGTTGCGAAAGGCAATATCGGCGCGCTTCAGCGAGACGGCGTCATAGAGGGTCGTCGAGCTTTCGGATTCGCGCTGGATCAAGCCTCTGACCACTGCCCAGTCCAGCACAGCCGAGGCGCAGGCATCACTGCGCAGGAACGTGTAGAAGTCAGCCGGGACCGGCCCTTTGGTCAGCGCGGACAATTGTTTGTACGTCATCAGGCGTGCCACGCCCGGAAAACGGTTTTCGATATAAAGCACGATCTGTTTCAACCTGACCCAGCGCACGCAACTCATGTAATTGATGTTTGCGGGAATATCACGGATCAAAAATTCCGGGGCGAGGCCGGATAACAAAAGATGGGTGGCCAGTGTCTTGTTTTTTACCAACGTCAGACCGAATTGGTGATCGATAAAGCGGCGCACCTCCTTGTAACTCTCGCCCCAGAAGAAATTGTCATTCAAGGGCTGGCCGATGATGCGGTCCAGATGCTCACCCGCCGTCGTGTCGAGGCTGAGAATCAGCGCCGCGATGAGCAGGCGCTCGCGATTGGTGGCCAGAAGTGCCTTGGTGTGAGCAGGCGCGGCAAGTTTGTCGAGTAATTCATTGCCCAATGCCTGGGCTCGCGCTGTGATCAGAATCCGGCTGATCAGATAATCGGCTTTGGCCTTGAGGGTGGCGAGAGGCAGATCGGTATCGACGCCTTCGCTCAGATAATCGATCAATGGCGCCGAGTCCTTGGGCAAGAACGCACGGGTGGTCTCAACGATGATTCGCCGTTGCTCGGCAGTGAAACGCTCGGTCTGCTTGCCGGGCTGACCTAATAAATACCAGTGATTCATGTGCCCGGGGCGCATGTGCAGGTTTGTCCTCTCCCATTTGGCGATGAGCAGTGCTTGCTGCACCGTTTTGGGCAGTGATATCTGGTAGAAACCCAGCATTTGCGCGAGGCTGACCTGGCCGCTGACCCGCAAAGCACCACCGGCTTCACGTGCCTGGTTTCTGAGTCGATCACGATAGGATTTCAGGCCGGCGTGTTTTTCCACTTGCGGTGTCAGCGTTACCCAGCCGTGCTCGCTGGACGTACCGACGTGACCGGTACTGGTCAGCAGCAGTTGACTGTCCGCAGGCAATTTGTGTTGCTGCAAAATAGCCTGAAACGCCGGTTCGGACCGCAGCTTGAGCAATTCACGCTGGCCTATTGCGATACGTTCACCCAGCGCCGAAACCGCAATCGGTTCACTGAGTTCTTCCAGATCAATTTTCGCCGTGGGGGTCTTGTTCCAGCTCAGCTCTTCCAGACGCCGGACGATATGCCGACAGTCTTCGATATCGGCGAATTCATCCTGATAGTGCTTGATCCGGATTCCCGTCTGTACATATTCGCTGACGTAGGGCAGTGGCGGCCAGTTTTGCTGTCGCAAGCGTTGCGCAAGCGCCCGAGCTTCCTCGATATTTTCCGGTTGAGGCCATCCATAGCTCGCCAGAAGCTGACCGAGCTTGAGACGCGGGCCGCCGCGCGTGGCCAGGACGGACGCCGATTTGAGTGACACGGGAGTGTTGGCGAGGCTACGTTGCTCGAACGGATCGCTGGTACGCACCACTTCATCGATGGTTTCGGCGATGACTTTAATGTCCTGCAACTGCGCGGTACGTTCCTTGACCACCGCAGAGGTGGTGTTGCCGTTTTGATCGATTCCAGCAAGTCCGACAGCCTTCAGTTCGGCGACGATCATTTTGGCCTGAAGCGCGTTTTGCGGCTCCGGATACCCGTAAAACGCCAGTACCACTTCACGGGGAAACCGATACAGCGGATTGGCGGATTTACCACCAATGTAAGGCAAGCCGAGTCTGCCGGGGTCGATGTGCTGGGCGATGGACAATAACATCGGCGCCATCTGCCACCAGCCGGAGTCATCTTCCAGCGTGAATGTGCGCAGGCTCGTGGTGCCGTTTGACGGAATCTGCGCTTGCAGGGTGTCGCCCTTGAGACGCAAGGTATCGAGATCGATGTGGAAGCGGCTGGCCCAGTCCAGAAACTCGGGACGCTCAAGGGCTGCCCAGTAAAGCTCCATCCATTCGCGCAACAGGCATGCGCGAGGGATTTCAAGCGTACGTAAAGGGGCGCCGGGCGTAACCACGGGGGCTGCGGTCAGCTCGGCAATAAGGTTTTGAATCAGGGTCTGTTGCGGGGGCAGGGTGGGTGGTGTGTCGCTCATCTGTGCTCTCCTTGGCGGCTGACAGGCATCAAGCGCCGATTATCGAGCGAGGGACAGCAGACCGGGCGGTACATATGTAGTGCAGGGGCGGTTTATCTCAGGCATAAAAAACCCGCCAGATCGGCGGGTTTTTTATTGGCTAAGCGAAGATCACTCTTCGATGTTGCCCATGGCGGTGGTGTTGAAGCCGCCGTCGACGTACATGATTTCGCCGCTGATGCCCGACGCCAGGTCGGAGCACAGGAAGGCGCCGGCGTTGCCGACTTCGTCGATGGTGACGTTGCGACGCAGCGGGGTTTGCGCTTCGTTGGCGGCCAGCATCTTGCGGAAGTTCTTGATACCCGAGGCTGCCAGGGTGCGGATCGGGCCAGCCGATACGCAGTTGACGCGGGTGCCGTCCGGGCCCAGAGAGCCGGCCAGGTAACGGACGCCAGCTTCCAGCGAAGCCTTGGCCATGCCCATCACGTTGTAGTTCGGCATGGTGCGCTCGGCGCCCAGGTACGACAGGGTCAGCAGGCTGCCGTTGCGGCCTTTCATCATTTCGCGGCCGGCTTTAGCCAGGGCCACGAAGCTGTAGGCGCTGATGTCGTGAGCGATGCGGAAACCGTCACGGGTGGTGGCTTCGGTGAAGTCGCCGTCCAGTTGGTCGCCCGGGGCGAAACCAACGGAGTGGACGATGCAGTCCAGGCCGTCCCACTTCTTGCTCAGTGCTTCGAAGACCTTGGCGATTTCTTCATCGCTGGCCACGTCGCACGGGAAGCACAGCTCAGGGCTCGAACCCCAGCCTTGGGCGAATTCTTCAACACGACCTTTCAGTTTGTCGTTCTGATAAGTGAAGGCAAGCTCAGCGCCCTCGCGATGCATGGCGGCAGCGATGCCGGATGCGATGGACAGCTTGCTGGCGACACCGACGATCAGTACGCGCTTACCGGCGAGAAAACCCATGTGTTGCTCCTCTTTCAGGTTATTGCGCAGTGGCTGGTGCCAAAAAAGCGGCTTCCAGCAACTGCTGTGTATACGGATGTTGGGGGGCGGCAAAAATACTTTGCGCGTCTCCCTGTTCGACCACTTGGCCATGCTTGACCACCATCAACTGGTGGCTCAGCGCTTTGACGACAGCCAGGTCATGGCTGATAAACAAATACGTCAGGTTGTACTTGGCTTGCAGTGAACGCAACAGCTCCACCACTTGCCGCTGCACCGTCCGGTCGAGCGCCGACGTCGGCTCGTCCAGCAGGATCAGCGCCGGTTTCAGCACCAAAGCCCGGGCAATGGCGATTCGTTGCCGTTGCCCACCGGAAAATTCGTGGGGGTAGCGGTGCCGGGTTTCCGGATCCAGACCTACCTCCTTCAATGCCGCAATAATCGCCGCCTGTTGTTCATCAAAGGTGCCCATCTTGTGAATCCGCAGGCCTTCGCCAACGATATCGCTGACGCACATGCGCGGGCTCAGGCTGCCAAACGGGTCCTGAAACACCACCTGCATCTGCCGACGCAACGGGCGAACCTCGTTCTGCGTCAGGCAGTCTAGCTGCTTGCCTTCAAAGCGGATCGCGCCTTTGCTGCCGATCAGCCGCAAAATCGCCAGACCCAGGGTGGATTTGCCGGAACCGCTTTCCCCCACAATCCCCAGAGTCTGACCCTGAGGCAGGCTGAAATTGATGCCGTCCACTGCCTTGACGTGATCCACCGTGCGTTTGAGCAGGCCTTTCTTGATCGGGAACCAGACTTTCAGGTCCTCGACTTCAAGCAGCGGCGCGCCGATTTTATTGCTCGCCGGGCCTCCGCTGGGCTCCGCGCCGAGCAATTCCCGAGTGTACGGATGCTGCGGCGAACGGAACAGCTCTGCGCACGATGCCTGTTCGACGATGCAACCGCGCTG
This sequence comes from Pseudomonas sp. RU47, assembly GCF_004011755.1. Classification (GTDB taxonomy): domain Bacteria; phylum Pseudomonadota; class Gammaproteobacteria; order Pseudomonadales; family Pseudomonadaceae; genus Aquipseudomonas. The sequence continues at coordinate 3,985,855 of NZ_CP022411.1, read as the reverse complement.
CATGACACATACACGATGCGCAATTCTTCGCACCAGGTTCAAATCGTGACTGATCAGTAACAGCGACATGCCCAATCTGGCCTGCAATTCCTTGAGCAAATCGAGAATTTTCAGCTGAACGGTCACGTCCAGAGCGGTGGTCGGTTCGTCGGCAATCAGCAGTTCAGGCTCGTTGGCCAGGGCCATGGCGATCATCACCCGTTGGCGCTGACCGCCAGAGAGTTCGTGGGGCAGGGCCTTGAGGCGTTTGTGCGGCTCGGGGATGCCGACCATCTCCAACAGCTCCAGCGTACGCTTGGTGGCGACTTTGCCGGTCAGGCCCTTGTGGATGCCGAGGACTTCGTTGATCTGCTTCTCGATCGAGTGCAGCGGGTTCAGCGAGGTCATCGGCTCCTGAAAGATCATCGCGATGCGGTTGCCGCGAATGTGCCGGATGGTCTTTTCGCTCAGACCCAGCAGGTTTTGCCCGGCATAGTTGATGCTGCCGGCGGGATGACGGGCCATCGGATAGGGCAGCAAACGCAGGATCGAATGCGCGGTCACCGATTTGCCCGAGCCGGATTCGCCCACCAGCGCGAGGGTTTCACCGCGCTTGATGTCGAAACTCACGCCTTCGACGACCCGGTGTACGCGCTCGCCGAAACCGAACTCGACGGCGAGGTCGCGCACTTCGATCAGATTGTCCTGATTCATTTCACTTCCTCGGGTCGAAGGCATCGCGAGCGGACTCGCCGATAAACACCAGCAAACTCAACATCAGCGCCAGCACGGCAAACGCGCTCATGCCCAGCCACGGCGCTTGCAGGTTGGATTTGCCCTGGGCGACCAGTTCACCCAGCGACGGACTGCCGGCCGGCAAACCGAAACCGAGGAAGTCCAACGCGGTGAGGGTGCCGATGGCGCCGGTCAGGATGAACGGCATAAACGTCATGGTCGAAACCATCGCGTTGGGCAGGATGTGGCGGAACATGATCGCGCCATTCTGCATACCCAGTGCCCGCGCCGCACGCACGTATTCGAGGTTGCGACCACGGAGGAACTCGGCGCGCACCACGTCGACCAGACTCATCCACGAGAACAGCAGCATGATCCCCAGCAGCCACCAGAAATTCGGCTGGACGAAACTGGCGAGAATGATCAGCAGGTACAGCACTGGCAGCCCCGACCAGATCTCCAGAAAACGCTGCCCGGCCAGATCGACCCAGCCGCCATAGAAACCCTGCAACGCGCCGGCAATCACGCCAATGATCGAACTCAACACGGTCAGCGTCAGCGCGAACAGCACCGAAATCCGGAAGCCGTAAATCACCCGCGCCAGCACATCGCGGCCCTGATCGTCGGTGCCGAGCAGGTTGTCCGCCGAGGGTGGCGCCGGGGCCGGGACTTTCAGGTCGTAATTGATGCTTTGGTTGTTATAGGGAATCGGCGCCCACAACACCCAGGCATCCTTGGCCTTGAGCAGTTCGCGGATGTACGGGCTCTTGTAGTTGGCTTCCAGCGGGAATTCGCCGCCGAACGCAGTTTCCGGGTAGCGCTTGATCGCCGGGAAGTACCAATTGTTGTCGTAATGCACCACCAGCGGCTTGTCGTTGGCGATCAGCTCGGCGCCGAGGCTCAGGCCGAACAGGATCAGAAACAGCCACAGCGACCACCAGCCGCGCTTGTTGGCCTTGAACAGTTCGAAGCGGCGGCGGTTGAGAGGGGACAGGTTCATCTCAATGCTCCCGGCTTTCGAAGTCGATGCGCGGATCGACCAGGGTGTAGGTGAGGTCGCCGATCAGTTTCACCACCAGCCCCAGCAGGGTGAAGATGAACAGGGTGCCGAACACCACCGGGTAGTCGCGGTTGATCGCCGCTTCGAAACTCATCAGGCCCAAACCGTCGAGGGAGAAAATCACTTCCACCAGCAGAGAGCCTGTGAAGAAAATGCCGATAAACGCCGACGGGAACCCGGCAATCACCAGCAGCATGGCGTTGCGGAACACGTGGCCGTAGAGCACGCGATGACGGGTCAGGCCTTTGGCTTTGGCGGTGACCACGTATTGCTTGTTGATCTCGTCGAGGAAGCTGTTTTTGGTCAGCAGGGTCATGGTCGCGAAGTTGCCGATCACCAGCGCCGTCACTGGCAGCGCCAGGTGCCAGAAATAGTCGAGGATCTTGCCGCCCATGCTCAGTTCATCGAAGTTGTTCGAGGTCAGGCCCCTTAGCGGGAACCAGTCGAGATAACTGCCGCCGGCAAACACCACGATCAGCAGGATCGCAAAGAGGAACGCCGGGATCGCATAGCCGACGATGATCGCCGAACTGGTCCACACATCGAAGTGGCTGCCGTGCCGCGTGGCCTTGGCGATCCCCAGCGGGATCGACACCAGGTACATGATCAGCGTGCTCCACAGCCCCAGCGAGATCGACACTGGCATCTTTTCCTTGATCAGGTCGATGACCTTGGCGTCGCGGAAAAAACTGTCACCGAAATCCAGCTGCGCGTAGTTCTTGACCATGATCCACAAACGTTCCGGGGCCGATTTGTCGAACCCGTACATGTGCTCGATTTCCTTGATCAGCGCCGGATCCAGTCCCTGCGCGCCGCGATAGGACGAGCCGGCCACCGACACTTCGGCACCGCCGCCGGCAATTCGGCTGGTAGCGCCTTCGAAGCCTTCGAGCTTGGCAATCATCTGTTCCACCGGGCCGCCGGGCGCGGCCTGGATGATCACGAAGTTGATCAGCAGGATGCCGAACAGGGTCGGGATGATCAGCAGCAGTCGCCGAAAAATATACGCCAGCATCTGATTACTCCGTGCCCGCAGGGTCGGTTTGCAGTTTGGTTTCGACTTCTATCGCAGGTTTCGCGTTCGGCTTGACCCACCAGGTACTGATGCCGATGTCGTATTTCGGTGAGACCTTCGGGTGGCCGATGTGATTCCAGTAAGCCACGCGCCAGGTCTTGATGTGCCAGTTGGGCACTACGTAATACCCCCATTGCAGCACACGATCGAGTGCGCGGGCGTGGGCCACCAGGCTTTTGCGCGAGTCAGCGTTGATCAGGTTCTCGACCAGTTGATCGACGATCGGGTCTTTCAAACCCAAAGTATTGCGGCTGCTCGATTTATCGGCAGCGGCGCTCATCCAGTATTCGCGCTGCTCGTTACCTGGCGAGTTGGACTGCGGAAAACTGCCGACCATCATGTCGAAGTCCCGCGAGCGCACGCGGTTGATGTACTGCGAAACGTCGACGCGGCGGATCACCAGATCGATGCCGAGGTCGCTGAGGTTGCGCTTGAACGGCAGCAATACGCGCTCGAACTCGGTCTGCGCCAAGAGAAATTCGATCACAACAGGTTTGCCCGTGGCGTCGACCATTTTGTCGTCGACAATCTTCCAGCCGGCCTCTTGCAACAGTTGGTAGGCCTCGCGCTGCTGGGCGCGGATCATGCCGCTGGCGTCGGTCTTGGGATTGTCGAACGCTTCACTGAACACCTGCGCCGGCAGCTTGCTGCGGAACGGCTCAAGGATCGCTCGTTGATCGGCGTCGGGCAGGCCGGTGGCGGCCATTTCCGAGTTCTCGAAATAGCTGCGGGTACGGAAGTAGGCACCGTTGAACAGTTGTTTGTTGGTCCATTCGAAGTCGAACAACAGACCCAGCGCCTGACGCACGCGCACATCCTGAAACACCGGGCGGCGCAGGTTGAAGACGAAACCCTGCATGCCGGTCGGGTTACTGTTGGCGATCTGCTCCTTGATCAGGCGGCCTTCAGTGACGGCCGGAATGTTGTAGGCGTTGGCCCAGTTTTTTGCGGCCATCTCCAGCCAGTAATCGAACTGGCCGGCCTTCAAGGCTTCAAGGGCGACGGTGTTGTCGCGGTAGTAATCGGTGGTCATCGTGTCGAAATTGTAGAAACCGCGATTGACCGGCAGGTCCTTGCCCCAGTAATCCTTGACCCGCTCGTAACGCACCGAACGTCCGGCCTTCACTTCGGCGACCTTGTACGGGCCGCTGCCCAGCGGAATCTCCAGGTTACCCTTGTTGAAGTCGCGATCGGCCCACCAGTGTTTCGGCAGCACCGGCAACTGGCCGAGGATCAGCGGCAACTCGCGGTTGTTGCTGTGCTTGAACTTGAACAGCACCTTGAGCGGATCTTCAGCGACGACTTCGGCGACATCGTTGTAGTAACCGCGAAACATCGGCGAGCCTTCCTTGGTCAGCGTGTTGAAGCTGAACACCACGTCGTCCGCGCGCACTGGGTGGCCGTCATGGAAACGTGCTTCGGGGCGCAGATAGAAGCGCACCCAGCTGTTGTCCGGGGCTTTTTCGATTTTGCCGGCGATCAGGCCGTATTCGGTGAACGGCTCGTCAAGGCTGTGCTTGGTCAGGGTGTCGTAGATCTGCCCGAGGTCATCGGCCGGCACACCCTTGCTGATAAACGGGTTGAGGCTGTCGAAGCCGCCGAAGCCGGCCTGACGGAACACGCCGCCCTTGGGCGCGTCGGGATTCACGTAGTCGAAATGCTTGAAATCGGCCGGGTATTTCGGTGGCTCGTTGTACAAGGTCACGGCGTGTTGCGGGGCGGCCAAGGCCAGCCCGGCGAACAGCAAGCCGCTGGCCTGGACGAGCAGGGCGCGGATCGGTTTCATTGATCTTTCTCCGAAGACTTCAGCCACCATGCGCTCAGGCCCAAGGTGTAGGGCGGCGTGGTGACGAAGGCCAACCGGTTGCGGTAGGCCAGACGGTGATAATTCAGATACCAGTTGGGAATGCTGTAGTGCTGCCAGAGCAGCACGCGGTCGAGCGCCTTGCCGGCGGCGACCTGTTCGTCGCGGGTGCGCGCGGCGAGCAATTGTTCGAGCAGGTGATCGACCACCGGGTTGGCGATGCCTGCGTAATTCTTGCTGCCCTTGACGTTCACCTGACTGGAGTGGAAGTACTGCCACTGCTCAAGGCCTGGGCTTAAGGTCTGGTTGAGCGTCATCGAGATCATGTCGAAATCAAATTGATCGAGGCGCTGTTTGTACTGCGCCCGATCCACGGTGCGCAGGCGCGCGTCGATGCCGATGCTGTTGAGGTTCTCGATGTAGGGCTGGTACAGGCGCTCCAGGTTCGGATTGACCAGCAACAGCTCGAAGCGCAGCGGTTGGCCGTCAGTATTTTGCAGACGCTGACCGTTGAGCTTCCAGCCGGCCTCGGCGAGCAACGCCAATGCCTTGCGCATGGTTTCCCGGGGAATGCCGCGACCGTCGGTTTTTGGCAGAGTGAACGGCTCGGTGAACAGCTTGGCCGGCAGTTGTTCCTTGTACGGCTTGAGCATCAGCCATTCCCCCCCGACCGGCAGGCCGGAGGTTGTGAATTCACTGTTGGGGTAGTAACTGGTGGTGCGCTTGTAGGCATCGCTGAACAGTGCGCGGTTGGTCCACTCGAAGTCGAACATCAGGCCCAGCGCTTCGCGGGTTTTCACATCGGCGAAGGTGGCGCGGCGGGCGTTCATGAACAGACCCTGACTTTGGGTCGGGATCTGATGCGGGATCTGCGCCTTGATCACGTCGCCACGGCGTACGGCGGGGAAGTTGTAGCCGTTGGCCCAGTTCTTCGCCTGATGCTCGATGTAGATGTCGAACTCGCCGGCCTTGAACGCTTCGAAGGCCACATCGCTGTCGCGGTAGAACTCGACTTCCATGCGATCGAAGTTGTACTTGCCGCGATTGACCGGCAAGTCCTTGCCCCAGTAATCCTTGACCCGCTCGAAGATCAACTGGCGGCCCGGCGTCACCGAAGTGATGCGATAGGGGCCGCTGCCCAGTGGCGGTTCGAAGGTGGTGGCCTTGAAGTCGCGGTCTTTCCAGTAGTGCTGCGACAGCACCGGCAATTCACCGAGGCGCAGGATCAGCAGCGGATTGCCCGAGCGCTTGAGCACGAAGCGGATGCGCTGTTTGTTGAGAATGTCGACGCGCAGTACTTCTTGTAGGGCAGTGCGGTACAGCGGATGGCCGTCCTTGAGCAGCGTTCGATAGGAGAACGCTACGTCGTAGGCGGTGATCGGCGTGCCGTCGTGAAAACGCGCTTCCGGGCGCAGATTGAACACCACCCAGCTGCGATCTTCGCTGTACTCCACCGATTGCGCGATCAAGCCGTAACTCGAGGCGGGCTCGTCACCGGATGGCGAATATTGACCGGTGCCGACCATCAACGGCTCGTTCAGCTCATTGATGCCGTACTGGAGGAAATTCGCTGTGGTGACCGGGCTGGTGCCCTTGAAGGTGTACGGGTTGACCGTATCGAAGGTGCCGAACGCCATCACCCGCAACGTACCGCCCTTGGGCGCTTGCGGGTTGACCCAGTCGAAGTGGGTAAATCTGGCCGGGTACTTGAGCGTGCCGAACTGCGCATAACCGTGACTTTCGGTAATCGTCGCGCTTGCGGTTGAGCTCAAGGCCAGGCTGATCAGGAGCAGGAGGAGGGGACGCTTCAAGTCAGATCCGATCCAGGCGGCTTGGGCTTAGTGGGCCGTACAGTAACAGCTTGTCTGGACTGGAAAAAGATGGGAGTTAATGCGCGGTTAATCGTTTGCGCGAAGAGCCCCTCACCCTAACCCTCTCCCAGGAGGGAGAGGGGACTGACCGAGTTGTTTCTTCGAGCTACGCCGACCTGAGCTGTCGAGTCGAACTCACGTTTTGAAAAGCCCCTCACCCTAACCCTCTCCCGGAGGGAGGGGGGACTGATCGTGGTGTTTGGGCGAATTGCACCGACGTGCGATACCGAGCCGGACTCAGAATCTGAAAAGCCCCCGATCGGCTCCCTTTCCCCCTCGCCCCCTTGGGGGGAGAGGGCTGGGGTGAGGGGGATGGATCTAAAGCACACCACAAAAATGTGATCCAAAAAAAAGCCCCTGCAAACTCAGGGGCTCTTCGATCAATGCGGCTGGTAAACCGTGAGCATCTGCCCCGGCTTCAACGCTTTACCCGCACCCGGGTTCCAGCGCTTGAGATGCTGCATCTCAACGTTGAATCGCTTGGCCACGACGTACAGCGTGTCGCCGCGCTTGACCTTGTACTGGGTCTGCTGCGCGCTGTCGTCCTTGCCTTTGCTCTTGCTGTTGGCCGCAATCACTGTATTGACGCGGCCAGACTTGCGAGCCGGCGCACGTTTGCTGGTGTCCTGCATCACCAGGGTCTGGCCGACCTTGAGGTTCTTGCCGGTCAGCTTGTTCCAGCGCTGCAGATCCTTGACTTCGACCTTGTTGGCCTTGGCGATGGAGCCGAGGTTGTCGCCACGCTTCACGCGGTAAGCACGCTTGAGTTTTGCCACCTCGGAAGGATCGGCACCCTCGAACACCGGCTTCAGCGAACGCGGGCTGATCAGCTCGTCAGGCCGCATGGTCTGCAGGCTGGCGGTCAGCAGTTGCGCCTTCGACGTTGGCACCAGCAAATGCTGAGGGCCATCGATGGTGGTGCGTTGCTTGAAGGCCGGGTTGAGCTGGAACAGTTCGTCTTCGTCGATATTGGCAACCGCGGCGACCTTGGACAGATCCATGCGCTGGTTGATTTCGACGACCTGGAAGTACGGTTCGTTGGCGATCGGGTTGAGGTTGACCCCGTAGGCTTCCGGCGCCAGTACCACTTGCGACAGCGCCAGCAGCTTCGGCACGTACGCCTGGGTTTCTGCCGGCAGCGGCAGGTTCCAGTAGTCGGTTGGCAGGCCAAGCTTTTCGTTACGTTCGATGGCACGGCTGACCGTACCTTCGCCGGCGTTGTACGCCGCCAGAGCCAGCAGCCAGTCACCGTTGAACATGTCGTGCAGGCGGGTCAGGTAGTCCATCGCTGCGGTGGTCGAGGCGGTGATATCGCGACGGCCATCATAGAAGCGGGTCTGACGCAGGTTGAAGTAACGCCCGGTGGACGGAATGAACTGCCACAGCCCTACAGCATCGGCCCGGGAATAGGCCATCGGGTTGTAGGCGCTTTCAATCACTGGCAGCAGGGCCAGTTCCAGCGGCATGTTGCGTTCTTCGAGGCGTTCGACGATGTAGTGAATATAGAGACTGCCGCGTTCGCCGGCATTCTCGAGGAAAGAGGGATTACTGGCGAACCACAGGCGCTGTTGCTCGATGCGCGGGTTGACGCCGAGACCTTCCTGCAGCTGAAAGCCCTGGCGCATGCGTTCCCAGATGTCCTGGGGAACCTGTGGGCTGGGCTTTTCGGTCAGCCAGATCGGCTTCTGCTTGGCTCGCGCAGCAATGTTCGGCGTATGGGTCGCTTCAGTCTGCGGAGCATGGCTGGAACAGCCCGCCAGCGTGGCGGACACAGCCACCGCGATGGCTTGCGCCAGGCGGGTCAATGCGTCTGAATTGACGGACTTACGTATGGATGACGACATTGGCTGGAAGTAAGTTCCGGGCAAAAATGTCGGGCGATTCTAGAAAGCGCACCCCTTGCGGTCAACCATTCAGAATTTTTGTACCAGGCAGCGGGGTACTTAGAACTTATCTTTCCAGGCCCGCAGAGCCGCAAATACCTCACTCGGCGCCCGGTTTTGAGCGCCTGCCCGTTCGTCCACTTTTTGTGTAACTAATGTTTCAGTGGTACGCAAAAACGGGTTTGTGAGTTTTTCCAGAGCGAGGGTCGAGGGCAGGGTCATCACGCCGTTTTGCCGTTGCTGGGTGACTTTTTCCAGACGGGCGGCAATGTCCGGGTTGCTCGGTTCGACGGCGGCGGCAAACTTCAGATTGCTCAGGGTGTATTCATGGGTGCAGTAGACCAGCGTATCTTCCGGTAACGCGGCGAGTCGCCCGAGCGAGTGGTGCATTTGCTCCGGTGTGCCTTCGAACAAGCGGCCGCAACCGGCAGCGAACAGGGTGTCGCCGCAGAACAGCAAGCCGTGGTGGTAATAGGCGATGTGTCCCAAAGTGTGACCGGGCACCGCATAGACGTCGAAATCCCAGCCGAGCACGCTGACGCTGTCGTTGTCCTTGAGCGCCACGTCGCGCCCGGGGATGTTTTCGCTGGCCGGGCCGTAAACGGTCGCGCCGCTCGCGGCTTTCAGGCGTTCGACGCCGCCGACGTGATCATGGTGATGGTGGGTGATCAGGATGTCGCTCAAGACCCAGCCTGGGTGCGCTTCGAGCCATGCCTGCACTGGCGCGGCATCGCCGGGATCGACCACCGCGCAGCGCTGGGTACGGTGATCCTGTAACAACCAGATGTAGTTGTCGGTGAACGCGGGCAGGGCACTGATCTGTATCATCGTCGGAATTCGCCAAGCGGAAAACATTGGCGCATCTTAGTAGTTCCTGGCGCTTTGGAGAATGCGATGAGTGATAAAGCGTTCGCACAGGCTGATCCTGACTGGCTGGCCCTGATCGGTGCAGCCCGTGAATGGCTGTCCGGCCCGCTTGGGCAATTTCTGCTCGATGAAGAGCGGCGCATGCTCGAAGACGAGTTGGGCCGGTTCTTCGGCGGTTATCTGGTGCATTACGGTCCATCGGCCGAAACCCCGCCGGCGGCGCCGCAAGTGCAGCGCAATGTGCGCCTCGGTGCGCCGTTGCCGGGGGTCGAGATTGTCTGCGAAGAGCAGGCCTGGCCGCTGAGCGAGCACGCCGCCGACGTGGTGGTGATGCAGCACGGCCTGGATTTCTGCCTGTCGCCCCACGGTTTGCTGCGTGAAGCAGCGAGCAGCGTGCGCCCCGGCGGGCATTTGCTGATCATCGGTATCAACCCGTGGAGTACCTGGGGCTTGCGCCATGTTTTCGCCCACGACGCCTTGCGTCAGGCGCGCTGCATCTCACCGTCACGGGTTGCTGACTGGCTCAATCTGCTGGGCTTCGCGCTGGAGAAACGCCGCTTCGGGTGCTATCGTCCGCCGCTCGCGTCGCCCAAGTGGCAGGCCCGCCTGGCCGGCTGGGAACGCAAGGCCGGTGACTGGCAACTGTCGGGCGGCGGCTTCTATTTGTTGGTCGCGCGCAAGATTGTGGTCGGGCTGCGGCCGCTGCGTCAGGAGCGTCGCGAGCCGATGGGCAAGCTGATTCCGCTGCCGATGGCCAAGGTCAATCGCCGGCGTATCGAACCGTAAACCTTCTTTTATTTGTGGCCGGGTTTGTCCCGGCCTCGGTCATTGTCGATCCGTGATCGGCAAGACAGGCATTTTTCTGGATAGAGTGGCATGAGCGAAAGCGTTGAAAGCGTCGACACCGTAGAACTGTTCACTGACGGCGCCTGCAAAGGCAATCCCGGCCCGGGCGGCTGGGGCGCCTTGCTGGTGTGCAAGGGCGTCGAAAAGGAACTGTGGGGCGGCGAAGCCAACACCACCAACAACCGCATGGAACTGCTCGGCGCGATCCGCGGCCTCGAAGCCTTGAAGCGCCCGTGCGAAGTGCTGCTGGTGACCGACTCGCAATACGTGATGAAGGGCATCAACGAGTGGATGGCCAACTGGAAGAAGCGCGGCTGGAAAACCGCCGCGAAAGAGCCGGTGAAGAATGCTGATCTGTGGAAAGAGCTGGACGAGCAGGTCAACCGCCACAAGGTCACCTGGAAATGGGTGCGTGGGCACATTGGCCATCACGGTAACGAGCGGGCGGACCAGTTGGCGAACCGTGGGGTGGATGAGGTTCGCGGTTACAAGCAGAGCTGATTTCGCCTCTGAACCGTGGTGCGGCCATTCGCGAGCAGGCTCGCTCCCACACTGGATCGTGTTCACAACACAAATCCACTGTGGGAGCGAGCCTGCTCGCGAATGGGGCGCCACGGTCCACCTGAAACACCCCACCGAGCGTGTTAACATCCGCGTTTTTTGCAAGATCGACCCGTTGAGAGCTGAACACTGATGGCCACCAGATCCGTTGTACTCGATACCGAAACCACCGGCATGCCGGTGACCGATGGTCACCGGATCATTGAAATCGGCTGTGTCGAACTGATCGGCCGACGCCTGACGGGCCGGCATTTTCACGTTTACCTGCAACCGGATCGCGAGAGTGATGAAGGCGCCATCGGCGTCCACGGTATTACCAACGAGTTCCTGGTTGGCAAACCACGGTTTGCCGAAGTGGCCGATGAGTTCTTCGAATTCATCAAGGGCGCACAGCTGATCATCCACAACGCGGCGTTCGACGTTGGCTTCATCAACAACGAATTCGCCTTGATGGGCCAGCACGATCGCGCTGACATCACCCAGCACTGCTCGATCCTCGATACCTTGATGATGGCCCGGGAACGTCACCCGGGGCAGCGCAACAGCCTCGATGCGTTGTGCAAACGTTATGGCGTCGACAACTCGGGCCGTGAACTGCACGGCGCCTTGCTTGACTCGGAGATTCTCGCCGACGTCTACCTGACCATGACCGGCGGCCAGACCAGTCTGTCGCTGGCGGGCAATGCGTCTGACGGTAATGGCACGGGCGATGGCGCGGACAACTCGGCGACCGAGATTCGTCGCTTGCCTGCGGATCGTCAGCCAGCGCGGATCATTCGTGCGACGGAAGATGAATTGGCGGCGCATCTGGTGCGGCTGGAAATCATTGCCAAGTCTGCCGGTGGCCCGGCGTTGTGGACGCAGATCGCCGAGGCGGACGCTCAGGCTTGAAGATCAAGAGATCGTCCGATCGCGGCCCGAACCTTCGGCAGCTCCTACATTGGAATGCGATCCTCTGTAGGAGCTGCCGAAGGCTGCGATCTTTTGTTTTTGGCGGTATGAAGCCAAGTGGCCACCCTCGCCACTTTGCCTGCAACCCTCTACCCTGAGTGCATTGGCCGATTCAATTCTGCCGCCTCGGGACACTGAGCCTCATGTACAAAGATTTGAAGTTTCCGGTGTTGATCGTCCATCGCGACATCAAGGCCGACACGGTCGCCGGTGACCGTATCCGTGGCATCGCCCGGGAGTTGGAGCAGGAAGGGTTCAATATCGTTTCGGCCATCGACTACACCGAAGGGCGGTTGGTGGCATCCACCCACCATGGCCTCGCCTGCATGCTGATTGCCGCCGAGGACGCCAGCACCAACTCGCATCTGTTGCAGAACATGGCCGAACTGATCGGCCTGGCGCGGGTGCGCGCACCGGATCTGCCGATCTTTGCCCTCGGCGAGCAAGTCACCCTGGAAAATGCTCCGGCCGATGCCATGGCCGAGCTCAATCAACTGCGCGGCATTCTCTATCTGTTCGAAGACACCGTGCCGTTCCTGGCCCGGCAAGTCGCGCGGGCGGCGCGCAAGTATCTGGATGGTTTGCTGCCGCCGTTTTTCAAGGCGCTGGTGCAGCACACCGCCGACTCCAATTATTCCTGGCACACCCCCGGTCATGGCGGTGGGGTGGCCTATCACAAGAGTCCGGTGGGGCAGGCGTTTCATCAGTTCTTTGGCGAAAACACCCTGCGTTCGGATTTGTCGGTGTCGGTGCCGGAGCTTGGCTCGCTGCTCGATCACACCGGGCCACTGGCCGAAGCCGAAGCGCGCGCGGCGCGCAATTTCGGCGCCGATCACACCTTTTTCGTGATCAATGGCACCTCAACGGCTAACAAGATTGTCTGGCACTCGATGGTCGGCCGTGACGATCTGGTTCTGGTCGATCGCAACTGCCACAAGTCGGTGTTGCACGCGATCATCATGACCGGCGCGATCCCGTTGTACCTGTGCCCGGAGCGTAATGAACTGGGAATTATCGGCCCGATCCCGCTGAGCGAATTCAGCCGCGAATCGATTCAAGCGAAGATCGACGCCAGCCCGCTGACCAAGGGCCGCGCACCGAAAGTCAAACTCGCGGTGGTCACCAACTCGACTTACGACGGCCTCTGCTACAACGCCGAGCTGATCAAACAAAGCCTCGGCAATAGCGTCGAAGTGCTGCATTTCGATGAGGCCTGGTACGCCTACGCGGCGTTTCACGAGTTCTTCGCCGGGCGTTACGGCATGGCCACCTCGCGCAGTGACGACAGTCCGCTGGTGTTCACTACCCATTCCACGCACAAACTGCTCGCTGCCTTCAGTCAGGCCTCAATGATTCATGTGCAGGACGGCGGCGCGCGGCAACTCGATCGCGATCGTTTCAATGAAGCGTTCATGATGCACATCTCGACCTCGCCGCAGTACAGCATCATCGCCTCACTCGATGTTGCCTCGGCGATGATGGAGGGCCCGGCCGGGCGTTCGCTGTTGCAGGAAACCTTTGATGAAGCGCTGAGCTTCCGTCGCGCGCTGGCCAATCTGCGCCAGCACATTGCCGCCGATGACTGGTGGTTTTCGATCTGGCAGCCGCCGGGTGTCGAAGGCATTGATCGCGTACAGACCGAGGATTGGCTATTGCAACCGGATGCCGACTGGCATGGTTTCGGCGAGGTCAGTGACGATTACGTCTTGCTTGATCCGATCAAGGTCACGCTGGTGATGCCGGGGCTGAATGCCGGCGGTGCGCTGAGCGAGAAGGGCATTCCGGCGGCGGTGGTCAGCAAGTTTCTATGGGAACGTGGCCTGGTTGTTGAAAAAACCGGTCTGTATTCATTTCTGGTGTTGTTCTCCATGGGCATTACCAAAGGCAAATGGAGCACATTGCTCACCGAGCTGCTGGAGTTCAAACGCAGTTACGATGCCAACGTACGCCTAGATACCTGCCTGCCGTGCGTGGCCCAGCAAGACACCGCGCGTTATCGCGGCATGGGCCTGCGCGATTTGTGTGATCAGTTGCACGCCTGCTATCGCAGCAATGCCACGGCCAAACACCTTAAACGCATGTACACCGTGCTCCCGGAAATCGCCATGAAGCCGGCTCACGCCTATGATCATCTGGTGCGTGGCGAAGTCGAAGCGGTACCGATCGATGAGCTGGAAGGCCGGATTGCAGCGGTCATGCTCGTACCGTATCCGCCGGGGATTCCGCTGATCATGCCCGGCGAACGCTTTACCGAATCGACCCGCTCGATCATCGATTACCTGAAATTTGCCCGCACGTTCGATAGCAGCTTCCCCGGTTTTGTCGCTGATGTGCATGGACTTCAACATGAAGATGAAGGCAATGGACGGCAGTACACCGTCGATTGCGTCAAGGAATGAGGACTTTTCCCAGTATGCAACCGGTCATGAATCCGAAATACCCAGGGCTGTCGGTGCGTGTCGCCGATGAAGGCTTTGCGCCGTATATCTGGGGCAGCGACTTCAGTTTCGAAGTTGCGGCTTATGGGGCTGCCGTGATTGGTCAGCCCGTTGAGCAGTGGCGGGTCACGCCGATCGTGCCTTATCGCAAGTGCTACGGCATCGATCCGGAGGAGTTCAGCGCCTTTCACAATGCGCCCGACAGCGCGATTTTCATGGCGTATCTGGACGATGAGCCGGTCGGCCATCTGGTGATCAGCACCAACTGGAATGGGTTTGCGCATATCGACGAGTTGGCGGTGCACGCGCCGGCGCGTCGGCATGGTGTGGCCAAGGCACTGCTCGATGTCGCGCAGTTCTGGAGCCGCAAGAAAAAGCTGCCGGGGATCATGCTCGAAACCCAGAACAACAACCTCGGGGCCTGTCGATTGTATGAACGCTGCGGTTATGTGATTGGCGGGGTCGACCAATTGCGCTATCGCGGCATCGACCCGAACACCGCCGAAGTGGCGCTGTTCTGGTATCGATTGTTCGATAATCCGCTGGAAAACCCGCTCAGCTCGACAGCATCGCCTCGGCTTGTTCCGTGATGATCGCCAGTAACGTCTGAATCGCTGATGACGGCGCGGAGTGCTTGAAGGTCAGGGCATAGAGGCTGATCGGCACGGCCGGCGACAGCGGGCACACGTCGAGTCCGGCGGCGCGCGCGCCCAGTGCGGTGAACGGGTCGACGATGGCCAGGCCTTCGCCGGCCTCGACCATGCTGCGCATCATCTGATGGGTTTGTACGCGGGTCTGGATGCTCGGCGCCGGACGCAGGGCCTGGAGCTTGTTTTCCAGCGCCGGGCTCAGTGGGTCCTGGCCTTCAAGGCCAACCATGGCCTGACCCGCCAGATCCTGCAGGGAAATGTATTTCTGTTTCGGTTGCAGCCAGCCGTGGGGCGCGAGCAGTTGCAGCTTGCCCTGGGCCAGTGGCCGGCAATCAATGTCGGGATGTTCGGGATCGTGCAGGCTCAAGCCCAGATCAATTTCGCGCAACAGCAGGCTGCGGACGATCTCGCGGGTCGGTGCGCTGAGCAGGCTGCAAGGTGCATCGGGCAGACGTCGGCGCAGGGCGGCGAGACTGTGTGGGAGTAATTGCTGCGCCAGCGGCGGAGTGCCGATGATGCGCAAGGGCGGAGCGAGGTATTGCTTGAGGCTGCTGGCCAGGCGCTGCACTGGCTCCAGCGCTTCATAAACGTGGACGATTTCGACCTGCAACGCCCGTGCTTCGGGCGTCGATTGCAGGCGTCCGCGCACGCTGGAAAACAGCATGAACCCCAACTGACTCTCGGCTTCTCGCAAACGCTCTTCGACCTCGGCCACCGGCAACTGCAACCATTCGGCGGCGGTGCCCAGGTGACCGGTCTGCAAGAGCGCCTGAATCACTTCGATATGACGTAAACGCATGCGTGAAGTCCATGTTCAGCAGGTGGGGTCAGTGGCTGAATCCTACCCCAAGTCTGCGCATATGACTTCTGCTCATAACGGCCAGTTATGAAGCGACGGTTGGCTCAGGTTCGCGGATCAGGGTGATGCCTGACTGAACCAGAAGAAACTCGCTCTCACTGACCTTGTTGACGCGATCGCCAATGGCCAGTTTGTAAATCGGCTCCGAGCCAGTGGAACCGTCTGCCGACGGGTTGGATTCCTGGAACTCATGCACGGAATAAACGCGGCCTTCCGCATCTCTTGCATGGAACTGACCGACGAGTACTGCTGCCATCTGCTTAGAACCTCTGGAGATAAAACGCTTGATTTGCGGCTTGGTAGACCGCCATCAAGGCCTGTAAGTTTTCCTACAGGAAAAAAATAATCAGCTCGCGGGATTTTCCCATCGGGTGCTGGTGGAATCGTCACCGGATCATCTATAACTACTGGCTCCTCCCACGGACCATCGAGAGTCTTCCATGAGCAATGTCTACAACGTCGCTGTAGTGGTCGGTAGCCTGCGCAAAGCATCGATCAACCGCAAGGTCGCTCTGGCACTGGCAGAGCTGGCCCCGGCCAACCTCAAGCTTGAGATTGTCGAAATTGGCGATCTGCCACTTTATAACGAAGACATCGACGGTGATTCACCGCCGGCAGCCTACAGCACTTTCAGGCAAAAAGTGGCGTCATCCGACGCGGTGCTGTTTGTCACCCCCGAGTACAACCGTTCGGTGCCGGCGCCGTTGAAGAATGCCATTGACGTTGGATCGCGGCCTTATGGCAAGGCTGTCTGGAGTGGCAAACCGGGGGCGGTGATCAGTGTATCGCCCGGTGCAATCGGTGGTTTCGGCGCGAATCAGCATCTGCGCCAGTCGTTCGTGTTTCTCAATGTGCCGTGCATGCAGCAGCCGGAAGCGTATCTGGGCGGCGCGGGTTCGGCGTTTGATGAAGAGGGTAAGTTGAGCGAATCGGTGAAACCTTTTCTGCAGAGTTTTATCAATGCGTACGGACAATTCGTAGAGCAACACAAGAAGTAAGCTCACCGAAATTCCCTGTGGGAGCGAGCCTGCTCGCGAAGGCGTCGTCAGTCGTTGCATCAATGGCGACTGACAGTGCGCTTTCGCGAGCAGGCTCGCTCCCACAGGTTATCTTTCTGGCTCGGCACTCGTCGTGGCCTTTTTACCTCACTCTTTGAAGGCTGTTGCGGATGCTCGCTGCGTCACTAATTTTCCTGCTGACCATTACCCTTGTCATCTGGCAACCCAAAGGCCTCGGCGTCGGCTGGAGTGCGACGCTTGGCGCAGTACTGGCGCTGATTTTCGGTGTCGTCCATCTCGGCGATATCCCGCTGGTGTGGCAGATCATCTGGAATGCCACTGGCACTTTCGTCGCACTGATCATCATCAGCCTGCTGCTCGACGAGGCGGGGTTCTTCAACTGGGCCGCATTGCACGTGGCGCGCTGGGGGCGGGGCAGCGGGCGCAAGCTGTTTGCCTTCATGGTGCTGCTCGGCGCGCTGGTGTCGGCGCTGTTTGCCAACGACGGCGCGGCGCTGATTCTCACGCCGATCGTGATTTCGATGTTGCTGGCGCTGCGCTTTTCCCCGGCGGCAACCTTGGCCTTCGTGATGGGCGCGGGATTTATCGCCGATACCGCGAGCCTGCCGCTGGTGGTGTCGAACCTGGTCAATATCGTTTCGGCGGACTTCTTTCACATCGGTTTCAACCGCTATGCAGCAGTGATGGTGCCGGTCAACTTCGTCAGCGTGGCGGCGACGCTGGGCATGTTGCTGTGGTTTTTCCGCCGCGACATTCCATCGACGTATGACCCTGAGCAACTCGAGCATCCAGAGACCGCGATCCACGACAAAGCCACGTTTTATGCCGGTTGGGCGGTGTTGGTGATCTTGCTGATCGGTTGCTTTGCGCTGGAGCCGCTGGGCATCCCGATCAGTGCGATATCCGCGGTGTGCGCCGCGTTGCTGTTGGGCATCGCCGCTCGCGGCCACAAGATTTCCACGCGCAAGGTGATGAAAGAAGCGCCGTGGCAGATCGTGATTTTCTCGCTGGGCATGTACCTGGTGGTCTACGGCCTGCGCAATGCCGGACTGACCGGGTATCTGGCCGGTTGGCTGGATGTCTTCGCCGGTCATGGCGTCTGGGGTGCGGCAATGGGCACCGGGGTGCTGACGGCGTTGCTGTCGTCGATCATGAATAACTTGCCGACGGTGTTGATTGGCTTGTTGTCGATCGATGCCAGTCAGGCCAGCGGAGTGGTCAAGGAGGCGATGATCTATGCCAACGTGATTGGCAGTGACCTGGGGCCGAAGATTACCCCGATTGGCAGTCTGGCCACGTTGTTGTGGCTGCATGTGCTGGAGCGCAAGGGCATTCACATTGGCTGGGGCTATTACTTCCGGGTCGGGATTGTGTTGACGGTGCCGGTGTTGTTGGTGACGTTGGCGGCTTTGGCTTTGCGTTTATCCCTTTAAACCGAGTCGCCCCCTTCGCGAGCAAGCTCGCTCCCACAGGGGAATGCATCTCATCTCCCTACATTTGAAATGCAGTCCAAATGTGGGAGCGAGCTTGCTCGCGAAGGGGCCATATCAAACACCAAAAAACTCAGGCCTGGCCGGGTACATTCGGCCAAAGATCCGAGACCAGAAACAACCGCTCCGCTTCTTCCCATTCTCCCCGCGCATTCTCGGTCAGGCGCACCATCAACTGCGCCGGGGCCAGCGGTTCAAGATCTTTCAGCCAGATCCGTAAATGCTCCAAAGTCCAGGTCTGATCAGCCGGGTAATGCGCCGGTGCCAGCCAGGCATGCCGGGGCAGGGGTTGCCAGCGTCCGGCCGGACGTTGCGCCACAAAGGCGGGCCAATCCTTCTGATGCAACCAACTGCCGCGCAAATGCTGCGGATGTGCGCCGCTCGGTGATTCAGCCTGTCCCGGCCACGGGTACAACAAATAACCACCGAGCCACAGTTGCGCGCTGAACACCTCGATATCCAGCGCCGCCAGCACTTCGCGACTTTCCGGACGGGCCGAGATCGGCAACTGATGCTCGGCCAGGTGCGCCAGTTTGCGATCGAGCCGATCGTGGCAACCCGGCCCCAGCCACTGCGCCGGATCACGGCCGTCGCCATTCTGCGGGCCGAGGTAGAGCTTGATCGCCAGTTCGAGGTGATGCACGCCATCGCGGTCACGCAACAACATGTCCAGTTCACCGAGGGTGTGGCCCTCGCGGCGGATCGGCAGATTGGCCGCGATCAGCTCAATACCCGGCGCATGCTCCACGGCAAACTGCCACAGCCGCTCGTAATACAGGCCTAGACGTCGCGTGCGTGCCTGCGACAGCCAATGCAGCAAGCCATAGCTGTCACGGTCGAGCTGACGCAACCAGTGTTCCAGGCGTTCGGGATCGTGCACCCAATCGCTGCCCGCCAGCGGATGGCGCTGCGGCCACGGCGTGGTAGCAAGCATCGGCGGGGCGAGGATCACCCACGCCAGATCGCGCACTTCCGGGTGGCGTAATTGGTGGGGCAACTGCAGCAAGTCGGGAAATAGGATCATCTTGCGAGCATAGCCGTAAACACGAGCGCACCCTTGAGGCTGAAAGGATTTTGTCTAACCGGCGCTTTCGCCCATAATCGGGTTTTTCGCGTTTTCGATTGTCCGCAGAGGTCCCATGGAGCAATTTCGTAATATCGGCATCATCGGTCGCCTGGGCAGTTCCCAGGTGCTGGATACCGTCCGCCGACTGAAACGGTTTCTGCTCGATCGTCACCTGCATGTGATCCTCGAAGACACCATCGCTGAAGTGCTGCCGGGCCACGGCCTGCAAACCTCGTCGCGCAAGATGCTCGGCGAAGTCTGCGACATGGTCATTGTCGTCGGCGGTGACGGCAGCCTGCTCGGCGCCGCGCGAGCGCTGGCCAAACACAATATTCCGGTGCTCGGTATCAACCGCGGCAGCCTCGGTTTCCTCACCGATATTCGCCCGGACGAGCTGGAAGTCGAAGTCGCCAAGGTGCTCGACGGCCACTATCTGGTGGAAAACCGCTTCCTGCTGCAAGCCGAAGTGCGCCGGCATGCCGAGGCCATCGGCCAAGGCGATGCGCTCAATGACGTGGTGCTGCACCCCGGCAAGTCGACGCGGATGATCGAGTTCGAGCTGTACATCGACGGCCAGTTCGTCTGCAGCCAGAAGGCCGACGGCCTGATCGTCGCCACGCCGACCGGTTCCACCGCGTACGCGCTGTCTGCCGGCGGGCCGATCATGCACCCCAAGCTCGATGCCATTGTGATCGTGCCGATGTACCCCCATATGTTGTCCAGTAGACCAATTGTGGTCGATGGCAACAGTGAGCTGAAAATCGTCGTGTCGAAAAACATGCAGATTTACCCGCAAGTCTCCTGCGATGGGCAGAACCATTTCACCTGCGCGCCGGGCGACACCATCACCGTCAGCAAGAAAGCGCAGAAGCTGCGCCTGATTCACCCACTCGATCACAACTACTACGAAGTCTGCCGCACCAAGCTCGGCTGGGGCAGCAAGCTGGGCGGTGGAGGCGACTGATGCTCGATCCCGCGCGCAGTTATGACCTGATTGGTGACGTGCACGGATGCGCCCTGACCCTCGAACACTTGCTGGACCGTCTCGGTTATCACAAGCAGGGCGGGGTCTGGCGGCATCCATCGCGCATGGCCGTGTTCGTCGGCGACATCATCGACCGAGGCCCGCGCATTCGCGAGGCGCTGCACATCGTCCACGACATGGTCGAGGCCGGTCAGGCCTTGTGCATCATGGGCAACCACGAATTCAACGCACTGGGCTGGAGCACCCCGGCGCTACCGGGCAGCGGCAAGCAGTTCGTCCGCGAACACACGCCGCGCCATGCGCGCCTGCTGCATGAAACCCTGACCCAGTTCGAAGACCACCCCGGCGACTGGCACGATTTCCAGCGCTGGTTCTATGAGCTGCCGTTGTTTGTCGACGCTGGGCGTTTCCGCGTCGTCCACGCGTGCTGGGATGCTGGCCTGATCGAACCGCTGCGCGCGCTGTTCCCCAACGGTTGCATCGACGAACACTTCCTGCAGGCCTCGGCGGTTCCGGACAGTTTCGCCTGTACCGTATTCGACCGCTTGTTGCGCGGCACCGATATGCGCCTGCCGGATGGTCTGACCATGACCAGCGGCGACGGTCTGGTGCGTTCGTTCTTCCGCACCAAGTTCTGGGAAGACGATCCGAAGACCTACGGCGATATCGTCTTTCAGCCTGATGCACTGCCAGACCCGGTGGCGCAGAAGCCGCTGACCTCCAGCGAAAAAAACAACCTGCTGCGCTACGGCGTCGACGAGCCGTTGCTGTTCGTCGGCCACTACTGGCGTAGCGGCAAACCGGCGCCGATCCGCCCGAATCTCGCGTGTCTGGATTACAGCGCGGTGCTCTACGGCAAACTGGTCGCCTATCGTCTGGATCAGGAAACACGTCTGGAACCGCATAAATTTGTCTGGGTCGATGTCGAGCGGCCGGAGGTGCTGCAATGAGTGCGGTAGCGGTATTGCGTCTGCCGTTGGCGGTGGACTTGAGTGGTTTCGTCAAGCTGCTGCAACGCATGCAGGTCCCGCATCGGGTCAGCGAAGAGGCCGGCGAACAAGTGCTGTGGGCACCGGCGGAAATCAGCGAAGACGTGCGCTCCTTGTACGAACGCTTCCCGGCGGGTGATCCCGATCAGCAAATGGACATCCCCGTCGCGCCAACCTTCAAGCGGCCGAGCTTCACCGAGCAACTGAAATACGCCAAGGCCACCGGGTTCATCCTGTTGCTGTGCCTGATCGTTGGCGGGCTGACGTACCTCGGTGAGAACCTGCAAACCCTGCGCTGGCTGACTTTCCTCGATTTTCAGGTAGTCGGCGAGTACATCCATTTCACACCATTGGCCGACAGTCTGGCGGCAGGGCAGTGGTGGCGTCTGGTCACGCCGATGCTGATCCACTTCGGCATCCTCCACCTGGCCATGAACGGCATGTGGTACTGGGAGCTGGGGCGGCGCATCGAGTCGCGCCAGGGCAGCATCAACCTGATCGGCCTGACGCTGCTGTTCAGCCTCGTGTCCAACTACGCGCAGTTTGTCTGGAGCGGCGCGACCTTGTTTGGCGGCTTGTCGGGCGTGCTTTACGGTTTGCTCGGACATTGCTGGATCTTCCAGCTGCTGGCGCCGAACCCGGCCTATCGCCTGCCGCGCGGCGTGCTGGCAATGATGCTGATCTGGTTGTTGGTGTGCATGTCCGGGCTGATCTCGGTGATCGGCTTCGGCGAAATCGCCAACGCCGCCCATGTCGGCGGGTTACTCATCGGATGCTTCACCGGTTTGTTGGGCGGTTTGTATAACCGCCGTAAACTGGCCGCCTAAAATTTCAGTAGATAAAGAGCACGGAGACCCTGATGTCCTCTTTTAACGACATGATCAACAACATTACCCCGGACATCTACGAGAGCCTGAAACTGGCCGTGGAAATCGGCAAGTGGTCCGACGGCGGCAAACTCACCGCCGAGCAGCGCGAGCTGTCGTTGCAGGCGATGATCGCCTGGGAAATCCAGAACCTGCCGGAAGACCAGCGCACCGGTTACATGGGTCCGCAGGAATGTGCGTCGAAGTCGATCGAAGTGCCGAACATTCTGTTCAAGTCGGATGCCATCCATTGATCGAGATTGGCCGCGGTGCAATCAGCAAAATGTCGGCGCGCCTGGACGGGCCGAACGTGCAATACGCGTTTCGTCTGGATGACGTCGAGGTGCCGGTCAACCCGTTGATCGGCAGCACGGTGCGTCTGGAATACCTGGGGGCGATCCACTGCACCCATTGCGGGCGCAAGACCAAAACCAGTTTCAGCCAGGGTTACTGCTACCCGTGCATGACCAAACTGGCGCAGTGCGACCTGTGCATCATGAGCCCGGAGCGCTGCCACTATGACGCCGGCACCTGCCGCGATCCAGCGTGGGGCGAGCAGTTCTGCATGACCGATCACGTGGTTTACCTGTCCAATTCGTCGGGCATCAAGGTTGGCATTACTCGTGCTACGCAACTGCCGACTCGCTGGATTGATCAGGGCGCATGTCAGGCATTGCCGATCATGCGCGTTGCCACGCGGCAGCAATCGGGTTTCGTCGAAGATTTGTTCCGTAGCCAAGTGGCGGACAAAACCAACTGGCGCGCGTTGCTCAAGGGCGATGCGGCGGCGGTCGATCTGGCGCAGGTACGTGACCAGTTATTCGAAAGCTGCGCCGAAGGCCTGCAAGGTTTGCAGGAGCGATTCGGCCTGCAGGCGATTCAGACCATTGCCGATGTCGAACCGCTGGAAATCCGCTATCCGGTCGAGCAATACCCGGCCAAAATCGTCAGCTTCAACCTGGACAAGAACCCGATTGCCGAAGGCACGTTGTTGGGGATCAAGGGCCAGTACCTGATCTTCGATACCGGCGTGATCAATATTCGCAAGTACACGGCTTATCAGCTCGCCGTGCATCAATAAGGACTCCAGCATGCGCACCGAACAACCGAAGATGATTTACCTGAAGGACTATCAGGCGCCCGAGTACCTGATCGATGAAACTCACCTGACCTTCGAGTTGTTCGAGGATCACAGCCTGGTGCACGCGCAGTTGGTCATGCGCCGCAACCCGGCACGTGGCCCGGGCCTGCCGCCGCTGGTGCTCGATGGTCAGCAGCTGGAGTTGCTCTCGGTGACCCTGGCCGATAAAGAACTTGGCGCTGCTGACTATCAATTGTCCGAGAATCATCTGACCCTGCAGCCGACCACGGAGACGTTCACGGTCGACACCAGCGTCAAGATCCACCCGGAAACCAACACCGCACTGGAAGGCCTGTACAAATCCGGCACGATGTTCTGCACCCAGTGCGAGGCCGAAGGTTTCCGCAAGATCACCTATTACCTCGACCGCCCGGACGTGATGAGCAAGTTCACCACCACCGTGGTCGCCGAACAGCACAGCTATCCGGTGCTGCTCTCCAACGGCAACCCGATCGCCTCGGGCCCGGGCGAAGACGGCCGGCACTGGGCAACCTGGGAAGACCCGTTCATGAAACCGGCGTACCTGTTCGCGCTGGTGGCCGGTGATTTGTGGTGCGTTGAAGACAGCTTCACCACCATGACCGACCGCAACGTCGCATTGCGCATCTACGTCGAACCGGAAAACATCGACAAGTGCCAACACGCGATGACCAGCCTGAAGAAATCGATGCGCTGGGACGAAGAGGTTTACGGTCGCGAGTACGATCTGGACATCTTCATGATCGTCGCGGTCAACGACTTCAACATGGGCGCGATGGAGAACAAGGGTCTCAACATCTTCAACTCCAGCGCCGTGCTCGCTCGCGCCGAAACCGCCACCGACGCTGCACACCAGCGCGTTGAAGCAATCGTCGCCCACGAATATTTCCACAACTGGTCGGGCAACCGCGTGACCTGCCGTGACTGGTTCCAGCTGTCGCTGAAAGAAGGCTTCACGGTGTTCCGTGATTCCGGCTTCTCGGCCGACATGAACTCGGCCACGGTCAAGCGCATTCAGGACGTGGCTTATCTGCGCACCCATCAGTTCGCTGAAGATGCCGGCCCGATGGCTCACGCCGTGCGCCCGGACAGCTTCATCGAGATTTCCAACTTCTACACCCTGACCGTTTATGAAAAGGGTTCAGAAGTGGTCGGCATGATCCATACCTTGCTGGGTGCCGACGGCTTCCGTAAGGGCAGCGATCTGTACTTCGAGCGCCATGACGGCCAAGCAGTGACGTGCGACGACTTCATCAAGGCCATGGAAGATGCCAACGGCGTCGACCTGAGCCAGTTCAAGCGCTGGTACAGCCAGGCCGGCACACCGCGTCTGGCGGTGAGCGAGTCGTACGACGCTGCGGCGAAAACCTATAGCCTGACCTTCCGCCAGAGCTGCCCGGAAACCCCGGACAAAGTTGAAAAACTGCCGTTCGTGATTCCGGTCGAGCTCGGCCTGCTGGACAGCCAAGGCAACGAGATTGCCCTTCGTCTGAGCGGTGAAGCCTCGGCGCAAGGCACCACTCGCGTGATTTCGGTCACCGAAGCCGAGCAGACTTTCACCTTCGTCGACATCGCTGAACAACCGCTGCCATCGCTGCTGCGCGGCTTCTCCGCGCCGGTGAAACTGAGCTTCCCGTACAACCGCGATCAATTGATGTTCCTGATGCAGCACGACAGCGACGGTTTCAACCGCTGGGATGCCGGTCAGCAACTGTCAGTGCAGGTGCTGCAAGAACTGATTGGCCAGCAGCAGAATGGTGAAAGCCTGAAGCTTGATCCGCGTCTGGTCTCGGCACTGCGTACGGTGCTGTCGGACGAATCGCTGGATCAGGCGATGGTCGCGGAAATGCTCTCGTTGCCGGGTGAGGCGTACCTCACTGAAATCAGCGAAGTGGCTGATGTCGATGCGATCCATATCGCCCGTGAGTTCGCGCGCAAGCAATTGGCCGAAGGGTTGTTCGAGGCACTGTGGCTGCGTTATCAGGCCAACCGTGACCTGTCGAAGAAAACCCCGTACGTTGCCGAAGCCGAGCATTTCGCCCGTCGCGCGCTGCAGAACATTGCGCTGTCGTACCTGATGCTCAGCGGCAAGCCGGAAGTACTGGCGGCGGCGCTGGAGCAATTCGAAAGCGCCGACAACATGACCGAGCGTCTGACGGCGCTGGCGGTGTTGGTCAACTCGCCGTTCGAAGAGCAGAAAGCCTTGGCGCTGGCGAGTTTCGCCGAGCACTTCAAGGACAACCCGCTGGTCATGGATCAGTGGTTCAGCGTGCAGGCCGGCAGCACCTTGCCAGGCGGTCTGGAGCGCGTGAAAGCGTTGATGCAGCACCCGGCGTTCAACATCAAGAACCCGAACAAGGTGCGTGCGCTGGTCGGCGCGTTTGCCGGGCAGAACCTGATCAACTTCCACGCGGCGGATGGCTCCGGCTATCGCTTCCTCGCGGACCTGGTGATCGAGCTGAACGGCTTCAACCCGCAGATCGCTTCTCGCCAATTGGCGCCGCTGACTCGCTGGCGCAAATATGACGATGCGCGTCAGGCGTTGATGAAAGGCGAGCTGGAGCGGATTCGGGCGTCGGGGCAGTTGTCGAGTGATGTGTATGAGGTGGTGAGCAAGAGTCTGGCTTGATGGTGGATTGGAGTCGGTGTTCCAGCTGTGGACTGGCCCTCACCCTAACCTTCTCCCAGTGGGAAAGGGGACTGACCGAGGTGTCTTTGCGCTATACGCCGACCTGAAAGTCCGAGTCGAACTCAGGATCTGAAAAGCCCCTCACCCTAACCCTCTCCCAGTGGGAGAGGGGACTGACCGAGGTGTCTTTGCGCTATACGTCGACCTGAAAGTCCGAGTCGAACCCAGGATCTGAAAAGCCCCTCACCCTAACCCTCTCCCAGTGGGAGAGGGGACTGACCGAGGTGTCTTTGCGCTATACGTCGACCTGAAAGTCCGAGTCGAACCCAGGATCTGAAAAGCCCCTCACCCTAACCCTCTCCCAGTGGGAGAGGGGACTGACCGAGGTGTCTTTGCGCTATACGCCGACCTGAAAGTCCGGAGTCGAACTCAGGACTTGAAAAGCACGAAGATCGGCTCCCTTTCCCCCTCGCCCCCTTGGGGGAGAGGGCTGGGGTGAGGGGGTAAGATTTATGCATCAACACAACTCCCCAAGCCGTACGCACAAAAAAACGCCGCATTAACCAATGCGGCGTTTTTATTGACTAAAAGTTACTTCAGGTCGAAACGGTCGAGGTTGGTGACCTTCGTCCACGCCGCAACAAAGTCCTTAACGAACTGCTCCTTCGCATCCGAACTGGCATACACCTCAGCCAACGCCCGCAGTTGCGCATTGGAACCAAACACCAGATCAACCCGCGTCGCCGTCCACTTCACGCTGCCGGTTTTACGGTCGCGCCCCTCGAACTCATCCGCATCTCTCGAAGTTGGTTTCCACTCCACCCCCATGTCCAGCAGGTTGGTGAAGAAGTCATTGGTCAGCGCCTCGGTCTGCGAAGTGAACACGCCATGCCGGGTCTGCCCGACGTTGGTGTTCAACACCCGCAAACCACCCAGCAGCACAGTCATTTCCGGCGCCGTGAGAGTCAGCAGTTGTGCCTTGTCGATCAGCAGTGCTTCGGCCGAAACGGTGTATTTGCCTTTGCTGTAGTTGCGGAAACCATCGGCAATCGGCTCAAGGAAGCCAAAGGAGTCAACATCCGTTTGCTCTTGCGAGGCGTCCGTACGCCCCGGATTGAACGGCACGGAGACGGAGTGCCCGGCGTTTTTCGCTGCTTGCTCAATCCCGGCATTGCCCGCCAGCACGATCAGGTCTGCCAACGAGACTTTCTTGCCAGCGCCGCCGCCATTGAACTCGCCCTGAATGCCCTCGAGGGTTTGCAGCACTTTGGCCAGTTGCTCGGGCTGGTTGGCCTGCCAGAACTTCTGCGGCGCCAGACGCAGGCGACCGCCGTTGGCGCCGCCGCGTTTGTCTGAACCGCGGAACGTCGAGAGTGCCGCCCAGGCGGTGGAGACCAGTTGCGACACCGACAAACCCGAGGCAAGCACTTTGCTTTTCAGCGCAGCCGCGTCGCTGTCGTCGATCAACGGGTGTGTGACATCAGGAATCGGGTCCTGCCACAGCAGCTCTTCGTTCGGCAGTTCCGGGCCGAGGTAGCGCGACAACGGGCCCATGTCGCGGTGGATCAGTTTGTACCAGGCGCGGGCGAAGGCGTCGGCCAGTTGATCCGGGTTGGCGAGGAAGCGCCGCGAGATCTGCTCGTAAGCCGGGTCGAAACGCAGCGCCAGGTCGGAGGTGAGCATGGTCGGCGAAAGCTTTTTGCTCGGATCATGGGCATGCGGAACGGTTCCGGCACCAGCGCCGTTCTTCGGAATCCACTGATGCGCACCCGCAGGACTTTTGCTCAGCTCCCACTCGAAACCGAACAGGTTTTCCAGGTAGTTGTTGCTCCACTTCGTCGGTGTGGTCGTCCAGGTCACCTCCAGACCGCTGGTGATGGTGTCGCCACCCTTGCCGGTGCCGAACGCGTTGCGCCAGCCGAGGCCCTGTTCTTCGAGGCCGGCCGCTTCCGGCTCAGGCCCGACGTTATCGGCAGGGCCGGCGCCGTGGGTTTTCCCGAAGGCGTGGCCGCCAGCGATCAACGCGACGGTTTCTTCATCGTTCATGGCCATGCGGCCAAAGGTTTCGCGGATATCGTGGGCTGAAGCGACCGGGTCAGGATTACCTTCCGGGCCTTCAGGGTTGACGTAGATCAGGCCCATTTGCACCGCTGCGAGCGGGTTTTCCAGATTGCGTTCGCCCTGATCGGTGCGGCTTTCTTCTTTGCCGTGCAAGTCGGGCTCGGCGACCAGCGTGCCGTCACCGGGCTCCTGCATGGCGGACTTGTCTTTGCCGTAACGGCTGTCGCCGCCCAGCCATTCGTGTTCCGAACCCCAGTAGACGTCTTCGTCCGGTTCCCACACATCGGGGCGGCCACCGGAGAAACCGAAGGTCTTGAAGCCCATGGATTCCAGCGCGACGTTGCCGGTCAGAACGATCAGGTCGGCCCAGGAAATGTTGCGGCCATATTTCTGTTTGATCGGCCACAGCAGGCGGCGGGCCTTGTCGAGACTGACGTTGTCCGGCCAGCTGTTCAGCGGCGCAAAACGTTGCTGACCGGAGCCGGCGCCACCACGGCCATCAGCGGTTCGATAGGTGCCGGCGCTGTGCCAGGCCATACGGATGAAGAGGGGGCCGTAGTGGCCGAAGTCGGCTGGCCACCAGTCCTGGGAGTCGGTCATCAGCGCATTGAGGTCTTGTTTCAGGGCTTGAAAGTCGAGGCTCTTGAAGGCTTTGGCGTAGTCGAAGTCCTTGCCCAACGGATCGGACTTGGGCGAGTGCTGACTCAGGATTTTCAGGTTGAGTTGATTCGGCCACCAGTCACGGTTCGTCGTACCACCACCGGCGGCGTGGTTGAACGGGCATTTCGATTCGTTTGCCATGTTCGGGTCCTTATCAGGTCTGCTACGGCCGGCTCGTGCCGACTTCGGACTAGTAAGGCTAGACCCGACTTGGAGAGTCAGCTAATAGGCCGACTATTGGAGGCTGATAGGCAAAGTCTTTCAGCGTTTTTCGGAGCACTTCACGGATCAGCCGATAGCGGCTGCCTGCTGGAAACAGGCGTTGTTGAGCCTCTGCAAAAAAACAAAAAGTGAAAATCGGGATGACAGGAAGAAATGTTATTGTATAACATAAAATTCGTTTCATTCTGTTTCTACCAGCGTTAAAGCAAAACGCTGGCAGCGATCCTCACTTTTCAGCGCATGGAAATTCTGCAATGCCTGCCCGTTCTAAACCCTTGCAACGACGCCTCAATCCGTTGGCCGCCGCGCTGCTTTTTGCATCCCCGGTGTTCGCCGCTGACACCCTCGAACTGCAACCGCAAGTCATCACCGGCAATCCGCTCGGCAGCCAGACACTCGCTTCGCCCTCGACGGTGCTCAGCGGCGACGACCTCACCTTCCAACAGAAGGGCAGCCTCGGCGAAACCCTGAACAAGCAACCCGGCGTGTCCTCGTCGTACTTCGGGCCTGGGGCGAGCCGGCCGATCATTCGCGGTCAGGACGGTGATCGCATCCGTATCTTGCGCAATGGCGTCGGCGCGCTGGACGCCTCGTCGCTGTCTTACGATCACGCGGTGCCGCTGGACCCGGTCAACGTCGAGCGCGTGGAAATCGTCCGTGGTCCGGCAGCGCTGCTGTACGGCGGCAGTGCCATTGGCGGAGTGGTTAACACTTTTGATAACCGCATTCCGACCGAGGCTATCGACGGCATCCATGGCGCCGGTGAGTTGCGCTACGGCGGTGCCGACACCACGCGCAGCAGTGCCGGCAAACTCGAGGCTGGCAACGGTCAATTCGCCTTGCATCTGGACGCCAGTGCCCGCGAGTTCAATGATCTGAAAATCCCCGGCTACGCGAAAACCAGCCGCGAACGCGCAAACGACGACGGTGATTCGAAAAAGCATCGTTTGGGCAACAGTGATGGTCGCCAGGACGGCGGCGCTGTCGGCGGGTCTTACACTTGGGATGACGGATACGCCGGCCTGTCCTACAGCAACTACGATTCCAACTACGGTTCGCCCGCTGAACAAGACGTGCGCATCCGCATGCAACAGGAGCACTACGCCTTCGCCTCGGAGATCCGCAATCTCGAAGGGCCGTTCAGTTCGATCAAGCTGGATGCGGGTTACACCGATTACGAGCATCGCGAAATCGAAGGTGGCGAGGTCGGCACGACGTTCAAGAACAAAGGTTACGAGGCGCGGGTCGAGGCTCGGCACCAGCCGTTGGGGCCGTTCAACGGTGTAATCGGTGCGCAGGTCAGCCGCAACGAGTTCTCGGCACTCGGCGAAGAAGCATTCGTGCCGCAGACCGATACCGATGCCGCTGCGCTGTTCATTCTGGAAGAGTGGCAAGCCACCGACCGACTGCTGTTCACCCTAGGCGGACGCCTTGAGCACACCACGGTCGATCCGGACGCCAAGGGTAACGAGCGCTTCGCCAGCGCCGATCGATCCAGCAGTTTCACCGCCGGCAGTCTTTCCTCTGGCGCGGTGTACACGCTGACGCCGATCTGGTCGGTGGCCGCGACGCTGGGTTACACCGAACGTGCGCCGACATTTTATGAGTTGTACGCCAACGGAGCTCACGTCGCGACCGGCACTTATGAAGTCGGCGATGCCGGGCTGTCGAAGGAAAAAGCCGTGTCCAGTGACCTGGCGCTACGTTTCGACAATGGTACGCACAAGGGCAGTGTCGGCGTGTTTTACAGCCACTTCTCCAATTACATCGGCTTGCTCGGCACGGGCCGAACGCTGAATGACGAGGGCGAAGAGGATGCCGACGGCATCCCTGAATACACCTACTCCGGCGTGCGGGCGCGCTTCAGCGGCATTGAAGCCCAGGATCACTGGAAACTCGGCGAAAGCGCCTACGGCAAGTTTGCCTTGGAGTTGTCCGGCGATTACACCCGCGCGAAGAACCTCGACACTGGCGAAGATTTGCCGCGCATCGCGCCGCTGCGGCTCAACACCGGGCTGCTGTGGGAACTGGACAAGTGGCAGGCGCGCATCGATGTCGAACACGCCAGTTCACAACATCGCGTGCCGGACAATGAAAGCAGCACTGACGGCTACACCACACTGGGCGCCAATGTCGGGTATCACTTCGATGTCGGTCAGAGCCAATGGCTGGCCTTCGTCAATGCCGAGAACCTGACCAATCAAACCGTGCGTTATGCCAGTTCGATCCTGCGCGACATTGCGCCGGCAGAAGGGCGCAGCATTCAGGTCGGCTTGCGCACGACGTTCTGATAATCACTGAAGGCTGCGATCTTTTGATCTCTATTTTAAAAGCAATAGATCGCAGTCTGCGGCAGCTCCGACACGGGCGTGATCAGGTGGATTGGGCGGTGTCATCCTCCGGCACGTCGTCAAGAATGTCCTCTTGCCCCGGCAATTCAGTGATCACACTGAAGTCCGTCACTTCAACTGCGCCCAATCCATACCCCAGCAAATGGAAAGAAAACGCTTTGCGCTCTTGCGGGTTGTCGAAGCTGAAGTTCATTTCCAGTGGCTGCTCGGCGGTTGCGACCATCTCCTGCGGCAGACCGATCTGCACGTCCTGTTCAAACTCCTTGGCCTTGAGCTGAATGTACGCTGCCTGTTGCGGATCGACTGAACGTACGGTCAGACGCACGCGGGTGTGCGAGCCTTTGGGCATTTCCAGGTACTGCGCGCCGATCAGGTTGTCGGCCCAGTCATCCTTGATCTGCGCTTGCAGCGGGATGACGTTGGTGCTGCCGAATTGATAACGATGATTGAGCGGCGTGCGCAGCAGCGACAGGTCGAGGGCGTTGGCGCGAGCAGCGATCTGCCGGGCCGGGTGGCCGCTGTAGTTGCCTTTGTACGTGGCGCTTTCGGCGATGAAGCCGGCGCTTTCGTAGTAGCGGCAGCGGCGCGGCATGTCGCACTCGGAGAAGATCCCCTGACCGTTGTGATAACGCAGCTTGCCGTTGGTGAACGACATGATTTCGCGGCCACTGTCGTAGTCGCGAAACAGTGAACGACCGCTTAGCGCGGAAGGCACCGGCAGGTCGAAGTAGTCGAGGATCGAGGTGCTCAGATCGACGTGACCGTAGACGCCTTTGTTCAGTCGCGGCAGCTGTTCATGCTCCGGTGCCAGGGTCAGATTGAAGCCCCACGACGAGGCCAGGCGCACGCCGTCGATGCCGTGGGATTCGTCCGAGGTGATCACCACCAGGGTGTCTTTCAGAACGCCCTGACGCTCGAGGCCGCTGAGGAACTGTTGCAGCGCATCGTCGAGATAACCGACAGCGGCCTGTTTCGGCGTTTCGTAGCGCTCCAGATACTCCTCGGGTGCGGAGTAGGGCTGGTGGGTGCCGACGGTCAGCAGCGTCAACATCCACGGCTGTTTCTGCTTTTTCAGTTGGCCGACGTAATCGAGCGCGCCCTCGAAGAAGGCCTTGTCATCCTTGCCCCACGGGAACTCCAGATAGTTGCTGTTGCTGAACCACTCCAGGCCATGAGTCGCATCGAAACCGATGTGCGGCATGATCTTGTCTTTGGCCATGAAGCGCAGGCCGGCACCTTGCAGATAGTGCGTGCTGAAGCCGTGCTCACGCAGTTGCGCCGGCAGGCAGGCCTGATTGCGCTCGTTGAGGGTGAGCATCTCCACGCCTTTGGGCGTGCCGTTGTTGAGCTTGTCGTAATCGCCGCAGAGCATGGAGTACAAACCGCGAATGGTCTGGTGCGTATGCAGCACGTAATCCGGGGTGTTCATGCCGCGCTCGGCCCAGCGGCTGAGGTTGGGCATCAGGTCTTCCTGATAATGACTGCCGATGGCTTCGCGGTTGGCGCGAATGTAGGCACCGGGAATGCCTTCCAGGGCGATGACCAGCACATTGCGCGCCTGCCCCGGCGCGGCCAGCAGTTTGTGGCCATTGAGGTCGACGTCGGTGAGCCCGGCCATGGCCGGCGCGGGTTCTTCGACGTCACCGTCCAGCCATTCCTCGGCCTGAATCTGCAGATCGGCCACTTCAGTCGCCAGCAACTGGTGCGGCAGGTTGTACTGGCGCCACGGATCCGCTTCGCTCGGCCACAGGTTTTGCGCGCCCCAGTGCGCGGCGAACATTACCAGCGGCGCACCCCAGACCGCTCGGGGCAGGGGCGGACGCGGCATGCCACGGCCGGCAAATTGGGCCAGCAGCCAGAACATCAGAGCCAGCAGCAAGGTGATGCCCAGCGCCGGGTGCGCCAGCCCGCCACCCGTGGAGTTCTCCACGAACTGCGGATCGATCAGGTAATGAATATCCGAAGGCGTCGGCAGGCGCCCGACGGCGCTGACCAGTTCAGCGGTCGCCACGGCCAGCAAGCCCCAGAACACCAGCACCGGCAAGGCCAGCCACCAGGCACGGCGATGCAGCAAAACCACCAACAGACTGCCGATAGCCAGATCCGACACATAGCCCAGCGGCGTTGACCAGCCCAGTGCCGCACGCAGGTACACCGGCACAATCAGCACGAGAAAGATCAACGAAAAGAGGCGGGCATGCGGCTGCCGCAACCGGTTAAAAAGAGCGCTCACAAAAAAGACCTTCCAGCCATTAAATCGTCATAAAAGTGTGCGCGATGATACCAAGGGTGGGCTGTCTGATCGCCCTTTTAAACGCTCAACTGAGGCGCTGGTGCGCGAGCTTTCAAAGGTGATGTCGCGTCTGCAGCCCTGACCGGCCCTCGGGTCAAACGGCAATCGGCGATATTGCCACCGACGGATTTATTGTTTCAGGCTGTTTAAGCCACCAAACCATCACCGGTATCCAATGGAGGAGTTGCGCAACGCTGCGATCTTTTCAAACCTTAGAATCAAAAGCCCGCCGCCTCGGTTCGCTCAACAACCCGTGCTATCGATATGCGATAAAGATATTTAATTTCTGTTTTTTATAGCGATAAAGTCAGGCCTTTCAGCAAACCACCCCATGCTGCGAGGTTGTCATGGCCACACCGTTCAAACGTTCCGCACTGACTCTGTTGGCCGCTTCTCTCGCGGCGAGTGCTTTGTTCAGCACCGGCGCTCAGGCTGAAGGCAAGATCAGCATCGCCCAGCAATTCGGCATCGGTTACCTGATTCTCGATGTAGTGCGCGATCAGAACCTCATCGAAAAACACGGCAAGGAGCAGGGCCTCGATATCAAGGTCGACTGGAACAGCATTTCCGGTGCCACGGCGATGAACGAAGCGCTGCTCACCGGATCGCTCGACGTGGTGTCTGCCGGTGTACCGCCGATGCTCACCGTGTGGGATCGCACCAAAGGCAAACAGAACGTCAAAGCCATCGCCGCGCTGGGTTCGATGCCCAACTATTTGCTGACCAACAATCCGAACATCAAGACGCTCAAGGATTTCACCGACAAGGACCGCATTGCCGTGCCTGCCGCCGGTGTCGGCTTCCAGTCGCGCACCTTGCAGATCGAAACCGCCAAGGAGTTCGGTGACGCGCAATACAAAAAGTTCGACGACATCTCAGTCAGCCTGCCGCACCCCGATGCAACGGCGGCGCTGATTGCCGGCGGCTCGGAAATCAACTCGCACTTCTCCAGCCCACCGTTCCAGTATCAGGCTCTGCAGAATCCCAACGTGCACAAAGTGCTGAGTTCCTACGACGTGCTCGGCGGCCAGGCGACGTTCAACGTGCTCTACACCACGGAAAAATTCCACGACGAAAACCCGAAGACCTACAAGGCGTTCTACGACGCTTTGGCTGAGGCTGAGAAAATCATCAAGGCCGACAAACCGGCGGCGGCTCAGGCGTACATTCGTGTCGAACAGTCGAAGTTGCCGCTGGCTCTGGTCGAGCAAATCGTCAAGGACCCGGAAATCGATTTCACCGTGGTGCCGCAGCGCACCTTTATTTATGCCGAGAAATTGCAGGAACTGGGCGTGCTGAAGAACAAGGCCGACAGCTGGAAGGATTACTTCTTTGAAGAGGCGCATGGTGGGGCCGGTAGCTGAAGAACCCGGCCCGGTGCAGGGGATTTCCGGAACTCAACCGGCAGGCTCGATCAGTCGCGTAATGGGGTGATCGTGCCCCTCGACGTGCCATTTCACCCACAACCGATTGCGCCCGTCGGAACTTTTATCTGGCTCGACGGACAGCCAGTTACGACTGGCAATCAGGCAATTTCCGTCGTATCCAATGGCTTGCATCTCGGCAGTAAGGTCGGTGTCGATCTTTTCCCGGGTACCGGTGATTGTTTCCAGGCTTCTGATCGTCAGCACAGGCAGAGGAGGATGGACGATGCCGGTTGAAATCAGCTGATGGATGACTTCTGCACCATTGTCGATATGCCGGGGGTTGGCCGAACGAATGACGCTGGCGGCCGCTACATGCACATCCCCGGAGACAATGGTGACTTTGCACTTCGCCAACTTGGCGAAATCGAGCAATCCATTGATCAGTTGCTTACGCTCGTTTTTGTGCGGCTGATGGCGCCAATGGTCCCGGAAATCATCCTCCGGCCCGATCTCCCCCGGAATCCATCCGATCAGGGCCTCAAGCAGCGCAAGGTTGACGAACGATACCGGAACGCTGGAGATGAACAGCAGGTGTGAAGGTTTGCTGACCGTCAGGCTTTTGATCCAGGTAAACATCTGCGAGATGCTTTTTTGCGACATGATTTGCGTGGGCTGTTTGAGCTGGCCGTTTCTGCCTTTGATGTCGGGCGCACGTTCAGACCTGAGGTCGGGAACGACAATGGCGAGGCCACCGAGGCCTTCAAAAGCGAAAGTATGCCCTTGACGAGTAATCGCTCCCGGGCGGCTCTCGGTTTCGTCAACCTGTAATTGGTAGAGACGAAAATAATAACTGGCAATGCGGAACAGCCCCTGGTGTACGGGACTTTCATGCAGGGCCTGGGGATAGGATCCCCAACCGTCGATGATGTCGTGATCGTCCCACATCATCAGGGTCGGAACGCTACTGAGCATGTTCAGTATCTGAGGTCTGGCCCAGTATCGCGGATAAACACTGGCGAAAAACTCGTCTGCCTGAATCTCCATTTCGTCAGTCCACAGAGTGTCATCGCGATTCCAGGAGAACTGTTTGTACCATTCATTCAAGGGGCCTTGAGTCTGTAACAGTTCATCGCTGTAAATCTGATCGCCTCCCATGACCAACAGATGGTACTCGGCTTGTTTGTGGGTCTGCGCGAGATGACTCCAGCGTTCGGCATAGCGATCTGCCAGCGAATTCAGGTATTTGACGTCCGACACACCGTTGCACGAGGTGTAAGCGATGCGGGGAGCCTGATCCAGAGGCGGGACGTGAAAGGAGCCCGACACATCTCCCAAGTCATAGTCGATCTTCAACTGCGTTTTACTTTGCTGGATCTGCATGTCCAGTCGCCAGACGGCCATGCGCGGTTTGATCAAAGGAATCCGGGCAATCCGTTTGATCGTCGGATTGTGTGCCTGCGCGACCTGCGTAGTGGGTGCCGGTGCGTTGAGGTCTTGCACCAGCAGGGCAGATACACAGTATTTCTGATTCTGAATACCGCGAAAGCTCAAAACCGGGCCAAAGGGACTCATGTTGTCGTCCTCGCTGACAATAGAAAAACGGATGCCACGCAATGCTGTGGTGTCACCGAGCGTAGTCCGTTTTTGCAAGTAGCGAGGACGCGAGGGGAGCGTTTCAGTTCATGCCATCATCAAAAATGCTTTCGATTGATAACTCGAACGCCCGGGCAATCTGAAAGGCCAGTGGCAGACTCGGGTCGTAGCGTTCGTTTTCTATAGCGTTAATCGTCTGACGCGACACGCTCAGGCGTTCAGCCAGATCGACTTGCGACCATTTGCGCTCGGCGCGTAATTCCTTGAGGCGGTTTTTCATTGGTAGCGGCGCCGCGCAATGTGCAGGCCGACAATCCACATCAGCCCCATCACCGGCCACACACACGTCCACGGGATATGTGGGGCGCCAACGTTTTCCAGAAAACCGTAGCTGAAGGTCAGCAGTGCCGAGGCGGCAAAGGCAAAACCCAAGGCTTCGAACTGGATGCGCAGATGCATTTCGTCCATGCGCCGCATGTTGCGCACGATGGCCCAGCACATCAGTCCCGCCGGAATGACCGGCGTCAGTGCGACGGCCGAGCGCAGCACGATGGGGGCGTCCATCAGGTATTGCGAGGCAATCAATGAGGCTGTCAGCACCAGCATGTAGATGATTAATGCTGCGCCCAATTCGAGGTAGTAGCGGTTCATTCTTTACTTCCTATGTAAAAGACCCTTTACATGGTCGCCGAAGATTTGTCCGATGTAAAGCATGCTTTCCATCATGTCTGGTAGCCTCGAACAGACTCATGCCGGAAGATTTTCGCCTGGGTCAGTAACTTAAAAGCACGCCTTCTGGACAGCGTAATAACCACTCAGTAGCATTCGAGCCCAACGGATTATCCCTTCGCACGTCGTCCGACGTGCAACGCTCAAGGAATCGACATGCGCGACACCCCCATTGACCAAAAACGAACGATCGTGACCCAGGTCAACGGCGAGATTCACTATGAAGCCCAGATCAGTTTCAGCTCCATGTCGCTTGTCGATGGCGAAATTCGGGTGCATCGTGCTGAAGGCAATCAGCTAGACATTCCGGTGGCCGGCGCGGACTTCGCTTGGCGCATTGATCTGGATGGCGTGCACATAGTACCCGTGACGCAGGCAGCGATTGAACCGGTTGAATCGCTGCCTGCCGATGACAGTCTGAAGTTGTTCAACTCGAAAACCGTGTGGATCACACTGGCGCTGTGGTTCTTCGTCAGTTCGGTGTTCGGTTGGCTGGGGATTGTGGTGGCGGGCGGATATTTCGCTTACCACTGGCGTCAGGTGGCACAACGCAAGGAACAGTTGGCCAAGGCGCCCATAGATAAAACCGTGACCCGTTCCGGCTCGGGGATGTCACGGGAAAGCGTACGCAAGGCGTTGGCCCGCAAGCGTTAATACTGCGCAGATCAAATACAAAAAAGGGGCGGCCTGATCATCGATCAGGCCGCCCCTTTTTTATTGCCGCTCAGTCAGATCAGTGCATTTTGCTGTGATCGTGACCTTCCATGTTGGTCAGCGCACGAACCGGCGCTTTGACTTCGATGGTTTCTTTCTCGCCCTTGGCGTTTTCCACGGTCAGGGTCAGCGGCACGCTTTCGCCTTCCTTCAGCTGACCGGTCAGGCCCATCAGCATCACGTGGTAGCCGTTCGGATCAAGCTTGACGGCTTTGCCGGCCGGCAGCTCGACGAACTTCACCGGGCCCATGCTCATGACGTCGTTCTTCATGGTCATTTCGTGGATCTGCACGTCTTTGGCCGCTGGCGTCGCGACGCTGAGCAACTTGCTGTCGCTGTCGGCGGTGAGGGTCATGAACGCGCCGCTGGCGGACTGGGTCGGCACGGTGGCACGGACCCAGGCGTCATCGATTTTGGTCGCTGCGGTCGCCTGGAATGCCAGACCCAGCAGAGAAAGACCGATGACAGCGCGTTTGAGGTGGTTCAAAACAGGTTGCATCAGCAAACCTCCATAACAGTAAGCAAATCTTCCGTGCATTGTTCTGCCGAAAGCGAGGTGGACAGACCCAGGCGCAAGCCGCCGTTGGAGTCGTAAACGTAACTGGTGGCGGTGTGCGAGATGGTGTACGTGTCGCCGGCCGGGACTTTCTCGTAGAACACGTCGAATTCCTTGGCCGTGGCCGCGGTTTCCTCAAGCGTGCCGTACAGCGCAACGAAGGTCGGGTCGAAGGCTTTCATGTAGGCGTCGAGGATTTCCGGCGTGTCGCGCTCGGGATCGAGGCTGATGAAAATCACCTGCAAACGGTCGCCATCAGCGCCCATTAGCTTCTTGATTTTGGCCGCGCGGGCGAGGGTGGTCGGGCAGACTGCCGGGCACTGGGTGAAGCCGAAAAACACCATCGGCATCATGCCGCGAAAGCTCGACAGCGTCATGGTTTCGCCGTCGGTGTTCTTCAGTTTGAAGGTACGTCCCATGATCTTGTTACTCAGATCCTTGCCGTACTTGTACGACAGTTGGCCGCGGGTGTCGCAGCCGGCGAGCAGGCCGAGCCCGAGCACGCCCATTCCCGCAAGCACCTTGCGGCGAGTCAACAAAGCCGTCATCTAATACCGCCTTTTGCAGCCCGTCAGTCAGCAGGACTGGCAGGGGGTTAACCGTAAAAGCGGCGCATGATACCAAACTGCAGGCAGACGCCGGCCACGGATCGCCGCGCGGCACAGGATCGAGCGACAAAAGGTGTAAGAAAAAGTGACGACGGACTCACTGCACCCGCGAATCCTCAGCGCTCCAGCCGCCGCCCAGCGCGGTGTACAGATTCACCTCGGCGACCAGTTGCGCGAGGCGATCGGTGATCAGACCTTGCTGCGAACTGAACAGCGATCGCTGCGCATCGAGGAACGTCAGGCTACTGTCGACACCGTTCTGATAACGGTTCTGCGCCAGGTTGTAATAGGTCTGCGTGGCCTGGACCAGATCGCGCTGCGCCTGCAATTGCTGCTGATACGTGCTGCGTGCGGCGAGACCATCGGCGACTTCCTGAAAGGCGGTCTGAATCGTTTTTTCGTATTCGGCCACCGCGACGTCTTTCTGCAACTTCGAATAATCCAGGCTCGCGCGCAGGCTGCCGGCGTTGAAGATCGGCAGGCTGATCTGCGGCTGAAAGGTCCACGCGCCCGAGCCCGCGCCGAACAGTCCGGACAGGTCACGACTGGAGGTGCCGGCATTCGCCGTCAGGCTGACACTGGGGAAAAATGCCGCCCGCGCCGCGCCGATGTTGGCGTTGGCGGCTTTTAGTTTGTATTCGGCCTGCAAAATGTCCGGGCGCCGTTGCAGCAGATCCGAAGGCAGCCCGGCGGGCAGTTGTTGCACCAGATCGCTGGCCAGCGGACGGCCGGGCAGGGCCTCGGGCACTGGCGCGCCGACCAGCAACGTCAGGCTGTTCAAGTCCTGCGCGACCTGCCGCTGGTAGCGCGCCAGATTGGCCCGTGAGCTGTCGACGCTGGTCTGCGCCTGGGCCTGCTCCAGCGCCGACGACTTGCCAGCCTCGCGGTTGCGCGTGGTCAGGTGCAGGCTCTGCTCATCGGCGGCGAGGGTGTCGCGGGTCAGTTCCAGCAGTTCCTGATCGGCGCGCCAGGTCAGGTAGGCGTTGGCGACGTTGGCCACCAGACTCAACTGCGCACTGCGCCGCGCTTGTTCGGTGGCCAGCCACGTTTGCAACGCCTGTTCGCTGAGGCTGCGCACGCGACCGAAGAAGTCCAGTTCATAGGCGCTGATGCCGAGGTTGGCCGAGTACGTCGAGTTGATCAGCGCTTTACCCTGGGTCACGCTCGGTGGCATCCGCTGGCGTAACTCGTTGGCGTTGGCGGACACCGCCGGGAGCAGGTCGGCGCGCTGAATGCGGTATTGCGCCTGAAAGGCTTCGACGTTGAGAGCCGCCACGCGCAGGTCGCGGTTGTTGACCAAGGCGCTTTCAATCAGCTGTTGCAGCGCCGGGTCGGTGAACAGCGTGCGCCAGTCCTCGTTGCTCGTGGCCGCTTGCGTTGCTGTCGGATACTGCGCGGCACTGGGTGAAACGGGCCGTTGATACTCAGGAATCAATGAACAACCGCCCATCAGCACCGCGATGGACAGCAGGGAAAGTCGCAACGTCAACATCGAACTGCCTCATGCATATAAAGAGCGTTGTGCTCAGGCCCCGGCCATCCATTTCGCCAGACCATGGCGGCCACTGACGCCGAGTTTGGCGGTGGCGCGCTTGAGATACGTCTCGATCGAGCTGTTTTTCACCCGCAGCTTTTCCGCCATTTGCGGCACGGTGCCGCCGGTCAACAGGCCGAGGCAGACTTCTTTCTCACGCACCGACAAGGCGATGTCGCTGAGCGCCAATCGCTCATCGAACACCTGTGCCAGCGGCGCCTGATCCAGTTCGGCCAACGGTTGGCGCGGTTGCCGGGCGAGGATTTGCCGACTGATCTGTGCGTGGCGTTCGATCAGTGGCAGCAGGGTGTCGGACAGGCTTTTGAGAAACGACAGCTCCGGCAGGGAAAACACCCGTTGCGTATGCGGTCGGTAAAACGAAATCACGCAACGGCGGTTGGACGTGCGCGAGACCAGATTGCACTGGTGGGCGCTGTGTTGCGGATGCCGAGGCTGCAGCGAGGCGCGCAACTGAATCAGCAGCGAGTCGTTCATCTCGATCATTTTCTGCAACAACGGATGGTGGTCGGGGCTTTCCAGCGGATCGGCCGGTGCACAGGTCTGCGTCAGACCGGCGCTGCCCAACGGTTTGATGTCGACCACGCTGGCCTGACGCTCATCCAGCGTCCACTCACTGAGATCTACCCGGTTGACCGGCACCAGCGTGTCGACCAACTGGAACATGTTCGTGGCGAAGTGATCATCGCCGGTACTGGCAATCAGCTCACCGAGTTGCCAGTAGAAGTGTGGGTTTTCCATATTGCGAATACTGCCGCTCAGATTCATATCCTTGTCATCCCTGGTTCAGAACCATCACTGAATCGTCTGCCGATTATGCAAAAGCCACCCACGCCGTCATTTCTCCTTGAACACGATCTGGAGCGGGATTTAAGCCTATGGATTTGTCCTACGTCTGTAGGGGAAATCGGGGACACAAAGTGCCACTATTTCTGATTGTTGGCGCCGGGGTTCTGACGGTGTTGATCACTGGCATATCGGCGAGCGTGACTGTTCAGTCACGCTCAAGCCCCGAAAACCCGGGCGATGGTCAATTCTGATCGGCAGCGCTCGGGCAAATGGCGGCGCTGGTATGTGGTTTTTTTCCTACAAGCTTTTCAGTATTTCCTCTCCGAATTTTTAGATGTTGCCTGCGATAACCACGCCCATGGCGCCTATCAGGGTGGTGGTTGTCCGGGTTTCAGGTGTCATGTCGGCGCGGGGGCCGATGCTTGAATACGGGCAAAATTACATGAGAAGGATCTTATGCAGCCTACTTCTGCCAACGTGGCGGACGATCTGTCCGTGCCTGTCGAGACATTCGCGCTGACTGCCGCTCAACGGGATATCTGGCTGGACCAACTGAGCCGCGGAGATTCGCCGCTGTATAACATTGGCGGTTACGTCGAACTGAGCGGGCCGCTGGATCCGGCATTGCTGCAATCGGCGCTTGAATCTCTGGTTGAAGCCAATGATGCCTTGCGCATTGTTCTGCGAGCGGACGTTGGTCGCGACGGGCTGCCGTTGCAAGGTTTTGCCCAGGCGCTGCCCGTGGCCATGCCGCTGTATGACTGCAGTGGCCACCCCGACCCACAGTCGGCGGCGCGGGCGCTGGTCGAAGCGCAGATGGCGCTGCCCTTTGTATTGAGCGGGCAAGCGTTGTTCCGCTTCTGTCTGATTCGCCTCGATCGCCATCGCCACTGGTTGGCAGCCCAGGCCCATCAC
Organism: Pseudomonas sp. RU47; assembly: GCF_004011755.1. Lineage (GTDB taxonomy): Bacteria > Pseudomonadota > Gammaproteobacteria > Pseudomonadales > Pseudomonadaceae > Aquipseudomonas. Next base: position 3,943,702 of record NZ_CP022411.1, on the reverse strand, counting down.
TTGATCATCGATGGCTGGGCGTTCGCGCTGCTGTTCAAGTCGGTGGGCGAGATCTACAGCGCGTTGTGCCGTGGCGAGCGCCCGCGCAGGGCGGCACCGTCCTATGTCGGCTTTATCGAAGATGACGCGCGCTACCATCAGTCACTCCGCTATGAACGCAATCGACGCTACTGGCTGGACAAGTACCGTAGCCTTCCCGAGCCCTTGTTGACGTCCCGCCATCACGAATCCCTCGACGCTGAATCGGCGCCAAGCCGCATCCACGTCGAGGCTTTTCCTGCCGTGCTGCACGAGCGCATGAAAGACTGCGCGCGACGATTCGGTGGCTCGGCCTTTCATGTCTTGCTGGCGGCGCTGCATGTGTATTTCAGTCGTACCGCCCAGCGTGACGAGTGGGTGGTCGGCTTGCCGATTCTCAATCGCTCCGGCGCCCGCTTCAAAAGCACTTTGGGCTTGTTCACCCAGGTCAGTGCAATGCGCATGGGCTTCGGTCGAGCGATGTCATTCGCTGAATTGATCAAGGCAATCGGCGATGGTCTGAAGCAGGATTTTCGTCATCAACGCTACCCGCTGAGCGAGATGAACCGCGCGCTCGGCCTATTGCGTGAAGACCGCGCGCAACTGTTCGAGCTGTCGGTGTCCTACGAACAGGACGACCATGATTATCGCTACGGTGAGGCGTCGGGACACTCGGTCAAGGTCTCCAACCAGCACGAGGCGACTCCGCTGGCCATTCACCTGCGCAGCAACCGTTACACCGACAAGGCCTGGTTGCATCTGGTGTACTCGCCGGCCTATTTCACGGCTGACGAGATCGCGTCGTTCACCGAGCGCTTGTTGCTGATACTGGAGCAGGGTCTGGAATGCCCGGAACTCGCGATCGCCGATTTCAACCTCAATAGCCCGGCAGAACTGGCCCTGCTCGATGAGTGGAACAACACCCGCGTCAGTTATCCGCAAGGCCCACTGATTCATCAGCGATTCGTATCCCGAGTGGCCGAACAACCGGACGCCGTGGTCGCGACGTATCAGGGACGAACCCTGAGTTATGCCGAACTGAACCGGCAAGCCAATGCGTTGGCTCATCATCTGCTGGGCCTCGGCGTACTGCCCGATGACCGGGTTGCGATCGTTGCCCGCAGAGGCCTGGAGACGCTGGTCGGGCTGCTGGCGATTCTCAAGGCTGGCGCCGCTTATGTCCCGATCGACCCGGCGCATCCGCCCGAGCGCCTGAGTTATCTGCTCAGCGACAGCGCTCCGGTGGCGTTGCTGACGCAAAGCGATCTGCGTGATCGCTTGCCCGCCACAGCGCTGCCAGTGATCGAGCTTGATCGGCGCGAATGGTCGCTCGATAACTTGACCGATCCCGACGTGCCGGAGCTGAACACGAGCAACCTCGCGTATGTGATTTACACCTCAGGCTCAACCGGGTTGCCCAAAGGCGTCATGGTCGAGCACCGTACGCTGGGCAATCTGCTCGACTGGCACTGCGAGGCATTCGGGCTCAGCTTCGGGCAGCACACTTCGAGCCTCGCCGGCTTCGGTTTCGACGCGATGGCCTGGGAGGTCTGGCCGGCGTTGTGTGCCGGAGCGACGGTGCATTTGTCACCCGCGAGCGAAGGCAGCGAAGACATCGACGCGCTGCTCGACTGGTGGCGTGCGCAGCCGCTGGACGTCAGCTTTCTGCCAACGCCGATTGCCGAATATGCCTTCAGCAAACAACTGGATCACCCGACCTTGCGCACCTTGCTGATCGGCGGTGATCGCCTGCGCCAGTTCAACCGTGCGCAGGGTTTTGCGGTGGTCAACAATTACGGGCCGACCGAGGCCACGGTGGTCGCCACCTCGGGGCTGATTACCCCGGGGCAGGCGTTGCACATCGGCAAACCGCTGAGCAATGCCACGGCTTATCTGCTCGATGACCAGCAGCGCCCGGTGCCGATCGGCATCATCGGCGAGCTGTATGTCGGCGGCGCCGGGGTTGCCCGGGGTTATCTGAATCGCCCGGAGCTGACCGCCGAACGCTTTCTCGACGACCCGTTCAGTGCACAGCCGGATGCGCGTATGTATCGCACCGGCGATCTCGCCCGTTGGCGCGCCGACGGCAATCTTGAGTACATCGGTCGCAACGATGACCAGGTGAAAGTCCGCGGTGTGCGTGTCGAACTGGGCGAAATCGAAGCGGCACTCGCCAGCCATGCTGCGGTGCAGGAAGCCGTGGTGCTGGTGCGTGACGGCCAACTGTTGGCGTGGTTTACCGAGCGTGAAGCGCTGGACATCCTGCACTTGCACGCTCACCTGACATCGCGTTTGCCAGCCGCGATGCTGCCGGCCGCCTACATCCGCCTGGCGACGCTGCCGCTGACCGCCAACGGCAAGCTTGATCGCCAGGCCTTACCGGCGCCGGGGCCGGAAGCGCTGATCCGTCGTCAATACGAGGCGCCGCAAGGTGATGTCGAAATCGCGCTGGCGCAGATCTGGGCCGAGGTCTTGCAAGTCGAACGGGTAGGGCGTCACGACCACTTCTTTGAGCTGGGCGGGCACTCGTTGCTGGCGGTGGGCTTGATCGAACGCATGCGCCAGATCGGCATGAGTAGCGATGTTCGCGTGCTGTTCAGCCAGCCGACACTCTCCGCATTGGCTGCAGCGGAGGGCAGCGGCCGCGAGGTCGAGGTGCCGGCCAACCGCATTCCTGCCGACTGCACGCACATCACGCCTGAGCTGCTGCCGCTGGTGCAACTGGATCAGCCAATGATCGAGCGTATCGTCGCCACCGTGCCGGGCGGTGCCGCCAATGTGCAGGACATCTATCCGTTGGCGCCGTTGCAGGAAGGCATTCTCTATCACCACATCACCGCCGCGCAGGGCGATCCGTATCTGCTGCAATCACTGCTGGCGTTCGACAGTCTTGAACGGGTCGAGGCCTTCGCCGCTGCGCTGCGTCAGGTCATGGCGCGGCACGACATCCTGCGTACGGCGGTGGTCTGGGAAGGGCTGACGTCACCGGTTCAAGTGGTGTGGCGCGAGGCAATTCTGCCGGTGCAGGAGGTCGAACTGGATCCTGCCCACGGCGAGATCATCGATCAATTGCACCAGCGTTTCGACGCACGGCGCTATCGCCTCGACGTCAGTCAGGCACCGCTGCTGCGCCTGATGTATGCCCGTGATCCTGCGCATAACCGGGTGGTCGGCATCTTGTTGTTCCATCATTTGGCGATGGATCACATTGCGCTGGAGGCCATGCGCGAAGAAATCCACGCCTGCCTGTCCGGGAGCGGCGAACCGCTGGCGGCACCGGTGCCATACCGCAACTATGTGGCGCAGACGCGATTGGGTGTCAGTGAACAGGAGCATGAGGCGTTTTTCCGCCAGATGCTCGCTGACATCGATGAGCCGACCTTGCCGTTCGCTTTGCAGAATGTGCAGGGCGACGGCAGCAACATCGAAGAAGCCGAGCAAACCCTGGCCAGCGGTCTCTATCAGCGCTTGCAGCAGCAGGCGCGTCTGGCCGGCGTGAGTGTCGCCAGCCTGATCCACCTCGCCTGGGCGCAAGTGTTGGCGGCGACATCCGGCCAGCCAAGCGTGGTGTTCGGCACGGTGTTGATGGGGCGCATGCAGGGCGGCGCGGGGGCCGACCGGGCGCTGGGGGTGTTCATCAACACCTTGCCGCTGCGGGTCGATGTCGGCGAAGGCGCACGCGCGGCGGTGAAGTCCACGCATGCCCGCCTGACAGCGTTGCTCGCCCATGAGCACGCCTCTTTGGCGCTGGCTCAGCGTTGCAGTGGCGTCGCTGCGCCGGCGCCGCTGTTCAGCGCCTTGCTCAACTATCGGCACAGCGATGACGTCGAGCAAAAAACCTCCCGGCAAACCTGGCAGGGCATCGAGACTCTGGCCAACGAGGAACGCACCAATTACCCGTTTACCCTGAGCGTCGATGACCTCGGCACAGGCTTGCGCCTGACCACCCGAACTTTGTCGAACATCGGCGCGCAACGGATTTGCAGTTATGTGCAGTCGGCGCTGAACGGTTTGGTCGAAGCGCTGGAGACCACGCCGCAGCGGCCGCTGAATAGCCTGCCGTTGTTACCACCGGAAGAACTGCAACGGTTGCTGATCGAGTTCAACGCCACCGCCGTCGACTGCCCGATGGACCAGCCACTTCAGGCGCTGTTTGAACAACAGGTGCAGGGCAAACCGGATGCCATCGCCGTGCAATTCGCCGAACAGCGCCTGAGCTATCGCGAGTTGAATGAGCAGGCCAACCGCCTGGCCCATCATCTGCGTGGGCTCGGCGTACAACCGGATTCTCGGGTTGCGATCTGCGTCGAGCGCGGGCCGGAACTGGTGATCGGTCTGCTTGGCATTCTCAAGGCGGGCGGTGCTTATGTGCCGCTCGATCCGGATTATCCGCTGCAACGCCTGAACTACATGTTGCAGGACAGCGCACCGGTTGCACTGCTGGTGCATGCCGCGACGCGTGACCTGCTCGGCGAACCCGGCCTGCCGCTGATCGATCTCGACCTCGGCGCCTGGCAGGACCAGCCGCACCTCAATCCTCATGTGCCGGGCCTCGGCGCGACGAATCTGGCCTACATGATCTACACCTCCGGCTCCACCGGTACGCCGAAGGGCGTGATGATCGAGCACCGCAGCGCCTGCAACATGGTGTACTGGGGTTCGCAGTTGTCGCCGCCGACTGAACACGGGGCGCTGCTGCAAAAGGCCCCGTACAGTTTCGACAGTTCGGTGTGGGAGATCTTCTGGCCGCTGTGCTCGGGCATGCGTCTGGTGCTGGCGCGGGCCGATGGCAATCGCGATTCGGCTTATGTCACGCAAGTGATCCGCGAACAGAACATCACTGTGGTGAAGTTCGTGCCGGCGTTGTTGCAGCAGTTCATCGAACAGGACGACGTCAGCCAGTGCACCAGCCTTACCGATGTGCTCAACGGTGGCGGCGAGTTGACCGTTGCGCTGGCTCGGCAAGTGCGCGAGCGCCTGCCGTGGGTGCGCCTGCACAACGTCTACGGGCCGACCGAAACCACGGTCGACAGCAGCGGCTGGACCCTGGAGCCCGGCGAGCCGGTGCCGCCGACACTGGTGCCGATCGGCAAGGCGCTGAGCAACACGCGCCTGTATGTGCTCGATGCCTGCGATCAGCCGGTGCCGTTTGGCGTGAGCGGGCATTTGCACATTGGTGGAGTGGGCGTGGCGCGCGGCTATCTGGGCCTGCCGCAATTGCAGGCCGAACGCTTTATCGACAGTCCGTTCGTGGCCGGTGATCGCTTGTATCGCACCGGTGATCTGGTGCGGTATGGCGCTGACGGCAATCTCGAGTTTCTCGGTCGCAATGACTTTCAGGTCAAGCTGCGCGGGGTGCGTCTTGAGCTGGGCGAGATTGAGGCGCGCTTGCTGGAACACCCGGCCCTCCGTGAAGCGGTGGTGCTGGTGCGCGATGAGCGGCTGGTGGCTTATTACAGCGTACGGGCCGAGGTCACTGCGCCCACGCTGGAAGCGTTGCGCACGCATGTGTTGGCGCGGTTGCCGGAGTTTATGGTGCCCGGTGCCTACGTGATGCTGGCGGCGTTGCCTTTGACGCCCAACGACAAAATCGATCGCAAGGCGTTGCCGGAGCCGGGAGCGGAGGCGCTGCTCAGTCGTCCTTACGAGGCACCCGAAGGTGACGTGGAAACAGCCTTGGCGCAGATCTGGGCGCAGGTGCTCAACGTCGAGCAGGTGGGGCGGCACGACAACTTCTTCGAGCTGGGCGGGCATTCGCTGTTGGCGGTGAGTCTGGTCGCGCGCATGCGTCTGGCCGGTTTGCATGTCGATGCGCGCACGCTGTTCAGCCAGCCGACGCTGGCCGCGCTGGCGGCACAGACCTCGCGGCAGGCCAAGCAGGTCGAGATCGCCCAGACCACCATCCCGAGCCTCAATCGCAAGCGCCGTCTCTGATCCTCGGACACAAACCCTGTGGGAGCGAGCCTGCTCGCGAAAGCGTTGGTTCATTCAATGATGATGTCGACTGACCCACCGCTTTCGCGAGCAGGCTCGCTCCCACAGGGGGCTTGCGGTGCTCACGCCGGCGGCTTGTCCCCGCTTCCCATGTCAGACACCCACGCCCCGATGTTTTAGTTTTTCCAGGCTGCGCGCCGCGTGCACGGACTCGCTGCTGCGCGCTCCTTTTTTCCGTATTTACAGCAGGTTACCTCATGCATTTCAGCGAACTGATGGCTGTTATTTCCACCCATGCGATCCGCCTTCAACAGGAAGATGAAGACCTGGTCATTCTGGGCAGCGACGACGCGCTGGATGACGCGTTGTGGGACAGCCTCTCGGCGCACAAGGCGCAACTGCTGGAGCTGGTCGCCCAACACGGCGGTGACTGGCTGAGCCCTGCGTTTCGCATCACTCCGGACATGCTGCCGCTGGTGAAGCTGAATCAGGACACCCTTGACCGCATCGTCGCCACGGTGCCGGGCGGCGCGGCCAACGTGCAGGACATCTATCCGCTGTCTGCGTTGCAGGAGGGCATGCTGTATCACCACCTCTCGGCCGCTGCCGGTGACCCTTACATCTCGCAGGCGCGCTTCGTGTTCGACAGCCAGCAACGCCTGGACGCCTTTGCTGAGGCGCTGCGCTGGGTGGTCAAGCGCCACGATATTTTGCGCACCTCATTTGTCTGGGAGTACCTCGACGAGGCGGTGCAAGTGGTCTGGCGCGAGGCGCCGCTGGTGTGTCAGGCAATTACCGTCGACAGCGACCGAGACGTGCTCACGCAACTGCTCGAACGCCACGACCCGCAGCACTTCCGCCTCGACATGCAGCAAGCGCCACTGCTGCGCATGGTCTATGCGCAGGATCCTGCGCAGGATCCTGCGCAGGGCCGTGTCGTTGCGCTGTTGCTGTTTCATCACATGATCATGGATCACGTGGCGCTGGATGTGCTGCGCCGGGAAATTCAGGCCTGTCTGCTCGGGCAGACTGAGCAAGTGCCAGCGGCGGTGCCGTATCGCGATCACTTGGCCAAGGCACGCAGTGCCGGTAACGAGCAGGTGCAGGAAGCATTTTTCCGCGAAATGCTCGCCGATATCGACGAGCCGACACTGCCATGTGGCTTGCAGGATGTGCAGGGCGATGGCCACGCCATCGAGGAAGCATCGCTGATGCTCGACAGCCGCTTGAGCCGGCAGTTGCGCGAGCAGGCGCGGCAGCTCGGCGTGAGCGTCGCGAGCCTGACGCATCTGGCGCTGGCGCGGGTACTGGGGCAATTGTCCGGGCGCACGGCGGTGGTGTTTGGCACCGTACTGCTGGGGCGCATGGACGCGGGCGAGGGCGGCGAACAAGCGCTAGGCATGTTCATCAACACTTTGCCGCTGCGCGTTGATGTCGGCGAGCAAAGTGTGCGTGCCGGCGTGCTGGCAACCCACCGGCGCCTGACCGCGCTGCTGGCGCACGAGCAATCCTCGCTGGCCTTGGCCCAACGTTGCAGCGCAGTGGCCGTGCCGACGCCCCTGTTCAGCGCGATTCTCAACTACCGGCACAGCAGCGTCGAAGAAGTCGCGGACGTGGTCGACATTGCCCCCGGTGTGCAGGTGCTCGGCGCGCGTGAGCGCACCAACTACCCGCTGACGATCAACATCGATGACCTCGGCGCAGACTTGCGCATCACCGCGCTGGCGGATGTAGCGCTCGGCGCCGAGCGCATGGCCGCGTACCTGAACACGGCGCTGGAAAGTCTGGCGGCGTCCCTGCAATCCACCGCTGATGTGGCGCTGCAAGAGCTGACAATCCTTCCCGCCAGCGAACGCGAACACCTGCTGCACGGCAGCAATTTGCCGCTGGCGCAGTTCCCTGTAACCACGCTGATCCACCAGCAATTCGAAGCCCATGCGCAGGCCCGACCTGACGCCACGGCGTTGATCTTTGAAGGGCAGACGCTCAGCTACGGCGAACTCAATCGTCGCGCCAATCAGGTCGCCCATCATTTACTGGCGCTGAACATCCGCCCCGATGACCGTGTCGCCATCTGCGTTGAGCGCGGCCCGCAAATGATCATCGGCCTGCTCGGTGTACTCAAGGCCGGCGCCGGTTACGTGCCGATCGATCCGGCCTATCCGTTGGACAGAATCAGTTTCACCTTGCAGGACAGCGCCCCGGCGGCGGTGCTGATGCAGGCGGCGACCCGCGATCGTGTGGCCGCTCTCGAGGTGCCGCAGATCGACCTCGACAGCGCTCACCTCAAGGCCGAACTCGAGAGCAATCCGCAGATTCCCGAGCTGACGGCGGCGCATCTGGCGTACGTGATCTACACCTCCGGCTCCACCGGTCTGCCCAAAGGCGTGATGGTCGAGCACCGCAACGTGGCGCGGCTGTTTTCTGCCACCCATGACTGGTTCCAGTTCAACCAGCAAGACATCGGGGTGCTGTTCCATTCCTTCGCGTTCGACTTCTCGGTCTGGGAAATCTGGGCCGCGCTGGCGTTCGGCGGGCAACTGCTGTTGATCCCGCAAGCCGTCAGCCGCTCGCCGGACGACTGCTATGCGCTGCTGTGCGAAACCGGCGTCACCGTGCTCAACCAGACGCCGAGCGCATTCCGCCAACTGATCTCCGCCCAGGGCCGCAGCCAATTACAGCACTCCCTGCGGGAAGTGATTTTCGGTGGTGAGGCGCTGGAGCCGGGGCTGCTCAAGCCGTGGTATGCGCGGGTCGGCAATGCCGGAACACGGTTGGTCAATATGTACGGCATCACCGAAACCACCGTGCACGTGACCTATCGACCGCTGCAAGCCGCCGACGCGCAGTTGCTTGGCGTCAGCCCGATTGGCGTGCGCATTCCCGACCTGCAACTGTATGTCCTCGATGCGCAGCGCGAACCGGTTCCGGTCGGCGTGATTGGCGAGTTGTACGTCGGCGGGGCCGGGGTGGCGCGCGGTTATCTGAATCGCGAAGCACTGACGGCCGAGCGTTTTATCAATGATCCGTTTGGCGAAAACGCCGGTGCGCGCTTGTATAAAACCGGCGACCTTGCGCGTTGGGCGGCGGACGGCAGCCTCGAATACCTGGGGCGTAACGACGATCAAGTGAAGATTCGCGGTTTCCGCATCGAACTGGGCGAGATCGAGGCGCGCCTGTCTACTTGCGAAGGCGTGCGCGAAGCTGTGGTGATCGCTCGCGAAGACAGCCCCGGCGATCAGCGTCTGGTCGCGTACTGGCTGGCCGACGAAGGTGCGGCGCCGGATGTGGCGCAATTGCGTGATCATCTGTTGGCGGTGTTGGCTGACTACATGGTGCCGAGCGCCTTCGTGCGTCTGGACGCTTTGCCGCTGACCACCAATGGCAAGCTCGACCGCAAAGCCTTGCCGGCACCGGACAGCGATGCATTCGCCCGGCGTGGTTTCGAAGCGCCGGTTGGTGCCGTGGAAAACCTGATTGCCGGACTCTGGCAGACGTTACTCGGTGTCGAGCAGGTCGGTCGCCATGACAACTTCTTCGAACTCGGTGGTCATTCGCTGTTGGCAGTGAAGCTGATCGAACGCATGCGCCAACAGGATCTGCACTGTGACGTGCGCGTACTGTTCGGTCAGCCGAGCGTGGCAGCGCTGGCGGCGACCCTGAGCAGCGAACGCGTCATCGTCGTTCCCGACAACCTGATCGAACCGGGTTGCACGCGCATTACTCCGGCGATGCTGCCGCTGGCCAATCTCGATCAAGCAGCGATCGACCGTGTCGTTGCAACTGTGTCGGGTGGCATCGCCAATGTGCAGGATATCTATGCTCTGGCGCCGTTGCAGGCGGGGATTCTCTATCACCATCTGGCCACCAGCGCCGGTGATCCGTATGTGTTACAGGCGCAATTTGCCTTCGACGGTCTGGCGCAGATCAAAGACTTTGTTCGTGCCTTGAACGGCGTGATCAAACGCCATGACATTCTGCGCACCGGCATCGTTTGGGAGGGGCTCGAAGAAGCCGTACAGGTGGTCTGTCGTGAAGCAGCACTGGCGCTGGAACGCGTCGATGCCGATGAACTCGACGGCGATGTACTGGAACAGATGCAGGCGCGTTTCGATCCGCGCCACTACCGTCTGGACCTCAATCGCGCGCCGCTGATGCGCTTTGTCTACACCGAAGATCAGCCGCACAACCGCTGGATCGGCATTCTCCTGCTGCACCATATCGTCCTCGATCACACCGCGCTGGAAGTGCTGGTCGCGGAAATGAACGACGTCATGCTCGGCCGCAGCAGCGACCTGCCGCCGCCGGTGCAGTACCGTAATTTCGTCGCGCAGGCGCGGCTCGGTGCCGATGATCAGGCTCATGAAGTCTTCTTCCGCGAGATGCTTGCTGACATTGACGAACCCACCGTGGCCTTCGGTTTGCAGGACGTGCACGGCGACGGCAGCGCGATCCTCGACAGTCATTTCGAGCTGGACGCCAGCCTTGGCCAGCGTCTGCGTGAGCAGGCACGGCGGCTGGGTGTCAGCGTCGCGAGTCTGGTGCATCAGGCCTGGGCTCAGGTCTTGGCGCAGGTTTCCGGCCAGCAAGACGTGGTGTTCGGCACCGTGTTACTAGGGCGCATGCAGGGCGGAGAGGGCGCTGATCGGGCGTTGGGCATGTTCATCAACACCTTGCCGTTGCGCGTCAGCGTCGGGGTGGATTCGGTAGAGAGCGGCGTGCGTGCCACCCATGCGCGTCTGGCGCAGTTGCTCGGCCATGAGCAAGCCTCGCTGGCGCTGGCCCAGCGTTGCAGTGGTGTCGCTGGTTCGCAGACGCTGTTCAGCACTTTGCTCAACTACCGCCACAGTGCGCCGCAATCGGCGGCTGTCATGTGGGACGGCGTGCAGATTCTCAGCTCGCGCGAGCGCAGCAATTATCCGCTGGTGGTCAGTGTCGACGACCTTGGCGAAGGTTTCCGCTTGAGCGTGCAAGCGGTGCCGCAGGTGGATGGCGCACGGGTCTGCGACTACTTGCAAACCGCCTTGCACAGTCTGGTCACGGCGCTGGAGTACACACCGCAGGCGCCGTTGCAGCAACTGACGATCGTGTCGCCGGGCGAGCGGCAACGGGTGCTGGTCGGTTTCAACATCAGTGGTCGTGAATATCCGCCCGCGCAGACCGTGCCGCGTCTGTTCGAAGCACAAGTGGCGGCGCATTCCGAGGCGCTGGCGGTGGTGCAGGGCGAGCAACAGCTCAGCTACCGCGAACTGAATCAGCGCGCCAATCGTCTCGCCCATCACTTGATTGGCCTCGGCGTTCAAGTCGACGACCGTGTTGCGCTGTGCCTGCGTCGCGGGCCGGACATGCTCGTCGCACTGTTGGCGATTCTCAAGGCCGGCGCGGGTTACGTGCCGATCGATGCGGATTATCCGCCAGAACGGATTGCCTACCTGTTGCAGGACAGCGACCCGATCGCGGTGCTGGCGCAGGCGTCGACGCGCGACCTGCTTGGCGCTGTACCCGTGATTGATCTGAGCACCAACGACTGGCGGCACTTGCCTGACACCAACCCGGCACTGTCGAGGCTGACCCCGGCGAATCTGGCCTACGTGATTTACACCTCGGGTTCTACCGGGCAGCCGAAAGGCGTGATGGTCGAGCACCGCACTCTGGAAAACCTCGTGCACTGGCACGCCGAAGCCTTTGATCTGCACGCCGGCAGCCACACCGCCAGCGTCGCCGGTTGCGGTTTCGATGCCATGGCCTGGGAAGTCTGGCCGGCGTTGTGCGTCGGCGCGACCGTGCATCTGCCACCGTCCGCGATCGGCAATGAACACCTCGACGAACTGCTCGAGTGGTGGCGCGCGCAGCCGTTGCAGGTGAGCTTTCTGCCGACCCCGGTGGCCGAATATGCCTTCAGTCGTGAATTGGGCCATCCGACCCTGCGCACATTGCTGATCGGTGGCGATAAATTGCGCCAGTTCCCGCGAGATCAGACGTTCGATGTGATCAACAACTACGGCCCGACCGAAGCCACGGTGGTGGCGACGTCCGGGCGCATCGAGCCCGGGCGGGTTTTGCACATTGGCCGGCCGATCGCCAATGCGCGGATTTATCTGCTGGACCGCCAGCAGCAGCCAGTGCCGGCCGGTGTGCAAGGCGAGTTGTATGTCGGCGGCGCCGGGGTTGCACGGGGTTATCTGAATCGTCCGGAACTGACCGCTGCGCAGTTCCTCGACGACCCGTTCAGTGACGAGCCGCACGCACGCATGTACCGCACCGGTGACCTCGCGCGCTGGCTGGACGACGGCAATATCGAATACCTGGGGCGCAACGACGATCAGGTGAAACTGCGCGGTGTGCGTATTGAACTCGGCGAAATCGAAGCCGCGTTGAGCGCTCATGACGCGGTCCGCGAATGCGTGGTACTGGTACGCGACGGGCGTCTGGTTGCGTGGTTCACTGACATCGAGCAGGTCGAGATCGGCGACTTGCACCGCCATCTGCAAGCGCGACTGCCGGACACTTTGGTGCCGGCTGCCTATGTGCGACTGGACAGCCTGCCGCTCACGGCCCACGGCAAACTCGATCGCAAGGCCTTGCCCGAACCGGATCAGGACGCGTGGCTCAGCCGTGAATATGAAGCGCCGCAAGGCCCGGTCGAGATCGCGTTGGCGCAGATCTGGGCCGACGTACTCAACATCGAACAGATCGGCCGCCACGACAATTTCTTCGAACTCGGCGGCCATTCGCTGTTGGCGGTGAGCCTGATCGAACGCATGCGTCAGGCCGGTCTGAACGCCGATGTGCGCGTGCTGTTCAACCAGCCGAGTCTGGCCGCGCTGGCGCGTGCCTTGGGCAGTGGCCGGGAAATCGCAGTGCCGGCCAATCTGATTGCGGCCGATTGCACGCACATCACCCCGGACATGCTGACCCTGACAACACTGGATCAAGCCAGCATTGATCGTATTGTTGCCACGGTGCCGGGCGGTGCTGCGAATGTGCAGGATATCTATCCGCTGGCACCGTTGCAGGAAGGCATTCTTTATCACCACCTCAGTGCTGAGCAGGGCGATCCGTATCTGCTGCAATCACGTCTGGCCTTCGACAGTCTCGAGCGTTTACAAACCTTCGCCACGCATTTGCAGCAGGTCATCGCCCGTCACGACATTCTGCGCACCAGCGTAGTCTGGGAAGGCTTGCCCAGCCCGCAGCAAGTGGTCTGGCGTCAGGCGCAGATGGTTGTGCAAAAGGTACCGCTGGAGGCGCAGGACGGCGACATCCTCGAGCAGTTGCACGCGCGTTTCGATGCCCGGCATTTCCGCCTCGATCTGAATCAGGCACCGTTGATCCGCATGGTCTACGCCGAGGATCCGGCGCAACAGCAAGTCGTCGCCATCGTGCTGTTCCATCACTCGATTCTCGACCACACCGCCATGGACGTGATCGGTCGCGAAATGCACGCGCTGATGTTCGATCAGCTCGACATGCTGACGCCGCCGATGCCGTACCGCAACTACGTGGCGCAGGCCCGCTTGGGCGCCGATGAGCAGGCGCACGAAGCGTTCTTCCGCGAGATGCTTGGCGATATCGATGAGCCGACCTTGCCCTTCGGTCTGCAGGATGTGCAGGGCGACGGACGTGGCATCGAAGAAGCGCTGCAACCGGTCGATGCGGCGCTCAATCTGCGCTTGCGTGAACAGGCCCGGCAGTTGGGCGTCAGCCCGGCGAGCCTGATGCACATGGCCTGGGCGCAGGTGCTGGGCGTAGTCTCCGGCCGCCGCGACGTGGTCTTCGGCACCGTGTTGATGGGGCGCATGCAGGGCGGTGAGGGTGCCGACCGCACGCTTGGGGTGTTCATCAACACCTTGCCGCTGCGGGTTGATCTCGCTGAAGGTGTGCGCGCCGGGGTGAAGTCCACTCATGCGCGGCTGACGGCGCTGCTCGGCCATGAACATGCGTCACTGGCGCTGGCCCAGCGGTGCAGTGCCATGGCCGGTTCGGCGCCGCTGTTCAGCGCGTTGCTCAACTATCGACACAGTGCCGCCGAGCAGCAGCCGCACGACGGCCAGGGTATCTGGCAGGGCGTGCGCATGCTTGGCGGCGAGGAGCGCAGCAATTATCCGCTGACCCTGTCGGTGGATGATCTGGGCGAAGGGTTTGCCCTCGACGTGCTGGCGCTCGCCGAGATTGGTGCACAGCGGATTTGCAGTTACATGCACACCGCACTGGAACATCTGGTGACGGCGCTGGAAGAGGCGCCGCAACGTCCGCTCAACCGGCTGCCGGTGCTCTCGGTGGCGGAATACGAACATTTGCTGGTTGGCTTCAATCAGCACTCAGCGGCTTATCCGCGTGGCGCGACGATTCAGCGCTTGGTCGAGGTTCAGGCCGAGGAGCAACCGGATGCGGTAGCAGTGGAGCAGGGCGCGCAGCAACTGACCTACGCGCAGCTCAATCAGCGCGCCAATCGTCTGGCCCATCACTTGCTCGGGCTCGGCGTGCAGCCCGATGACCGCATCGCCGTGTGCCTGCGCCGCAGCCCGGACATGCTCGTGGCGTTGCTGGCGATCCTCAAGGCTGGGGCCGGTTATGTGCCGGTCGATCCGGCGTACCCGGCGGAACGCATCGCTTATCTGTTGCAGGACAGCGCGCCGATGGCAGTACTGGCACAGGCTTCGACGCGCGATTTACTCGGCGCCGTGCCGCTGATTGATCTGGACAATCCCACTTGGCAGCAGCTGTCCGAGAGGAATCCGCAACTGCCGGCGCTGACCCCGGCGCATCTTGCCTATGTGATCTACACCTCCGGCTCCACCGGCCAGCCGAAAGGTGTAATGGTCGAACACGCGACGCTGGAGAACCTTGTGCACTGGCACTGCGAGGCCTTCGACTTGCGCGCCGGCAGCCACACATCGAGCGTCGCCGGATTCGGTTTTGATGCGATGGCGTGGGAGGTCTGGCCGGCACTGTGTGTCGGCGCGACCCTGCATCTGCCACCGCAAACGGTGAGCAACGAGCACCTCGACGAGTTGCTGGAATGGTGGCGTGCGCAGCCGTTGCAGGTGAGTTTCCTGCCGACGCCGGTGGCCGAATATGCGTTCAGTCGCGACCTAGGCCACCCGACCTTGCGCACGCTGCTGATCGGTGGCGACAAGCTGCGCCAGTTCCCCCGCGAGCAGACCTTCGCGGTGATCAATAACTACGGCCCGACTGAAGCCACGGTGGTTGCGACTTCTGGCGCGGTCGAGGCCGGGCAGGTGCTGCACATCGGTCAGCCGATGGCCAACGCGAAGATTTACCTGCTCGACGATCAGCAGCGCCCGGTACCAATCGGCGTCGCTGGCGAGTTGTATGTCGGCGGCGCGGGTGTGGCGCGCGGTTATCTGCATCGCCCTGAGCTGACTGCCGAACGCTTTCTCGACGACCCGTTCAGCGACGAACCGCAGGCGCGCATGTACCGTACCGGCGACCTCGCGCGCTGGCTGGCTGACGGCAACGTCGAATACCTGGGGCGCAACGATGATCAGGTCAAACTGCGCGGCGTGCGCATCGAGCTGGGGGAAATCGAAGCGGCGTTGAGCGCTCATGCGGCCGTGCAGGATTGCGTGGTACTGGTGCGCGACGGCCAGTTGCTGGCGTGGTTTACCGAGCGCCTGAACGTCGAGATCGAGGATTTGCGCAGTCATCTGCAAGCGCAGTTGCCGCAAGCCCTGGTGCCCGCCGCTTACGTGCGCCTGCAAGCCCTGCCGCTGACCGCCAACGGCAAACTCGACCGCAAGGCGTTGCCGGAGCCGGATCAAACGGCGTGGCTGAGCCGCGAATATGCCGCGCCGCAAGGTTCGGTGGAAATCGCCCTGGCGCAGATCTGGTCGGACGTCTTGAACGTTGAACAGGTCGGCCGTCACGACAACTTCTTTGAACTGGGCGGGCATTCATTGCTGGCGGTGACGCTGATCGAACGCATGCGGCAGGTCGATCTGAGCACCGACGTGCGCGTGCTGTTCAGCCAGCCGACTCTGGCCGCGCTGGCGGCAGCGGTGGGCAGTGGGCGCGAGGTTGCAGTACCGGACAATCTGATTCCCGCCGATTGCACGCACATCACCGCGGACATGCTGACGCTGGTGCAACTGGATCAGGCCAGCCTCGAGCGCATCGTTGCTACGGTGCCGGGCGG
The DNA here is from genome assembly GCF_004011755.1 of Pseudomonas sp. RU47. Classification (GTDB taxonomy): domain Bacteria; phylum Pseudomonadota; class Gammaproteobacteria; order Pseudomonadales; family Pseudomonadaceae; genus Aquipseudomonas. The sequence goes on along the minus strand of NZ_CP022411.1, from coordinate 3,927,591 downwards.
GGCGGCCAACGTGCAGGATATTTATCCGCTGGCGCCGCTGCAGGAGGGGATTCTGTATCACCATCTCAGCGCCGTGAAAGGCGATCCGTACCTGCTGCAATCGTGTCTGGCATTCGACAGTATCGAACGTTTTCAAGGGTTCGCTGCGGCGCTGCGTCAAGTCATGGCGCGCCACGACATCCTGCGTACTGCGATAGTCTGGCAAGGCTTGGCGGCGCCGGTGCAAGTGGTCTGGCGGCAGGCGGAGCTACCGGTCCAAGCCGTGACGCTGGAGCCTGCGCAGGGCGAAGCCATCGATCAGTTGCGGGCGCGCTTCGATGCGCGGCACTGGCGTCTGGACCTGGATCAGGCACCGCTGCTGCGTCTGGTGTATGCCCTCGATCCGGACAATCAGCGTGTCGTCGCCATGCTGTTGTTCCATCACATTGCCATGGACCACACCGCGCTGGCGGTGGTCAGCGAAGAAATGCAGGCGATTTTGCGCGGTGATGAACGATTGCCTGTGCCCGCAGTGCCGTACCGCAATTATGTCGCGCAGACCCGCCTTGGCGTCAGCGAACAAGAGCACGAAGCGTTCTTCCGCGAAATGCTCGGCGACATCGACGAACCGACCCTGCCGTTCGGCTTGCAGGACGTGCACGGCGACGGCAATGACATCGAGGAAGTCAGCCAAGCACTGCCCGCCGTGGTGGCGCAGCGTCTGCGCAGTCAGGCACGGTTGCTCGGCGTCAGCGTCGCCAGCCTGTTCCATCTCGCCTGGGCGCGGGTGCTGGCGGCAACGTCCGCTCAGGAGCGGGTGGTGTTCGGCACGGTGCTGCTTGGCCGCATGCAGGGCGGCGCGGGCGCGGATCGCGGGCTGGGCATGTTCATCAACACCTTGCCATTGCGCGTGGATGTCGACGAAACCGAGGTGCGCGCCGGGGTCAAGGCGACCCATGCGCGGCTCAGTGCGCTGTTGGCCCACGAACATGCTTCGCTGGCGCTGGCCCAGCGTTGCAGCGGTGTCGCGGCGCCGTCGCCACTGTTCAGCGCGATGCTCAATTACCGGCACAGCGACAATGAAACCCGACAAGAGGCCAAGCGTGAATCCTGGCAGGGCATCGAATCCCTTGCCGGCGAGGAGCGCACCAATTACCCGTTGACCCTCAACGTCGACGATCTGGGCAGCGGTTTTGAACTGACAGTGATGACGCCGTCGCGCATCGGCGCCGCACGCATCGGTCAGTACATGGAGAACGCGCTGACCGCGCTGGTTGAAGCCTTGGAGCACACCCCACAGCAAGCGTTGAATCGCCTGACGGTGTTGTCGGACGAAGAGCGGCAGGCGTTGCTGCTCGGCCTCAACGACACCGACGTCGATTACGATTTGCAGCAGACGTTGCACGGCTTGTTCGAAGCGCAGGTGCGACGTACGCCACAGGCTGTCGCCGTCGTCGCCGGCGAACAGGCATTGAGCTACACGCAACTGAACGAACACGCCAACCGCTTGGCCGGGCATTTGATCAGCCTTGGCGTGCAAGTCGATTCGCGGGTGGCGATCTGCGTCGAACGCAGTCTGGAAATGGTCATCGGCCTGCTGGCGATCAACAAGGCCGGCGCCGCTTATGTGCCGCTGGACCCGGCCTATCCGCCGGAGCGCCTGACCTACATGCTCGAGGACAGCGCGCCGGCCGTGGTGCTGGTGCACGGTGCTACCAGCGGGTTGCTGGGGGATGTCAAAGCGGCAGTGGTCGATCTTGACCAGAACACCTGGCAATCCCTGTCCACCGACAATCCGCAAATCCCGGCGCTGACACCCCAGCACAGCGCGTACGTGATCTACACCTCCGGCTCGACCGGTCAGCCAAAGGGCGTGGTCAACGAACACACCGGTGTGGTCAACCGCTTGCTGTGGATGCAGGACGCCTATCAGCTGACGGCGGCCGATTCGGTGTTGCAGAAAACCCCGTTCAGTTTCGACGTGTCGGTGTGGGAATTCTTCTGGCCGCTGATGACCGGTGCGCGACTGGTCATGGCGCGGCCCGACGGGCATAAGGACCCGCAATACCTCACTGAAGTGATCGAAACCGAAAACATCACCACGCTGCACTTTGTGCCGTCGATGCTCGACGTATTCCTCGGCAACAGCGACACCACACGCTGCGACGGCCTGCGGCAGGTGATGTGCAGCGGTGAGGCGTTGCCGGGCAGTCTGGTGCGACGCTTCAAACTGCAATTGCCGGGCAGCGGTTTGCATAACCTGTATGGCCCGACCGAAGCGGCCGTCGACGTCACCGCTTGGGATTGCGCAGGCTCCATCGAGCAGACCCCGGACAACACGCCGATCGGCAAACCGATCGCCAACACCCGCCTGTACATCCTTGATGCGCAACAGCAGCCGGTGCCGCAAGGCGTGATTGGCGAGTTGTACATCGCTGGTGTGCAGGTGGCGCGTGGTTATCTGAACCGGCCTGAGCTGAGTGCCGAGCGCTTCCTCAACGATCCGTTCCAGTCTGGCGGGCGCATGTACCGCACCGGCGACGTCGCGCGGTATCGGCCGGACGGCAATATCGAGTACCTGGGGCGTAACGATGATCAGGTGAAGATCCGCGGTCTGCGTATTGAACTGGGTGAAATTCAGGCACGCCTGGCCCGGATCGACGGTGTGCAGGAAGCCGTGGTGGTGGCCCGTGAAGACGTGCCGGGCGACAAACGTCTGGTCGCCTATTACACCGGTGAACGGTTGGACATCGACCTGCTGCGCAGTCATTTGCTCGAGCACCTGCCGGACTACATGGTGCCCGCCGTGTTCGTGCATCTCGAGGGTTTGCCGCTGAGTCCCAACGGCAAGCTCGACCGCAAGGCCCTGCCGGCGCCGGATCAGCAATCGTTGAAAACCCGCGAATACGAAGCCCCGGTCGGTGAAGTCGAAATCACCCTCGCACGGCTCTGGGCCGAACTGCTCAACGTCGAACGGGTAGGGCGTCACGATCACTTCTTTGAACTGGGTGGTCACTCGCTGCTGGCGGTCAGTCTGATCGGCCGGTTGCGTCAGGAAGGCATGGAGGCCGATGTCAGGGCGTTGTTCGAACAACCGACCCTGGCCGGCTACGCCGCAATTACGGAAAGAATGGAGATCGTCCTGTGAACGTGATCGAACTGTTGGCCACATTGAAGGCTAAAGACATCCAACTGGCGGTCACCGATGATCAGCTGCGGGTGAACGGCAACAAGCAGGCCTTGAGCGATCCGGCGTTGCTGGCGCTGTTGCGCGAACACAAACCGGCGCTGATCGAACTGATCAAGGCCGGGCAATACTCGGCCACCAAGGCCGGTCAAGTCGAAGTCCCGGCCAACGGCATTCTTCCCGGCACCCCGCACATCACGCCCGCGATGGTGACCTTGGCTGAAGTCGATCAGCCGACCCTGGATCGCCTGCTCGCCGAAATACCGGGCGGTGCCGCCAACGTGCAGGATATCTACCCACTGGCGCCGTTGCAGGAGGGGATTCTCTATCACCACGCGAGCAACGAGCAGGGCGATCCCTACGTCATGCAATCGTACTTCGCGTTCAGCAGCCATGAGCGTCTGCAGGACTTCGCTCAAGCCTTGCAAAAAGTCATCGATCGCCACGACATCCTGCGCACGGCGGTGCATTGGGAGGGGCTGGACGTGCCGCTGCAAGTGGTCTGGCGTCAGGCACAGTTGCCGATCGAAGAGGTCGTGCTGGCAGACGGCGCAAGCGCTGCGCTGCAGCAACTGCACGAGCGTTTCGATGCGCGGCATTTCCGTCTGGACGTCCGGTGCGCGCCGATGATGCGCCTGGCCTACGCGTGGGACGAGGACGGTCAGCGCGTGGTCGCGACGTTGTTGTTCCATCACATGGCGTTGGACCACTCGGCACTCGATGTGGTGCGCCACGAACTGCTCGCCTGCCTCACCGGCCAGGATCAAGCGCTCGGGCGCCCGGTGCCGTTTCGCAATTACGTGGCGCAAGCGCGGCTTGGCATCAGCGAAGCCGAGCACGAGGTTTTTTTCCGCGAGATGCTCGCTGACATTGCCGAGCCGACGCTGCCCTACGGTTTGCAGGATGTGCAGGGTGACGGCCTCGGCATCGCCGAACTGAGCCTGCCGATCAACCCGTTGCTCGGCCAGCGTCTGCGCGCGCAGGCGCGGCAGCTCGGCGTGAGTGCCGCGAGCCTGTTTCATCTGGGCTGGGCGCAGGTACTGGCGGTGCTCACTGGCAAGCAAAACGTGGTGTTCGGTACGGTGCTGATGGGGCGCATGCAGGGCGCCGAAGCCACCGAACGGGCGCTGGGGATTTTCATCAACACCTTGCCGCTGCGGGTCGATGTCGATGCGCAAGGCGTGCGTGCGGCGGTGGAGGCGACCCACAAACGCCTGACCACGCTGATGCGCCACGAACACGCGCCGCTGGCCCTGGCACAGCGTTGCAGTGGTGTGGTCGCGCCGACGCCGTTGTTCAGTGCCTTGCTCAATTACCGTCACAGCCACACGGCGGCGACTGCCAGTGCCGAGACGCTTGCCGCCTGGGAAGGCATCAGCACGATCAGCTCCGAAGAACGCACCAACTATCCGCTGACCCTGAGCGTTGATGATTTCGGCGATGCGTTCAGCCTGACCTTGCTGGCCACCACCGAGGTCGATCCACAGCGTATCTGCGATTACTTGCACTGCGCCCTGGAAAGTCTGGTGCTGGCACTGGAGCAGGCGCCCGATACCGCAATCAACGAGTTGCCGATTCTGCCGGCGGCCGAGCGCGAGCAGGTGCTGTTGGCGTTCAATGCCACTCAGGCCGACTACCCGGCAACGTTGACCATTGCCCAACGTTTCGAGGCGCAAGTGGCGCAGCGACCAGAAGCGCTGGCAGCACAGTGCCTGGGTGAGCAATTGAGTTATGCCGAACTCAACCGGCATGCCAACGCCTTGGCCCATCACCTGATCGCGCTTGGGGTGAAGCCTGATGATCGCGTCGCCATCGTCGCCCGCCGTGGCCTCGATACGCTGGTCGGGCTGGTCGCCATTCTCAAGGCCGGCGCCGGTTATGTACCGGTCGACCCGGCGCACCCGGCCGAGCGTCTGCACTACTTGCTCAGCGACAGCGCCCCCGTCGCCGTGCTCACCCAGAATAATCTGCGGGACCGCTTGCCGGCGCTGCAGGTGCCGGTGATCGATCTCGATCCGCTGACCTGGCCGCTGAGCGAAACCTCTGATCCGCACGTGCCGGGCCTGACCGCCGCGCACCTGGCCTACGTGATCTACACCTCCGGTTCCACCGGTCTGCCCAAAGGCGTGATGGTCGAACACCGCACTTTGTCGAATCTGGTCGACTGGCATTGCTCAGCGTTTGATCTGTGCGCCGGGCGCCACACTTCAAGCCTTGCCGGGTTCGGTTTCGACGCCATGGCCTGGGAAGTCTGGCCGGCGTTGTGTGCCGGCGCGACCTTGCACCTGGCACCGACTCACGAAGGCACCGAGGATATCGATGCGCTGCTCGACTGGTGGCGTGCGCAGCCATTGGACGTCAGTTTTCTGCCGACGCCCGTCGCCGAATACGCCTTCAGCCAGAACCTCGAACACCCGACGTTGCGTACGCTGCTGATCGGTGGCGACCGCTTGCGCCAGTTCAGCCGCAATCAGCAATTCGATGTGATCAACAACTACGGCCCGACCGAAGCCACCGTGGTTGCCACCTCTGGACGCATCGAGGCAGGCGATGCCTTGCACATCGGCAAACCGGTGACCAATGCCACGGTGTACCTGCTCGATGAACAGCAGCGTCCGGTGCCGATTGGCGTCATGGGCGAGTTGTACGTTGGCGGTGCCGGGGTCGCTCGCGGCTATTTGAATCGCGCCGACTTGAGCGCCGAGCGCTTCCTCCATGACCCGTTCAGCGCCTTGCCGAATGCGCGCATGTATCGCACCGGCGACCTCGCACGCTGGCGCGCCGACGGCACGATTGACTACCTGGGGCGTAACGACGATCAGGTGAAAATCCGTGGCGTGCGCATCGAACTCGGCGAAATTGAAACCCGCCTCAACCAGTTGCCCGGCATTCAGGAAGCGGTGCTGCTGGCGCGCGAAGATGAACCCGGTCAGCCGCGTCTGGTGGCGTATTTCACCGAGCAGAGCCAGGTCGAACCGCTGGCCGTGGCCGAGTTGCGCGCGCACCTGTTGACTCAGTTGCCGGAGTACATGGTGCCGGTGGCCTTCGTCAGACTCGACGCACTGCCGTTGACCGCCAATGGCAAGGTCGACCGCAAAGCCTTGCCGAAACCCGAGCGTGCGGCGTTGTTCAGCCGCGAATACGAGGCCCCGCACAACGAACTGGAAAGCGCCTTGGCGCAGATCTGGGCGCAGGTGCTGCAGGTCGAGCGAGTAGGGCGTCAGGACCACTTCTTCGAACTCGGCGGCCATTCGTTGCTGGCCATGCGCATGGTGTCCCAGGTTCGCCAGCGCCTCGGCGTGGAGCTGGCGCTGGGCGATCTGTTTGCCAACGCCGAGCTGGCCGCGGTTGCCGAGGCGGTAGCGCAGGCCGGGCGCAGCACGCAACCGGAGATTGTCGCGGTGGCCCGAGACGGCGCCTTGCCGCTGTCGTTCGCCCAGCAACGCTTGTGGTTTCTCGCGCAAATGGAAGGCGCCAATACCGCGTACAACATTCCCGTGGCCCTGCGTTTGCGTGGCCGCCTCGACGACGCTGCGCTACAGCGTGCACTGGCGCGGATCGTTGCCCGCCATGAAACCCTGCGCAGCCGTTTCGCCCAGTTCAATGATCAGGCACAGGTGCTGATCGCTCCGGTCGACAGCGGCCTGTTGCTGCGCGTCGAGGACCTGCGCCAACACCCGCAACCGGACCAGGCCTTGCAGGCGCTGATTCAGGGCGAAGCCTCGGGGCCGTTCGATTTGCAGGACGATGCGCTGATTCGCGGACGGCTGGTGCGTCTGGCCGACGATCATCACGTGCTGTTGCTGACGATGCATCACATCATTTCTGATGGTTGGTCGATGGGCGTTTTGACCCGCGAACTGATGGCGCTGTATCAGGCGTTCAGCCAGGGTCAGGCGGATCCACTGCCGCCGCTGCCGCTGCAATACACCGATTACGCGGTGTGGCAGCGACGCTGGCTCAGCGGTGAGGTGTTGCAGCGCCAGAGTGAATACTGGCAACAGACCTTGGCGGGCGTTCCGGCACTGTTGACGCTGCCGACTGACCGCGTGCGGCCGGCACAGCAGGATTACGCCGGCAACACCGTCGATGTGGTGCTCGACGAACGCCTGAGCGCCGGACTCAAGGCCTTGGCCCAGCGTCACGGCGTTACCATGTACATGCTCATGCTCAGTGCCTGGGCGAGTCTGTTGAGTCGTTTGTCCGGGCAATCGGAAGTGGTCATCGGTTCGCCGGTGGCCAACCGTACCCGCGCCGAGATCGAAGGCTTGATCGGCATGTTCGTCAACACCCTGGCCTTGCGTATCGATACCTCGGGCGCTTTGAGCACCGAGGCGCTGCTGGCGCGAGTCAAGGCGCGGACGTTGGATGCGCAAGCGCATCAGGATCTGCCGTTCGAGCAAGTGGTGGAAATCACCCGGCCGCTGCGCAGCATGGCACACAGCCCGTTGTTTCAAGCGATGTTCAGTTGGGACAGCGGCCACGGCGCCAGCCTGAGTCTGGGCGAGCTGACACTGGAAAGCGTCGCCGAGCCGAGCCACTTCGCCAAATTCGATTTATCGCTGACGCTGGCTGAGGCGCCGGGCGGGATTCGCGGTGTGCTGGAGTACGCCATCGCCTTGTTCGATGAGTCGACCATCGAGCGTTACGTCGGTTACTTCCAGCGACTGTTGCAGGCGATGGTCAGCAATGATCAAGCGGTGCTGGAGCAGGTGGCGTTGTTAGCGGATGACGAGCGTCAGCATCTGCTGTTCGATCTGAACGCAACCGCCGTCGCCCACGATCTCGAGCAGACCGTTCATGGTTGCTTCGAGGCGCAGGTATTGCGCACACCTGACGCTGATGCCGTGGTGGCCGGTGAATTGCGTTTGAGTTACGCCGAGTTGAACCGTCGCGCCAACCAACTCGCCCATCACCTGCGCCAGTGCGGCGTGGGCAGCGATGCGCGGGTGGCGATCTGCGTCGAGCGTGGGCCGGAGTTGTTGGTCGGTCTGCTGGCGATTCTCAAAGCCGGCGGTGCTTATGTGCCGCTGGACCCGGGTTATCCCGCCGAGCGTCTCGCTTACATGCTCGAGGACAGCGCGCCCGTGGCGGTGCTGGTGCATGCGCCGACGCGTGGGCTGATCGGTGAGTGGGCAGGCGTGTTGGTCGATTTCGACCAGTGCACCTGGCAAGACCTTGCGCAGAGCAATCCGCAGGTGCCGGGCCTGAGCGCGGCGAACCTGGCCTATGTGATTTACACCTCCGGCTCCACCGGCACGCCGAAAGGCGTGATGGTCGAGCACCGCAACCTGGGCAATTTGCTGCACTGGAGCGCGAGCCTGTGTCCGCTTGCGGTCGGCGCCGCGCTGTTGCAGAAAACCCCGTTCAGTTTCGACGCCTCGGTGTGGGAGCTGTTCTGGCCGTTGACCTGCGGCATGCGTCTGGTTCTCGCCGGCCCGGACGATCACCGCGATCCGGCCGCGCTGGTGCAGCTGATTCGTGAGCAACAGGTCAGCGTCATCCAGTTTGTACCGGCGCTGTTGCAGCAATTCCTTGAAGTGGAAGAAGTCGGTGAGTGCAGCAGCCTGAGCGATGTGTTCTGTGGCGGCGGTGAGCTGACTGCCGCGCTGGTGCGCAGCGTTCGCGAACGTCTGCCGCAGGTACGCTTGCACAACGTTTATGGCCCGACCGAAGCCACCGTCGACAGCACGGTGTGGACACTGGAACCGCATGCGCCGGTGCCGCAATACGCGCCGCCGATTGGCAAACCGCTGTGCAATACCCGCGTGTATATCCTCGACGCTCATCAGCAACCGGTGCCATTGGGCGTGGTCGGCGAGATGTATCTGGGTGGCGTGCAGGTGGCGCGGGGTTATCTGAATCGGCCTGAGCTGACCGCCGAACGCTTCCTCGACGATCCGTTCAGTGATCAGGCTGGCGCGCGTTTGTACCGCACTGGCGACGTCGCACGGTATCTGGCCGATGGCAACATCGAGTATCTGGGGCGCAACGACGATCAGGTCAAGATCCGTGGTTTGCGGATTGAACTGGGCGAGATTCAGGCGCATCTGGCGCACATCGACGGTGTGCGCGAAGTGGTGGTGCTGGCCCGTGAAGACGTGCCGGGTGATCAGCGTCTGGTCGCGTATTACAGCGGCGAGCCGCTGGACATCGAACAGCTGCGCAGCCAACTGCTCAAGCATTTGCCGGATTACATGGTGCCTGCGGTGTTTGTGCATCTGCCGGCCTTGCCGCTGAGCCCCAACGGCAAACTGGATCGCCTGGCCTTGCCGGCTCCTGACCAGTCGGCGCTGTTGACCCGCGCATACGAAGCCCCGGTCGGTGAAGTCGAAACCGTTATTGCCGGTATCTGGGCCGAATTGCTCAAGGTCGAGCGGGTAGGGCGCTTTGATCATTTCTTCGAACTGGGCGGCCATTCGTTGCTGGCGGTCAATCTGGTCGCACGCATGCGCCGCGCCGGCCTGTCGGCGGATATCCGCGTGCTGTTCGACCAACCGACGTTGACCGCATTGGCAGCGGCGGTGGGCGGAGAGCCTGAGGCAGCGGTGCCGGCCAATCTTGTTCCGGCCGATTGCACGCGCATCACGCCCGAACTGCTGCCACTGGTGGCGCTGGATCAAGCGACGATTGACCGCATCATTGCGAGTGTCCCCGGCGGTACGCGCAACGTGCAGGACATCTACCCGCTGGCGCCTTTGCAGACCGGCATCCTGTTCCATCATCTGTCGGCTGCGCAGGGTGATCCGTATGTGCTGCAGGCGCAGTTTGCCTTCGCCGACGAGCAGCGTTTGCAGGTATTCACCGAGGCACTGCAACGGGTGATCGAGCGCCATGACATTCTGCGCACCTCGCTGTTCTGGGAGGGTCTGGAAGAGCCGGTGCAAGTGGTCTGGCGTGAGGCTTCGCTGGGCTGCGAGGCCTTGCAGCTGGACGCCGAAGCGGGCGATGCGCTGAGCCAGTTGCGTGACCGCTTCACCATCGATAACTACCGCATGCCCGTCACCGAGGCGCCGCTGATGCGCGTGGTGTACAGCCGCGATGTGTCCAATCAACGCATAGTGGCGTTGTTGCTGTTCCATCATTTGGTCATGGATCACGTGGCGCTCGAGGTGTTGCAGCACGAGATGCAGGCGTTTCTGCTGGGCAACGCCGGGCAACTGAGCGAGCCGGTGCCGTATCGCAATTACGTGGCGCACACCCAGGCCGGTCTGAGTGAGCAAGAGCACGAAAGCTTCTTCCGCGAAATGCTCGGCGCGATTGATGAGCCGACCTTGCCCTACGGGCAAAATATTGCCCATGACGGTCCCGCGCAAGAAGCGCAGTTGACGCTGGAAAACACCCTCAGCCACAGCGTGCGGCAACAGGCACGGCGCTTGGGTGTCAGCGCCGCCAGCCTGATGCACCTCGCCTGGGCGCAGGTGCTGGGGCAATTGTCCGGGCGCGACGTCGTGGTCTTCGGCACTGTGTTGCTCGGGCGATTGCAGGGCGGCGAAGGAGCGGAGCGGGCGCTGGGTGTGTTCATCAACACCTTGCCGCTGTGCATCGAGCTCAATGCGCACAGCGTTAAAGGGGCGGCGCTGGCGACCCATCAACGCTTGAGTCAGTTGCTCGCCCACGAGCACGCGCAACTGGCGCAGGTGCAACAGTGCAGCGCGATGCCGGCGGGCACGCCGCTGTTCAGCACGCTGCTCAACTATCGTCACAGCACCCCGGTCGGGCCGATATCCGCCGAGGTGCAAACGGCGTGGCACGGCATGCAATTGCTCGATGCCGAGGAGCACAGCAACTATCGCCTGACCCTCAGCGTTGATGATCTCGGCGAAGACTTCCGCCTGAAGGTATTGGCCGGGGCGGGCATTGATGCACGGCGTATCTGCGGGTACATGCAGGGTGCGTTGATGACTTTGCTGAACGCGCTGGAGCACACGCCGCACGTGGGCTTTGATCGGTTGTCGATCCTGCCGGCAGCAGAGCGCGAACAGTTGCTGATGGATTTCAATGCGACCGAAGCCGACTACCCGCGTGAGCTGACGATTGCCCAGCGCTTTGAGTCGCAGGTCGCCGAGCGTCCGCAGGCTATTGCAGCGGTGTTTGCCGGACAGCCACTGACTTACTTGCAGCTCAATCGCCGGGCCAATGCGTTGGCGCATCACTTGATCGAATCAGGCGTGAAACCCGATGATCGTGTGGCCATCGTCGCCCGTCGTGGTCTGGACACATTGGTCGGGCTGGTCGCCATCCTCAAGGCTGGCGCCGGCTATGTGCCGATCGATCCGGCGCATCCCTCCGAGCGGATCAGCTATTTGCTCGGCGACAGCGCGCCGGTCGCGGTACTCACGCAAAGCGATCTGCGCGAGAGGCTGTCGCTGCTGACCGTGCCAGTGATCGATGTCGACCTGTGCGCATGGCCGGCACAGGCGCAACACAACCCTGCGGTGCCGGGCCTGAGCGCTGCGCACCTGGCGTACGTGATCTACACCTCGGGTTCGACCGGTCTGCCCAAAGGGGTCATGGTCGAGCATCAGACGTTATCCAATCTGGTCGACTGGCACTGTGAAGCGTTCGACTTACGCGCCGGTAGCCACACCTCAAGCCTTGCCGGGTTTGGCTTCGATGCGATGGCGTGGGAAGTCTGGCCAGCCCTGTGCACGGGCGCGACCTTGCACTTGGCGCCGAACCATGACGGCACCGAAGACATCGACGCATTGCTCGATTGGTGGCGCGGGCAACCACTGGATGTGAGCTTCCTGCCGACGCCGATTGCTGAATACGCATTCAGCCAGAACCTCGATCATCGGACTTTGCGCACCTTGCTGATTGGTGGCGACCGCTTGCGCCAGTTCAACCGCGACCAACGCTTCGCCGTGATCAACAACTACGGCCCGACCGAGGCCACCGTGGTCGCCACTTCCGGGCGTATCGACGTCGGTGCGGCGTTGCACATCGGCAAACCGGTGGCGAACGCTGCGGTTTACCTGCTCGACGAGCAGCAACGCCCGGTGCCAATGGGCGTCATGGGCGAGTTGTACGTCGGTGGCGCGGGCGTGGCCCGGGGTTATCTGAACCGCGCCGATCTGACCGCCGAGCGCTTTCTGCAAGACCCGTTCAGCCCCTTGCCGAATGCGCGCATGTACCGCACCGGTGACCTTGCCCGCTGGCGCGAAGACGGCTCGCTCGACTATCTGGGGCGTAACGACGACCAGGTAAAAATCCGTGGCATGCGCATTGAGTTGGGTGAAATCGAAACCCGCCTCAATCAGCTCCCCGGTATCAACGAAGCGGTACTACTGGCTCGCGAGGACCAACCCGGCCAGCCGCAACTGGTGGCGTATTTCACCGAACGGGCGGGGGCCGAGCCACTGGCGGTGGCTGAATTGCGCGCGCAGTTGCTCATGCAGTTGCCGGATTACATGGTGCCCGCCGCGTTTGTCCGGCTCGAGGCTTTACCGCTGACCGCCAATGGCAAGGTCGACCGCAAGGCGTTGCCGAAACCTGATCTGGCCGCGCTGCCGATTCGCGAATACGTGGCGCCGCAAGGCCAACTGGAAACCGCACTGGCGCAGATCTGGGCCGACGTGCTGCAAGTCAGGCAGGTCGGTCGTCACGATCACTTCTTTGAGCTCGGCGGTCATTCGCTGTTGGCGATGCGCATGGTCTCGCTGATCCGTCAGCGCCTCGGGGTGGAACTGGCGCTGAATGATCTGTTTGCCGACGCGCAATTGAGCGCAGTCGCCGAAGTATTGAATCGCGCCGGGCGCAGCGTGCTACCGGACATTGTGCCGGTGCCGCGTGATCAAGCGTTGCCGATGTCCTTCGCCCAACAGCGCCTGTGGTTCCTGGCGCAGATGACGGGTGGCAACTCGGCGTACAACATTCCTCTCGGCCTGCGCCTGCGCGGTCACCTCAACGTTGATGCCCTGCAAGCGGCGCTGGCACGGATCGTCGCCCGTCACGAAACCCTGCGCAGCCGTTTCATCAGCCTCGACGACAGCGCCCACGTGTCGATTGCCCCGGTCGACAGCGGTTTGCTCTTGCGCGTGGAAGACCTGCGCGAAGACTTGCAAGCCGGGCACACCGTGCAGGGATTGATGGCGCAGGAAGCCTCGACAGCGTTTGATCTGCACAACGATCCGTTGATTCGCGGGCGGTTGGTGCGCCTGGCCGACGATCACCATGTGTTGCTGTTGACCGTGCATCACATCGTCGCCGACGGCTGGTCGATGGGCGTGCTGACCGGTGAGTTGATGGCGTTGTATCAAGCGTTCAGCCACAGTCAGCCTGATCCGCTGCCGCCACTGACCCTGCAATACGGTGACTACGCCGTGTGGCAACGTCAGTGGCTCAGCGGTGAAGTGCTGCAGCGGCAAAGCGACTATTGGCAGCAGACCCTCGACGGCGCGCCGGCCTTGTTGACGTTGCCCACCGATCGCCCGCGACCGGAGCAGCAGGATTACACCGGCGGCAACGTCGAGGTGTTGCTGGACGAACGCTTGAGCACTGGCCTTAAAACGTTGAGCCAGCGTCACGGCGCGACCCTGTTCATGACCCTGATGAGTGCCTGGGCGATGCTGATGAGTCGCCTGTCCGGGCAATCCGATGTAGTGATCGGCTCGCCGGTGGCCAACCGCAGCCACGCTGAAGTCGAAGGCCTGATCGGCATGTTCGTCAATACGCTGGCCGTGCGCATCGACACCTCGGGCGCCCCGAGCGTCGAAGCGCTGCTGGCACAGGTCAAGGCGCGGACACTTGAGGCGCAGGCGCACCAGGACCTGCCGTTCGAGCAGGTGGTGGAAATCACCCGGCCGGTGCGCAGCCTGGCCCACAGCCCGTTGTTCCAGACCACGCTGAGCTGGGACAGCAGCGTCGGCCCGCAACTGGCGTTGGGCGATTTGACCCTGGAGGGCGTTGCCGGGCCGGGCGAGGTCGCCAAGTTTGATCTGACGCTGACACTGGGTGAGGTCAACGGGGTGATTCGTGGCGCGCTGAACTACGCCACGGCGCTGTTTGATGCGTCGACGATCAGGCGTTACATCGGTTATTTCGAGCGCCTGCTCGAAGCAATGATTGCCAGTGATCAAGTGGTGCTGGAAAGCGTGCCGTTGCTGGCGGCGGATGAGCGTCAGCGCTTGCTCGGCGACTTCAACGCCACAGCGCGTGACTACCCGCAAACGCTGACCGTACACGGAGTTTTCCAACAGCAGGCTGCGGCGCATCCCAAAGCTGTGGCAGCGGTGCATGGCGCACATTCGCTGAGCTACTTTGAGCTGAACGCTCAGGCCAACCGTCTGGCCCATCATTTGATCGTCGAAGAGGGCGTGCAACCGGGCGACCACGTGGCGATCCTGCTGCCGCGTTCGCTGGAGTTGCTGGTGGCGCAACTGGCCATTGCCAAATGCGCGGCGGCCTATGTGCCGCTGGACATCAATGCACCGAGCGAGCGCCAGGCGTTCATGGTCGAGGATTGTCGGGCGGTGGCGCTGCTGACTTTGAGCAACGAAGTCCTCGACTACGCCGCGCCGCGTATCGATCTGGACACGCTGACCCTCAACGGTCAGCCGACGCACAACCCGAACCTGCTGCAGTCGTCCGAGGCCCTGGCGTACATCATGTACACCTCGGGTTCCACCGGCACGCCGAAAGGGGTAATGGTGCCGCACCGGGGCATCGGCCGCTTGGTGCTCAACAACGGTTACGCCGATTTCAATGCACAGGATCGCGTGGTGTTCGCCTCGAACCCGGCGTTCGACGCCAGCACCATGGACATCTGGGGGCCGCTGCTCAATGGCGGTCGCGTGGTGATCATCGACCATCAAACCTTGCTTGATCCGAATGCCTTCGGCCGCGAACTGAGTGCCAGTGGCGCGACGATCCTGTTTGTCACCACCGCGCTGTTCAACCAGTACGTGCAACTGATTCCGCAGGCGCTCAAGGGCTTGCGCATCCTCTTGTGTGGCGGTGAACGTGGTGATCCGGCGGCGTTCCGTCGACTGTTGGCCGAGGCACCCGGGCTGCGCATCGTGCATTGCTACGGCCCGACCGAAACCACCACCTACGCCACCACCTTTGAAGTGCGCGAAGTGGCAGAAAACGCCGAGAGCGTGCCGATTGGCGGCCCCATCGGCAACACGCAGGTGTACGTGCTCGACGCGTATCAGCAACCGGTGCCGATGGGCGTCACCGGCGAGCTGTATATCGGCGGGCAGGGCGTGGCGCTGGGTTACCTGAACCGGCCGGATCTGACCGTCGATAAATTCCTCCGCGATCCGTTCAGCGAGACGCCGGGCGCGTTGCTCTATCGCACCGGCGACCTTGCGCGCTGGCTGGCGCCGGGACAACTCGATTGCATTGGACGCAACGACGATCAGGTGAAGATCCGTGGCTTCCGCATCGAGCTGGGAGAAATCGAAAACCGTTTGCTGAAGTGCCCGGGCATCAAGGAAGCAGTGGTGCTGGCGCGCCGTGACGGGCAGGACAGCCCGCGCCTGGTGGCGTACTACACGGCGCACGATGAGCACTTGGACAGCGCTGAACTGCACGCCCGATTGCACGCGCGTCTGCCGGAATACATGCTGCCGACAGCGTGGGTACAACTCGATGTCTTGCCGTTGAACAACAACGGCAAGGTTGATCGCAAGGCGCTGCCGGCACCGACTCAGGAGGCGCTGCTCAGTCGGGTCTACGAGGCACCGGCCAATCCACTGGAAGCAAGCCTGGCGCAGGTCTGGGCCGAGGTGTTGCAGGTCGAACAGGTCGGTCGCCATGACAACTTCTTCGAACTCGGCGGCCATTCATTGCTGGCCATGCGCATGCTCTCCCAGGTGCGCCAGCAATTGGGTGTGGAACTGGCGCTGGCCGATCTGTTTGCCAACCCGGAACTGGCGGCGGTCGCTCAAGTGCTGAGTCAGGCCGAACGCAGCAGCTTGCCGCAGATCCTGCCGGCGCCGCGCGATCAGGCGCTGCCGTTGTCCTTCGCCCAGCAACGCTTGTGGTTCCTCGCGCAGATGGACGGCGGCAACACCGCCTACAACATTCCTTTGGGCTTGCATTTGCGTGGTCGACTCGACGCCGTGGCCCTGCAACGGGCATTGGCGCGGATCGTCGCTCGTCACGAAACCCTGCGCAGTCGTTTTGCGCAATTGAACGACGAAGCGCAGGTGCTGATTGCCCCGGTCGACACTGGCCTGCCGCTGATTGAGGAGGATTGGCGACAACAACTGCAGACCGACGAGGCCTTGCGCGCGCTGATCGAAACTGAAGCGCGCGGACCGTTCAATTTGCAGGACGGCCCGTTGATTCGCGGACGGTTGGTGTGTCTGGCCGATGAGCACCATGTGCTCTTGTTGACGATGCACCACATCATCTCCGACGGCTGGTCGATGGGGGTGCTGACCCGCGAACTGATGGCGCTGTATCAGGCGTTCAGCCGTGGCGAGGCAGATCCACTGCCAGCGCTGGCCTTGCAATACGCGGATTACGCGGTGTGGCAGCGGCGCTGGCTCAGCGGCGAGGTGTTGCAGCGCCAGAGCAATTACTGGCAGCAGACGCTGGCCGGTGCCCCGGCATTGTTGAGCCTGCCGATCGACCGCCCGCGTCCGGCGCAACAGGATCACCACGGCGGCAGTGTCGAGATTGTGCTGGACACGCAGACCAGCGTCGGTCTCAAGGCGTTGTGTCAGCGCCACGGCGTGACGCCGTACATGGTGCTCATGAGCGCCTGGGCGATGTTGCTTGCGCGCCTGTCCGGGCAGTCCGATGTGGTCATTGGCTCGCCGGTGGCCAACCGTAACCGTGCCGAAATCGAAGGGTTGATCGGCATGTTCGTCAACACCCTTGCGTTGCGCATCGATACCTCGGGCGATCTGACCGGTGCAGCGCTGCTGGCACGGGTCAAGGCGCAGACGTTGGCGGCGCAGGCGCATCAGGATCTGCCGTTCGAACACGTGGTGGAGATTACCCGGCCGGTGCGCAGTCTTTCCCACTCCCCGTTGTTCCAGACCCTGGTGAGCTGGGACAGCAGCGTCGCGCCCGCCCTGGCGTTGGGCGGTCTGACGCTGGAAGGTCTGGCCGGGGAAAATCACTTTGTGAAGTTCGACCTGTCGCTGAGCCTGGGGGAAAACCCGCAAGGCATCCGTGGTGCGCTGCGCTATGCCACGGCGTTGTTCGATGAGTCGACCGTGCGGCGTTTTAGCGGTTACTTGCAGCGCTTGCTGAAAGCGCTGGTCACCGATGACCAAGCGGTGTTGGCGCAGGTCAATCTGCTTGCGGCGGATGAACAGCAGCGCTTGCTCGGCGATTTCAACGCGACGGCAGTTGATTGCCCGGTCGAGCAACCGATCCAGAGCCTGTTCGAAGCGCAGGTGCAGCGTCAGCCGGACGCCATCGCCGTGCAGACTGGCGAACAGAGCCTGACCTATCGCGCGCTGAATGTCCGTGCCAACCGTCTCGCGCATCACCTGCGCGAGCAGGGTGTGGGGCCGGATGCGCGGGTGGCGCTGTGCGTCGAGCGTGGACTCGATCTGGTGGTCGGGCTGCTCGGCATTCTCAAGGCCGGTGGCGCCTACGTGCCGCTGGATCCGGCTTATCCGGCAGAGCGCCTCGACTTTATGCTCAGGGACTGCGCGCCGGTGGCGGTGCTGGTCCACACAGCCACCCGATCGCTGTTTGCCGGGAGCGACGTGGCCGTGATCGACTTTGATCAATGCAGCTGGCATGACCAGTCGGAAACCGATCCGCAGGTGCCTGGCCTGACCCCTGCGAATCTGGCCTACATGATCTACACCTCGGGTTCGACCGGTACGCCGAAGGGCGTGATGCTGGAACATCGTGGTTTGTGCAATCTGATGCATTGGGGCTCGCAGATTTGCCCGCCGACCCCGGATGGCGCGTTGTTGCAGAAAGCGCCGTTCAGTTTCGATGGCTCGGTGTGGGAGTTCTTCTGGCCGCTGACGGCCGGTGTGCGCCTGGTGCTGGCACGGCCGGGCGGTCATCGGGAGCCGGCCTATCTGGCGCAAGTGATTCGTGAGCAGCGGGTCACTGTGGTCAAGTTTGTGCCGGCGTTGTTGCAGCAGTTTGTTGAACTGCAGGATGTCAGTCAGTGCACCAGCCTCACCGATGTGTTCTGTGGTGGCGGAGAACTCACGGCGGCGCTGGCTGGTGCTGTGCGCCAGCAACTGCCGTGGGTGCGCCTGCATAACGTGTATGGCCCGACGGAAGCCACGGTCGACAGCACGGCATGGACACTGGAACCGCACATGCCCGTGCCGTCCACTGAATTGCCGATCGGCAAAGCCATCTGTAACACCCGCCTGTATGTGCTCGATGCGCATGACCAACCGGTACCGCTCGGCGTCATTGGCCAGTTGCACATCGGCGGCATCGGCGTGGCGCGCGGTTATAGGGGGCTGCCGCAGATGCAGGCCGAGCGCTTTATCGACAGTCCGTTTGTGGCCGGTGATCGCTTGTACCGCACCGGCGATCTGGTGCGGTACCGCGCTGACGGCAACCTCGAATTCCTCGGGCGCAACGACTTCCAGGTCAAGCTGCACGGCTTGCGCCTGGAACTCGGTGAAATCGAAGCACGGTTGATCCAGCACCCGCAGGTGCGCGAGGTGGTGGTGCTGATGCGCGACGAGCGTCTGGTCGCGTATTTCACGGCGCGCGAGGGCAACGTTGTGCCTGCTATCGACACGTTGCGCGCATTCGTGCTCGAGCAGTTGCCGGAGTACATGGTGCCGGGAGCGTTTGTTGCGCTCGACGCCTTGCCGTTGAGTCCCAACGGCAAGATCGACCGTCAGGCGCTGCCGGCACCGGGCCTGGACGCGGTGCTCAGCCGCCACTACGAAGCGCCGCAAGGCGAGGTTGAAAGCTTGCTCGCGCAGGTATGGGGCGAGGTGCTCAAGGTCGAGCAGGTCGGGCGCCATGACAACTTCTTCGAGTTGGGCGGGCATTCGCTACTGGCGATTCGTCTGGTCAACCTGCTGCAACGTGCGGGGCAACAGGTGACGCTAGCGGAGCTGTTCCAGCGTCCGAGTGTCGAGTCGCTGGCGGCGCTGCTCAGTCAACGCCACGCCGTGCCCGCGCAGCCGGAAGGACTGGTCGTGGTACGACCGGGCGAGGGCGGCAATGCGCTGTTCCTGATCCATGAGTTCAGCGGACGGGACGTGTACTTCCCTGCATTGGGCCTGCATATCGAGGGCGAGTTTCCGATTTACGGCTTGCCCGGTGTGCCACTGGGGCAACCGCAACTGCGCACCCTTGAGTGCATGGCCACGCGGATGGTCGGGATTATCCGCTCGGTGCAGCCGCATGGGCCGTATCGTCTGGCCGGGTGGTCGTTTGGTGGCTTGCTGGCGTATGAAATCGCGCAGCAATTGCTCGGCCTCGATGAGGCGGTGGCGTTTGTCGGCCTGCTCGATACCTACGCACCGCATCCGGCCAGCCAGGATAAAACCCGCTGGAGCGGCGAGCATCGCGACAAACGTCAGTTACTGGAGCATTGCCGCGCGCGTTCGCAGATGCGCGGTGCAGAAGGGCTGCCGGCGTTGGCTGAGGTCGAACGGCTGGAGGCTGAAGTCGAACTCATTGCGTTTGACGCACTGTTCCAACGCTGCTGCGAACAGCAATTGCCTGACCCGGAACTGGCCGCACTGAGTGCAGCGGATGCCTGGAGTTACTTTGATCGTGAGGCCGCTCATGGCCTGGCGCTGGCGCATTACCGGGTCAGCCCGGCCAGTCAGCCGGTGCACTTGTTCCGCGCGCAGGGATTAATGCCGGGGCAGGCACAGCCCAACCCAACCCGCGGCTGGGAGCAGAAAGTCGCCAGCGACTTGCTGCGCTGCATCGATGTGCCGGGTGATCACCGCAGCGTGATGAAAGCACCGGATATTCAGGCGCTCGGTCAGGCCTTGAGTCAGGTAATGGCCGCTGCGCAGGCTCCGGAGCCAGAGGCCTATCAGCCGCTGTTGACCATTCAGAGCGGACACCCCGGGCATGCGCCGATCTTCTGCGTGCCGGGGGCGGGCGACAGTGTCACCGGATTCATTCACTTGCCCGAGGCCTTGGGCCCGGAGTGGCCGATCATCGGTCTGCAACCGCGCGGGCTCGATGGCAACGGCGTGCCGCACAGTCAGGTAGAAGCGGCAGCCGCGTGTTATCTGCAAGCCGTCGAGCAGTTGTATCCGCAAGGCCCGGTGCACCTGATCGGCCATTCGTTCGGCGGTTGGGTCGCGCATGCCATGGCCGCACAGTTGCAGGCAGCCGGGCGCGAGGTGGCGTCGTTGACCCTGATCGACAGCGAATCGCCCGGCGGCAACGGTAAGGCGGGCAAACCGTACACCACGACTGCCGCGCTGGAACGCTTGATCGAGACGCTGCAACTGTCCAGTGGCAAGTCGCTGGGCATTGATCCGCTGGCGTTCGCCGAGGCTGACGACACCACGCAAATGCGCCTGTTGCACGAGGGCATGGTGCGCGCCGGTGTGTTGTCTGCGCGTTCGTCAGCTCAGGCCATGCACGGCCCGGTCCGCACCTTCGCCACCGCCCTGCGCACGGTCTATCAACCGCAACGGGCCTACACCGGGCCGGTGCGGCTGGCGCTGGTCGATGACCCGACGCTGGATGCGTGGGGCAATCAGCGCGAGCAAGCGGCGATGGTCGAAGGCTGGCAGCGCCAGGTCGCGGATCTGGCGGTGTGGTACGGGCCGGGCAACCACTTCACGATTCTCAAGGCGCCCAACGTCTTCAGTCTCGCAGCGTGGTGGCATGACGGCCTGAAAGTGCCGGCTGGCCAAGTGGTTTCCTGATTGTTGTTTATCTACCAGAGCCCGGCCGCTGGCCGGGTTCACCCCTGAACGGACTTGTGGTCATTTATGGAAAAGTCGAAGTTGCGCAAAGTCGGTATGGGTTTGGCGTTAGTGGCAGTAGCGGGATTGGCGTTCTACGCGGTGCAGGCACCGGCCGAGGCGCCGCAATACCTGACCGCGCCGGTGGAACGCAGTGACATTGAAAACGCGGTGCTCGCCACCGGGTTGCTCGAAGGCATCAAACAAGTGGACGTTGGCGCGCAGGTGTCCGGGCAATTGAAGTCGCTCAAGGTCAAGGTCGGCGACAAGGTGAAGAAGGGCCAGTGGCTGGCGGAAATCGATCCACTGGTGTTGCAGAATACGCTGCGTCAAGCCCAGGTCGATGAGGAGAACCTGCAAGCACAAAAACGCGCGACCCAAGCTCAACTCAGGCAGACCAAAGCGATTTACGAGCGCTACAAAAACTTGCAGGACGACGCCTCGATCTCCCGTCAGGATTTCGAAAACGCCGAGTCGAACTATCAGGTGCAGCAGGCCAATCTGATGTCGCTGGACGCGCAGATCAAAAGCGCGCATATCCAGATCGACACGGCCAAGGTCAATCTGGCGTATACGCGCATCGTCGCGCCAATCGATGGCGACGTGGTCGGCGTGGTCACTCAAGAAGGGCAAACGGTGATCGCCAGCCAACTGGCGCCGGTCCTGCTGAAACTGGCGGATCTGGACACCATGACGGTGAAAGCGCAGGTGTCCGAAGCCGACGTGATTCACATCGCCCCGGGGCAGGAGGTGTATTTCACCATTCTCGGCGAGGACAAACGCTACTACGCGAAATTGCGCGGCACCGATCCGGCGCCACAGAACTTTCTTGAAACGCCGCCCGCCGGTACACCGAAGCAAAGCAGCGCGGTGTTCTACAACGCCTTGTTCGAGGTGCCGAACCCCGACCATCGTTTGCGCATTTCGATGACCGCGCAGGTGCGCATTATCCTCGACACCGCCAAGTCGGTGCTGACCGTACCGGTGGCGGCGCTCGGGCCGCGCAATGCCGATGGCAGTTTTCCGGTACGGGTGCTGGACGCCAAGGGCCACGCGCAGTCGCGCAATGTGCAGACCGGGATCAACAACAACGTCAAAGTGCAGATCAATGGCGGTCTGGCTGAAGGTGATCGCGTGGTGATCGGTGATCCGCTGACCAATGTGGCGGGGGCCTGAACATGACTGAACCACTGCTACAGCTCACCGGCATCACCCGCAGTTTCACCGCTGGCGACCGCGAGTTTCTGGCGCTGAAGAATATCAACCTGACGATCAATGCCGGGGAAATGGTCGCGATTATCGGCGCCTCGGGTTCTGGCAAATCGACGCTGATGAACATCCTCGGCTGCCTCGACTATGCCACCGCCGGCAGCTACAAAATCAACGGCCAGGAAACCCGCGATCTGGACAATCAGGCCCTGGCCGAGCTGCGCCGCGACTACTTCGGTTTCATCTTCCAGCGTTACCACTTGCTGCCGCATTTGAGTGCGATGCACAACGTCGAGATGCCGGCGATCTACGCCGGCACGCCGCAGCTTCAGCGTCATGCCCGCGCCCGTGAATTGTTAGCGCGGCTGGGTCTGGAAGGGCATTTGACGCATCGGCCGAGCCAGCTTTCCGGCGGTCAGCAGCAGCGCGTGAGTATCGCCCGGGCTTTGATGAATGGCGGCGAAGTGATCCTCGCCGACGAACCGACCGGCGCTCTCGACACGGCCAGCGGCAAGGAGGTGATGCGCATCCTCCTGGAGCTGCACGCGGCGGGGCACACGGTGATTCTGGTGACCCACGACCCGAAAGTCGCGGCCAATGCCGAACGCATCATCGAAGTCAGCGACGGCGAAATCCTCAGCGACCGCGCCAACGAACGCGACACCACGCACCTGCTCAGCGATGAACCGGTGGCCCCGAAAGCCACCGCCTCACGGCGTCTGGTCGCCAGCCTCGGGCTGTTCAAAGAGGCGTTCGCCATGGCCTGGGTGGCGTTGATCTCGCACCGCATGCGCACCTTGCTGACCATGCTCGGCATCGTCATTGGCATCACTTCGGTGGTGTCGATTTCGGCGGTGGGCGAGGGCGCGAAGAACTATGTGCTCAAGGACATCGCCGCCATCGGCAGCAATACCATCGATGTCTATCCGGGCAGCAGTTATGGCGACAAACGTGCCGCCGCTATCGAAACCCTGACACCGGCCGATGTCACCGCGCTGAATCAGTTGTATTACGTCGACAGTGCCACGCCGATGATCGGCCGCAGCCTGTTGCTGCGCTACCGCAATATCGACCTGGATGCGCAGGTCAACGGCGTCAGCGATCAGTACTTCAAAGTGCGCGGGATCAAGATGGCCGCGGGAATTCCGTTCAGCGAAAGCGATGCACGGCGCCAAGCGCAAGTGGTGGTCATCGATCACAACACCCGCCAACGTTTGTTCGGGCAGGATGTTGATCCGTTGGGCCAAGTGATTTTGATCGGCAACCTGCCGTGCACGGTAATCGGCGTGGCCGCGCAGGATAAAAGCCTGTTCGCCTCGGGCAAGACTCTCAACGTCTGGGTGCCTTATGAAACGGCGGCCGGGCGGGTGTTGGGCCAGCGTTATCTGGACAGCATCAGCGTGCGCATGAAGGACGGCCAGCCGAGCAAAGTGGTGGAAGAGCACGTCACTCAACTGCTGCTGCAACGCCACGGCACCAAGGATTTCTTCACCAACAACCTCGACAGCGTCTTGCAGACCGTGCAGAAAACCAGTCGCTCACTGGCGTTATTGCTGTCGCTGATTGCGGTGATTTCCCTGGTGGTGGGCGGTATCGGGGTAATGAACATCATGCTGGTGTCGGTGACCGAGCGTACGCGGGAGATCGGTATTCGCATGGCGGTGGGCGCGCGGCAGTCGGACATTCGTCAGCAGTTTCTGGTGGAGGCGGTGATGGTGTGTCTGTTGGGCGGGGCGATCGGGATTTCCCTGTCGTATGCGATCGGGCATTTGTTTTCGGTGTTTATCAAGGAATGGGAGATGGTGTTTTCGCTGGCGTCGGTGCTGACGGCGGTGGTTTGCTCGACGTTGATCGGCATTGTTTTTGGCTTTGTGCCGGCGCGGAATGCTTCGCGGCTTGATCCGATTGAGGCGTTGGCGCGGGATTAAAAGCGAACCCTCACCCTAGCCCTCTCCCAGAGGGAGAGGGGACTGACTGCGGTGTTTGCTGGAAATGCACCGACGTGGGACAGCGAGCCGAACTCAGGTTTTGAAAAGCACAAAGATCTGCTCCCTTTCCCCCTCGCCACCTTGGGGGAGAGGGCTGGGGTGAGGGGGTAAATCCCACTGACACACCGCAAAACCTGGATCCACCGCCATCCAGAATTTCCATCAATAAACACAACGCCGTGAACGCGTTTAAATTACACGAACCGTTACGTCATACCGCCTACAACACCTTGCGTCGTTACCTACGCGTACGCCAGAATCCGCCGGCTTACGCGGCTATGGGTCGGGATATATCGTTTGCCTGTCACTGCAAATCAGTGATCGGGTTTGGTAGCCCGCTTCGGTACCGCCGTATGGCGCCACCTTATGCAGTCTCTTTTTGCGGCTGCGTTTTATATGGTGGACATGCGTGGGGCTCATTCATGAGCGCCGGGTTTCCGTATCGACCGGTCTACCAACCCGCGCATGGCCGCCACCTTCGTTTGGTAGCGAAAGTGATGGCTCCGGTTAATTTCGATACGAGACTTTATCTATGTTCAAAGCCACACCCAACCCACCAGATACCGATCCAATCCCCTACGACGCCGCGCTCGAACCTCAAAACATCAAAGAGGCCACAGAACGGGCGATCAATTTCTACCTCAATCCTTCCGCGCTCAAAACCTCAAAACCCACCCGCAAAACCGGCAAGATCTACCTGGTCGACCCCACCATCGACGACGAAACCCTGCTCGTTGAAGCCTACGAATCGTTGTCATCGGCCAGTGACATGGCCCGCGACCTTGCCGACTCGGTCGACAGCCCTCACCGCAAAAAGATGCTGATCCTGCAGCAGGTGATCATGTTGAGTGAATTGGTGGTGAGTCGCGTCCTCGACAACCAGCGCTTGCCCCACTAATTGCGAAACTGCCGCGCGAGGGAGCCTGCTCCCTCGCTGCGCAGAAGGAGTTTGTGCGAATGTCAAAGACACCCGATCCGCCGGTCACTGCGGCCAGCATCATGACCACGCCCTACACGCCCAACGCTATGTTCCGGGTCAACCCGCAAACCGATTCCGAATCCCTGCTGGCAAACGCCTGTGAATCGCTGGCCTCGGCCTCGGTCATGCTTGCTGATTTTGCCGGGATGCTGGAGGGGCCGCATCGCAATACCTTGCTGGGCATCGCGCAAGTGGTGATGTTGGGGGAATTGGCGGTGAATCAGGCTTTGGAGCACGTCGCGGGAGTGCCCTCACCCTAACCCTCTCCCATGGGGAGAGGGGACTGACCGCGGGGTTCTTTCGAGATGCACCGACGTGAGATACCGAGTCGAACTCAGGTTTTGAACAAAGATCGGCTCAAAAGTCGAACTCAGTTTCGAATTCAACCGAGATCGGCTCCCTTTCCCCCTCGCCCCCCTTGGGGGGAGAGGGCTGGGGTGAGGGGGGAATCTCACTGACACACCCAAAAAACCGAAACTATCACTATCCCTGCGTATCACGCCGCACTCGACGCCAACGCCTCCAACGGCGAATACATCCAGCGCATCAACGAATGCCGTCCGCTGATGCCCAACTTGATCGCCGCCCGTTTCAGATAGCTCTCAACGGTGTTGACCTTCAGCGCCAACTGCTCGGCCAGTTCCGGCGCCGTGCGGCCGGCGAGCAGGCCGACACACACTTCGGTTTCGCGGTTCGACAGACTCAGCCCCAGTTGCTCCAGACGCTCGTCAAAGCGCAAGCGCAAGGTTTCCAGGCCGCTGCCTTCTGCGGACTCGGGTGGGCTTTGTGGATCAGGGCCGGACGGTTGCAGGGCGTTGATGTGTTTTTCCACCATCGGCAGCAGCACCGGGGAGATGTCCTGCAACAGGCTGCGTTCCTGCGCGGAAAAGCGCTGCGACTCGTCGTTGCGGTACACCGTAATCACGTAGCGGTAGCCGTCCTTGCGCCGGGTCAGGTGCAGTTGCGAAGCGTCCGCGCTGGTTGCGGCCGGCGGATTCTGTAAGTGGTGGGCCGCCGCACTGTGTTCGGAAAACACCGTTTCGGCGAGCAGGGCCGGCTCTTTCAGCGGCTCCGGCTCACTGCGGCTCGACGCGCGGCCCAGCGGTTCGACACGCATCTGCCGGATGTGCGTGGCGTCTACCGCCAGTTGCGTCAGGATCAGGTCATGCAGCATGCGCGGAAAGTGTCGGCTGCCGGTGCTGGCGATGACCTTGCCGATGTGGGGGAACAAGTGTGAATTCATATGCGTGTCATCCCTGAGAGGCGTTAATTCAAAAACGTCTGCAGCACTGTCGACGATCTCCTTGGTCGACGAAATACCGCAGACTTGGATCCTATCCTAGTACAACGTTTGAGCGACGGTTTAATGAAGGTGTTATTAGCTCATAACCGCGATGTCGGGTTGTTTGCCCTGTGAGCACCAGCGATTACGGCCCTGTTGCTTGGCTTGATACAGGCAGGTATCGGCTGCTTTCAACAAAGTTGCCGGGGTAACCGTGTCATCGACCGGGTGCCGTGTGGTAATTCCAGCGCTGGCGGTGACATAGCCCAATGGATGTCCGGCGTGCTCCAGTTTCAGTGCGCGGATGGCTTGCAGAATGTCTTCGGCAACCTGAATGGCGCCGGCATTGTCGGTGTTGGGCAGCAGCACGGTGAATTCTTCGCCGCCGTAGCGCACCGCGAGGTCACTCGGTCGTTTGACCGCTTGCTGGATCGCCTGCCCGACGGCGCTCAGGCAGTCATCGCCCGCCGCATGGCCATATTGGTCGTTGTAGCGTTTGAAGTGGTCGACATCGAGCATGATCAATGACAGCGCCGAACCCTGCCGCCGCGCCAGACGAATTTCGTCCACCAGCGCATTGTCCAGACGGCGGCGGTTGCCCAGCCCGGTGAGGCTGTCGGTCAGCGCCATGTCGCGCATGGTCTGGTGCGCGTAGCGAATTTCCCGCTCCATGGCCATGCGCTGGCGCAACTGGTGCAGCACGACCAGGCCGAAACCGCTGAGCACCAAAATCAGAAAAACCAGCACGAAGCCGTTTTTCAGCAAGTCCTGCTGCCACGGTTCGATGATCGAATCCCGTGAAAGCCCGGCCTCGACCACCAGCGGATAGGTGGTGAGCGCGCGATAGCCATACAGCCGTTCGGTGTCGTCGACCACCGCGCGCACTTGCGCAATGCCGGCGTTGGCGTTGGGCAGGTAGACCTTGAAGATCTCGCTGTTGGCCAGGCTTTTGCCGATCACCGAGGCGATGAACGGCCGGCGCACGAGAATGGTGCCGTCGCGTCTGGCCAGCACCAGTGCGCCTTTGTCATCGATTCTGAAGTCACCGTAATAGTCGACAAAGTAGCTGACCTTGACCGTGCCCAGCAGCACCCCGGCGAACGAGCCGTCGGGATTGTTCAGGCGGCGGGAGACGGGAATGATCAGATCATGGGTCGATCGGCTTTCCACCACATCACCGATGCGCACCTGTCGATCATCATGACTGCGGTGATATTGAAAGTAATCGCGATCGGCGTTGTTGGCGGTCTCGGGCGTGACCTCCTTGTCGGTGACGATCCACTGGCCATCTGCGCCATAAATGAACAAGCCATGCAGCTGCGGCATGATTTTCGATTGCTGCACCAGCAATTTGTGGATCCGCGGCACGTCGAGGTTCTGCAGACCGTCGCCTTCGACCCGTTCACTCAGCGCTGCGGT
Source organism: Pseudomonas sp. RU47 (assembly GCF_004011755.1). Taxonomy (GTDB): domain Bacteria; phylum Pseudomonadota; class Gammaproteobacteria; order Pseudomonadales; family Pseudomonadaceae; genus Aquipseudomonas. The sequence goes on along the minus strand of NZ_CP022411.1, from coordinate 3,899,705 downwards.
CAGCACGTCCATTTGGCGGATGGTGTCTTCGGCATGCTGTGCGGTGGCGCGGGCCAGGTTGGTTACCGAATCGCGCGCGGAGGCGAATGCAGCGCGATAGTCGCGCCAGGTGCGCCAGCTCTCTACCGTCAAAAAGGCCAATACAACCACCAGCATAAAACTGACCGTAAGGCGGAACGTCGAGCCAGCGCGCACGGCGTTACGGGCAGAGGCGGCTCTGCTTGGGTCTACGGTGTTCGGCTCTGGCGGACGGCGTCCGAGCATGAACCTCTCCTTTTTTCATACGTAATGCATCGCAACAGTATGACAAGGATCGCCAGAAAGTTCGGCGCGGAGCGTGTTTTATTGCCTGATTGTCCTGTTCGAGTTGACGGTGAAACGCCTTTCAGCCGATTTATCCCGTCGCTGTGCGTCAGTAATCTGTACCCAACTTGAACGCAACAACAACTTCAAAAACTCAAAAGGGACGCAGACCATGACCACTCCAACCTACAACCGCCTGAACAAAGACGACGCCATTGTGCTGCTGGTTGATCACCAGACCGGCCTGATTTCGCTGGTGCAGGACTTCTCGCCGAACGAATTCAAGAACAACGTGCTGGCCCTGGCCGATCTGGCCAAGTTCTTCGAACTGCCGACCATCCTCACCACCAGTTTCGAACAAGGCCCGAACGGCCCGCTGGTACCAGAGCTGAAAGAGATGTTCCCCGACGCGCCGTACATCGCTCGTCCGGGCCAGATCAACGCTTGGGACAATGAAGATTTTGTGAAGGCGATCAAGGCTACCGGCCGCAAGCAGATCATCATTGCCGGTGTGGTCACGGATGTCTGCGTAGCGTTCCCGACCTTGTCGGCGCTGGCGGAGGGGTTTGAGGTGTTTGTGGTGACCGACGCTTCCGGCACCTTCAACACCACCGTGCAACAAGCCGCGTGGAGCCGCATGACTCAGGCCGGTGCGCAGATGATGAACTGGTTCTCGGTGGCCTGTGAGCTGCACCGCGACTGGCGCAACGATATTGAAGGCTTGGGCAATCTGCTGTCGCAGCGCATCCCCAACTACCGCAACCTGATGAACAGCTACTCGGCGCTGACCGCACAGCAGAAGTAAGCCGACATGCTGCAAACGAAAAGCCTGCCCTGAAAAGCAGGCTTTGTCGTGTCTGCACTGTAAAGCGCTGGCTGCGTCGCGATGGCGTTACTTCAGGTTATGGCTGAAGAACTCGGTCAATTTGGCGAAGGGAATCAGATTGACCCGGTCGTACAAGTCGACATGGCCGGCCCCTGGAATGATCAGCAGCTCTTTGGGCTCGGCCGCGCGCTGGTACGCGTCTTCACTGAATTCGCGGGAGTGTGCCTGAGCGCCGGCAATGAACAGCAGCGGGCGCGGGGAGATGCTCTCGATGTCATTGAACGGGTAGAAGTTCATGAACTTCACATTGCTGATCAACGTCGGCATGGTGGTGGTCTGCGGCGAAGCGCCGGTCGGGGTGACCTGGCCACGCGGGGTGCGGTAGAAATCGTAGAACTCGTCACCCACGGCGTTGCCGGTGAGTTTGAGCGGTGTGCCGCCGGTGTAGCGGATCGGGCCGCCCCAGAACTGCGCGTTACGCTGCTGCGCCGCCTGTTCAATGATGGATTGGCGTTGCGCTAGCGTGAGCGAATGCTTGAGGCCGTTACGGTTGGCGGCGCCCATGTCGTACATGCTGACAGTGGCAATCGCCTTCAAACGTGGGTCGATCTTGGCGGCACTGATGGCGAAGCTGCCGCTGCCGCAAATACCGATGACGCCGATACGCTCGCGATCGACCAGTGGGCGAGTGCCGAGAAAGTCCACCGCCGCGCTGAAGTCTTCGGCGTAAATGTCCGGCGCAACCGACTGGCGTGGCAGGCCCTCGCTCTCGCCCCAGAAGGACAAGTCGAACGACAGCGTGACAAAGCCTTGTTCGGCCATTTTGGTCGCGTAGAGATTGGCACTTTGCTCCTTCACTGCGCCCATCGGGTGGCCGACGATGATTGCGGCATTTTTTGACTGTGGGTCGAGGTTTTTCAGGCTGAACAGATTGCCTGCGACCTTCATCCCGTACTGGTTCTTGAAGGTGACCTTTTCCACGGTCACTTTATCGCTGGTGTAGAAGTTGTCTGCGCCGTTCGACATATCGGCTCCCATGGCTGAAAAAGTACTGAAGAGCAGCCCGAAGGCCAAGCAAAAACCTTTCACTGGAATGTCCTTGCGATTGAGGGTTTATTCGTCTGAGCCTGTGCACGAACATTCTCTCGATCAGCGCCTAAGCGCCGTAGTGCATTCCTCTGGATTGCTTGCCTGATCCACTGAATCTGGATTTTCAACGCCGCGCAGACACGAGATGGCGGCAATGAGAGGGCAGGGAAGGGATATGGATTACACAGAGGATTCGGTGCTGGCCTCGACCAATCCGCTTTCAGCCTGACGACCGCTGCGCTGGGTTTCCGGAACCCCGACCCCAAGCAACACAACCGCCACCGCCGCAATAGCGGCCAGGGTCAGAAACGCCGCGCTGTAACCAGCCTCCTGCACAACGAACCCGGCGAGACCGTTGCTCAACGCGGCGCCGAGTCCGAAGGCAGTCGTCAGTGCGCCGAGGCTGATGTTGAAGTGGCCGGTGCCCTGGGTGAGGTCTTTGACCATGATCGGAAACAAGGCGCCGAACAGGCCTGCGCCAACACCGTCGAGCATCTGCACCGCGACCAGCCAATAAGCATCGTCCGACAGCGTATAGAGCACACCGCGCAACGGCAGGATCAGAAAACCGGCCAGCAGCAGCGGTTTGCGTCCCCAGACATCGGCTTTCGCTCCGACCAGTAACGCCGCAGGTACCATGACCAACTGCGCGGCCACGATGCAGGCGGAGGTCAGCGGCGTGGCCATCTGCAAATTGGTTTGCGCGAGTTTTTGGCTTACCAGCGGCAACATCGCCGCATTGGCGAGGTGGAACAGCGCACAGCAAATGGCGAACAGCAACAGCGAGCGGTTGCCCAGCAGCACCGATAAACCGGAAGGCTGACGATGGCCAGCGTCGGCCGGGTCCAGTCCGCGGGCCTGATCATGGTCGATGGCTTCTGGCGACACGCAGGCAATGGCGATGACGCTGGCCAGGGCCATGGCCGCCATCAGATAGAACACCGCCACCGGGCCGAACAGATACGCGAACACGCCGGCCAGCAGGGCGGCGCAGGCATTGCCGGCATGATTGAAGGTTTCATTGCGCCCGGTTCGTCGAGTGAACGCCCGTGGCCCGGTCATGCCCAAGGTAATCGCGCAAATGGCCGGGGCGAATATTGAAGCGGCCATCGCACTCAGAGTTTGCGTCAACGCCACCCACGTGAAGGACGTGACGAACGGCAGCAGCAGGCAACTGCCGGTCACCAGCAGCGCGGCGATCGCAATCAACGCACGTTTGCGCCGGCTGTTGTCGACCCAGGCGCCGGCGGGTGTCTGGGTGATCAGCGCGGCGACTCCGGCGATGGTCATCACCAGACCAATGCTGGCCGGCTCCCAGTGATGCACCGCCAACAGGTAAATGGCCAGATAGGGGCCGAGACCGTCGCGCACGTCGGCGAGGAAAAAGTTCAGGCTGTCCAGTGACAGGTTATTGCGGCGATCGAGGTCAGCGGCCACGGCAGTGTCTTCAATATTCGAGGTTTGCGGATGGATTCAACCTCAGCAAGCCTAATGACCTGCGGCCACGAATATAAGTTGCAGGCCGCCGCTGTGTCGTTGCGAAACAACGCCAAGGGGCTGAAAACGACGTTCCGTCATACGGTTGCTGCACGTTCGACGCGCTACTTGTATCCTTGCGCCGGTCGAGGACATACGACCGCTGTTATTGCCTTGAATCAGTAACGGCCGGAACGGGAAACCGGACTTTCCATTAGGTACTTTCGTGAAGCGTGATACCCACCTCGTCATCCTCTTGCTGCTGGTCATCGGCTGCTCTCTGGCGTCGCTGACCATCTGGAAAGTGCTGTCCTCGCGCGATCGCGCGCTGGAGGAAGTCAACGTGCACGGGTTGAACCTGACCCAGGCACTCGAGACCTATTCCGAAGGCATTGTCCGGCAAAGTTCGCTGCTGCTGCTCGGGCTGGTCGAACGCCTGGAAACCGAAGGCAGCGGCCCCGCGCAGATTCAGCGGCTGGGTGCGCTGATCAACCGCCAGCAGCCGTTGATGCCACAAATGAGCGGGATCACCATCTATGACCGTCAGGGCCATTGGCTGATGTCGTCGAACCGACCGATCCCGGCGGGGGCCAACAGCAGTGATCGGGCCTACTTCATTCATCACCGCGACGACCCTAGCCGCGAACCCTTTATCGGGCCACCCATCCGTAGCCGTTCCAATCAGGAGTGGGTGATCACCGTCAGCCGCCGTTTCAATGATGATCACGGTGAGTTTGCCGGGGTCGTGGCCGTGACCTTGGGCGTGGAAAACTTTCTGCGTCTGTTCGGCAAACTCGATATCGGCCAGGACGGCGCCATAGGCTTGTCCTATACCGACGGCACATTGCTGGTTCGCTATCCTTTCCGCGAACAGGACATGGGCCGCAACTTTTCCAAGTCGCCGATCTACGCCAAGTACCTGGTCGATCAATCGGTCGGTACCGCGTCGTATACCTCCAGCCTGGATGGCGTCGAACGCCTCTACGCCTTTCGCAAAAGCGAGAAATTGCCGCTGATCACCACAGTCGCCATCGGCAAGCGTGAAGCGCTCACGGCGTGGCGAACCGAGGCGCTGTTGTCGGCGGTGGTGGTGGCGGGGCTGTTGGGGCTCACCGGTCTGATTGGCTGGTTCTTGATCCTCGATATCCGTCGCCGGACCCAGGTTGAAGGCGAACTGCGCATCGCTCAGCAGCAGTTGCTCGGCTCCAATCGGCAGCTGGAACTGTTGGCCATGAAGGATGCGCTGACCGGGCTGGCAAATCGGCGCTGCTTCGACGAAACCCTGGCCACAGAGGCGCGGCGGGCACAGCGCGACGGCTCGTCGCTGGCCTTGTTGATGATCGATATCGACTATTTCAAACGGTTCAATGACGCGCTTGGGCACGTTGCCGGTGACGCCTGTCTGCAGGCCGTCGGTCACGTGCTGGATGCGTGTGTGCGACGGCCGTCGGATCTGGTGGCGCGCTACGGTGGCGAAGAGTTCGCGGTGATCATGCCCGACACGGACATTGAAGGTGCTGCGGTAGTGGCGCAGCTGATTCTTCAGCGCTTGCAGCAGGAAAACATTGCCCACCCCACCAGTCCCGTGACCCGCGTGAGCCTGAGCATCGGCATCGCCGCTGCGCGTGGTTCACATCTGGACCCGGTGCAGGGGCTGATCGAGTGCGCTGATCAGGCGCTGTATCAAGCGAAGACGGCAGGGCGCAACAGGTTCATGAGGTTCGCTGCGCACCCTTCAATCGAAGTCGATGGTCAGCAGACCACTTACCCGTGACACCAACGTGTCGACGGCAAAGGGTTTGGTCAGCACCTGCATGCCCGGACCGAGCTGACCGTTGCCGATCACCGAGTTTTCCGCGTACCCGGTAATGAACAAGGTCTTGAGCTTCGGTCTGATTTGCCTGCCCGCATCGGCCATCTGCCGGCCGTTCATGCCGCCCGGCAAACCGACATCGGTAATGAGCAGATCGATGTGCGCGCTGGAGCGCAGTGCTTCCAGCCCTTCAACGCTGTCGGCCGCTTCGAGCAGGTTGTAACCGAGGTCGTTCAGCACGTCTTTGAGCAGCGTGCGAACGGTGGGTTCGTCGTCGACAATCAGGATGGTCTCGCCGGGCTTGGCCTGCAGGGTTGCCGAGCTTTTCGCGTCATCGTGATTGCGCGGCGTTTCGCCGAGATAGCGCGGCAGGTAAACGCACATGGTGGTGCCTTGACCCACAGTCGATTGCACCCGCACCTGCCCGCCGGATTGCTTGGTGAAACCGTAGATCATCGACAGCCCGAGCCCGGTGCCCTGGCCCAACGGTTTGGTGGTGAAAAACGGGTCGAAGGCCTTGGCGATCACTTCAGCGCTCATACCGGTACCGGTGTCGGCGACCGACAAGCACAGGTATTGCCCTTCGGGCATTTCCCGTACGCGCGCTGATTCAGCATCCAGGGTTCGATTGGCGGTTTCGACGGTGATGCTGCCGCCATCGGGCATCGCATCGCGGGCGTTGATGCACAGGTTGAGCAGGGCGTTTTCCAGTTGGCTGGCATCGACCAGCGCCGGCCACAGATCGGCGGCGACGACCGTCTTCAGGCGAATGCTCGGGCCGACGGTGCGCTGGATCAGTTCGGTCATGCCAGCAATCAGCGCGTTGACCTCAGTTGGCCGTGGATCGAGGGTCTGTCGCCGGGAGAAGGCCAGCAGGCGATGGGTCAGGGCGGTGGCGCGTTTGGCCGCGTCCTGAGCGATCAGCATGTATTTGTCGATGTCGTTCAGACGGCCTTGGCCGATGCGTTTCTCCATCAGTTCAAGGGAGGCGCAAATGCCTGCCAGCAGGTTGTTGAAGTCATGAGCCAGACCGCCGGTGAGTTGCCCGACCGCTTCCATTTTCTGCGATTGGCGCAGCTTCTCTTCGGCCTGCATCAGGTCTGCGGTGCGCGCCGAGACCCGTTGTTCCAGTGTGTCGTTGAGGGCTTTCAATGCGGCGGTGACCCGGTCGCGCTCGGCTTCGACGTTGCGCCGGTCTTCGACATCGATGAGCACGCCGGGAAAGCGTACAGGTGTGCCGTCTTCAGCACATTCGACGCGGCCGTTCGCTTCAATCCAGGTGTATTGGCCATCTGCGCCGCGCACTCGGTATTGGTGCGAATAGGCACCTCCACGGGCAATGACTTCGTTGATCGCGGCTGTGAGTCCTTCCCTGTCATCCGGGTGAACGGTCATCACCACTTGCTCCAGGCTCAGACCGTCGAGACCCCAGGCCGGGTCGAGGTCGAACACCCGCGCGAAGGCTTCATCGACGCTGAAGCGATCGCTGGGCAAGTGCCAGTGCCAGGTGCCGATAATGGCGCCGGCGGCCAGGGCGAGCTGGACCCGTTCGACGTTTTCCCTAGCGACCGCTTCGCTGATGCGCAAACGCTCTTGCGCGTCGCGACGTTCGGTGACATCGCTGAAGAAGATCGCAATCTGCCGATCGGCCGGGTCGCCGACACGCACGGCGCGCACATCGAACCAGCGTTCGAAGGTATTGGCGTAGTTCTCGAAGTTTGCCGGCTCGCCGGTCTTGGCCACATGGCCGTAGGTTTCGAACCAGAATTTCTCCAGGTTGGGCGCAAACTCGGTGACCCACTTGCCCCGCAGGTTGACCCCGGCCTGACGTTCGAACGCCGGGTTGGCCTCGACGAAGTAATAGTCGATGGGGTGGTCGTTGGCGTCGAATTTAACTTTGACGATGGCGAACGCCGCCTCGATGGTCTCCAGAATGGTGCTGAAGCGCTCTTCGCTCTGGCGCAGTGCGGTTTCGGCACTGCGTGAACGGGTCAGGTCGAGCATCGCACCGATCATGCGTTCGGCTTTGCCGTCGGCATTGCGGATCAGATGTCCGCGATCCAGGACTTCGGCGTATGAGCCATCGTGGCAGAGGAAGCGGTACTCAGCGCTCCAGGTCGTGCCAGAGCCGTCAATGGCCGAGCGAATCGAGGTTGTCACGCGCGAGCGATCCTGTGTGTGAATCTGCGCAAACCGCCAGTCACACGTCGGTTCTATGGCCGTTGATGCGTAGCCATACGCCTGTTGCAGCGAGTCGTTCCAGATGACCTGGTTGGTTTGCAGATCCCAGTCCCAAACGGCGTCGCAGGTCGCCTTGACGGCCAGACGCAGGCGCGTGACTTCGGACTCAAGCTCCTCGCGAGTAAGCTGTTTCAGGATGTTCACCCTTCATGCGTTGATGGTTGGCTTGCGTTCAATGGGTGTGTTTCAAACCATCGGCTTCACAAGCTTTGTGAGCCATTGACCCGGGGCCTCATGGTTAAGTTGCACGGGGATCAAGGCTCACGCGCTTTCATAGCGATTCGCCGCGATCCAGTCTGTCGAGCAGCCCTTGCCCGCGTTGCCACAAAGCCTGCTGTTTTTCCGGCGGCATGCGATCGAGGTTTTTGTACATCATGCCCATGCGCTGATTGCCGCGCAGAAGGTCACCGTGGCGCATCAGAAAATGCCAGTACAGGGCGTTGAACGGGCAGGCGTTATCCGCCGTGGTTTCGCGCACCGAGTAAGCACAGTCGCGACAGTAGTCGGACATCCGGTTGATGTACTGACCGCTGGCGCAATAAGGCTTGGAACCGAGATAACCGCCGTCGGCGTGCATGACCATGCCGAGGGTGTTGGGCAGCTCGACCCAATCGAAAGCGTCCATATAAATCGCCAGATACCATTCACAGATCTGGCTCGGTGCGATGCCGGCGAGCAGGGCGAAATTGCCGGTCACCATCAGGCGCTGGATGTGATGGGCGTAGGCGTGTTTGAGGCTTTGGCCGATGGCCTGGCGCATGCAGTTCATTTTTGTGTCGCCGGTCCAGTAAAACTCTGGCAGGCGCCGCGTGTTACCGAAGGCATTGCCCTCGGCGTATTCCGGCATGTGCAGCCAATAAACGCCCCGCACATATTCGCGCCAGCCGATCAGTTGGCGGATGAAGCCTTCGGCGGCATTCAGGGAAATGTTGCCAGACCAATAGGCCGACTCCACGTCACTGCAGAGTTGACGCAGATCGAGCAAGCCAATGTTCAGCGCCGCGCTGATGCGCGCATGGAACAGATACGGTTCGTCGCTGGCCATCGCGTCCTGATAATCGCCGAACCCGGCCAGACCGTAATCGAGAAACCAGGCCCACAGCGCCTGGGCATCGGCGTGGGTCACCGGATAGTTGAAGTCATCCAGGCTGCCGTAGTGACTGGCGAAGCGTTCCTTGACCAGTGCGAGAACTTCGAGGGTGATTGCATCGTTGGCAAAACCAGCCGGGTAGGGCGCCTTTACCGTTTTCGGCAAGGGTTTGCGGTTGTCGGCATCAAAGTTCCAGGCGCCGCCGACCGGCGTGCCGTCACCATTGAGCAACAGACGACTTTTGCGGCGCATCTCGCGGTAGAAGAACTCCATGCGCAGCTGCTTTTTGCCAGCGGCCCACGTACGAAACTCATCGCGGCTGCAGAGGAAACGGTTGTCGGCATGCCAGTGGATTGGCAAGCCACAATCCTTCAGTGATTGCTCCAGACGCCAGTCGCCGCATTGGGTCAGGTGCACCTCGTTCGCTTGCAGCAGCGCCTGCCAGCGCTTCAACTCGCCGGGCACCGAGCCGCTGTTCTGTGGGTCGTCGAGAGGCACGTAATGCACGTGGAAGCCTTGTTCTTTCAGTGCCTGAGCGAAGTGACGCATGGCGCTGAAGATCAGGGCGATCTTTTGCGGATGATGAGCAACGTGGCTGGCTTCTTCCATGACCTCGACCAGCAGCACACGATCCTGTTCGCGATCCAAGCCTGCCAATGAAGCCAGATCAAACGATAACTGGTCACCCAGAACGAGGCACAGCCGATGGGTTTTGTTCATTTCACGGATTCAGCGTAATGAGCAGCAGGCTGCCGAGTGGACGTTTAAACATCAAGTCCAGATAGTTGTACAGATTATAGTAGTTGTATAGGTTTTTGTGCGGTGAATATTCACATCCCCCTGTGGGAGCGAGCCTGCTCGCGAAGGCGTCGTCCCATTCAACATTTTGGGTGACTGACCCGCCGCTTTCGCGAGCAGGCTCGCTCCCACAAGGGCTTGCACTCGACTCGGATGAACGCTCCTGCTGTTGCGGGAGCGCTTGACGCCGCGTGGAAAGGCTTAGCCGGGATAAACGGGGTAGTCGGTGTAGCCCTCGGCGTTGCCGCCATACACCGTCGCCGGATTCAACGCATTCAACGGCCAGTCATTGGCAATCCGCGCCGGCAGATCGGGGTTGGCCATGAACGGGCGGCCGAAAGCGACGAAGTCTGCCAGCCCGGAACCGAGCAGTTGCGCGCCGGATTCCGCGGTGTAACGCCCGGCATAAATGATCGCGCCGCTGAAGGTGTCACGTACTGCCTGACGAAACGTGAGGGGCATCGCCGGGGCGTTGTCCCAGTCGGCTTCGGCAATCGACAGATAGGCGATGCCCACGTCCTGCAGCACTTTGATCGCTTCAATGTAAGTGCTGTGCGGATCCTCTTCGACCATGCCCAGGTAAGTGCGCGCTTCATCGGTGGTGGTAAACAGCGGCGCGAACCGTACGCCGACTTTTTCCTTGCCGATGCACTCGGCGACGCCGGCGACTACTTCCTTGAGAAAGCGCAGGCGGTTGTGCAGCGAACCACCGTACTGATCGTCGCGCAAATTGCTGTGGGCGGAGATGAACTGGTTCACCAGATAACCGTTGGCGCAGTGCAATTCGATGCCATCGAAACCCGCGTCCATGGCGTTGCGTGCGGCCTGGATGTACAGCTGAACCAGTTCCTGCACTTCATCGGTGCTCAGCGCGCGAGGTGCCGACGGCGGCACCAGCTCACCGGCGCCGGGCGCGGTTTCGATAAACACGCTGACCCGATCTGTAGCCACGGCGGAGGCCGAAACCGGCGCTGCGCCGTCGGGTTGCAGCGCGGTGTGCGAGACACGGCCGACGTGCCACAACTGGGCGAAAATCACCCCGTCCACGGCATGCACGGCCTCGGTGACTTTGCGCCATCCGGCGATTTGCTCAGGCGTATGAATGCCCGGCGTCCACGCATAACCCTGGCCACGAGGTTCAATCTGCGTGCCTTCGGTGACCAGCAAACCCGCGCCGGCGCGCTGTTGGTAATACTCGGCCATCAGCTCATTGGCGACGTTGCCCGGTTGGGTGCTGCGCTGGCGGGTGAGGGGCGGCAGGACGATGCGGTTTTTCAGGGTGTGATGGCCGAGAGTGGCGGGGGTGAAGAAACGGCTGTTGTTCATGTGTGACCTTTTTGCGACTTATTAGACCAGTCGTCTATTGATGGGGTGAAAAAATAACGCCGGGCAATACGCACCCGGCGTTAGGAAGGTTGGAAGCGAGGTTTTAGCCCAGCATCTCCAGTAGTTTTTTCGCGACAGCGGCCGAGCTGGCAGGGTTCTGGCCAGTGACCAGTTGCCCGTCGGCGACCACATGAACCTGCCAGTCAGCCACTTTCGAATAATGGCCGCCGAGACGCTGGAACTCGTCCTCGATCAGGAACGGCACGACGTCCGTCAGGCCGACGGCCTCTTCTTCGGAGTTGGTGAAACCGGTGACCTGGCGATGCTGGACCAGCGGTTTGCCGTCAGCGTTGAGGGCGTGACGCAACACCCCCGGCGCATGGCAGACAAAACCGTGGGGTTTGTTGGCGCGGTCAAACGCTTCGATCAACGCGATCGACTGCTTGTCTTCGGCCAGGTCCCACAGCGGGCCGTGGCCGCCCGGGTAAAACACCGCATCGAAATCATCGGCGCTGACGTCGGCCAAGCGCCCGGTATTGGCCAGCGCCTGTTGCGCGGCAGAGTCTTTGCGGAAGCGATCAGTCTCGGCGGTCTGCGCATCGGGCTCATCGCTTTTCGGGTCCAGCGGCGGCTGGCCACCGGCCGGCGAGACCAGCGTGACGTCGGCGCCGGCGTCCTTGAAGGCGTAGTAGGGCGCGGCGAACTCTTCCAGCCAGAAGCCGGTTTTCTTGCCGGTGTTGCCGAGTTGATCGTGGGAAGTCAAAACCATCAGGATTTTCATAGAGCACCTTGAGTCGATCAGGTGTCTTCGATTGAGCGAAGGATTCGCACATCGGCCACACCGGTCAGAAAGCGTTTGTCGGGGCGCAGCATAGATTCCAATTAGACCAGTCGTCTAGTAAATTTTTTATCCTGCGGTTTTTCATCGACAGGTATGGCAAACTTCCGTTCCTCCGAAAATACGACTGGTCTATTGCCTGGTAATGTGCGCCCGATGAAAGCGACCTACGACGACACCCGCCAACACTTGCTCGACACCGGCCACCGGATGATGGCCGAGAAGGGCTTCACCAGTGTCGGCCTCAACGAGATCCTGCAAACCGCCGGTGTGCCCAAGGGTTCGTTCTATCACTACTTCAAATCCAAAGAGTTGTACGGCCAGGCGTTGCTGGCGGATTACTTCGTCGGCTACCTCGCCGACATGGAGCGGCGCCTGACGCTGCCAGGCTTGAGCGCCTATGAGCGGCTGATGGATTACTGGCAGGGCTGGCAGAACCGCTGCACTCTCGAAGGCCACGGTGACGAATGTCTGGTGGTGAAGCTCAGTGCCGAAGTCGCCGATTTGTCGGAGTCGATGCGCCTGACCTTGCGCGATGGCGCCGAGCAAGTGGTGGCGCGCATCACTCTGTGTATCGAGCAGGGCCAGGCTGAAAACAGTCTGCCTCAGGGTGATGCCCGACACTTGGCGGAAACCCTGTATCAGCTGTGGTTGGGCGCCAGTTTGCTGAACAAATTGCAGCGTACCGGGCAATCACTGGACACCTCGATGGCAATGACGAAGCAGCTTTTGCACGTTTGACCAAGGTTTTTTGCGCGATGCAATGGATGACACGCGTACTGGCACGCGGTCCGCTCAAACATACGAATGGGAATAAGTTTCAATAACGGAACACTTGGTATACCATCCGCGGCGCTTTGCTGGCGGTTTTACCCTTCGTTCTGGCCTATTCACAAGGTTTTCATTTCATGCGTCGTACTCTGCTTTCAATTTGCGTGCTGCAGGCGTTGTCTTCTTCCTCGTGGGCCGAACAGGCCGATTCAACCACCTCAGCGCTTGAGCTGGACGCAACCGACGTGGTCGGTACAGCGGATTACGAACGAGCCGACGGCCCGGTGCAGGGTTATCGCGCTACACGTTCTGCCAGCGCCACGCGCACCGATACCGCCATCCATGAAACCCCGCAATCGATCAGCGTAGTGACCAAAGATGCGGTCGAAGACCTCGGCGCCACGCGTCTGCAAGATGCACTGGACTATGCCGGCGGCGTCGGCCGGGCGAACAATTTCGGCGGGCAGGGGCTGACCACATTCACCGTCCGCGGCTTCACCACCGGCGAGTTCTACCGCAACGGTTTCCCGATCAATCGCGGCTACCCGAACATGCCCGATGCCAACACCATCGAGCGGCTGGAAGTGCTGCGCGGGCCGGCAACGATGCTCTACGGTCGTGGCGATCCCGGCGGCACTTTCAATGTGGTTTCCAAGCAGCCGTTGGCCGAGCGCACGGTCACGCTGGGCAGTCAGTTGAACGATCAAGGCATGAAGCGCGGCACCTTGGACGCCTCCGGCCCGCTGGACGAAGAGGGGCGCCTGGCCTATCGATTGAACGTGGTGGGCGAGGGCGGCGATACCTTCCGCGATCACGTCGAGACCGAGCGCTACGGCATCACGCCGGTGCTGACCTGGCAGGCCAGTGATGCCACCCGGGTGATCTTCGAGGGTGATTTCATGCGCAACAATCATCCGCTGGATCGCGGCGTGACGCGTTACGCCAAACAGATTGGCACCGCTTCGCGGGATACGTTTTTCGGCGAAAAAGACGCCGGCAAATTGCACAACGACAACAACATGGCGCAGCTTCGTTTCGAACATCTGCTCAATGATGACTGGACGCTGGGCGGTGGCTTCCAGTGGCTCGACGGCTCGCTTGAAGGCAATGCCATCGAAGCCAACGGCATTGCCGATGACGGTCGAACCCTAGGACGCAACTTCAACTACCGCAAACTGGAGTGGACCGACAAGGACACTCAACTCAATCTCACCGGGCATTTCAGCACCGGTGGCTTGCAGCACACGTTGCTGACCGGTATCGAATACGAAGATTACGACTACAAGTCGATCATTCAGCGCTCCAGCGGCGCGGTCGGCGCCTACCCGATCGACATCTTCGATCCGGTCTACGGCCAGCCGCGCCCGGCATTGACCCGCACCCCGACCCACGACAAGGAAAATATCAAGACCTATGCCGCGTTCGTCCAGGATCAGGTGGCGCTGACTGAGCGTCTGAAGGTGCTGGCCGGGGCGCGTTTTGAGCGTTTCGAACACGACTATGAAACCTACGTGCCGGGCGGTAAAAACTGGCAGGCCAGTGATAACGCGGTGACTCCACGCCTCGGCGTGACCTACGACCTGACCGAGACGCTGGCGGTTTATGCGGACACCGCGCGCTCTTTCAAGCCCAATACCGGCGCGAGCCGCGTGGGCGGAGGCTTCGCCCCGGAGAAAGGCAAGTCCTACGAAATGGGCGTCAAGTGGGAAGCGCTGGATCATCAGTTGAGCATCGACGCAGCGATCTATCAGATCGAAAAACGCAACGTGTTGACCACCGACCCGGTGGACTCGACCTTCAGCGTGGCGGCCGGGGAAGTGCGCAGCCGTGGTTTCGATCTGAACGTCGCCGGCAACCTGACCCCCGAATGGCGCGTGATCGGCGGCTACGCCTACGTGGATGCCGAAGTGACCAAGGACAACGTGATCCGTTCGGGCACACGCCTGATGAACATTCCGCAAAACAGCTTCAGCCTGCTCAACGTTTACGAGTTTCAGGACGGAGCGCTTAAGGGTTTGGGCCTGGGCACCGGACTCAAATACGTCGACGAGCGCGCCGGGCAAACCGCCAATACCGCGTTCTCGATGGGCAGCTACACCGTCGTCGATTTGCTCGGCTTCTATAAGGTCAACGAGAAAGTGCGGCTCAATCTTGACGTGAAGAATCTGTTTGACCGGGATTATGAAGAGGGCGCGTTTGGTAATGTCTACGCCTATCCGGGTGCGCCGAGAACGGTGCAGGTGGGGATTTCCTATACCTTGTAAGCCGAGCTCGACGCTGCAACGGCTGCCCCTCACCCCAGCCCTCTCCCTGAGGGAGAGGGGGCCGACCGAGGTGTCTGGCGTTATGCATCGACCTGAAACATCGCGTCGATTATGGATTCATCGGTAATGCCTGACGGTAGTGGATTCACAGGCGCTATTGCACGTTGGCGCACATCGCCAACATCCCCCAATCGGTCCCTTTCCCTGCGGGAGAGGGGGCCGACCGAGGTGTCTTGCGCTATGCATCGACACGAAACATCGCGTCGATTATGGATTCATCGGTAATGCCTGACGGTAGTGGATTCACAGGCGCTATTGCACGTCGGCGCTCATCGCCAATATCCCCCAATCGGCTCCCTCTGCTGGGGGGCGAGGGAACCCACTGAGATGTCTTGCGCTATGCATCGACCTGAAAGATCGCGTCGATTACGGGTTCATCCGCAATGCTTGGCGGTCATGGATTCACAGACGCTATTGCACGTCGGCGCTCATCGCCAATATCCCCCAATCGGTTCCCTCTCCTGGGGGAGAGGGCTAGGGTGAGGGCAGCTGTTTCGGCACCTGCCACTTAACCAGTGACACAACCCTGCGGCGTCTTCCCGGCAAAGCTGTCCAGCAGACTCGCCACCACCATCTCACCCATGCGTGTGCGCGTCTGCAAGGTGGCGCTGGCGCGGTGCGGTTGCAGCACCACTTGCTCATTACCGAACAAGGCTTCCGGCACATTCGGTTCATCGACAAACACATCCAGCCCCGCACCGGCGATCTCGCCGGCAGCGAGTGCTGCCACCAGATCACCCTCGTTGACCAGTTTGCCCCGTGCCACGTTGATCAGATAACCGTCCTTGCCCAGCGCCTGTAGCACGGAAGCATCGATGATGGCTTCAGCCTTGTCGGCAGCGGCGGCGAGAATCAGCGCATCGCTGTCGCGGGCCAATTGCTTGAGGTCGGCGACGAAAGTGTGGGTGACATCGCTCATCGGTTGCAGGTCGGTGTAACTGATCGGACAGCCGAAGGCCGCCGCTCGGCTGGCTACCGCGCGGCCAACCCGGCCCATGCCGACAATACCGATACGCATGCCGGACACCTGACGCGCCAGCGGCAGCGGCGCCAGCGGTGTGGCGCTATGCGGCCATTGGCCCGAGCGTACATAGCGATCACTGGTACACAGCCCGCGACACACGGAAATCAGCAAACCGATGGCAAGGTCGGCGACGTCTTCGGTCAACGCGCCAATGGTCGCCGTCACGCGGATGCCGCGATCCCGAGCGTAAGCCAGGTCCACCGCATCGGTGCCGACGCCGTTGACCGCCACCACTTCAAGTTTCGGCAGTTGCGCCATGACGGCCTGGGTGATGCCGGTATGGCCTCCGGTGATCACCCCGCGAATATTCGCGCCGTGCTCCTGTAAATACGCCTGTTTGTCCGTCTGCTGGAAATAGCGTCGGACAGTGAACAATTCGTCGAGCCGCGCGTTGATTTCAGGAATCAGGATCGGGCTGAGCTGCAAGACTTCTGGCTTCATGTAAACCTCTCTTACCGAATAAAAAGGCCGGCTCAACCGCGGCCGGCAAACGGCATGGCGCTGGCCATGACGGTCATGTTCAGAACGTTGGCCGACAGCGGCAGGCCGGCGATGTAGCGCACCGCATCGGCGACATGTTTGACGTCGACCATAGGCTCCACGGCGATGCTGCCGTTGGCCTGGCGCACGCCCTTGGTCATGCGCACCGACATCTCGGTCAGGGCATTGCCGATGTCGATCTGACTGCAAGCGATGTTGAATTCGCGACCGTCCAGCGCCAGCGATTTGGTCAGCCCCAGCACCGCATGTTTGCTGGCGGTGTAGGCGCTGCTGAACGGGCGCGGAGTGTGTGCCGAAATCGAACCGTTATTGATGATGCGTCCGCCCTGTGGCTGTTGCCGGCGCATGAGGCCGAAGGCGCCACGGGCACACAGGAAAACCCCGTTGAGGTTGGTGTCGATCACGTTGCGCCACTGCTCGAACGTCAGTTCGTCCAAGGGCACAGCGGGGGCATTGACCCCGGCATTGTTGAAGACCACATCCAGACGCCCGTAGACCTCGGCAATGGTTGCGAACAGCGCATCGACACTGACCGGGTCACGCACATCGGTGGGCGCCGCGAGGGCTTCGTGCCCTTCGCTCGCCGCCAGTTCGACCAGCGCTTGCAACGGTTCCGGTCGGCGACCAGCAAGCACCAGGGTGTAACCGTCGGCCAGCAGGCCAAGCGCCACGGAGCGGCCGATTCCGCTGCCAGCGCCGGTGACCAGCGCGACTTTCAAAGGTTGAGTGATGGACATTTTGTTGTTCTCCTGTCTTCAAATCACTGCGGCGTTCAGGCCCGTGGGCCGACGCGCATTTCCAGTTGGCCGATACCGTCGATGCCGGCATTGATCACATCGCCGGGATGCAGCCCGTCGACGCCGGCCGGGCTGCCGGTCATGATCAGGTCGCCGGCCCTTAGCGCCACTGACTGGGAGATCCGGCTGATCACTTCAGCGACCGACCAGATCTGGCTGTCGAGACTGTCGCGCTGACGCTCCTGGCCGTTGACGTTCAGCCACAACTCACCTTCGGGATGGCCGGCGCGGGTCACTGGCACGATGGCGGTCATAGGCGCGGCGCCGTCAAAGACCTTGGCGCCTTCCCACGGCAAACCATTGCTCTTGGCGGCGCGCTGAATATCACGGCGGGTCAGGTCGAGGCCGGCGGCGTAGCCCCAGACATAAGCCAGCGCCTCGCTTTCGGGAATATTCGCGCCACCTTCACCGATGGCCACCACCAACTCGATTTCGTGGGCGAAATCCTCGGTCAGCGAAGGGAATGCCACCTCGCCGACGGCGTCGACGACGTTGCTGGCTGGTTTCATGAAAAACACCGGTGGCTGGCGCGACTGGCCGACGGCATCTGGCCACGGGTAATTGCGGCCGACACAAAATACCCGGCCAACGGGAAAACGTTGTTCACTGCCGACAACGGGCAAGGTCACGGGCAGATCCGGCGTGAAGACGTATTCAGTCATGTTCATCCTGTTATGAGTCCTGTTGGTAGCTTCAGCGTACGGCGGCAGTCGTTGGTGAAGTTGGACGAAAGCCGCCTGCAGTTGGAGAAAACGGTGCTGTTGGCTTTAGCGCACCTTCAATTCGATGCGGTACAAGCGTCCGAGCAGCAGTGAGTAGGAGAGGGTGCCGATCAGGGCGACGCCGCCAATGAACCAGAAAGCCCAGGCGAATGAGCCGGTGGCGTGAACAATCGTGCCAATCACGATCGGCGTGACGATGCCGCCAATGTTGGCGGCGAGGCTGGTGATCCCGCCGGTCAAGCCGATCAACTCTTTGGGCGCGACTTCCGACACGGCGGCCCACGAAGACGAGGCGATGCCTTGCGCAAAGAAGGCAATGGTCAGCACGGCGATGCAGATCGTGTTCGAATCGGTGAAATTCACCAGCACGATGGACATGCCCAGCATCGAGCCGATCACCAGCGGCAACTTGCGGGCGAAGGACATCGAGTAGCCACGACGGATCAACAAGTCCGACACGATGCCGGCGAGCAGGATGCCGACCGTCGCGCCGACAAATGGCAGAACTGCGAAGATCCCGGCCTTGATCATGGTCAGCTGGCGTTCTTCGATCAGGTAGGTGGGGAACCAGGTCAGGAAGAAGTACAGCGCCGAGGTGCTGGCGAATTTGCCGATGCAAATCGCCCAGATCTGGCGGTAGCTGAACAGTTCAGCAATTTGCCGCCAGTTGAAGCGGGTGCGTTCCTGACTGCTTTTGACCAGACCGCCGCCGGCTTCGATGTATTTCAATTCTTCTTTGCTGACCTTTTTGCAGTTCAACGGGTCGCGATACAGGTACAACCACAGCACGCCGAAGACGATGCCGAGCACGCCGGTGCTATAAAACACGTGACGCCAGTCAAATGTGGTCGCCAGCCAGAGCAGGGCACCGGTAAACAGCGCCGTCCCCAGGTATTGCCCACAGACGTAGATACTACTGGCCAGACCGCGCTCCCGCGCCGGGAACCACACCGTCACCGCGCGACTGTTGGCCGGAAACGCCGGTGCTTCCATGGCGCCGACCGCCAGACGCAAGCCGAACAATGAAGCAAATCCCGTGGCAAAGCCTTGGCACACGGTCACCGTCGACCAACTGATCAGCGACACCCCGTAAGTGAAGCGCGAGCCGAAGCGGTCAGCGATAAACCCGGCAGGGACCAGAGCCAGAGCATACGTCCAGGCAAATGCCGAAAAAATCAGGCCCATTTCGATCTTGTCCAGACCCAGGTCCTTGGCCATGAACGGCGCGGCAATCGAGATATTGACCCGGTCGATGTAATTGATGATCGTCGCAATCAGTAGCAGCGAGAGCATGAACCAGCGTCGCCGCGAGGGCAGGCGTTGTGGCACGACGGCGTCCCGGGCGCCGTCTATCACCGGCGGCACGGTGGCTTGGGAAGCATGGGAATTCGACATGGAGAGACCTCGTTATTGTTAGAAGAGTCGAGATGTTTTCGCGCAGCCGAAGGCGTTGCCCGCGATGGTCGGGGCATGCCAATCGATACTGAAACGAACGGTGCGAACAGCCAGCGTCAGACGTTCAGAAACGTCTTCCAGTCGGCGTGATCGGGACAATGTCGGGAGGGGCGTCGAGGGGAGGAAATTGAATCATGACGTGCACACCTGTGATTGTTTTTGGAAGAGGTTGGGCTGCGTCGGCTCACAGTGGTCGTACAACGTTGGTAAAGCAACCGAGGGGTTAGAACGTTTTTTTTCTATGGAAGCGGCGTTGCTAAACCTGTCCAAAAAATAAATCGGATGATTCCCTAAGTGTCTTTTTAGATATGGCTTTTAATGTATTGATTATTAACGATAAAAAATCTTGATAAGCTCTCGGCGGTTTTGGACAGGCTAAACGCCATATCGAGGATAAAAATTCCTTGGAAAGGCAGGTCGTCGTATGACTGCTTGCGCGTATTGCGTACATGTCTGCAAGATGAGGGTCGTCAGCTCACTGCCAATACCTGTCGAGGATTCTGCGCAGATGTCGTCACTCAGCCGTATTCCCACCTATGTCATGCAGCAGCGCAGCGAATTGACCGACTTCTACATTCGCGACAAAAAGGGCCGGCGCGCCGAGACCAGTCCCCATCGACACGAGTATTTCCAGATTCAGATCAACCTCGGTGGCGACACCGTGCAGCACATCGGCAACGTCGAGCGTCCGTTCCCGCGCAACACCCTGGCATTCATCCTGCCGCACCGAGTGCATGTGATCCCGCATCCAGCGGACAGCAATTTCATGGTGATCAATTTTTCCCAGACCTTCCTGTTGCCGCATTTGCAGTGCGACCCGATGGATCTGGAAGAAGTGTCGATCCTGCTGGCGCCGGAGTTATCGCCATTCCGCTTTCAGGAGCATCTGGATTTCATTCTCGAGGATGAGGACTTCGCCAAGGTCTGTGCCTTGATTGAGCAGATGCGCACGCTGGACGAGAACCGTCAGTTTGGTACGCGCGAGATGCTCAAAGGCTTGTTGCTGCAACTGATTGGCAGCGTGTGTTTCCTTTACGCCGAGCCACTCAAGCGCCTGGCCGAAGAGAATGCGGCCGAGGTCAGCCGCCGGGATGCGCTGGGCCGCATGTTCGAGTACTTGCGCAAGAATATTGCCGATCCCGATCTCAATCTGATCAAGGTGGCTGCGGCGACGTACCTGTCGCCGACCTATCTGACGCACTGGTTGCGCAAGGAGATCGGCAAGACCTTCACCGAACTGGTGCTCGAACGCAGGATGCACGCGGCCCGCAATTTCCTGCTCAACAGCACGCGCTCGGTGGGCGAGGTGGCGCGGTTGTGCGGCTTCGCTGACGAGGCGTATTTCTCGCGACGCTTTCGCCAGATTCACGGTCAGCCGCCGGGACAGTTTCGCCGCCGGCAACTCAATCCGGATACGCCGCAATCGCCGTTGAACACTTAGGGCTCAAGCATCAAGGGCCGCCAGATGATCGGAGCAACACCCAGTATCGCGTTGTCCTGCTTGGGGTCGGGCGTCTCGTGGTTCGCGGGTTCAGGTGAGTGTTTGTTCTCCGTGTCTTGCTGTTCGTTCGCGGGGAGCTTTTCGGTGTCGCAGGCAACATTATCCATGGGTCTTTCGCCAGATGATTTCAGGCAGGCAACTATTTGATCTGCACGATTACCTTGCCTTTCGCACGGCCCTGTTCGACGTAAGTCAGGGCTTCGCCCGCTGACTCGAAGGCGAAGGTGCGATCCAGCACGGGCTTTATTTCGCCGGCTTCAATCAGGGTGGTGATTTCTTGCAGTTGTGCACCGTTGGCCCGCATAAACAGGAAGCTGTAACGGACATCCTGCTTGCGCGCCTTGCGCCGAATGCTCAGGCTCAACAAGCGCATGACTTGCCGCAGCGGCCAGGCCAGGCCCTGCGCCTTGGCGAACTCGGCAGTTGGCGGGCCTGATATGGAAATCAGCTGACCACCCGGTTTGAGTACCTTGAGCGAGTTTTCCAGAACGTCGGAGCCGAGGCTGTTCAGCACCACGTCGTAGTCGCGCAGTTCCTCCTCGAAGTGCTGCTGTTTGTAATCAATCACCACATCTGCGCCCAGCGCTTTAACCCATTCGACATTCGCGGTGCTGGTGGTGGTCGCGACAACAGCGCCGAGGCGCTTGGCCAGTTGAATGGCGATTGTTCCGACACCGCCGGAACCGGCGTGAATCAGGACCTTCTGACCCTTTTGCAAACGGGCGATGTCGACCAATGCTTGCCAGGCTGTCAGGGCGACCAAAGGAATCGCAGCGGCCTGTTCCATGCTGAGGTTGGCTGGCTTCAACGCCACGGCGTTTTGCTCGACGGCGATTCGCTCGGCGAAGGTGCCGATTCGCTGTTCGGGCACGCGTGCATACACCGCGTCGCCGGGCTTGAACCCCTTGACCGCTGCGCCAACCGCAATCACCACGCCGGCACAATCGTTGCCCAGCACCAAGGGGAATGAGTACGGCAGAATCAGTTTGAACTCGCCGCTGCGAATCTTTGAATCGAGTACGTTGACGCTGGCTGCATGGACTTCAATCAGCACGTCATGGGCGCCGGGTACAGGCTCGGAGACATCGCCAATACGCCCGTTCTGCTTGCCGTAACGATCGATAAAATAAGCTTTCATGGTGGATACGGCTCTCACTGTTTGGGGGAGGGCAGGGTTGCCTGAGCAGATTGGTTCAGTTGTCGAGAAACGCCTGCGCCTTGCTGACAAAGTCAGCGTAGTTCTGGAAAATCGCGCCGTGTCCGGCGTCTTCATAAATGATCAGTTGCGCGTAGGGAATCCGCTTCGCCAGATCAATCGAGTTGACCGTCGGCACCATGATGTCGTTGTCACCGTTGACCACCAGCGTCGGGATTTGCAGGCCGCCAAGGTTCTGTGGCGTCTGTTTTCCCCATGCCTTGATGGCTCTCAACTGCCGTAGAAAAGCGCTGGGTGTCGGGCGCTTGTCGCGGTCTTTGCGGCGTTCTTTCAAACGTTGCAGGAAGTCTGTCGCGGCCCGCCGTCCGCTGGTGGTTGTGGTGAAAAACAGGTGGAACTTGGGATCGCGCAGGGTCAACAAACCCTTGAACATCAGTGGCCAGGAAACCGCGCCGACCTTGGCGATACCGACTCCGCCAGCCGGTCCGGTGCCGGTCAGAATCAGGCGCCGCACCAACGCGGGCGCTTTGAGCGCGATGTCCTGAGCAACGAATCCGCCGAGGGAAAAACCCAGCAGATCGACGCTGGTGAATTCCAGCGCAGCGATCAGGCTGATGACGTCGTCGGCCATCTGCGCGACGGTCAGGGGCGCGGTGCCGCCTGAGCCACCGACACCGCGATAGTCAATGGCGAGCACGCGCCGGGTTCGCGCCAGACCATCGACGATTCGCGGGTCGAAGTCGTCAAGTGCTGCGCCCCAATGATTGAGCAGGATCAGCGGCACCGCCGATTTTGGGCCGAGGTCGCGATAGGCGAAGGCCGTGCCGCCAACCAGAATCGATTGGTTGGCGGCTTTGACGAAAGGCATTGGTTCCATCGGACTCACGCCAGGTAACGCTGCGCGACTGCCGACTGGCGGATCTGCGACAGCAGGCCCTGCCGCGCGGTCTGCAAGGCATCCCAGCGCTCACCTTCATGCAGCGGTGGAATGGTCACCGGTTCGCGACGATCGAAACCGACCAACGCTGCATCGACCAGATCGGTGACTTCCATGATCTCGCTCAAGGTGTTGATATCGATGCCTGCGCGATCCCAGATCTCGGTACGCGTCGCGGCCGGCAGCACGGCTTGTACGTAGACGCCCAACGGCGACAGTTCCAGACTCAGGCCCTGAGACAGGAACAGGACAAACGCTTTGGTCGCGCCGTAGACCGACATGCCGAACTCCGGGGCCAGACCGACCACCGAGCCGATGTTGATGATGGCGCCGTCACCGGCCTTTGCCAGACGGGGAGCGATGGCGCTGGCGAGCCGCACCAGTGCCGTGGTGTTGAGGGCGACCAGATTGGCCACTTTGTCGGTGCTCTGCTCGATGAAGTTGCCGGACTGCGCGGCGCCCGCGTTATTGACGAGGATGCCAATGCGCGCATCGTCGCGCAGGCGCGTTTCGACGGTGTGCAGATCGCTGAGTTGGGTCAGGTCGGCCTGCAGCACATCAATGGCGACGCTGTATTCGCTGCGCAACTTCGCGGCGAGCGTTTCCAGGCGCTGAAGATCGCGGGCGACCAGCACCAGATCATGCCCGCGTTGGGCGAAACGTTCGGCGTAAACCGCGCCGATGCCGGTCGAGGCGCCAGTGATAAGAACAGTAGGGTGGGCGTTCATAGGGTCATCTCTTTTCACAAAAACGATTAAGGAGAGGCAGTAAATACGCTGGTGCTCGGCTTACTGAGCACTAGCGCTCCATTCAGCCAAGGTCGGATAGTCGATGTAGCCTTCCGCACCGCCGCCATACAGGGTGGCGGGGTTGAAACCGGCCAGCGGCGCACCGGCCGCCAGGCGCTCGACCAGATCGGGATTGCCAATGAACGGGCGACCGAAGGCGATCAGATCGGCGTGGTCCTCGGCAATCCGCGCGTTCGCCAGGTCGAGGTCGTAGCCGTTGTTGGCGATGTAGGTGTTTTTGAATCGCTGGCGCAGAGCGCCGAAATCGAACGGCGCGACATCGCGCGGCCCGCCGGTTGCGCCTTCGACCACATGCAGATAAACGATGCCCAGCGCATCGAGTTGCTCGACGATGTAATCGAACTGCCCTTGCGGGTCGCTGCTCGACACCCCGTTGGCCGGCGACACCGGCGAGAGGCGAATGCCGGTGCGATCTGCGCCAATCTCGGCGACGACTGCTGCCGTCACTTCCAGCAACAAGCGCGCACGATTTTCAATCGAGCCGCCGTAGGCATCGGTGCGCACGTTGGCGCCATCCTTGATGAATTGATCGAGCAAATAGCCGTTGGCACCGTGGATTTCCACACCATCGAACCCAGCGGCGATCGCGTTGACCGCTGCCTGGCGGAAATCGTTGACGATCCCCGGGAGTTCGCTGATCTCCAGTGCTCGCGGCGCGGAAACGTCTTCAAAACGGTTGTTGACGAACACTTTGGTCGCCGGGCGTATCGCCGAGGGCGCTACAGGTGCGGCGCCGTTTTCTTGAAGATCAACATGTGAAACACGACCGACATGCCACAGTTGCAGAAAGATCTTCGCGCCTTGTTCGTGCACCGCAGCGGTCACCTTGCGCCAGCCATCGATCTGCGCCTGCGTGTAAATCCCCGGGGTGTCCTGATAGCCCTGGCCCTGTCGGGAGATCTGCGAAGCCTCGGAAATCAGCAGGCCTGCAGAGGCGCGCTGACTGTAATAGGTGGCTGCGAACTCACTGGGCACAAAGCCTTCGCCCGCTCGATTGCGGGTCAGCGGCGCGAGAACGATGCGATTCGCCAGCGTCAGGGAGCCAAGCGTGTACGGCGTGAACAGATTTTGATCGGTCATGGGGTTTGATCCGTGCCTGTGGATGAGCAGCGATAACTTCTGTAATTAGGATGATGATCGAAATCTAAACTGTCAACGGTTTTGATTATGGCCGACATCTATGTATCATCTGCGCATGATTTTTCAGCGGAGGTATTGCACGTGAGAGTGACCAAAGCCCAGGCGCAGGCAAACCGCGAGCACATCGTCGAGACCGCTTCGGTGTTGTTCCGTGAGCGAGGTTTTGACGGTGTCGGCGTTGCGGACCTGATGGCGGCGGCCGGATTTACCCATGGCGGTTTCTACAAACACTTCGGCTCGAAGGCCGACCTGATGTCCGAAGCCTCGGCCAACAGCCTTGCGCGCTCGTTGGTCGGTGCCGAAATGGTCGATGTTCAAGGTTTCATCGACGCTTATGTCTCGAAAGAACATCGGGACGGGCGGGGCAGCGGTTGCACCATGGCCGCTTTGTGCGGCGACGCAGCGCGTCAGTCTGACGATGTGAAAACGGCGTTTGCCGAGGGGATCGAACGCACGCTGCAGACGCTCGGCGACAAGTACCCGACAGGGCCCGACGCGGCATCTGGTGAGGGGCGAGTGAAAATGATCGACATGCTGGCGCGGGCGGTGGGCGCGATTATTCTGTCGCGTGCCTGCCCGGATGATTCAGCGCTGGCCGATGAAATCCTTGCGGTATGCCACGCTGAAATGACCGCGTCATTGCTGATATCTGCCGACAGTGCAGAAGTGCCTGGTTGATCGGTATTGTCCTTTTTGAGTTGACGGTGAAACGCTTTTCAGCCGATTTATCCCGTCCCTGTGCGTCAGTAATCTGTACCCAACTTGAACGCAACAACAACTTCTAAAACTCAAAAGGGAAGCAGACCATGACCACTCCAACCTATAACCGCCTGAACAAAGACGACGCCATCGTGCTGCTGGTCGACCACCAGACCGGCCTTATTTCCCTGGTGCAGGACTTCTCGCCAAACGAGTTCAAGAACAACGTGCTGGCCCTGGCCGATCTGGCCAAGTTCTTCGAACTGCCGACCATCCTCACCACCAGCTTCGAACAAGGCCCGAACGGCCCGTTGGTACCGGAACTGAAAGAGATGTTCCCGGACGCGCCGTACATCGCTCGTCCTGGTCAGATCAACGCGTGGGACAACGAAGATTTTGTGAAGGCGATCAAAGCTACCGGTCGCAAGCAGATCATCATTGCCGGTGTGGTCACGGATGTCTGCGTAGCGTTCCCGACCTTGTCGGCGCTGGCGGAGGGGTTTGATGTGTTTGTGGTCACCGATGCCTCCGGCACCTTCAACACCACCGTGCAACAAGCCGCGTGGAGCCGCATGACTCAGGCTGGTGCGCAGATGATGAACTGGTTCTCGGTGGCGTGTGAGTTGCACCGCGACTGGCGCAACGACATTGAAGGCTTGGGTAATCTGCTGTCGCAGCGGATCCCGAATTACCGCAATCTGATGAACAGCTACTCGGCGCTGACCGCACAGCAGAAGTAAGCCTGCGCGATGTAAACGAAAAGCCTGCCCTGAAAAGCAGGCTTTTTCTGTTTTCTGCCGCTGCGCCTATCAGAACGGCGTTTCTAGACGGTCGACGGCATCCCTTCCTTTTCGCCGCCACGGCTTTTGAACGCCAGTGCGAAACACAGCAGAACCCCCACCGAAAATCCTGCCGGGAACAGCCATATACTTCTCCAGTCGTGGCCGTTTTGCGCGGTGAAGTGGTCAGTGATCTGACCCGCCACCCAGAATCCGATCAGCATGCCCACACCGTAAGTGGCCAAGGTGATCAGGCCCTGAGCCGAGCTGCGGAAGCGCTCGGGCGCTTTGGCATCGGTGTAGATCTGCCCACAGACGAAGAAAAAGTCATAACACACGCCGTGCAGCGCAATACCGATCAGCAGCATGAACACTTGGTCACCATTGTTGCCGTAGGCGAACAACACATAGCGCAAGGCCCAGGCCAGCATCCCGACCAGTAAGGCAATCTTGATGCCGAAACGCTGGATGAACAGGGGTAGCAGAAGCATGAACAGCACTTCGGAGACCTGACCCAGAGCCATCTTCGCGGTGGGGTTGGTGACACCGATTTCGGCCAGAAACGGATTGGCATTCTGGTAATAGAACGCCAGAGGAATGCAGATCAGGATGGATGCAAGAAAGAACACCAGATAACTGCGATCCTTGAGCAGGCCCAATGCGTCCATCCCCGCCATCTGTTTGATACCAGGCGTATCGGTGGTGGATTTCAACGGTGCGGTTTTCGGCAGGCTGAAACTGTAGAGGCCCAACACCAGCGAGGCCACGGCGGACATCAGGAACGTGTTGCGCAAACCGCCTGCAGCAATCGTCTGTTGAGCGTCCCAGGCAAAGCCGAAACTGATCACGATGCCGGCGACGATCCAGCCAATGGTGCCCCATACGCGGATGCGGGAAAACTCCCGGGCCGGGTCTTTGATCTGTCGGAAGGCTACCGCGTTGACCAGGGCCAGGGTTGGCATGTAGACCAGCATGTAGGCCAGCACATAGGGATAAAACGCGCTGAAATCAGTTGCCCGATAAAGCTGAAAGAGCAGCACCGCGCCCAGCAGGTGCAGCACTGCCAAGATGCGTTCGGCATTGAAAAAGCGATCAGCAATCAGACCAACGACAAACGGCGCAATGATCGCGCCCCACGACTGCGTGGAGAACGCCATTCCCACCTGGCCGCCGCTGGCTGCCAGTGTCGTGGTGAGAAAGGTGCCGAGGGTGACGAACCAGCCGCCCCAGATAAAAAACTGCAGAAACATCATGACGCTGAGTCGCGCATTCATTACGTTCATTTCAATCACCGTATTATTTTTATGTCGGTAACAGCGTGGTAATCAGGGTTCGCCAAGGCCCAGCAGACGCCGGTTGGATTGCTCGTCAGCACTCACACTGGCGAAATCGTCGAATGCCTTGCGGGTTCGGGTGATCATGTGTCGCTCGATGAAGGCCGCCCCTTCGGCAGCGCCTTGCGCGGCGTCTTTCAGACAGCATTCCCACTCCAGCACGGCCCAACCGTTGAAGTCGTATTGAGTCAGTTTGCTGAAGATCGCTTTGAAGTCGATCTGGCCATCGCCCAATGAACGAAACCGCCCCGGGCGATCAACCCAGCCCTGATAGCCGCCGTAGACGCCGGATCGCGCGTTGGCGTGAAACTCCGCATCCTTGACGTGGAACATGCGGATGCGCGCGTGGTAGCGATCGATGAAGCCCAGGTAGTCCATTTGCTGCAGCAACAGATGGCTCGGGTCATACAGAATTGCCGCGCGCGGATGATGATTCACCGCTTCAAGGAATTGTTCGAAAGAGGCGCCATCGTGCAGGTCTTCGCCGGGGTGGATCTCGTAGCAGAGGTCGACACCGGCCTCATCGAAGCATTCGAGGATCGGCAACCAGCGTTTCGCCAATTCGGCAAAACCCTGTTCCACCAGGCCGGCAGGGCGTTGCGGCCATGGGTAGACGTAGGGCCAGAGCAGGGCGCCGGAAAAGGTCGCGTGGGCGGTCAACCCCAAGCGTTGACTGGCGCGCGCCGCCAGTTTCAACTGGCTGATCGCCCACTCGGTGCGTGCTTGCGGCTGGCCACGCAGCGCTGCCGGGGCGAAGTCATCGAAGAGTGCGTCGAACGCCGGATGCACCGCGACCAGTTGGCCTTGCAGGTGTGTCGACAGCTCGCTGATCACCACACCGGCCTTGGCGCATACGGCGATGAGTTCGTCGCAATAATCCTGACTGTCGGCGGCGCGTTCGAGGTCGATGAAGCGCGTGCCGAGGGTTGGCAACTGGATGGCTTTGTAGCCTTGAGAAGCTGCCCATTGCGCGATGTTGGCCAAGGTATCGAAAGGCGCTTCGTCGGCGATGAATTGGGCGAGAAAGATACCGGGGCCGCGCATCCCGCTCGGGCGTTGTTGATTAACGTTCATTGGCGGTTGCTCCATTGGCAAGGTCAGGTATTGCAGTCCATTTGGCTTCGCCACAATGATTGGCGATGGCGGTCTCGATGAAGGCCATGCCGCGCAGCCCGGTGGCTATGCCGGGAACGCCCGGTGCGTCAGGGCCGCTCGCACCGTCGAAAATGGCCTGCGCGAGGTCACCGTAGAGATTGGCCATGGCCTCGAGGTAGCCTTCCGGGTGTCCGGCGGGCAAGCGCATGCGCCGCGTGGCGTTTGCGCACAGCCAAGGTTGACCAAGGCCCGAGCGCAGCACGCGCATCGGCTCATTCAAGGGGCGATGGATCAGACCGGCGGGCTCTTCCTGACGCCATTCCAGCCCGCCCTTGTCGCCATACAGACGAATCTTCAGCGGGTTCTCTTCGCCCGCGCACACTTGGCTGGCGATCAATACGCCGCTGGCGCCGTCGGCCATTTTGAACAGCATCGAGGCGTCGTCATCCAGCTGGCGACTGCTCAAATGCGACCCGAGCATCGCGCTGATGAACTGGATGGGTTGACCGGCGACAAACTCCGCGAGGGAAAACGCGTGCGTGCCGATGTCACCGATGCAGCCACCGATGCCGGATTGTTCAGGATTGTCGCGCCAGCCCGCCTGTTTGTTGCCTTGGCCAGCCACATCGCTGCTGAGCCAGCCTTGCGGGTATTCGACGAGGACTTTGCGCAGACGCCCGATTTCACCGTTGGCGACCATCTCGCGTGCCTGCCAGACCATCGCATACCCCAGGTAGGTATGTGCCAAGGCGTAGATCCGCTGGCTGTTGTTGACCACGCGGGCCAAGTCCTGCACTTGCGCCAGATTGAGCGCAGCGGGCTTTTCACTGAACACATGGAAACCCGCACTCAGTGCTGCACTGGCGATAGGGGCGTGCAGGTGATTAGGCGTGACGATCACCAGCAGTTCCATGCGCTGATCGGCCGGCAGTGCGTGTTCGGCGGCCAGCATGTCTTGCCAGGCGTCATAGCAGCGTTGCGCAGGCAGCCCAAGCGCCGCACCACTGCGTTGATTGTTATGGGCGTCGCGGCTGAACGCACCGCAGACCAGTTCGAAGCGTCCATCGAGGCCGGCGGCTTGCCGGTGTGCCTGGGCGATGAAGGCGCCTTCACCACCGCCGACGAAGCCCATTCTTATTTTTCTACCTGCTGCAATCATGGCAATTGTCTCAGTGGATTCATGCGGAACATTGATGATGTAACCGGTTACATCGTCGGCGAAATCTAGGCCTGAAATCAGCGAGTGTCAAACCGTGTCTGACGAATGCCAACGTTTCGGCGTGTGACGCTGTGCGGTAAGCTCGACGGCCGATTTGATTGAAAGAGCGAGGCAGTCTTGTCCAATATCCGCGAAGTGGCACGGCTGGCGGGTGTCTCGGTAGCAACGGTGTCGAGAACATTGAAGTCCCCCGAGCGTGTGCTGCCCGATACCCGCGAGCGGGTCATGGCCGCCGTCCAGCAAACCGGCTATCGACCGAATTTGATGGCGGTGCAGTTTCGCTCGCGTAGAACGGGCAACCTGGTGATTCTGGTCCCGACCATTGCCAACACCTTTTTCGCCAGGGTGATCAGCGGCGCACAGAAAGCCGCGCAGGCCGCCGGATACCGGTTGCTGTTGTGCGACACCCAGGGCCAGGCATCACTTGAGCGCCAGTTCGCTGATCTGGTGCACGCCCATCAAGCCGATGGCGTCATTCAGTTGCGCGCCTATGATCCCTTCGAAGAATCTACCGCCGAGCCAGCACTGGCCCCGATCGTCAATGCCTGCGAAGTCATCCGGCACGGACGGCATCCAACGATCAGTCTGGATAACGTTGCGGCGGCCAAAGCCATGACCGAGTACCTGATCGCGATGGGGCATCAGCGCATCGGACTGATCAAAGGACCCAAAGGCAGCCCGCTCACGCGTGATCGTCTGGCGGGGTATGAGGCGGCCCTGCGCGACGCCGGTCTTGCGCTGGACAACACGCTCATCTGTCACGGCGATTTCACCCTGGACGCTGGCTATTCGGGTGCCGGGAAACTGCTCGCGCTCGACAACCGACCGAGCGCGCTGTTTTGTGAAAATGACGAAATGGCCATCGGCGCGCTCAAGAGCATTAAAGAGCAGGGGCTGCGTGTGCCGGAGGATATTTCTCTCGCCGGATTCGACGATATTCCAATGGCCGCGTACTGCGATCCACCGCTGACGACCATTGCCCAGCCCGCCGAAATGTTCGGCGAGAAAGCCGTGGAAATGCTGATTGCGCTGATCGAGAAACAGCCGTTGCCGCAACGGCATGTGGTGTTGCCGTTCACATTGACGAAGCGCGACAGCACGGCGCGGGGACCTGCAGCTGATAAATGACCCCGTGACTGCTCCGCGCAGGTTTGTCAGTGGTGCCAGTTTTTCAGACTCACCGGCAGCCGGAAAATTGTCCCTTTTGAGTGGACGGTGAAACGCTTTTCAGCCGATTTATCCCGTCCCTGTGCGTCAGTAATCTGTACCCAACTTGAACGCAACAACAACTTCTAAAGCTCAAAAGAGAAGCAGACCATGACCACTCCAACCTACAACCGCCTCAACAAAGACGACGCCATCGTGCTGCTGGTCGACCACCAGACCGGCCTGATTTCGCTGGTGCAGGACTTCTCGCCCAACGAGTTCAAGAACAACGTGCTGGCCCTGGCGGATCTGGCCAAGTTCTTCGAACTGCCGACCATCCTCACCACCAGCTTCGAACAAGGCCCGAACGGCCCGCTGGTACCAGAGCTGAAAGAAATGTTCCCGGATGCGCCGTACATCGCTCGTCCAGGTCAGATCAACGCCTGGGACAACGAAGATTTTGTGAAGGCGATCAAAGCTACCGGTCGCAAGCAAATCATCATTGCCGGTGTGGTCACGGATGTCTGCGTAGCGTTCCCGACCTTGTCGGCGCTGGCGGAAGGGTTTGAGGTGTTTGTGGTGACTGATGCGTCCGGCACCTTCAACACCACCGTGCAACAAGCCGCGTGGAGTCGCATGACTCAGGCCGGCGCGCAAATGATGAACTGGTTCTCGGTGGCGTGTGAGCTGCACCGCGACTGGCGCAACGACATTGAAGGTCTGGGTAACCTGCTGTCGCAGCGGATCCCGAACTACCGCAACCTGATGAACAGCTACACGGCGCTGACCGCACAGCAGAAGTAAGCCTGCGCGACCACACAAAAGCCTGCCATGAAAAGCAGGCTTTTGTGTTGCGCCGATTCAATCAGCGTCAACCGCCCACTCATCACGAAACTGCAACAGAAAGTCGACAAACGCCCTGACCCGTTGCGGCACATACCGTCCATGCGGATACAGCAAGGTGTAAGGTCGCGAGCGCCCGGCGTACGGCTTAAGTACCTCGACCAAGCTGCCGTCCGCCAGCTCCTTTTCGACAATGAACTTGTACGTCTGGAAGACCCCGGCACCATGTCTGGCCAGGGTGACACCGCCGAGCACGTCATCGGAGCAGGAGTAACCGCCGTCGGAAATCACTTCGCGATCGTGGCCATTTTCCTGGAACAGCCAGGAGATCCGCCGCCCGCTGCTCGGCAGTTCGAACTGAATACATTCGTGTTGCACCAGATCCTCAAGCGTCTTCGGTGTGCCAGCCTTTTTCAGATAGTCGGGGGAGGCGACCACCACCAGTTTTGCATCCTCCAGCAGCCGCGCAACCATGGTCGAATCCGGTTGCGCGCGGACGCGGATCGCCAGGTCGTAGCCTTCGCCGACGAAGTCGATATTGCGGTTGCCCAAGTGGATGTCGACGGTGACGTCAGGGTAGAGCGCGCGGAATTTTGGCAGCAGCGGCAGAATGCGGTGGTGCCCGTAAGTGGTGGGCAGGCTGATGCGCAACTGACCGGACGGTGACGACTGTGCGCCCATGACTTCTTGTTGCGCTTCGACCAGTTGCGTCAGCGCCTGGCTGCACTGGACGAAAAAGTTTCTGCCCGCTTCGGTCAAGCGAATGCTGCGGGTAGTTCGGGCAAACAAGCGTGAACCCAATCTTTTTTCGAGGCGAAGAATCGACCGGCTCACCGCGGCCGGCGTCACACCCGCAAGCTGGGCGGCGGCGGTGAAGCTGCCGGCTTCAGCGGCGAGGCAAAAGAGTTCGATGCTGCCTAACTGCAAGTCTTCAAAGTGGCGCTTCATGGAATAAGCCTGAGGATCAACTGACGGTTCATTCTCAGGTTTATCTCATGAAGCGGCACCGCCGGTACACACCGGCAGTGCCGTGGGGAGGTGTCAATGGCCAGCGCTTTGACCACCGTCGACATGGAGGATTTCGCCGGTCACGAACTTCGCACTGTCCAGGTAAAGGATCGCTTGCACGATGTCGTCGATCTCACCCATATGCCCAACCGGGTGCAGGCTACCGAGGGCGGCGTGAGTCTCTTCGCCGTGCATCGGTGTCTTGATGATGCCGGGCGACACCGCATTGACCCGAATACCGCGCTTGGCGTACTCGATGGCCAGGGATTTGGTCGCCGCGTTGATGCCACCTTTGGTCAGCGACGCGAGCACCGACGGTACGCCGTCAATCGCGTGGTCGACCAGGCTGGTGGTGACGCTGACGATGTGGCCGCTGGCGTTTTTCTCCATTTCGGCAATGGCCAATTGCGAGATGTGGAAGAAGCCGCTCATGTTGGTCGCTACCACTTGTGCGTAGTCTGCCTGGCTGTACTCGGTGAAGGGTTTGGCGACGAAAATCCCGGCGTTATTGACCAGCGTGTCGATGCGCCCGAAACGAGCAACGGCTTCGCGAATCACACGTTCGGCGGTCAGCGGGTCGGCGATGTCACCGGCGACGGCGAGAACATCCGCGTCAGTGGACGGTTTGATCGAACGGGAGGTCGCGACAACCTGATAGCCGCGTTCACGGAAACCCTTGACCAGGCCTGCGCCAATGCCTTGCGAGGCGCCGGTGATCACTACAACTTTTTTGGACGTGCTCATGATGTTTCCTCATGCAATCTGAATGGTTTGAAAAAACGAAGTTCGGGTGTCAGGCGTGAGCCGCAATCTGCGCGGCTTGACGTAACGCTTGCTCGTAATAAGCGACGGACTGGGAACCGGGGATGACCTGTTTGTCATCAAGGACCATGGCCGGAACCGAGTCGATGCCGCGCTGCTGGTAAAACCGTTCAAGTTCGCGCACGGCCTGGCGGAACTCTGCATTGGCCAGAACCTCTTGCGCACGCTGACTGTCGAGCCCGACTGCGCCTGCCAGCATCACCAGCGTGGCGTGGTCATTCGGGTTCTTGCCGTCAGTGAAGTAGGCCTTGAGCAAGGCTTGCTTCAACTCACGCTGACGTCCTTGTGTGGCGGCCCAGAACAGCAGTCGATGGGCATCGAAGGTGTTGTGGAAATGGCTGCGTTTTTCCAGGTCGAAGTGAAAACCGATCTGCTCGCCGCGTTCGATGATCATCGCGTTGCGATCTGCCACTTGCTCAGCGCTGCGCCCGTATTTGCGCATCATGTGCTCGATGGCGTGTTCACCTTCGGCGGGCATGTCGGGGTTCAGTTCGAACGGTTTGTAGGTCAGTTCCACGTCGACTTCGCCCGCCAGATTCCGGATCGCTTGCTCCAGAGCGGTGGCGCCCAATGCGCACCAGGGGCAAACGACATCCGAGACGAAATCGATTTTCACGGCCCGGCTCATGACTGCGAGTCCGCCAACTGTTGGCGATATTCGGTGGTGGTGATGCCGGCGTAACCCCAGTTATCGGTGTCGACTTCCTCGATCACGATGTGGGTGAGTTTCGGGTCCTTGTGCAGCACCCGCTGCATCGTTTCGGTGATTTCCTTGATGACCTGGGCTTTCTGTTCCCGGGTCACGCCGTCACGGGTGATACGTACGCTGATGAAAGGCATTTGGGGTATCTCCAGTCGCTGGCCCGTCGGAGTGATGGGCGGCTGTTGGAGAGGACTTTAAGAGGCAGGAGAGAATTGATAAATGGGGCTTGGGGTACATCATTTATGATGTGGTGTATCAAATGAGGGCGCGCGAGCAGTCATCCTGTGCACGCGTTTTCTCAGTGCGAAACGCTGGCGCTCAGGCCAGCAGCTCGGTAATCCAGCGTGTCTGTTGCGTCAGGTCTTGCACCTTTCCATCCGGTAAACCCTGCTGCGCATGGGCGAGTTGGCTCAGCGTCTTCTGCTTATGGTGAAGTTTGTGCTGCCATTTGCGCAGAAACTCGGGGCTGCGGGCCTGCATCTGCAAGGGGCCGAAGTACAGTTCCTTGTCGGTATAGATCACCGGTTCAGCGCGTTCGGCGACGATGATTTCGTAGTCGAAGCGGTTTTCCCGCAGCAGCTCTTCGCTGAGGATGCGGTAGCCGTTTTCCATCAGCCACTGGCGCAAGGGTTGTTCGCCGCCGTTGGGTTGCAGGATCAGACGTTCCTGGCCGTTGAGGTGGGCCTTGCCGCTGTCGAGGATGTCGCGGATGGTTTCACCGCCCATGCCGCAGACGCTGATGGCGGTGATGCCGTCGTCAGGTTTGATTGCTGCCAGACCATCGGCCCGGCGCACACTGATTTGCTGCTGCAGATCATTCTCGCGCACGGTGCGTTCAGCCGCGTGGAACGGCGTCGACGCGACTTCGCCCGCCACGGCGGCGCTGATCAGACCACGGCGCATTAGCGCCACCGGCAGATAGCCGTGATCCGAGCCGATATCCGCCAATCGCGCACCGGCAGGTACGTGGGCAGCCACGCGCTCAAGGCGCATGGACAATGTCTGTTCGTTCAACGGCAACCCCTTGATGGCAGGCAAAGGGGTGCGACTCTGGCGAGCAACGCCGGACCTGTCAAATCCCGGCGACGGAATTCAATGGCCCATTGGCCGCGCTTAATGGCCAATGGGCGCTGAGGCTTAGCCGGCCAACGTTGCGTTGTCGATCACGAAACGATATTTCACATCGCCCTGGAGCATGCGCTCGTAGGCGTCGTTGATCTGGTCGGCGCGGATCAGTTCGATGTCGGAAACGATGCCGTGCTCGGCACAGAAATCGAGCATTTCCTGAGTTTCGGCAATGCCGCCGATCATCGAGCCGGCAATCGTGCGGCGCTTCATGATCAGGTTGAACACGTTCGGCGAAGGATGCGACGTCGCAGGCGCGCCGACCAGCGTCAACGCACCATCGCGCTTGAGCAGCACCAGGAATGCATCGAGATCGTGCGGCGCGGCGACGGTGTTGAGGATCAGGTCGAAGCTCTTGGCGTGTGCGGCCATTTCTTCGGCATTGCGCGACACCACAACCTCATCGGCGCCAAGCGCTTTGGCCGCTTCGCGTTTGGATTCAGAGGTAGTGAATGCGACAACGTGGGCGCCCAGAGCGTGAGCCAGTTTGATGCCCATGTGGCCGAGGCCACCGATGCCGACCACGCCGACTTTCTTGCCCGGTCCCGCATTCCAATGACGCAGCGGCGAGTAAGTGGTGATGCCGGCACACAGCAGCGGCGCGACGGCGGCCAGTTGCGCTTCAGGATGACGGATGCGCAACACGTAGCGTTCATGCACAACGATGTTTTGCGAGTAGCCGCCCAGCGTCCAGCCCGGCGCATCCGCGGTCGGGAAGTTGTAGGTGCCGATCATGCCGTCGCAATAGTTTTCCAGACCGCTTTCGCAGTCATCGCAATGTTTGCAGCTGTCGACGATGCAACCGACGCCGACCAGATCACCGACCTTATAGTCCGACACATGTGCGCCGACGGCGGAAACGCGACCGACGATTTCATGCCCCGGTACGCATGGGAATTGTGTACCGGCCCATTCCGCGCGCACCTGGTGCAGATCCGAATGGCAGATGCCACAAAAGGCGATATCGATCTGCACATCATGGGCGGCCGGCGCGCGGCGGTTTATCTGCATCGGTTCAAGGGGTTTGTCGCCCGCGTGGGCGCCGTAGGCTTGTACAAGCATGGGAACATCCTCGATCGGTTTGTCGTAAGGCATTGTTTCTTTTCCGGCGCTTCGGGCACTAGTGCATTCCTGTGCAATCCTTGCCTGATCCTGTGCGTTGTTGTGACATTGCGCGGACAGACGCTCGTGGCGTTTACAGGTAATCTCCCGGTTCACTGACGACAACAAAATCAAAACAGGAGTCATTGATGCAACCAATCCGTCTCGGTCTGGTGGGCTACGGCAAGATTGCCCAGGATCAACACGTCCCGGCGATCCTCGCCAATCCCGCTTTCCAGTTGGTCTCCGTCGCTACCCAAGGCAAGCCTTGCCCCGGTGTCGAAAATTTCCGTTCGTTGAGCGAGCTGCTGGAAAACGGTCCGCAGGTTGACGCGATTGCCTTCTGCACGCCACCGCAAGGTCGTTTTGCGCTGGTGCAGCAAGCGCTGGCCGCAGGCAAACACGTGTTGGTTGAGAAGCCCCCGTGTGCCACGTTGGGCGAAGCGCTGGCCTTGGTCGATCAGGCCGCAGAGCAGGGCGTCAGCGCGTTGTTTGCCTGGCATTCACGCTACGCGCCCGGTATCGAAGCCGCTCGCGACTGGCTCGCCTCGCGCACTTTGCAAAGCGTGCAGATCGACTGGAAAGAAGACGTGCGCAAATGGCACCCCGGGCAGACCTGGATCTGGCAACCCGGCGGCCTCGGCGTATTCGATCCGGGGATCAATGCCTTGTCGATCGTCACCCATCTGCTGAAGCTGCCGCTGTTTGTCGAATCGGCTGAACTGCGCGTGCCGAGCAACTGCCAGTCGCCGATTGCTGCGTCGATCAAAATGGCTGATGCGCGTCAGCTTGATGTGCGGGCGGAGTTCGATTTCGACCATGGGCATGATGAGCTGTGGAGTATCGAAGTTCGTTGTGCCGAGGGTGTTCTGCGTCTGGAAAACGGCGGGGCGCTGTTGAGCATCGATGGCGTGCGTCAGGCCGTGTCGGAGGAGGGCGAGTACGCGGCGGTGTACAGACATTTCCAACAGTTGATCGGCGACAAGGCCAGTGACCTGGATGTGCAGCCGTTACGGTTGGTGGCGGACAGTTTCTTTGTCGGCAGTCGGGTTTTGGTTGAGGCGTTTTACGATTAGCGTCCGGCTGGCCCGGCACGATTATTTTAATCTCCAAGCGAAAGCCTGCCCTGAACGGCAGGCTTTTTTCGTTGGAGCACCGTTCGTCCAGTGCCCGGCACTTGCGCTGTGCCGTTGCCTCTCACGTTTAAGCGCGGATATCCCGCGTACAAGAACGGAGAAGCAAGCATGGACATCGATGAAAATGCACCGGGCAACCGGTCACAGCAAAACGTGACACGGACGACGGACAATGAGACGGGGCATGATCCGGAACGCAATCCGCCTGAGGTTCCATTGCCCGCCGATGAAGAATCCCCAGTCGATGAAGACATGACGGATGTGGCGGCCAACAACTCGGTGTCGAGCGAGCATCCTGAGTCGCAATGACCGGATTGAATAAGTGTGGGGAACAGGCCATGAGCACGTCATTCAAGGTCGGCGACGCGGTTCACTGGAACAGCGAAGCCGGCGAGATTCGCGGCAAGGTGGTCAAGGTGCACACCTGGGATGTCGAGTTCATGGGCCGCCATCGGCCTGCTTCCAAGGACGAGCCGCAGTACGAAGTCAAAAGTGACAAGACCGGGCATCTGGCAATGCACCACGGCGCGGCGCTTCATCCCGCGAAATGACCGGTCTAGTGCGACGACACGAATTCGGAAGGCGTTGTCGGCGGCGGCAATGAGTACGTCGCCTTCATCCATTCAATCTCCGCCTGCGGCGTGCGGCCGAAAAATCGTTTGAACTCGCGACTGAATTGCGAGGCGCTTTCATAACCGACGTCGAACGCTGCCGCCGATGCGCTCATGGCTTGGCGCAGCATCAGCAGCCGCGCCTGATGCAGGCGTGTCGACTTCAGGTATTGCATCGGCGAGGTATCGGTCACGCTGCGAAAGTGCAGGTGAAAACTCGGTACGCTCATGCTCGCTTCGTGGGCCAATTGCTCAACGTCGAGGCGCTGCCGATAACAGCTGTGAATCTTGCGGATCGCCCGGCTCACCTTGCCGAAATGCCCGCGACGGTGCAGCGCGGCACGCATTGATCCACCTTGCTCGCCCGTGAGAATGCGGTAATAGATCTCGCGTACCAGCGCCGGCCCGAGAATTTGCGCTTCACCGGCGACGCTCATCGCCTCGAGAAAACGCAGGGTCGTAGTGCGCAGCGCTTCGTCCATCGGCGAGGCGTACATGCCTTTTGGCTCAGCATCGCTGACGCCATGCACCTCATCGACTTGCAACATCAACTCGCTGGCCAACTGAAAATCCAGTTGCATGTAAATCGCGAGCATCGGCTCGGCTGCCGTGGCGTCGGTCTCCATGGTGAAGGGGATGGGCACGGACACCACCAGATAATGCTGCGCGTCATAGACGTAGGTGTCCTCACCCAGATAACCGCGCTTGCGACCCTGGCAGAGGATGACAATGCCGGGGTCGTACAACACCGGGGTGCGGGTCAGTGGGCGATTCGAGCGCAGGAAGCGCACGTCATCGAGCGCGCTGAGATTGTAGCCCTCGACCGGTGCGAGGACTTCCATCAGTTGCACCATGCGTGCGGTGCTGGTATCGGCCGGCGTCATTGTTTTCTCTCTCAGTGATCGGTGGAGCAGCTCAGCGCTTGCCATTGATCAATCTCGTCGAGCGCCCGTTGCAGGCGGTCACGCACCAGTCCCAACGCATCACTGCCGAGTAACAAATGGGCGGGAGGCTCGGGGCAATCGATGATCTGCAGCATCGCTTGCGCAGCCTTTTGCGGGTCGCCGAGCTGTTTGCCGCTTTTTGCTTCCCGGGCTTGGCGGATCGGGTCGAAACTGGCGTCGTAGTCGGCAATGCTGCGCGCGGTGCGTTGCATCGAACGGCCGGCCCAGTCGGTGCGAAACGAGCCAGGCGCCACCGCCGTGACGAAGACATTGAAGGGCCGCAGCTCTTTGCTCAGGGTATCGGAGATCCCTTCAAGCGCAAATTTGCTGCCGCAGTAATAGGCAATGCCGGGCATCGTGATGGTGCCGCCCATGGAGGTGATGTTGAGGATGTGGCCGGCGCGACGCTGGCGGAAGTAGGGCAGGAAGGCTTTGGTCATGGCGACAGCGCCGAACACATTGACGTCGAACTGACGGCGCATGTCCTCCAGCGGCGATTCTTCAAAAATGCCTTCGTGACCGTAACCGGCATTGTTGACCAGCACATCGACCGGACCGTGAGTGGCTTCCACTTGTGCAACGACGCTGTCGATCCGCTCAAAATCAGTAACGTCCAGCAGCACGCCGTACGCGTTGTCCGGGGACAGCGCCTGGAAGTTTTTCAGGTCGCTTTCATTGCGCACAGTACCGATCACGCGGTGGCCGTTGGCAATGGCTTCCTTGGCCAGTGCATGGCCGAAACCGCTGCTGACGCCGGTGATGAACAGGGTTTTGCTTGGTTTCATGACGGTCTCCAATGACTCGGGTGTGACGTCATGGTAGTCACCACCCAAGCGGTAACCTATGCCGGTTTATCTTCGAGCATTGCCTATTCCTATCAGGTTGAGTTTCTACGACGGCCACCACGTTAGTGAAAACAGACAGCATCGGCCCGACTCGAAGGAAGCGCCTCAATACAAGGCCAGGAGTGACGAGGCCGGTCGCCAAAAACTGTAACGAGTGCTTGTTTCAGCCTGCTGGCGCGAATTGTCTTGCAACAGGCTTCGGGCTTCACATTCTTTTGTGGCTGTTCGACAATGCGGGCTCTGTTCCGGGGTAGTTCAGCGGTGGAACACTC
The DNA here is from genome assembly GCF_004011755.1 of Pseudomonas sp. RU47. Classification (GTDB taxonomy): domain Bacteria; phylum Pseudomonadota; class Gammaproteobacteria; order Pseudomonadales; family Pseudomonadaceae; genus Aquipseudomonas. Next base: position 3,859,086 of record NZ_CP022411.1, on the reverse strand, counting down.
GGCTCTTAACCGGGTGGGCGCTGGTTCGAATCCAGCCCCCGGACCCATTACATTGCAGGGTCACAAGGAAGTATGTCCAGGGACGACGTTGAGTTCGGCGAGCACGATGGCGTGAATGCCGGTTATGCGGTGTTCCAGCTCTCACGAGCGTTGATCGCTACACAGCGCGACGCTGACCCTCAGGCACGCAAGCGAGTCGAGCGCTGGCAGCGGGTGGTCGAACACCTGATGCAGGGCAGCGCACAATACGGTTCACGCGTGCCGTTCGCCGATTTGCCGCCGTGGATCACGCTGGACGTGGCGACGGGTGGATTTGCCACCGGGCAACTTCTGGCCGGTGGCGCTTTGACTGCCTATGAGCGCCAGTTAGCCGTGTCGATCCCCGGCATTCGTGCCGGGCATGAACGGTTCGATCTCAACGTCTGGCACCTCTCTGATGTGGGCGTCGCAACGCTGCAAGAGCGTTTGGCGAAAGGCACCTATCAAATTGATGTTCCGGAGGAAGCCGCGCTGCTGACAGTGTCATGGCTTTTGCGGCATCAGCGTACTGACGAGGCGCGAACGCTGATCGAGCAGATCGCGCCTTTCTTCGATCACCTGCGTTTCTTCCCGACTGCCGTTGACGAGCCGCCGATTTCCACGGCTGAGGTGCATGTTTTTGATAGCGCCAGTGTCAGGCAGCGGCTGAACCGGCAATTGGCTCAACCGCGTCTGGCCGTCCAAAAGCATGTGGTTGAAAATCGTCTGCCTCTCTACGACGCTGCGGTCTCACTGTTCCTTTTGACCTGTCAGGATGGTTGGCCTTGCAGGCACTACCCTGAAGGCTGGTTCGAACGCGCAACGGCACTTGGCGCGCAGATTGCTCGGACCTGTAGCGCTGAACACCGCAGCAACGGTTCTTTCAAGACCCGGGCGGCGGAACTGTTTGCGTTGCTCGGTCAGTGTTTGTGCGATCAAGCATCATTGACCGGCCGCCAGGTCGGTCGCATCCGGCGCATTGTTGATGACTTTGTGGCCAAACACGGGCATCCCGAGTCCGCCGCACATTCCCTTAAACGAGCAGAGCAGCACCAAGATGTGGCGGCCCCCGGGCATCATTTGATCGCCCGGGCTGTCTCGGCACGTTTGGCTAGTTACCCGGGTTCGGACGGCGTCAGTGACTTTTCGCCGCTGCTTGAACCGATCACCGATGAGGAGGCGAAGCGTCACCGGCTGAACCTTGGTGTGATGATTCCGCCTGCGGTTCGCCGCCGCCTCGAGCGTTGCCGCAAGGGGACCATTGCCGAGTTGATTGATCATGGCTTGATCTCATCCGCCGATACCGTGGCGCAGGTTCTGCCAGCAATGACGGCGCAAATCTGTAGCAGCGTATACCGGGTCGGGATGCTGCAGTCGTTGGCGGGGGCGACGTATCGTGCTTTCCGTCGTCGGCGCTCGTTGCTGCTGCTTAAGCTGCAAAGTCAGGTCAAAATTGCCGAGCTGCCGTGGGTCGCGGCTTTAGAGGGTGAGCGTGAGGCGAGTGCTATTTCCGCCACGGGTGCCAGGCAGGCGTTGGTCGAGGCCTCTGCAATGACCCTCTCGGCGTTTCCGCAGGCCATTCTTCCGAACAAGCTACTGCAGGAGTTTGTTTCACTGGCTGAAACGGCGAAGCTGGATCTTCCTTTCGTCGATGAGGTGGCGGCTGACATTTTTATGGGCGCGTTCTCCAACAAGTTCACGAGAGCGGCCAGGCAATCGGCCAGATGTGTAGCCGGAACGCTTTACGCTCGTTATTACGACATTGATACGGATGGCCTGGCAGGCCTTCCCGATCAGCGCCGATCTCGGCGCAGAAGCAACAGCCGTGATGCGTTAGCGACGCTGTGTGCACAGCGGGCAAACTCCACCTTTGGCACATGGTCGCCAGCGGTTAACGGTACGATCATCGAACAGCAGCAGATTCTGACGACGCAAAACCTCGCGCTCCTGTTCGGCGAATTGAACCTGAAAACACTGCTGCATCATCGTTTGAGCGCGCTGGCGCGGGCGTGCTTCGAGTGGATTTGCAAGCGGCAACAAATGCACATCACGCATTACCATGCACGTCTGGTGATGTTGAAGAACACGGCGTATGCCTGGCGTCAGATGATGTTTTACTTGTCGATGCTGGATGGCGAGCTGTTGCGTGCTGCGCTCGATAGCGTTGAGTCGCATTTTGCAGCGCAATCCAGCGAATTCCGCGAAAGGTTTCTGCCTGCCATGATTGGGTTGCGTGTTGCCGCTGCCGGGCATCGGCTGACCTCGAGCCGCCAAAAAGATGAGGGCGCGAGGGTTTTTCTGGGATGGACCACTGAGCGACACTGGTTAATGCCTTTGTAGCGTCTGTAGATCTGCCAGTGCACCGCCACAAGCCAGCGCCGGAAAGCAGGCTTGTGGGTCAGAGACTTCCTTTCAGAAACGATCGAGCCTGTAATGTTCGTTGAGTGGCAGCTTGCAGGCATCTTTTGCAGTCGCAGGCAAAGCCATCCGCACCACCATCTCCGCCGTCACCGCCGCCTGTGTCAGCCCCAGATGCTGATGCCCAAACGCAAGCAACACCTTGCCTTCACAAACTTGATCAATCACCGGCAATGAATCGGGTAACGACGGTCGAAAACCCATCCACGGCGTCGCCGCTTCAGCACTCAGATCCTTGCGAAACAAACCCTGACTCAACCGATGCAACTGCCACGCGCGCTCCATGCTCGGTGGCTTCTCCAGACCGGCGAACTCGACGGTGCCGGCCAGGCGCAAGCCTTCGGACATCGGCGTCATGATGAATTTGCGCTCCAGTGAGGTGACGGGGAAGGGCAGTCGGTCGTGTTCGTGCGGCAGCATCAGGTGGTAACCGCGCTCGGTGTCCAGCGGTACTTTTTTGCCGGTGAGGGCGGCGGTGAGTTTCGCTGAGTGCGCACCGCAGGCGATCAGCACGCGACTTGCAGTCAAACCACCCGATCCGGTGATCAGCGACACACCGTGCTCCCGCACATAGCCGCCCTGAACCTGTTGCTGGACAAAACTCACGCCACTGGCCTTGGCTGCTTCGACCAGTTCACAGACCACGCGGTAGGGATCGATGAAATGCCCGGTGCGTGGGAAGAACAAGCCGCCCTGAAGCTGTTCGCTGAGTTGCGGCGCGGTATCGCGTATGGCAGCGGCCTGCCAGTAGTCGACCGGCACCTGCTGCTGATGCAGTCGAGTCTGTAATGCCTGGATTGCCTGACGCGATTCGGGACGTTCGAACACCAGTAACGAGCCATCGATCTTCAGCAGGTCCGGCCGCTGGATGTCGGCGAGCAAGCGCTGCCAAGCCTGCAGACTGCTTTCATTGAGCGCGCGCAAACCTGCCACGGTGTTCTGAAAAGGCGCCGGGCGCAGGTTCAGCAGCAGGCGGGTGAACCATGGCAAGGCGCGCGGCAGGTATTTCCAGTCCAGTCGCAGTGGTCCCATTGGGTCCATCAACATGGCCGGCAGGCGCTTGAGGATGGACGCATCGGCGATCGGAAACACTTGCTCGGTCGCCAGATGCCCGGCATTGCCGAACGAGGCGCCATGGCCGGGTTGCTGCGAATCGATGACCACCACGCGCAATCCTTGGCGTGCCAGACGCAGTGCGCAGGCGACGCCGATGATGCCGGCGCCGACCACGGCGATGTCGTGGGAGACGTTATTCGCCATAGTGCTGCGCTTCCCTTTGTCCATCGAGCAGACGGCGTAATTGCAGCGGATTGCCTTGTTTCAATGCGTCAGGCAACAAGCTGTCCGGGAAGTCCTGATAGCACACCGGGCGCAGGAAACGCAGGACCGCCGCGGTACCGACGGATGTCGTGCGCGAGTCGGATGTGGCCGGGAACGGCCCGCCGTGAACCATTGCGTCACACACCTCCACCCCGGTTGGCCAGCCGTTGACCAGCAACCGACCGGCCTTGCGTTCCAGTGTCGGCAGCAATGCACGCGCCTGTTCCAGGTCTTGGTCATCAAGGTGCAACGTGGCGGTCAACTGGCCTTCCAGGTGTTCGCTGACCTGACGGATTTCAGCCTCACTGCTGCATTGCACGATCAGCGCAGCCGCGCCGAATGCTTCCGCTTGCAGCCTGTGATCGGCGAGAAAGTCGGCCGCTTCTGTGACGAATATGTGCGCCTGACATTGGTTCGGGCCGGTGCCGCTCTGACCAACACCCGCGATGTTCGCACTGGCATTCTCGGCCAACGCATTCACGGCCGATTCGTAAGCGCTGAAAATGCCCGGTGTCAGCATCGTCTGCGCCGGGCTGCGTTGAATAATCTCGCGGGTGGCGCTAATGAACCGGTCCAGCACCGGCCCTTTCAAGGCAATCACCAAACCCGGATTGGTGCAGAACTGACCCGCGCCCAGTGTCAGCGAAGCCACAAACCCTTCAGCCAACGCCTGTGTGCGATTGTCCAGCGCCGCCGGAAACAGCAGCACCGGATTGATCGAACTCATTTCCGCGTACACCGGAATCGGTTCGGGCCTGGCTTGCGTCGCTTGAATCAAGGCCAGACCGCCGTTGCGCGAACCGGTGAAGCCCACCGCTTTGATCCGTGGATCAGTGACCAGCGCAATGCCCACTTCGCGGCCGGAACCGTACAGCAACGAGAACACGCCTTCCGGCAAACCACAGGCTTTTACTGCCCGCGTCACCGCGTGACCAACCAGTTCGCTGGTGCCGGGATGCGCGCTGTGCGCCTTGACGATCACCGGGCAACCGGCGGCCAATGCTGACGCGGTGTCACCACCGGCCACGGAAAACGCCAGCGGGAAGTTGCTCGCGCCGAATACCGCGACCGGCCCCAGTGCAATCTGCCGTTGACGCAGATCGGCACGCGGCAGCGGTTGGCGTTGCGGCTGCGCGCTATCGACGCGCACATCCAGCCACTCACCGGCGCGCACGGTGCGGGCGAACATTCTTAATTGTTGGCAAGTACGCCCGCGTTCGCCTAGCAAACGTGTACGCGGTAGCCCGGTTTCGGCGTGGGCACGCTCGATCAGTTCATCGCCGAGCCCTTCGATTTCTCCAGCAATGCTTTCCAGAAATTCGGCGCGGAGACTCAGTGCTGTCTCGCGATAAACATCGAACGCTGCCCAGGCCAGCGCGCAGGCCTGTTCGACATGCTCCGTCGATCCTCCGGCATACGCCGGTTCCAGCGCTTCATTCGTGGCCGGATTGATCCCGCGAACAGCCTCGCGATTGCCCGCAATGGATTGCTGTCCGATCAGCATGTGGCCCGTCAGAGTCATGGTGTCTTCCTGATAAAAAGGGAAATACCTGCCGCGTAGCACAACGCTTCGCGGCAGGTGAGGGGGGAGTCGATCAGGCGAAATTCTGTTCCGCCGACCAGTTCTCGTACCAGTGACGGAACAGCGAGTACTGCTTCTCGGCATAACGCCGCTGCGAGTCGCTCAGCGCATCGGTCTCGTTGAAATGCAGGGTGTATTCCTTGTCGCCGTTGAGCACCATCAGGTGCTTGTAATACAGCACCAGATCGCAGCCTTCATCGAACGAAGACAACACCGCCAGTGCCGCTTCCAGCTCCCGCGCCTGACGACGGGCTTTGGCATCACCCTTGGCCGCTTGCTTGCTCAGCGCCACCAGTTGCATCACTTCGCGGGGCAGGGCGTTGCCGATACCGGTGATGGCGCCGGTGGCGTTGCAGTTGACGAAACCGTGGACCACTTGCGTGTCGACGCCGACCATCAAGGTCACATCATCGTCCTTGGAAGTGATGTTTTCGGCGGCGTAACGCAGGTCAGCACCACCGCCGAATTCCTTGAAGCCGATCAGGTTCGGGTACTCGCGACGCAGTTCGAAGAACAGATCAGCGCGGGTGGCGAAGCCGTAGTAAGGGCTGTTGTAGATCACTGCTGGAAGGTTCGGTGCGGCTTGCAGAATCGCTGCGAAGTGGGCTTTTTGCGCAGTCGCCGAAGCACCACGGGACAGTACGCGCGGTATCACCATCAGACCCTGCGCGCCGACTTTCGCCGCGTGCGCTGCATGGGAAACCGCTTCTCGTGAGTTCACTGCGCCGGTGCCGACGATGGTCGGAATCCCGGCAGCGACCAGACGCGCCACGCCTTCCTGCCGTTCCGCCTCGGTGAGCAACGGCCAGTCGCCCATCGAACCGCAATAAACCACGGCGCTCATGCCGATATCGATCAGCTCGCGACCCTTGGCCACCAGGGCATCGAAGTCCGGTTTGCGCTGGGCGGTGCACGGGGTCATCAGGGCCGGCATGCAACCGGTGAAGATGTTGTCGCTCATTGTTTTAACTCCTTGGCACATCATTCAAAGTGAAGTGAAAAGTCAGCGCGGTGGCTCAGATGCCCCACGCGAACGGGTCTGCTTCGTCGATCAGCAAGGTGCTGTCGGCGGTCATGTAAGCGCGGCCGGTGATGAACGGGCGGACTCGTTCGCCGTCCCATTCGAAGCGGCCTTCGAACTGGCTGCCGGTGATGCTCGCCTGCACCCAGGTTGCGCCGGGCTGCAGCTTGTCGTCGGCGGCCAGACAGGCGAGTTTGGCACTGGTGCCGGTGCCGCACGGCGAGCGGTCGTAGGCTTTGCCGGGGCACATGACGAAGTTGCGGCTGTCGGCAACGGCGTCGTCTGCGAACAGTTCGATGTGATCGATGACGGCACCGTCCTCGCCGAAAATGCCTGAGTCTTCGAGGGCCTTGAGCATCGCCCAGGTGTAGGCGGTGAGGTGTTCGACGTTGTCCATCGTCAGCGTCTGACCGTGCTCGGAAACGAGGAAGAACCAGTTGCCGCCATAGGCGATGTCGCCCAATACCTGACCGAAGCCCGGCACGTCCACCGGCACCTGTTTGCGGTGGCGGTAAGCGGGGACGTTGCCCAAGGTGACGGATCCGTCCTCATGCAACGTGGCGCTGACCGGGCCGACTGGCGTATCGATCTTGTGGATGCCCGGTTGGATTTTTCCCAGATACTGCAACGAGTTGATCAGGCCGATGGTGCCGTGGCCGCACATGCCCAGATAACCGGCGTTGTTGAAGAAAATCACCCCGCAAGTGGCGTCCGCCGATACTGGTTCGCAATACAACGCGCCGACCAGCACATCGTTGCCGCGTGGTTCCAGCAGGCAGGCGCGGCGCCATTGATCATGCTCAGTGCGCAGCGCATCGCGTTTCTCCACCATGCTGTTGCCGGGCAGATCGGGGAAGCCGTTCATCACCAGGCGCGTCGGTTCACCGCCGGTATGGGAATCAATGACGTGTAGTTCTTTCATGAATAGATCCCTTTAGGTGATTTCAGTAGGCGCCGGCAGGGCGTGCAGAAACGGTTGAGGCAGGGGCGGTGACTTCGCTTTCCTCGTCGTCCTCTTCCAGACGCAGCAGGTGCGCCGGCACACCGGTCGCGGCGCCCCAGTAATAAATGCCGGTGGCGCAAGCAGCGACGACGATGGTGTCGAACGGGTGAGCGAGGATGCCCAGGCCACCAAAGGTGCCGAGTTTCGACAGCACGATGGTCACCGCATAGAAGGCGATCAACCATGCCGAGGAACGCACTTGGCTGGCCAGATTCAGGTGGCCGGTCGGCACAAAACGACCGCAGAGCAGATAGACGACGAACATCAGGATTTGCAGGCCGATCAGCCACGACACAGTGTTCCAGCCCGACCAGTAGACAATCAGCGCGGCGATGATGAACGACACCGGCCCGAGCACGCCCATGCACTTGACCCGGAACGGCCGTGGCATGTCCGGCGCATTGCGGCGCAGTGCGGCGACTGACACAGGTGCCACGGCGTAGCTCAGCACCAGCGCGGCGGAGACCACGTTGATCAGCGCTTCCCACGACGGAAACGGCAGGGTCCAGAACACCGACAGGGCAAAAGTCAGCCACAGCGCCGGACGCGGAATCCCGGACTTTTCATCGATGTGGGTGAAGACTTTGAAGAAGGTCCCGGTCTGCGCCCAGCCATAGATCACGCGGGGGGTGGCGTTCATGTAGATGTTGCCGCAACCGCTCGGCGAGATCACCGCGTCGGCGACCACCAGCCAGGCCAGCCAGCCCACGCCCAGTGCCAGCGCGATGTCACGGTACGGCAGGGCGAACTCCTTGCTGATACCGGCCCAGCCATTGGCGAGCATTTCCGTCGGGATGCTGCCGAGAAAGGCCATTTGCAGCAGCACGTAAATCAGCGTCGACAGCAGCACCGAGAGGATCAGCGCGATGGGAATGGTACGCTGCGGATTCTTCACTTCGCTGGCCACCGAGATGATCGGCGTCAGACCCAGATAAGCGAAAATGATCCCGCCCGCCGACACCGCCATTTCCACACCCGACAGGCCGAACGGGGCGAAACCCTGTACCTCGAAATTGGCCGGTTTGAAGAAGGTGAACAGCACGCCGATCACCAGCAGCGGCACGATGAACTTGAACACGCTGACCAGATTGTTGGCCTTGGCGAAGGTCTTCACGCTGCGGTAGTTGAGCAGGAAAAACACGCAGAGCAGGCCGAACTGCACCATCCAGCCGAGGATCGTCGGATCGCCGGAGCCAGCCTTGGTCAGCTCGGGAAACCACGCTGCCGCGTATTGGCGCGAAGCAACCACTTCGATCGCCACCAAACTGGAAAACGCAATCAGGGTGATGAAGCCCATCAAGTAGCCGAGCAGCGGCCCGTGGGAGTAAACCGGGTAACGCACCACGCCACCGGCACGCGGTAATGCCGCGCCCAGCTCGCAGTAAACGATGCCCAGCAACAACACCGCAAAGCCGCCCAGCAGCCAGGAAAAAATCCCCGCCGGCCCGGCAATGGCGGACACATGACTGGCCGCGAACAACCAGCCGGAACCGAAGATCGCCCCGAGCCCGATAAATGTGAGGTCGATCAGTGAAAGCTGTTTTTTGAACTTGCCTTGGCCTGACATGGCATCGCCTTCTTGTGAGTTATTGGATAGGCAGTTGTGTCACTGGGACGGCCAGACTTTGAACTTATCAACGGTGGGGCGATTGATGTTTTGCGGCGGCTTCGATGACGAAATCAGCACAGTCGCGCTGGCGAAACGTGGCCCTCGACAGGTCTTGAGCGATGCTGCAATCTGCACGCGAAGACCGCATGGCGGGCGCTTCGTCCATCCACGTTACGAGAGGAATCTTTGATGCAACAGGCGTTTTCGATCCTGTCTCAAGGCATTGATGGGCATCGTCCGCAAACACTTGAGGAGCTCTTGGCTGGCGCCGCGCTGTTGTTGCCGATGCTCGATGTGATCCCTAATGCGGCGATTTTCATCAAGGATGTGCAAGCCCGTTACGTGCTCGCGAATCGCACGCTGGTGCAACGCTGTGGCTTGAAGGATTTGCGCCCGTTGCTCGGGAAAACCAGTGCGCAGGTGTTCCCGGCACAACTCGGACCCGGCTACACCGAGCAGGATCGCAAGGTACTGGAGGAGGGCTTTGTGCTGGAGGATCAGCTCGAACTGCATCTGTACGGCAGTCGCGAACCGGGCTGGTGCCTGACGCACAAGCAGCCGCTGTACAACCGTGACGGGGTGATCATTGGCCTGGCGGGGATTTCCGTGGACCTGCAATCGGCCAGTGAAACGCACCCGGCATTCGAGCGGCTGGCGGCTGTCGATGAGCATATCCGCGCGAACTTCAATCGCCGCGTGACCCTCGGTGAACTGACGCGAATCGCCGGTATTTCAGTCGCGCAACTGGAGCGTTACTGCAAACGGGTGTTCCACCTGACGCCACGGCAGATGATCCAGAAAGTGCGCCTCGAACACGCGCACCGCTTGCTGCACACCGACTTGCCGATTACCGATGTGGCGTTGCAATGCGGCTATACCGATCACAGCGCCTTCACTCGGCAGTTCAAGGCGTCGACCGGGTTTACGCCGCGTGAGTACCGGCAGGCCACCTCACCCTGATGAAATGGTATTGAAGCGCTATGTAGGAGCTGCCGAAGGCTGCGATCTTTTGATCTTGATCTTAAAAAACAAAATCAAAAGATCGCAGCCTTCGGCAGCTCCTACGAGGGCGTTAAGCCAGGACAGTTAGCCATGCCGAGAGCAGCAATAACAACGCCAGTGCCGTGTTCATCCGCTTGAACGCTTTCGGCGATCCCATCAATCGCGCACTGCCCACACCCAGCAACGCCCAGAACGTCATGCATGGCAACGACACCAACAGAAACGCCAGCGACAACACCAGCAGTCGCAGGGTCTTGTCGCCACCGCCGACAAACACGCTGACCACCGCTACAGCCATCATCCATACCTTGGGATTGACCAGTTGCAGCATGGCGGCGCCCAGCACGTTGAAACTTTCTTCCTGTGTATCCGTAGGGTCCAGCGATGGCGGCGTGCTGCGATAGATCTGCCACGCCAGCCAGCTCAACCAAAGCACGCCGCCCCAGGCCATGGCTTGCTGCACGCGCGGGTAGCGCAGCAAGGTTTCACCGGCACCGAGGCCGACCACCAATACAATCAGTGCCGCCGCTGCGCAGGCGCCAAAAATGATTGGCAGCGTGGCGAGCAAGCCTTGGCGCGAACTGTGGCTCAACACCAGAATATTGGTCGGCCCCGGCGTGATCGAGGCAACGAAAGCAAACAGCAGGAAGGGCAATAATGACGCCACGGGCGGATTCCTTGGAAGTAAACACAGGAAGCCATGATCGCCAGTCGTTGTGGATCAGTCTGGAAGGTTTGAGCAGCGCTTGCGGTAGTCGGCGGGGGTGAGTTGATAGGCGCGGCGGAACCACCGCCCCATGTGACTCTGATCAGCAAAACCGAGCACGCTGGCGACCTGCGCCGGCGTTTCACCCCGGGCCAGTAACTGCCGCGCCTTGGCCAGGCGCAACTGGATCAGGTACGCGTGGGGCGCCAGGCCAAAAGCCGACTTGAAGGCGCGGCTGAGACGAAAACGGTCGACCCCGCAGACCCGCGCGAGATCATCGAGACCGATATCTTCATAGGTATGCGCGTGCAGATAATCCCGCGCCAGTTGCGCCACCAATGGCAGGCGCGGATCGAAAACCTGGCGCTTGCGCCAGTCGAGATGGCGCGTGAGCGAGCTCAGCAAACCATCGACGGCGGTCTGCCGGACGATGCGCAGATCGCCGTCATGCAACGCATGGAAAGCGTGACTGATCGCTGTGGCCAGACGCGGGTCCTGACTCAGCGTGTCGGCAAAACCGGGCTGGCTGTCGGACGGTGCGTCTTCGAACAGCGCATGCAGTTCACGCTCCAGCCAGTGCGGATCGAGGTAGAGCATCGAATAGGTAAAACCTTCCTCGGTCGGCGCTTGCCCATCGTGGATTTCCCCCGGCTCCAGCAGGAACACGTTTCCCGGCGTACTGCGATGGCGCACGCGGCGGCAATTGAACTGCTGCACACCTTGCTCGGTGACGCCGACGAGAAAGCTGTCATGCCAGTGCGGATCGTAGGCATGCCCCTCGAAGTGAGCACGAATCGATTCAATCCCGGTGTCGACATCCTGGGACAGCTCGATCCAGTTGCGTTTATCCACGAAGGCTCCAGTGTTCGCCATTGAAAGGTGCGGCCCCATAAAATACCGCGCAATGGTCATCGACGTTTAGAAGATTTGTGCAGGTGAGAGGGCTAGACTCAGCAGGTTACGACCCGTTTTGGCGGCAGGTGAAATACGATGCTCAACCGATGCACGCTCTGGGGCATGCTTACCCTGATCGGCCTTAGCCTGACGTTTAATGCAGGTTGCTCCAGCCGAAAACACTATCCACCGTCGGGTGTTGGCGACGCCTGCTACGCCAAAGCCTTGCCGTCGGTCGGCGAGGGCGGTCTGGCGTGGGGTTCCAGTCTGAACATGGCCCGGCAGAAATCGATGAACAACTGTATTCGTTATGCCGGTCGCTCCGGGGGCACGCCGGACACCTGTCAGGTGGTGTTGGCCAAGTGCCGATAGCTTTCTGTTGACATGGTTGCTTTAGGCAAATATATAGTTGCTTTAAGCAATTAACTGAGTATCTGCCATGTCCAGCAGCCATCTCCTCGAGCAAGCCGACGTTGTGCGCGGCTTCAACCGCTTCTACACCCATCAGATCGGCGTATTGCAGGAGCATCTGCTGCAAAGCGACTACTCGCTGACCGAGCTACGCATCTTGTATGAATTGGCCTCGCGCGGTGACCTGACCAGTGCCGACCTGCGCCAGATGCTCGGCCTCGACGCCGGCTACATGAGCCGCATCATCAGCGGCTTCGAGAAGCGCGGCTTGATCCAGAAAGTCCCGTCGCCCACGGACGCTCGCGCTGCGCAATTGCACTTAACCGATTTTGGCCGTGAAATCCTGATTCCGCTGGAAAAGGCCTCCCGCGAACAGATCGTCGCCATGCTCGAGCGATTGCCTGAACCGCAGCAGAAGCAACTGATCGGCGCCATGACGTTGATCCAGACACTGCTGCAAGGCAATAAAGACTCAACCTACGTATTACGCGATCCGCAGCCCGGCGACATGGGCACGGTGATGCAGCAACAAGCGGCCCTGTATTCCCGTGAGTACGGTTGGAATTCGGAGTTCGAGGCGCTGGTGGCCGAGGTGGTCGCCAAGTACCTGCGTGATTACGACCCGACGAGCGAGCGCTGCTGGATTGCGGAAAAGGACGGCAAGGTCATCGGCTCGGTGTTCATCGTCCGCCAGGATGAAACAACCGCCAAACTGCGCATGCTCTACGTCGACGCCAGCGCGCGGGGCTTGGGCATTGGCAGCCGTCTGGTCGAGGAGTGCCTGCGCTTTGCCCGGCAGATCGGGTACCAGAAAATGACCTTGTGGACGACCAGTAACCTGACCGCTGCGCGCAAGATTTATCAGAAGGCCGGTTTTGAATTGGTGGAGGAGGAGACGGTTCACAGCTTTGGCAAGGATCTGGTGAGTCAGACTTGGGCGCGGACGTTGTGATCTGTTTTTCGTCGTCGAGTGCAGTGAAAAGGCAGACGAAAAAAAACCACCTTAGCGGGGTGGTTTTTTAAACCTCGGTTTGCGGCTGAGGTTTGTTGCTTCACTAGCTGCTTTGACATGTGCTCATGGTATGAGTCTTTGCGTCCCCTCGCAACATTAATATTCTGTTTCAGGTGGATGCATACGTTATCCAATGTTGAAAAGAGCAATGCTGGCAGAAATAACGTTTTACAAAGCCGATGAATTACCTGGTCATGTATCGTTCTATTGAGGGTTATGATGCCGACGCTCACATGTCTAAGCAGCGACGAGGTTTGGCTGGCAACTCAACGATTTCATTCCCTCTGACACGGTTTTGCACCCGTGCCGGAATGATACTTCGGAGGGCTTTCAAACGGCCGCCTCATTGGCTGCTTTGACATGCATGCTTAAGGCAAGCATGATCCGGTAAGCTTGCTGGAGGTTTGGCCCCCAGCCCTGGAGGCCAAAACGTATGAAGCTTTTGCTGCGTACGCTGAGCCTTGTATGGAGATTGTTTAAAGCCTTTCGCTTTTACGAGTTCCTGCGAGACCACTTTGACGACCTGAAGTAAAGGCCGTTGAGGTGGGAAAAGCCCGTTTTCAGTTTCGACTGAAAACGGGCTTTTTTTGTTTTATAAAACTGTCATAAGTAGGATTTTTCTGTATCGGGTTTTTTTGGCGTGTAGGGCATTTCTTCGGCAAGTGTAGGCGTTGTACAAACCACTCCGTAATCCGCAAGAAGTGTTCGATTATCGAGCGCCCAAACCTTCGTCCAATTGCCCACCGTGACACTCCGGCGTACTGTGAGTCGTGATGCCTGAAACCCCGTGATCCCAAAATAACGACAACAACGAGCAATGCCCCATGGACAGCCATCTGCTGAGCGATCGCAGCAGCGTGTTCCGTCACGCTGACCCTTATGCCGTCTCCGACTACGTCAATCAGCACGTCGGCCAGCACTTCATTGGCCTGTCCAGAACCACCCACCCGCAAGCCAGCCTCAACCATCGCAAACTCGCCGATCTCGATCTGGCCCGCATCAGCTATGGCGGCAGCGTGCGCGTGACCTCCGTGGCGCTGGAGACCGTTTACCACCTGCAAGTGCTCTTGCAAGGCAATTGCCTGTGGCGCGGGCACAAGCACGAACAGCATCTGGTGCCTGGCGAGTTGCTGTTGATCAACCCGGATGATCCGGTTGATCTGACGTACTCGGAAGACTGCGAGAAATTCATCCTCAAGGTGCCGGTCAGCGTGCTCGAATCGGTGTGCGACGAGCAGCGCTGGCAGCACCCCTCCAGCGGTATCCGTTTCCTGCGCAATCACTATCAGCTCGATGAGCTGGAAGGTTTCACCAACCTGCTCGCGATGATCTGTCAGGAAGCCGAGGCCAGCGATCCGTTGCTGCGGGTGCAGGAGCATTACGCGCAGATCATCGGTAGCAAACTGATCTCGCTGATGAACACCAACGTCAGCCGTGAGTGTCTGAGTGCACCGAGCGTAAGCTTCGAACGCATTCTCGATTACATCGAACGCAACCTTAAACTGGATTTGCCCGCCGAACATCTAGCGGCGCAGGCGAGCATGAGCCCACGTTCGCTGTACACCTTGTTCGAGCGCCAGCTCGGCATCACGCCGATGCAATACATTCGCCAGCGCAAGCTGGAACGTATCCACACCTGCCTCAGTGATCCGAGCTGCCCGGTACGCAACCTCACCGAACTGGCCCTGGACTACGGCTTCCTGCACCTGGGTCGTTTCTCCGAAAGCTATCGCCAACAGTACGGCGAACTGCCGTCGCAGACCTTCAAACGCCGCCACTAAAACACTGCGCTAACCCCCCCCTCTGAAACACGCCGAATCACCTGCCGCGCCGTCCTGCGCAAAACGGATAGCGATCTGCAGGATTCGGCTATTGCTCCGTGCATCGCCTCCCTAATCTGACCTGGCCTGAACAATAACAATGGAGGCCCCGGCCATGTCCCTGGGAATCGACTACCTCAATGCCATGCTTGAAGAAGACCAAGAGAAGGGCGCCTACCGCTGCAAGCGGGAGATGTTCACCGATCCGCGGCTGTTCGAACTGGAAATGGCGCACATCTTCGAAGGCAACTGGATTTACCTCGCCCACGAAAGCCAGCTGCCCAACAACAACGATTTTCTCACCACCACCATGGGGCGCCAGCCGATTTTTATCGCGCGCAACAAGGACGGTGTGCTCAACGCTTTTCTCAACGCCTGCAGCCATCGCGGCGCCATGCTGTGCCGGCACAAGTCCGGCAACCGTTCCAGCTACACCTGCCCGTTTCACGGCTGGACGTTCAACAACAGCGGCAAACTGCTCAAGGTCAAAGACCCGAGCGAAGCGGGTTACCCGCAAGGTTTCAATTGCGAAGGCTCTCACGACCTGACCAAAGTCGCGCGTTTCGAGTCCTATCGCGGCTTTCTGTTCGGCAGCCTGAATGCCGATGTGAAATCCCTCACCGAACATCTGGGCGAGTCGGCAAAAATCATCGACATGATCGTCGACCAGTCGCCAGATGGCCTGGAAGTGTTGCGCGGTTCCAGCTCTTACATTTACGAAGGCAACTGGAAACTCACCGCCGAAAACGGTGCCGACGGTTACCACGTCAGTTCGGTGCACTGGAACTACGCCGCCACCCAGAACCAGCGTCAACAGCGCGAAGCAGGTGAGGCGATCAAGACCATGAGCGCTGGCAGTTGGGCGAAGAAGGGCGGCGGTTTCTACTCGTTCGATCACGGCCATCTGCTGCTCTGGACCCGCTGGGCCAATCCGGAAGATCGTCCGGCCTACGAGCGTCGCGACGAACTGGCCCGGGATTTCGGCCAGGCCCGCGCCGACTGGATGATCGAGAACTCACGCAACCTGTGCCTGTACCCCAACGTGTACTTGATGGATCAGTTCAGCTCACAGATCCGTATCGCCCGGCCGATCTCGGTCAACAAGACCGAAATCACCATTTACTGCATCGCCCCCAAAGGTGAGAGCGCCGAGGCGCGCGCCAAACGCATTCGGCAGTACGAAGACTTCTTCAACGTCAGCGGCATGGCCACGCCGGATGATCTGGAAGAGTTTCGTTCGTGCCAGACCGGCTACGGCGC
Source organism: Pseudomonas sp. RU47 (assembly GCF_004011755.1). Classification (GTDB taxonomy): domain Bacteria; phylum Pseudomonadota; class Gammaproteobacteria; order Pseudomonadales; family Pseudomonadaceae; genus Aquipseudomonas. Next base: position 3,843,010 of record NZ_CP022411.1, on the reverse strand, counting down.
TGGCCGTGGCTGGAACGACATGTCCCGTGGCGCCACCCACTGGGTTGAAGGCGCGGACGCAGCGGCCGAAGAAATCGACCTGAAACCGCTGCTCTCCGGCATGCGCACCGAAGACGAAGGCCTGTTCGTGCTGCAACACAAGTACTGGCAGGAAACCATGCTCAAAGCCGCTGCCAGCGAACCACAACTGATCCCTGTGGAGGCCGTGTGATGAGCAACCTCTACGACAGCGTGCGCGATTTTCTCTACTGCGAAGCACGCTATCTCGATGACGGCCAATGGGATCAATGGCTGGAACTGTACGCCGCTGATGCGACCTTCTGGATGCCGGCCTGGGACGACAATGACACCCTCACTGAAGACCCGCAAAGCGAAATCTCACTGATCTGGTACGGCAACCGTGGCGGCCTCGAAGACCGCATTTTCCGGATCAAGACCGAGCGCTCCAGCGCGACCATTCCCGACACCCGCACCTCGCACAACCTGAGCAACATCGAAATCGTCGAGCAGAGCGCGGACCAGTGCCTGGTGCGCTTCAACTGGCACACCCTGAGCTTTCGCTATCAGGTCACCGACAGCTACTTCGGCAGCAGTTTCTACACCCTCGATCTGCGTGGCGAACAGCCGCTGATCAAGGCCAAGAAGGTCGTGCTGAAAAACGATTACGTCCGTCAGGTCATCGACATTTATCACATCTAGTCGACACGACGAGGTGCACCATGAATTTCCAGATTGCGCTTAATTTTGAAGACGGCGTCACCCGATTCATCGAGGCTGGCGGCCATGAAACCGTGGCCGACGCGGCGTATCGCCAAGGCATCAACATCCCGCTGGACTGCCGCGACGGCGCCTGCGGCACCTGCAAATGTTTCGCCGAGGCCGGGCGGTACGACATGGGCGACAACTTCATTGAAGACGCCTTGAGCGACGACGAGCTTGCGCAAGGTTATGTGCTGACCTGCCAGATGCGCGCTGCAAGCGATTGCGTCGTGCGAGTGCCGGCCGGCTCACAGGTGTGCAAGACCGAACAGGCGAATTTCCAGGCCTCGATCAGCGCTGTCCGGCAGTTGTCCGAGAGCACCATCGCGCTATCGATCAAGGGCGAAGCGCTGAGCAAACTGGCGTTTCTGCCGGGGCAATACGTCAACCTGCAAGTGCCCGGCAGCGAGCAGACCCGCGCTTACTCCTTCAGCTCATTGCAGAAGGACGGAGAAGTCAGTTTCCTGATCCGCAACGTGCCCGGTGGCCTGATGAGCAGCTTCCTCACCGGTCTGGCCAAGGCCGGCGACAGCATGAACCTGGCCGGGCCGTTGGGCAGCTTCTACCTGCGCGAGATCAAGCGGCCGCTGCTGTTGTTGGCGGGCGGCACCGGCCTGGCACCGTTCACCGCGATGCTGGAAAAGATCGCCGAGCAGGGCAGCGCGCACCCGGTGCATTTGATCTACGGCGTGACCAACGATTTCGATCTGGTGGAACTCGATCGTCTCGAGTCCTTTGCCGCACGGATCGCCAATTTCAGTTTCGGTGCCTGCGTGGCCAACCCGCAGAGTGCGCATCCTCTGAAGGGCTACGTCACCCAGCACATCGAGCCGCGCCACCTCAATGAAGGCGATGTCGACGTCTACCTCTGCGGCCCGCCGCCGATGGTCGAAGCGGTCAGCCAATACATCCGCGAGCAGGGCATCACTCCCGCGAATTTCTACTACGAGAAATTCGCCGCTGCGGCTGCCTGAAACCCTTCTTTCGAGGTTGTCATGAACAACAGATTCTCCAACAAGGTCGCGCTGGTCACTGGCGCGGCGCAGGGTATCGGCCGCCGTGTGTGCGAACGCCTGTTGCGCGAAGGCGCGCAAGTGGTTGCCGTCGACCGCTCCGAGCTGGTTCACGAGCTGCAAGGCGAGGGTGTTCTCGCGTTGACCGCCGACCTTGAGCAGTACGCCGAGTGTGCGCGGGTGATGGTCGAGGCGATCAACTCTTTCGGCCGACTCGACATCCTGATCAATAACGTCGGCGGCACGATCTGGGCCAAGCCCTTCGAGCACTACGAAGTCGAACAGATTGAAGCTGAAGTCCGCCGTTCGCTGTTCCCGACCCTGTGGTGTTGCCACGCCGCGCTGCCGTACATGCTCAAGCAAGGGAGCGGCGCCATCGTCAACGTTTCATCGATTGCTACCCGCAGCGTCAATCGCGTGCCGTACGGCGCGGCCAAGGGCGGCATCAATGCGCTGACCGCGTGCCTGGCATTCGAGAACGCCGAGCGCGGTATTCGCGTCAATGCCACCGCGCCGGGTGGCACTGAAGCACCGCCCCGGCGCATCCCGCGCAATGCCGCCGAACCGTCGGCGCAGGAGCAGGCCTGGTATCAGGAAATCGTCGCGCAAACCCTCGACAGCAGCCTGATGAAACGCTACGGCAGCCTTGATGAACAGGTCGGCGCGATCCTCTTTCTGGCTTCCGATGACGCCTCGTACATCACCGGCGTGACCCTGCCGGTCGGTGGCGGCGACCTTGGTTGATGACTTTTCAAGGAATATTGAAATGCAGCGAATTCTGATTGAAAACCTGACGACGATCATCGTCGACCTGCCGACCATTCGCCCGCACAAACTGGCGATGCACACGATGCAGAAGCAGACCCTGGTGATTCTGCGCCTGCGCTGCAGCGATGGTATTGAAGGCATCGGTGAAGCCACCACCATCGGCGGCCTCGCCTACGGTTATGAAAGCCCGGAAAGCATCAAAGCCAATATCGACGCACATCTGGCCCCGGCGCTGGTTGGCATGGAGGCCAACAACATCAACGCCGCGATGCATCGGCTCGACAAGATCGCCAAGGGTAATACCTTCGCCAAGTCCGGCATCGAAAGTGCACTGCTCGATGCTCAAGGCAAGCGCCTCGGCCTGCCGGTCAGTGAACTGCTCGGTGGCCGCGTACGGGACAGCCTCGAAGTGGCCTGGACTCTGGCCAGCGGCGACACCGCCCGCGACATTGCCGAAGCCGAGCAGATGCTTGAAGCGCGTCGCCATCGCATCTTCAAATTGAAGATCGGTGCCAACCCGCTGGAGCAGGATCTCAAGCACGTGGTGGCGATCAAAAAAGCCTTGGGCGAGCGTGCCAGTGTGCGGGTTGACGTTAACCAGTATTGGGATGAGTCCCAGGCGATTCGTGGTTGTCAGGTACTGGGTGACAACGGCATCGACCTGATTGAACAGCCGATTTCGCGGGTCAACCGCTCCGGGCAGATTCGCCTGAACCAGCGCAGCCCGGCGCCGATCATGGCCGATGAATCGATCGAAAGCGTCGAGGATGCTTTCAGCCTCGCCGCCGACGGCGCCGCCAGTGTGTTCGCCCTGAAAATCGCCAAGAACGGCGGCCCGCGTGCTGTGCTCAGAACTGCGCAGATCGCTGAAGCAGCAGGCATCGCGCTCTACGGCGGCACCATGCTCGAAGGCTCCATCGGCACGCTGGCCTCGGCGCACGCCTTCCTCACGCTCAAACAACTGACCTGGGACACGGAGCTATTTGGCCCGTTGTTGCTGACCGAAGACATCGTCACCGAAGCGCCGCAGTACCGCGATTTCCACCTGCACATCCCGCAAACCCCGGGCCTTGGCCTGACGCTGGACGAAGAGCGTCTGGCGCGTTTTCGTCGCCACTGAATCAGGAGAACCAGCATGTTGTTCCACGTAAAAATGACCGTGAAATTACCCGTCGATATGGACCCGTCACTGGCCACCCGGCTCAAGGCAGACGAGAAGGAACTGGCCCAACGGCTGCAACGCGAAGGTGTCTGGCGGCACCTGTGGCGCATCGCCGGGCACTACGCCAATTACAGCGTGTTCGATGTGCCGAGCGTCGAGGCCCTGCACGACACGCTGATGCGCTTGCCGCTGTTTCCCTATATGAACATCGAGGTCGATGGCCTCTGCCGGCATCCGTCGTCGATCCACAGCGACGATCGCTAAATCCCGGTCTGCCCCAAAAACCTTGTGGGAGCGAGCCTGCTCGCGAAAGCGATATGTCATTCGGCATCAATAGCGACTGATCCACCGAATTCGCGAGCAGGCTCGCTCCCACAGGTGAATGGGGGAGCCAAGAACTGCGTCGACACAACAACAAGATGAGGTAACCACCATGACCGTGAAAATTGCCCACACTGCCGAGTTGCAATCGTTCTTCAAAGAAGCCGCCGGTTTTGCCAACGACGACGGCAACTCCCGGCTGAAAACCATCGTCCTGCGCATCTTGCAGGACAGCGCCAAGATCATCGAAGACCTCGAGATCAGCGAGGACGAGTTCTGGAAAGCGGTCGACTACCTCAACCGTTTGGGTGCTCGCTCGGAAGCAGGATTATTGGTCGCGGGACTGGGCCTCGAGCATTTTCTCGACCTGCTACAGGATGCCAAGGATGCACAGATCGGCTTGACCGGCGGCACACCGCGCACCATCGAAGGCCCGCTGTACGTGGCCGGCGCGCCGCTGTGTGAAGGCGAGTGCCGCATGGATGACGGCAGCGAGGAGGGCGTCGCCACCGTTATGCACCTCGAAGGCCAGGTGTTCGATCTGCAGGGCCAGCCGTTGTCCGGTGCCACCGTTGACCTGTGGCACGCCAACACCAAGGGCACCTATTCGTTTTTCGACCCGAGCCAGTCCGAGTACAACCTGCGCCGCCGCATCATCACTGACGCCGAGGGCCGCTACCGCGCTCGCAGCATCGTGCCGTCCGGCTATGGCTGCGACCCGCAAGGGCCGACCCAGGAATGCCTGAACCAGCTCGGCCGCCATGGCCAGCGCCCGGCGCATGTGCATTTCTTCATCAGCGCACCGGGGCATCGGCACCTGACGACGCAGATCAATCTGTCGGGTGATCAGTATTTGTGGGATGACTTCGCTTATGCGACCCGTGAAGGGTTGGTCGGGGAGGTGGTGTTCCGCGAGGACGCGGTGTCGGGGCGCTATGCCGAGCTGAAGTTTGACTTCCAGTTGCAACCGGCGCCGGACGCCAGTGCCGAACAACGCAGCCAACGGCCGCGTGCGTTGCAAGACGCTTGATACCGAGTCGTCTGGTTCCCTCACCCTAACCCTCTCCCGGAGGGAGAGGGGACTGACCGAGATGACCTTGAGCGCTACGTCGACCTGAACGTTTTGTACCGAATCCAACCCGGTCGTTCAGGTCGGTGCATAACCCAAGACAACGCGGTCGGCTCCCTCTCCCTCGGGAGAGGGCTGGGGTGAGGGGACTGACCGAGATGACCTTGAGCGCTACGCCGACCTGAACGTTTTTTACCGAATCCAACCCGGTTGTTCAGGTCGGTGCATAACCCAAGACAACGCGGTCGGCTCCCTCTCCCTCTCCCTCTCCCTCGGGAGAGGGCTGGGGTGAGGGGACTAACCGGGGTGATCTTGAGTGCTACGTCGACCTGAACGTTTTGTACCGAATCCAACCCGGTCGTTCAGGTCGATGCATAACGCTAAACAACTCGGTCGGCTCCCTCCGGGAGAGGGTTGGGAGGGTACTGACCGAGGCGATATTTAGTGCTACGCCGACCTGAACAGTTTGTGCCGAATCCATAATCGCCTCGGTCGTTCAGGTCGATGTATCGCGATATACACCTCGGTCGGCTCCCTCTCCCTCCGGGAGAGGGCTGGGGTGAGGGGAAATCAGGCCTAAGGTAATGCGAAAAAGATATTGGCTCAGTATTTTTAAGATCGTTTAGTTTTGTCACAACGACGAATCAAAACGCATCAAACCGATAGACCCCCGATTGCCATGACGGCACACGCTGAATCGATCACAGGTTCTTCAGGTTTGATTCACACGGGAGTGAATCATGCCGCATACCCTCGACATCACCGCATTACCAACGCTGGACCTGTCGCTGTTCGAAGGCACGGCGCAACAGCGCTACGAATTTCTTGAAAACCTGCGCCACGCCGCCCGTGACGTCGGGTTCTTTTACCTGACCGGGCATGGCATCGACAGCGCTTTGCTCAAGCAGGTACAGGCCCACGCCCGGCAGTTTTTCGCTTTGCCCGACAGCGAGAAAAACGCCGTCGGTATGATCAATTCACCACACTTTCGCGGTTACAACCGTGCCGCCTCGGAGATCACCCGTGGCCAGCCCGATCAGCGTGAACAGTTCGATCTGGGCGCCGAGCGCGAGGTGTTGCCATTAGACGCGGACAGCCCGTTCTGGGCGCGGCTGCAAGGCCCCAACCAATGGCCGGCGGCACTGCCGGAGCTGAAACCGCTGTTACTCGAATGGCAAGAGGCGATGACGCGCATGTCGTTACGTCTGCTGCGCGCTTTTGCTCAGGCACTGTCGCTGCGCGCCGATGCGTTTGATCAGCTCTACGGCGACAAGCCCAACGAACACATCAAACTGATGCGCTATCCCGGTCAATCCAGCGAGTCAAGCCATCAAGGCGTCGGCGCGCACAAGGATTCCGGTTTCCTCAGCTTCCTCCTGCAAGACCAGCAGGCCGGTCTGCAGGTCGAAATCGAAGAGGGCCGCTGGATCGATGCGTTGCCGCGCGAGAACACCCTGGTGGTGAACATCGGCGAACTGCTCGAACTGGCCAGCAACGGTTATCTGCGGGCCACCGTACATCGCGTGGTTTCGCCTCCGGCGGGCAGTGAACGCCTGTCAGTCGCGTTCTTCCTTGGCGCGCAACTGGATGCCGTGGTGCCGCTGTATCCGCTGCCCACCGCACTGTTGCGCGAGGCGCGCGGGCCGGCGAGTGATCCGCTCAATCCGTTGTTTCGCGATGTCGGCTGGAACTACCTCAAGGGGCGTCTGCGCTCGCATCCGGATGTCGCGCAGCGCTTCTACGCCGATGCGCTGCTGCCGCCACCGCCTATTCGTAAATCCGCCTGACTCATCACTCGCTCAAGGACTCCGCACATGATCAAGAAAGCAGGTTTGACCCTGGCCGTGCTCGGCGCGCTGGTGACGTCGTTCGGTGCGCAGGCGCTGGAGCCGTTGCGCGTGGCCGCCGACCCGGTGCCGCACGCGCAGATTCTGGCGTACATCCAGAAAATCGATCCGCAGCTGAACCTCAAAGTCATCGAGATCCCCAACGGTGTGAACTCCAATGAGCTGTTGGTGCACGGTGATGTCGACGCCAATTACTTCCAGCACCTGCCGTACCTGAAATCCCAGGAAAAGGCCCTCGGCGAAAAACTCGCGGTGGCCGCCACGGTGCATATCGAGCCCTTGGGCATCTACTCGCACCGGCACAAAAGCTTCGCCGACGTGCCGGTAAAAGGCACCGTCGCCGTGCCCAACAACGTCACCAACCTGAGCCGCGCGCTGTACCTGTTGCAGGACAACGGCCTGATCAAGCTCAAACCCGGCTTCAACGATCCTGCGGCCGATCAGGCAACGCCCAAGGACATCGCCGAGAACCCGAAACAGCTGAAGATTCTCGAGATCGAATCGCCGCAGATTCCGCGCTCGCTGGACGACGTCGATCTGGCCGTGATCAACGGCAACTACGCGCTCGACGCAGGCCTGGTGCCGGCCAAGGATGCCTTGGGTCTGGAGAAAGCCGAGCACAACCCGTACGCCAACATTCTGGTGACCACACCCAAGCTCGAACACGACCCGCGTATCGCGCAACTGGCCAAGGACCTGACGTCGCCCGAGGTCGCCAAATACATCACCGACAACTTCGCCGGTTCGGTGATTCCGGTGGCGGGCGGCAAGCCATGATCGCCATCGAGCAGTTGAGCAAGACTTATCCTTCGGCCGCGCAACCGGCACTCGATCAGGTCTCGCTGAGCATTCCCGACGGTGCGGTCTACGGGATTCTCGGGCGCAGCGGCGCGGGTAAGTCGACGTTGCTGCGCTGCCTCAATCTGCTCGAAAGACCGGACAGTGGGCGCATTCTGCTCGATGGCATCGACCTGACGACGCTGCCGGTCAGCGAACTGCGCCAGCAGCGTCAGCGCATCGGCATGATCTTCCAAGGCTTCAACCTGCTGCATTCGCGCACGGTGTTCGACAACATCGCGGTGCCGCTGGAGATCGCCAATGTCGGCAAGCCGTGGCGCCACGTACGGGTCCGCGAACTGCTGGAGCTGGTTGGCTTGAGTGACAAGGCGCAGGCCTTTCCCTCGCAGTTGTCCGGCGGGCAGAAACAGCGCGTCGGCATTGCCCGCGCTTTGGCCGCTGAGCCGGCGTATTTGCTCTCGGACGAGGCCACCAGTGCGCTCGACCCGGAAACCACCGAATCGATCCTGCAATTGCTGCGCGATATCAATCGGCAACTGGGCGTGACCATCGTGTTGATCACCCACGAACTGGACGTGGTCAAGTCGATCTGCGACCACGCCGCGTTCATGGCCGATGGACGCTTGGTCGAAGCCGGGCCGGTGCCACGGCTGCTGGCCGATCCGCAATCGCAACTGGGTGCTTCGCTGCGACCGACCTGCGGCCTGCCGCTGGGCCACGCTGAGCCGGGCCTGAGTTTTCTCAAACAATACGGCGTACGGGCGGCGCACTCATGAACCGCACGGTCAATTGGGATGAAATCCTGCAACTGGTGTTCAACGCCACCGGTGAAACCTTGTACATGGTTCTGCTCGCAGGGCTGTTCACGCTGCTGATCGGTTTGCCGCTGGGCGTGTTGCTGTTTATCAGTCGCCGCGATGGACTGCTGCCGATGCCACGCCTCAATGCCGTGCTGGGTGGCGTGGTCAACCTCGGCCGTTCACTGCCATTCGTGGTGATGCTGATTGCCCTGATCCCGCTGACGCGGCTGGTGGTGGGTACGACGCTGGGCAGCACCGCCGCTGTGGTACCGATCACCATCGGCGCGTTTCCGTTCTTCGCGCGCATCGTCGAAAACGCTCTGGACGAAGTCGACAAGGGGCGCATCGAAGCGATCCTCGCCATGGGCGGCGACATCGGTCATGTGATCTTCAAGGTGTTGCTACCCGAAGCGCTGCCGGCGTTGTTGGCCGGGATCACGTTGACGCTGGTGATGCTGATCGGTTTTTCCTCGATGGCCGGCGTGATCGGCGGTGGCGGGCTCGGTGATCTGGCGATCCGTTACGGCTATCAGCGTTTCAACAATGAAGTGATGGTTGCCACGGTGGTGGTGTTGGTGATCCTCGTCCAAGGCGTGCAAAGCCTGGGTGATCGATTGGTTCGTTCGCTGGCGCATCGCCGCTAAGGAATTGTATGAGTGTGCCGGTCGCCGTCGTCCGCGAACCGCTGATTCGTGTACGTGAGTTGAGCAAGATATTTGGCGCGAGCCGGGCGCTGGATGCCGTCAGCCTGGACATCTATCCCGCCGAAGTGGTGGCGCTGCTCGGTGCCAATGGCGCGGGCAAGTCGACTCTGGTGAAGATCCTCGCGGGCAGCCAGACTGCCGACGCTGGCGAGATCTGGCTGGAGGGCGCGCCACGCCATTTCAGTTCGCCGCTGTCGGCGCGACGCTTCGGTATTGTCGCGGTGCACCAACAGATCAACGAGGGCATCGCACCGGGTCTGAGCGTCGCGGAAAACCTCCTGCTCGATGAACTGTGCAAGCCAGACGCGGACTTCTGGCTCAATCGCCAACGCCTGCTGGAACGCGCTGCGAGCATCGCCGCCGGGCTGGGTTTGACCTTGCCGCTGGAGCAGCCGATCGAGCATCTCGGTCAGGCCGAACGGCAATTGGTGGTGCTCGCTCGAGCCTTGGCTTTGCAGCCGCGCCTGTTGATTCTGGATGAGCCGACCGCCGCGCTCTCCGATGCCGAGGCGCAGCGGCTGTTTGGATTGATCGACACCTTGCGCACTCGCGGTGTGGCGATTCTGTACATCTCCCATCGACTCTCCGACCTGCAACGCGTGGCGGATCGCGCCATCGTTCTGCGCGATGGCCAGTTCGCGGGCGAGTTCGCGGCACGGCAATTGCCGGAAGCGGTGAGCGCCATGCTCGGGCAGGCGCTGGCCGAACATGTTTACCAGCCGAGCGTGGCCGGGCGCGAGGTGTTGAAGCTCAGCGCCATGCAAATCCTGCCGCGCTCCGCCGCGTTCGATCTGAGCCTGCACGAGAATGAAGTGGTGGTGCTGACCGGGCTGTTGGGTGCCGGCAAAAGTGAAATCGCTGAGGTCCTGTTCGGTCTGCGTAAAGCGGCCTCGGGCAGGGTGCAACTGGGTGGCGCGGACTGGCGTGCGGACTCACCGCGCCAGGCCATTCAAAGCGGGGTTTTCTTCGCAGCCGAAGATCGCGCCAGTCAGTCGCTGATACCTGATTTTTCTTTGCGTCGCACCCTGACTTTGCCGTTTCTTGAACGCTTTACCCGCGGCGGTTTCATCCGCAACCGCGCCGAAGCGGCAGCGGTCGAGGCACAGGTGGCGGCGCTGGGGATCAAGACTGCCGGTATCGATGTGCCGATGAGCGCACTGTCAGGCGGCAATCAACAGAAAGTCGTGCTCGGCCGCTGGCTGCTCGGCGAAGGGCGGGTATTGATCCTTGATGAGCCCTTCCAAGGCGTCGACGTGCGTGCCCGCCGCGACATCGGCCAACTGCTGCGCGACAGCGCCAGGGGCCGGGCAACGCTGGTGATTTGCGCCGACGTTGATGAAGCCCTGGAAATTGCCGACCGCATCCTGCTGGTGCGCGATCACGCGGTGGTCGCCGAGTATCTGCGCGCCGGCCTCAATCGTGCTGATCTGGTCGCTGCACTGGCCGGCAGCGACGTCACCGAACATTCCCCTCAAGCCACGCCAAGGAGCAGAGCGAGTGCCTGATTCAAGTTCACTGTTATCGACCGAGCCGGCACGCGCCGAACGTCTGCTGCACGGGTTGATCCGCTACGGCCTGTTGTGGCTGCTGGCGCTGATCGTGGTGTTTTTCAGTGTGGCCGAGCCGGCATTTCTGCGCGTCGGCAACCTGTTCAGCATCCTGCAATCGGTGTCGATTGTCGCGCTGCTGGCGCTGGGCGTGACGCTGACCATGGCCGTCGGCGGCCTCGATCTGTCGATTGGCGCTGTGGCGGCGATGAGTCTGATGATCGCCAGCTACGTGATGGTCGTGCTCGGCTGGGGCGCGGTGCCGGCGGTGTTGATCAGTCTGGCGGGCGGGGCGCTGGTCGGCCTGCTCAACGGCTGGCTGATCGTTAAATTACGGGTGCCGGACATTCTCGCGACGCTGGGCAGCATGTTTCTGGTAATCGGCGTGCAATTGATTCCCACCGGCGGACGCTCGATTGCGGTAGGCATGACGCTGCCCAACGGTGAGGAAACCGAAGGTACCTTCAGTGCCGCATTTCTTGCGCTGGGGCGTGGGCGGTTGTGGGAGGTGGTGCCGATTCCGGTATTGATCACGGCGGTGGTAGCGGTGGCTGTGTGGCTGTTTCTCGAACGTACGCGCATTGGTCGTTTGTTCTATGCCATCGGCGGCAACGAGCAAGCCGCACGACTGGCCGGTGCACCGGTGCAGCGCTTCAAATTATTGGCTTACGTGCTCTCGGCGTTGCTCGCATCGCTGGGTGGATTGTTGCTGGCGGCGCGCTTGGGCCGTGGTGACGTCAGTTCGGGCAACGGTCTGGTGCTGGATGCCCTCGGCGCGGCGCTGATCGGGTTTGCCGTACTCGGCGCGAAGAAGCCCAACGCCTTTGGCACCCTGGTCGGCGCGCTGCTGGTGGCGGCGTTGCTCAACGGTCTGACCATGCTCAACGCGCCGTATTACGCACAGGATTTCGTCAAGGGACTGGTGCTGGTGCTGGCCCTGATGTTCACCTTCGGCCTCGCGCATCGGGCGCGTTGAGCCGCTTCATTCAAGGATGTTGTATGCACGGTTCAATCACACAGTTCGCCCGTCATTGCCTCGCCGGTGCGTTGCTTTCGGCGATGGCACTGAGCGCGCAGGCCAAAGCCTTGCCCGGCGCACCCGCACCGTTCGATAAAGGTCAGGTGCAGATCGCGCTGGTGGGGTATTTGTTCTCCGGGGACTTCCCCGAGGCGTATTTGCGCGGCGTCGAAAAACAGACCGAAGCACTGGGTGCCAACCTGCGCGTATTCGATGCCCGGCAGCAGGCGGCGAGTCAGGGCGAGATGATCGATCAGGCGGTCGATCTGGGCGTCGACGGCATCATTGTCCAGCTCGGCTTGGCCGAAACCCTGAAAGCACCGATTGATCGCGCTATCGCTAAAGGCATCAAGGTCGTCGCTTTCGACGTCGATCTGAACACCCCGCAAGTGACTCAGGTCGAGCAGGATCACCATGCGCTGGCGCGTCTGGCGCTGGATCAGGCCGTCAAGGACAACGGCACGAAGTTCGATGCCGGCTACGTGTACATCAGTGGTTTTACGCCGATGGAGCGCCGCGACGAGATCTGGAGTCAGGTCAAGAAAGCCAATCCGGGGATCGTCGAGAAGGCACGCTTTGGCACGCTGAATCCGCCGATCGCCAATTCGGTGGCGGATCAGGCCAGCGCGGTGCTTCGCGCCAATCCGGGCATCAGCGTGATTTTTGCGCCGTTCGATGAGTTCGCCAAAGGCGCGAAAATCGCCGTGGATGAGGCTGGTCTGACAAGCAAGGTGAAGATCTACAGCGCCGATATTTCCACCGCCGATATTCAGATCATGAAAGAACCGGACAGCGCTTGGGCGGCGACGGCGGCGGTCAATCCGCAAGTGGCCGGGGCAATCAGTGTGCGCAGTCTGGCGATGTTGATTGCCGGGGAGAGTCCGGGGCATCAGGTGCTGGTGCCGCCGACGCTGATTACCCGTCAGCAGTTGCTGGATCTGGATGTGAAAAACGTTCGGGATCTGGCGCAGAAGCTCCCGAGCTTTGGTGATACCGCGAATGTCGCGCGGGCCCCGTGGATTCCCGTGGCCAACTAGAACATTTGCCACGACATTGCCCATGTGGGAGCGAGCCTGCTCGCGAAGAGGTCTGATCAGTTGATATCTCTGTTGATTGACCCACCGCTTTCGCGAGCAGGCTCGCTCCCACAGGGGTAATGCGTAGTTGCGCAAACTGAGGGAGTTCTGGAGCTTACATGCACAACAAAGCCTTGCGATTACGCAAAAGCCGTTCCCCGAAAACCGATCCGGCGCTCGGTAAACGACTGCCCCCAGGCCAAGTGCTGACGGAGCGATTTCCAATTCTCCACGAAGGCGAAATACCGGAATACGACCTCGCCAACTGGTCGCTGCGCCTGTTCGGCACGCTCGCACAGCCTATCGAATTACGTTACGCCGACCTGCAGGCACTGCCGCAACGACAACTGCGCTGCGACATCCATTGCGTGACACGCTGGTCGAAGTTCGACACCGAGTGGAGTGGGGTGCATCTGCAGGATTTGTTGCAGGCGTTCGATATCCAGCCAACCTCGGCGTTCGTCATGGCCCATGCCGACCACGATTACCAGACCAACTTGCGACTCGATGATCTGTTACACCCCGACAGTTTGTTGGCCACCCACTACGCCGGCCAGCCGCTGAGCGCGCAACATGGCTGGCCACTGCGGCTGGTGGTGGCGGGGCGGTATTTCTGGAAGAGCGCGAAGTGGCTGCGCGGGCTTGAATTCGTCGAACAGGAACAAGCGGGTTTCTGGGAGCAAAACGGCTTTCATCTGCACGCCGATCCGTTTGCCGAACAGCGATTCAGTGGTGATGAACTGGATATTGCCGAGGATGCCTGGCTGGAAAAAGAGTTCGATTAAGTCTCCAGGACGCAGCCTGTTGAAACATTGGAATACGATCAACCTGTGGGAGCGAGCCTGCTCGCGAAGGGGCCGGGCCAGTTGCCTTTTCGGTGACTGATCCAGCGCTTTCGCGAGCAGGCTCGCTCCCACAGGGTGATGTATTCCGCACCTTGATTAGTTGTAGCTTAGTTGCTTCAGGTGTTGGCTCAGCAACACTTCTGCTGAACTAAGAACAATCCTTTGGAGCGATCTAACCTAAGCGTTATTGGTTCTTTTACGAGTTGCGGCAGCTCGTCTAGCATCGGCTTTCAAGGGGAAACGTCTCACGCTGGGGAAACTGCAACTCATCGTAAAAAAGCTTTACTGCCTTCCAGAAATCCAAAACTACAGCAGACATTGCCGCGCATTGCTTGCCGAACTTTATTGTCGGTAGCGGCCGGGTATTAACTGCGATTCAAGGAGCTGTTATATGCATTACCGTTCCCGTTCATTACTGGCGGCCGCTGTCGTGTCCGCTATTTGGCAACTTCCCGCTAACGCCGAAGAAACTTCCGTCAGCGCCGACAGCGAATCCCGCCTCGGTACCGTGCTGGTCACCGGCACCCGTGGCACTTCGCGCACCGTGCTCGATTCGCCGGTGCCGGTCGACGTGCTCACCGCCGAAGACCTCAAATCCGCCGGCGCCGCTGATGGTGAACTGGGCGCGGCGTTGCAGACGCTGTTGCCATCCTTCAGCCTGCCGCGTCAGTCCAACTCCGGCGGCGCCGACCATGTGCGCGCCGCGCAACTGCGTGGCATGAGCCCGGATCAGGTGCTGGTGCTGGTCAACGGCAAGCGCCGCCACACCTCAGCGGTGGTCAACGACTCGTCGAAGATTGGTCGCGGTACTGCGCCGGTCGACTTCAACTCGATCCCGCTCAGCGCGATCAAACGTATCGAAGTGCTGCGTGACGGTGCCGGCGCGCAGTACGGCTCAGACGCGATTGCCGGGGTCATCAACATCATCCTGGATGACGCCCCGGAAGGTGGCGAGGTGTCCACCAGTTATGGCGCCTATCACACCCATCAGGACGCTATCGACAAGACCACCACCGACGGCCAGAACAGCGTGACCACTGCGAAGATCGGCACGCGCCTGGGCGAAGAGGGCGGGTTTATCCGCGGCGGCACCGAATACAAAGATCGCAACCCGACCAACCGCGCCGGTTTCGACGGTTTTGCCGACACCCCCGGCCAGCGCAACTATGTGATGGGCGACGGCGTAGCGCGCGACGTCAACCTCTGGTTCAACAGCGAACTGCCGCTGGCCGGCGGCAAGGCTTACAGCTTCGGTACTTATAACCAGCGCCACACCACCGGCGCCGAGTTCTATCGCTACCCGTATGAACAGCCGCAGTTCTACCCCAACGGCTACTTGCCGCAATCGCTCGGCGACAACAAGGACATTTCCGCCACCGCCGGTTTCAAAGGCCTGCTCGGAGACGAGTGGGATTTCGACAGCAGCATCACCCACGGTCGCAACCGCTTCGATGGCTCGACCCGGCAGACGCTCAACGCCAGCCTCGGTGAAGACTCACCCACGAAGTTCGACACCGGCGATTACGAACTGCGCCAGACCACCACCAACCTCGATTTCAGCCGCGAACTGCGTCTTGGCGAGCGCTCGTTCGTACTGGCGGTCGGCGGTGAATACCGCTACGAAAACTACCTCACCTATGCCGGTGACGAGGCCTCCTACATCGGCTCCGGAGCCGACGGCGCCAACGGCCTGCGCCCGAGCGAAGAGTCGGATCTGGATCGCAACGTGTTCGGCACTTACGCCGAGTTGTCCGGCGATCTCACTGATCGCTTCTTTGTCGACGCCGCCACCCGCTGGGAGCATTACGACGATGCCGGCAGCAAACTCACCGGCAAACTCAGCGGTCGCTACAAGCTCACCGAGCAATGGGCCTTGCGCGGTGCGGTATCGAACAACTTCCGCGCACCGTCGCTGGCCCAAAGCGGCTTCCAGAACACCACCAGCAACTTCGGCGATGGCGGCACGCTGACTGACATCCGCGTGCTCTCGGTCAACGACCCGATCGCCCGCGCACTGGGCGCCGAGAAGCTTGATCCGGAAACCTCGAAGAACTTCAGCCTCGGCCTGACCTTTCAGTTGAACGAACGCTTCGACGCCTCGCTGGACGTGTTCCGCATCGACGTCAAAGACCGCATCACCCTGTCGCAACGCATTGGCAGCGATGCGCTGGAAAACTACATCAATGACAACTTCGGCGTTGCTGGCGTGCACGACGTCAACTTCTTCACCAACGCCGCCGACACCAGCACCGACGGCGCCGAACTGGTGCTCAACTACCACCAGCCGTTCTACGAAGGGCAACTGGGCCTGACCACCGCGTACACCTACAACCACACCAAAGTCACCAGCACCAAAGGCACGCCGTCGCAACTGACGGCGCTGGGCATCGGCAATGATGCACTTGTTGGCGTCGAAGAAACCAACACCCTGACCGACGCAGCGCCGAAGGATCGCTTCATCTTTTCCGCCAACTGGGCCAGCGAACACTGGGGCCTGCTTGGGAGGTTGACGCGCCAGGGCGAGACCACCCGAGTCTTCGATTTCGGCGATTCGCAACCGGAGCAAACCTACGGTGCCGTGTGGCAGCTGGACGCCGAAGTGGCTTACAAATTCACCCCGAAATTCAACATTGCCGTGGGCGGCAACAACCTCACCGACAACTACCCGGAACGCTCCGGTTCGGCGATCAACTACGGCGGCAACCTGCCGTACGACGTGCTCTCGCCGATCGGCACTAACGGCGCCTACTACTACGCCCGCGCCACCTATGGTTTCTGACGCGGGACCGGGGCGGCATCTGCCGGTGTTTCAGGCGTTGCTGATCACGCTGGGCATGGTGATCACCACCGATATTCTGAAAACCGCGCCGACCGTGGCCCTCAACGTCGGGCCAGAGCATTTCTATCTGGTGTGGGTGCTGGGCGGTGTCGCGTCGATGATTGGCGCACTGTGTTTTGCCGAGATGGCCACGGCGTTTCCGCACCCGGGCGGTGATTATCACTTTCTGCGCACGGCGTATGGCGAGCGCATGGGATTCCTGTTCGCCTGGTCGCGGTTTTCGGTGATGCACACCGGGTGGATTGCTTTGTCGGCGTTCATGTTTGCCGATTACGTCAATGCGGTGGTGCCGCTGGGTCAGTACGGCTCGGGGTTGTTTGCCGGGACGGTGATTGCGGCGCTGGTACTGCTCAATCTCACTGGAAAGCACATTGGCTTTCTCACCCAAACCTTGTTGGTGGGGTTGCTGGCGCTAGGTTTTTTGAGCATTGCCAGTGCCGGCGTTTTTTTGGCTTGGCAAGGCATCGAAGCGCCTGCGCCGAGTCTTGCGCCCGTCGCGCAAAACACCGGCATGGCCGGGTTCTCGGCGGCGATGATTTTCGTCTTTCTGGCATTTGGCGGCTGGAGCGATGCGGCGACGTTATCGGCGGAAGTGCGTGATGGCCGGCGCGGGATTTTCATCGCCATGCTCGGTGCGCTGAGCGTGTTGATGGCCATCTATCTGGCGCTCAATTGGGCGTTCGTTCAGGGCTTGGGATTCGCTGGACTGGCCGCCAGCAATGCGCCGGCCGTTGAGTTGTTGAACCGAGCCTTCGGTGCACCGGGTGTGATGCTGATTTTGCTGATGGTCGGTATCGCGGCGATTGCGACCATCAACTCGACCCTGCTGGTGGGCGCCCGTACCACTTACGCTGCTGCGCGCGATGTACCGCAACTGCGCAGATTCGGCGAATGGGATGACCGGCATGGTGTGCCGCGCAAAGCGTTGCTGGCGGAAGGTGCGGTGGCGTTGTTGCTGGTGCTGTTTGGCAGTTTTACTCAGAGCGGTTTCAACACCATGGTCGAGTACCTGACACCGGTCTATTGGCTGTTTCTGAGTTTGAGCAGCGTGGCGCTGATCATTCTGCGACGGCGCTTTCCCGAGGTGCCGAGGCCGGTGAAGGTGCCGTTGTATCCGCTGTTGCCGTTGTTGTTCTTCGGGTTGTGCCTGTACATGCTGTATTCCAGCGTGACGGTGGTGGGGTTGGGGGCGTTTTTGGGGATTGGGGTGTTGTTGGTGGGGGCTGTGCTTTTGGCCGGGTTGAGCCGTTTAAAAGCGAACCCTCACCCCAGCCCTCTCCCGGAGGGAGAGGGAGCCGACCGAGGTGTCTTGGGTGAGACATCGACCTGAAAGACCGAATCGATTATGGCTTGAAGCAAATACAGGTCGAGGTCGATTATGGATTCAGTGAAGCAAAAACAGGCTGAGGTCGATTACGGATTCAGTGAAGTACGTTCAGGTCGGCGTAAATCTCCAATATCCCCGGATCGGTTCCCTCTCCCTCGGGGAGAGGGCTAGGGTGAGGGGGTCTTAAAAGGACACCTCCGCCGGCTGCGACAACCGCAGCACCGACAAATCCCCCGTAATACGCTTGTACGCCAAACGAATCGCTTCGATGTTGCCCGCATTCTTCGGGCTGTTCTCATGCAAAATCACAATCACCTTGGTGCTCAAGCGCTCAGGCTCCTTCGCGCCCTTATCCCGCCACTGCCCATATGCATCAAGCACACTGAATCCATCAGGAAACCGCGACGTCACCTCCTGATCAAGAAACTCACGCCAGCGCGCCGGGCTGACTGCACCGTCCTTGCCATCGATCGAACCCACTGAGAAGTACAACTCGGTGCGAATCCACTGCGCCTGCGCCGGTCGCGAGGCATCTCCTTGCAGGGTCGAACTGGCGGGATCATGGGTGTGCACGGACGCAGGAGGAGGGCTGGCGCAACCGGCGACTGCGATGAACAGTGCAGCCAGTAGAAGACGTCGAGGCATGGAACATCCTTATTGAACGATGAGTAAACCGCTCGAGTATAAGGTTGCGCTCTGACCGCCAATAAAGACCTAAAAGGCAGGCATATAGGCGCTTCGGGAATAACCCTTCACCGCGCAAAAAATGTGGGAGCGAGCCTGCTCGCGAAAGCGATTTTTCAGACAGCGAAAATATTCCATGCCACAGCTTCACCGATTCATTACCCACTCGCCGGTGGTTTCGCCAACGCAATCTCTGCCGCACCCAGCCGCTTGAGAATCTCGAACAGCAAATCACTTTTGGTCACCCCGACAATCCTCGGACTGCCCACATAACCGGTCACCGACAAGGTAATCCCGTCCGGTGACAATTTGCTGAAGCGCACGAACGGCGCCGGTTTATCAAGGATGGTTTCGTTCTCCCGGTAGGTGTTGAGCAACAGCTCTTTGACCTCTTCAGGATCGATGTCCAGCGGGAACACGAGTTCCAGTCCCGCCACGCCTTGCGCGCTGCCGCCCAGCGTCACGTTGCGCAGGTTCTGCGAGATCAGTTGCGAGTTGGGCACGATGACGATCGAGCGGTCGCTGAGCTGGATTTCCGTGGCGCGCACGTTGATGCGGCGGATGTCGCCTTCCACACCACTGATGCTGATCAAGTCGCCGACCTTAACCGGCCGTTCCGTCAGCAGAATCAGACCCGAGACAAAGTTCTTCACGATCTCCTGCAAACCAAAGCCGATGCCCACCGACAGCGCACTGACGATCCACGCCAGATTGGTCCACTGCACGCCCAGCGACGACAGCGTCAACAGAATCACAAAGGCATAACCGATGTTGGAAAACAGCGTGCTCAGCGAGGCGCACATGCCCGGGTCCATGTCGGTCTTGGGCAGGAACTCATTGTCGAGCCAGCGGCGCAGGGCGCGGATCAGCCAGATACCGATCATCAGCGCCAGCACGGCATTGAGCAGGTGGCCGGGGACGATGTTCAGCTTGCGCAGCCCGGCACCGCCGAGGATCGCCATGATGTTGCTCGCCAGTTGCCCGAGCGTAGTGCCGATGCCGCCGACAAACAGGGCGATGACCGCCAGCAACAGCAGCGCTGCCCGACTGAAACCCGACAGCAGAATCTCGATCTGATCAAGCCGCCGATCACCAATGCCGAGCAGCTGTTTGAGCGCCTTGCCGCTCGCATGGCGGGGTGAAAACACATGCTCACAGACGTCCTTGACCAGTTGAATCAGCAGGTAGAAACCCGACAAGACAATGTACGCCCACACCAGCTCATAACTGATGAACCGTGCCAGTGATACGTAGCCGGTGAGCAGGGCAATCGCCGAGACAAACATCGAGATGCTCGCGATGGTGTAAATCACCCCGGCAAATGTGCTGTTGGCCGCCGAGGCATCATTGGCCGCGACCAGTGCCTTGCGCACTTTGCCGACGCGCAACAGCAGGACCGTCACGATCGCCAGCACGACGATCGAAATGACCCCGCGCCCGGCGATCACGATCTGGCTGCTCATGCCGGTGGCATTGCTGACCTGCACCAGCGTCACCAGCACCAGCAGCGTGCAGGACAAAATGCGCGGGTAGGGTCTGAGCGCCAGCGCGACCTGATCGGCAATCGCCGGCAGGCGCCACGAGGGATGTTCGGTTGACAGCAACGCGCGGCTTAGCCCGGTGATCAGCACGCAGGCATATACAACCTTCTCGAACTCTTCGGAAAACGTTTCCAGCACAGGGGGTAACGGTTGGTGGCGGGTGCAGGCGTAGAACAGCAACTGCAAGGCAATACCGGTGGTGGCAATGGTCGCCAGCGCCGAGGCGAACGCCAGCGCACTGCGGCGCAGACGTCCCTCGGGCATGCGGTAAATGCACACCCAGGTCAGACCGCGTTCGGCCAGCCTGCGCCCGAACGTCCAGATGATCAGCGCCAACGCCATCAGCACACTGGTGTAAACGCGTTGGCCCGGGGCCCACACGGTGGCCCATGTGTCGCGCACCTGCGCGACGAAAAAACGCAGACGCTGACGATCATCCTCGGTCGGATTCACCAGTGGCGACCAGAAACTTGGACTCAGCACGCTGTCAGTGCCCAGCGTCAGCTCACTTTCCAGCAACGTGCGGCGGATACCGGCAATCTGCGTAATCAGATCCGCTGCGCTCTGCTTCAGCGCCGCCAGACTCTTCAGCGTGCCGTCGACCTTGCTCTTCTGTTCCGCCAGGGACGCTCGTTGCGCGACGATATCCGCCTGTTCCGCCGCCACCTCGGCATCTGGCGCCGCTCCCAACACCCCTAACTGCACGGCCAGTTGCGCCTGCTGCGGCAACAACGCCGCCGACAACCGGTCGACATCCAGAATGAATGCCTGCACCCGATCCTGCGGGCCCTCGAGCTGGTTATAGTTGTTCGCGGCGGAAATCTGTTGTTTGAGGCCATCGAGGCGCAGTTGCAAGGCCTGCAGATCGCTTTGCGAAATCACCGGCAACGGCGCGGCAGCGGTGGTTACCGGCGCCGGCAAGTCGGCAGCCAATAGCGTCGGACTACCGCCAACCAGCAGCATGAATGCGACAAAAAACAACGACTTCAATGTGTTGCGCATGGATGAGGCGGCTCGAATGAATCACACAGTCTATGAGGTTAGGTGATCGAGCCGATCGGGGAGGAAAACTTTTGGGCAGAGCAGGGCCGGTGAGCAGAGTTTCAAAACGAAAAAAGCCCGACGGGTGAGGTCGGGCCTTTCTTCGGTGACGGCGATGAAGCGCTGCATTCAGACGGCGCGGCGTTCAATCGAACGGTCTGAACCACCTTCGGCGACGGCATCGCTGAACAGTGGGTCGGTCTGGGTGGCGGCGGCTACTGCGTCGCTGAACAGCGGATCGGTCTGGGTGGCAGGTTCAGCGGCAAAAGCATTCAGGGCGAACAGTGAGAAAGCGATGCTGAAAAGGGCTTGGCGTTTCATGAGTGTGTGCTCCGTGGGGTAGTGGTTAGGTCTGGAGCCGATCTTACGCCGCGAGCCTGATAAGAGAACTTCATTGAATCAATGGTTGTTATTGATGCGGTTAATGATTGTTTTTTGAAGGCCTCACTCATACCCCATCTTCACCTGAGCACTGATCAGTTCAGCCAGCATCCGCACAGGTTCTGTAAAAGTCTGCCGCGACCGGTGCACCAGTCCGATATCACGGTGGAAAGTGTGCTGCCCGAGGTCGAGCACCCGCACACCGGCAGGCCATGCAAAGTCGGGCGCCGTTTGCGGCACCAACGCCACGCCGACACCGTTTTCGACCAGTTTGATAATTGCTTCCAGCTCATCCAGTTCGCAGACCTCACGCAGTGTGAAATGCATCTGCCGCAAAAAGCGGTCGACCTGCCTGCCGCCAAAGGAAGATCGGTCATATCTAATGAACGGCTGGCTGCACAGCAACTGGGACCAGTCATCGCCCGGCACGTCACGGGGCACGATCAATCGGTAAGGCTCCAGTGCCAGCGTTGTCCAGCGCAGGTCGCTTTGCAGTGAAAAGGGTGGGCGGATGATCACGGCCATGTCGATCTCGCCAACATCCACCAGGTTGACCAGTTCCATCGACAAGCCCGGCACTACCCGGGATCGGCATTGCGGGCAGTGCTGGTGAAACTTTGCCAGCGCGTCAGGCAAGTAAGAGCGCTGCACCGAAGCAATCGCGCCAATGTTGACCAGCACGCTGGGCGGCAATCCCACCGTTGTCGAACCGAGGCTGTCGTAGAGCCTGAGCAGTTCTTGCGCCTGCAGGAGGATCTGCTGGCCCATTTTGTTG
The DNA here is from genome assembly GCF_004011755.1 of Pseudomonas sp. RU47. Classification (GTDB taxonomy): domain Bacteria; phylum Pseudomonadota; class Gammaproteobacteria; order Pseudomonadales; family Pseudomonadaceae; genus Aquipseudomonas. The sequence goes on along the minus strand of NZ_CP022411.1, from coordinate 3,820,695 downwards.
AGGTGTGCCGAGCGCCCCTTTCTGTCGAAAAGCTCGAAGCCGAGTTCTGCTTCCAGGCGCTGGATCTGTGCGCTGACGGCGGCCTGCGTGAGGCCGATTTTGTTGCCTGCTGCAGCGAAAGTACCTTCGCGAGCGACGGCGATAAGTGTCTTCAGTTCTTTGATCATTCACAAATATTAATTGTGTTTCTAAGAAATATATATTGATTTTTATGTTTGGTTTTCCGTCCTAGGATGTTTCCCATACCCCGGCAGCGGCTGAACCCAAGGCGCCGATGACGGTAGGAATGTTCGCCAACCCACAACAATATGATCGGAGTTCTGATGAGCCTCTCGCCTTTCCACCTCGCTATCCCCGTTTACGATCTGGCTGCAGCGCGCACCTTTTACGGTGAAGTCTTTGGTCTTGAAGAAGGGCGCTCCAGTACTCAGTGGGTCGACTTCGATTTTTATGGCCACCAACTGGTCATTCACGAACACCCGAAAACCGCGTCCCAGGAAAGTGTTCACAGCAACCCGGTCGACGGTCACGACGTTCCGGTTCCGCACTTCGGCATCATTCTGGGCTGGCAACAGTGGGAAGCCTTGGCCGAACGCCTGAAGTCCTTTGGCACCGAGTTTGTGATCGAACCGTACATTCGTTTTCAGGGGCAGGTTGGCGAGCAAGCCACCATGTTTCTCTTTGATCCATGCGGCAACGCTCTGGAATTCAAGGCTTTCAAGGATATGAGCCAGCTCTTCGCCAAGTGACAAACGTCATGGCACAACCCGGTTGTGCCATTCGGTCTCAAGTGAGCTGGAAGCTCATGACTCTAGCAACTGCCCTTAGCGCAGACCTTTCATTCCAACAAGAAGGCTAGACATGAAACGTATTCCCCTGGTGTGGCAAATCGTTGCCGGGCTGTTGCTTGGCGTGCTCGTCGGTTGGTATTTCAATACCCATCCGCAGTATCAAACGTGGGTGAGTGTGGAGATCCTGAAGCCTCTGGGCGACATCTTTATCAAGATGATGAAGATGGTGGTGGTACCGATTGTGTTCTGTTGCATGATTCTGGGCATTGCCGGCGGTGGCGATAACAAGTCGTTTGGCCGCATGGGCATCAAGTCGCTGGGGTATTTCTTTGCGATAACCGCGCTGGCGATTGTGGTCGGCCTGTGTTTCGCAAATATCTTCGAGCCGGGTACCGGCACCGATATTTCCGGCCTGTCCCACGGCACGGCGTCGATCAACATGGAGCCATCAAAAGGCGCACTGGTGATCCTGCAGAACATCGTGCCGGACAATGTTCTGGTGGCGATGTCGGAAGCGAAATTGCTCTCGGTGCTGTTCTTCGCCGTGCTGTTCGGCCTCGCCCTGAATGCGCTGCCGAGAGAGAAAAGTGCACCTGCAATCGCGCTGGTTCAGAGCATTTCCGACGCGATGTTCAAAGTGGTCTCAATGGTCATGGCCTACGCGCCGATAGGTGTCTTCGGCATGATCGGCGCGACTGTCGCGACGTTTGGGTTTGCCTCGCTGTTGCCGCTGCTCAAGTTGATTGGTGTGGTTTACCTGGCTCTGGTGGTCTTCGCCTTGGTGATACTCGGTGGCATTTGCTACTTGATTGGCGAGAACATTTTCAAATTGATCCGCTACTTTCGCAGTGAATTGATTCTGGCGTTCTCGAGTGCCGCATCGGCCGCCGTCATGCCGCAGTTGATGACTCGGTTGGAGAGTTACGGTGTACCGCGTCGGATTGTCAGTTTCGTGGTACCGGTCGGGTATGCCTTCAATCTGGACGGTGCCTCGATTTTCCTCGGCGTGGCGACGATTTTCGTGGCGCAACTCTATGGCATCGACCTGTCCCTGTCGCAGCAGATCCTGCTGGTGGTGACGATGGTGCTGACCTCGAAAGGCGCGGCGGGTGTGCCCGGGTTTGCCATCATCATCCTCTCCGCAACGTTGGCTTCAGCCGGTCTTCCTTTAGAGGGTGTGGCGTTGATCGCAGGTATTTTCAGGATCATCGACAGCGGCACGACCACGCTGAATGTATTGGGCAATGCCATCGCACCGCTGGTGATTGCCAAGTGGGAAAGGGCTGCGCTTGAACCCTCACGTGCTCGTACCGCAGCCGAAGTGTGAGTTTTTCGCGGACATTCGCTTTTGCAATCGCACTTTTGACGAGTGCACGCCCGCTGGCACAGGGGCGTTTTTTTGGGTCTTTTTACTAGACGACCGGTCTATTGATTTGGAGTGCTTATGATTGATAACGCTGGTGATACCGACCTTTTTTCGCCCATGGCCATGGGCGCGCTGCAGTTAGCCAACCGGATTGTCATGGCACCGGTGACCCGCAGCCGGATGGCCGAAGACGGCGTGCCGAATGAAATGCACGCGACGTACTACGCCCAGCGCGCCAGTGCAGGCTTGATCATCGCCGAAGCGACGAACATTTCCGCTCAGGGGCGCGGCTATGCGATGACCCCGGGAATCTGGTCGCAAGAGCAGGTCGCCGGGTGGAAGAAAGTCACCGATGCTGTACACGCCGCGGGTGGAAAAATCGTCAGCCAGTTGTGGCATGTCGGGCGTTTCTCCAGTGTCGAGTTGCAGCCCAATGGCCAGGCACCGGTCGCGCCTTCGGCGATCAAGGCTGAGGGCAGCACGTACACCGAGAAAGGTTTTGTCGAAGTGTCGATGCCGCGTGCGCTTGAGACCTCGGAAATTCCGGGAATCATCGAGCAGTACAAACTGGCTGCCGAGAACGCCAAGCGCGCCGGTTTCGACGGTGTGGAAGTGCATTCTGCCAACAGTTATCTGCTCGACCAGTTTCTGCGCGATTCGACCAATCAGCGCACCGATCGGTATGGCGGCTCCATCGAAAACCGTGCGCGGCTGACGCTGGAAGTGACTGAAGCGGTGGTTTCGATCTGGGGCAGCGACCGCGTCGGTATCCGCCTTTCACCTGTAACGCCCGATGCCGGCAATACGCCGCCCGACAGCAACGTCATGGCGACATACGGGTACCTGATCCAGCAACTCAATCGATTCAATCTGGCCTACCTGCATTTCGTCGAAGGTGCCACTGCCACATCTCGAACCGTGCCCGCGGGCGTGGACCTGGACGCACTGAGTGCGCAGTTCGAAGGCGCGTTCATTGGCAACAACAACTATGACCTGGCGATGGCGCTTGAGCGTCGGGCGCAGGGCCGCATCGACGCGGTGGCGTTTGGTCGCCTGTTTATTGCCAACCCCGATCTGGTGGAACGTCTGCGGCGCGGTCTCGAACTGACCATTGCGCCGCGTGAGAGTTACTACGGCGGAGGCGCCAAAGGCTACATCGACTGGCCCACCGCAAACGCATGAATGACTGCCCGGACGCAATCGCATTCACTGTAAAGAGGAACGGAACATGAACTATCTGCACAACAAAGTCGCCATCGTCACCGGCGCATCGTCCGGTATCGGGGCGGCAACCACACGTGCGCTGGCAGCATACGGCGTTCGCGTCGTTGCCGCCGCGCTGGATGAACACGGTCTGGCAGCCTTCGTCGCCGAGTTGCGTGAAGCCGGTCACGACGTGGCCGCTTTCACCACTGATGTGACCCGGCCGGATCAAACCCGGGCGCTCGCCAGATTCGCGCAGGACACCTATGGCGCTGTCGACATTCTGGTGAATAACGCCGGGCTGATGCTGTTCTCCAACTGGGTCGATCTGGCTGTGGCGGATTGGGACAAGATGATCGACGTCAACATCAAGGGCTATCTCAATGCCACAGCAGCCGTGCTGCCAATGATGCTCGAGCACAAGTCCGGGCAGATCCTCAACATGGACTCGGTGGCCGGCCATCAGGTCGGGCCGGCGGCGGGTGTTTACAGCGCCACCAAATTCTTCGTGCAGGCCATGACCGAGTCCATGCGCAAGGAGTTGGGCGTGCAGCACGGCATCCGCGTCAACACGGTCAGCCCCGGCGTTATCAATACCGGCTGGGCGGACAAGGTCAGTGATCCAGAAGGGCGCAAGGCCGCCCAGGAACTCAACCGCATCGCCATTGCGCCTGACGATATCGCCCGTGCCGTGATCTACGCGCTCAACCAGCCGGAAAACGTCACCGTCAACGACCTGATCATTTCGCCGACGCGCCAGGACTGGTAACCGTCAGCTGTTCCTGCTGCCGGGTGTCAATCATGACTCCCGGCAGCCCTTGTCACTCATCCCCAACGATAGGAAACAACCATGTCCAAGAACATCAAAGCCGTGCCGACGGCTGAATACAACGCTGTCATCGCGACCGCCAATCAATACGTCGAAGGCCTGCGCATTGGCAGCGCGCAAGGCGTCGCTCAAGCCTTCCATAAAGAGGCAGTGATGTACGGTTTCACCAACGGCGAACTGCTCGGCGGCCCGATCAAGAACCTGTTCGACTTTGTCGAGACGAACGGCGCAGCCCCCGAAATCAGCACGCGACTCGACGTGCTGGCGATCACCCCGACCACTGCGGTGGTGCGTGTGGACATGGAAACGGATGCAATTGGTGCCGACTACAACGACTACCTGACCCTGATCAAAATCGACGGTGTCTGGAAGGTCATTGCCAAGGTTTATCACCAGTTTGAGGTCTGAATACCGACCGCTCCCGGCAGTTCGCTGCCGGGGATCAACACAAGAGGATTTATGTCATGCCGATGGTTGAGTTTGACGCTGTCGTGGACGGCGATGCACAACAGGTCTGGAACGTGTTGAAGCAGTTTGGCCAGATTCAGAACTGGCATCCTTCGATCGTGAGCAGCCAGATCGAAGGCGGTGCAGCGCAGAGGGTGGGTTGTATTCGCACCCTCACGCTGACCGATGGCGCGGTTGTCAGAGAACGCTTGTTGGCGCTTGATGACTCAGCATTATCGCTGTCCTACCGCTTTGAAGAGGCACCTTTACCGCTGGATAACTACGTGGCCAGCGTGAAGTTGGTCGCTTTGACGGGACAGAACAAAACGCTCATCAGTTGGTCGGCAAGTTTCGATCCTCAAGAGCTGAATACCGCTGAGCACTATCAGGCACTGATCCAAAGCCTGATCGTTGAGGGTCACAATGGGCTGCAGGCATTGATCGCTCAGCATTGACATCACACCGTTTACACCCCGCATTCCCGTAAGGAATGCAGGGCATAAAATTAATGAATTTTTCTTATCTGATGTCTCGGCGTAGTTTCTTCTGAAACAGAAAGGAGTCTCGTCGTGAACCCAACATCAGCAGAAAAATTCGACACCTTGCGCGCCAGCGAATACGCCCGGCAAAGCCGCATCGCCCTGGCCGGCTACGACGCCTGCCACGATCTGGCGGCCTGCATGTTGGCCGCCAGTCTCGGTTCGCGCCCGGCCAACATACTGGTGGTCGGCGCGGGCGGTACGGCGCAGGAAATCATTGCGATGGCGGCGCTGGAACCGCAGTGGCGTTTCATCGCGGTCGATCCTTCCGCGCCGATGCTTGAAGCCGCCGTGCAGCATTTGGAGGCCAACGACTTGCTGCATCGGACGCAGGTTCATCTCGGGCATGTCGAGGACTTGCCGGCCGATGGGCAATTCGACGCGGCGACTTTGATCGGCGTGCTCCATCATCTGAGCGGTGACGATCCCAAGCGCCAGATCCTGCAAACGATTCAGGCACGTCTCAAGCAGGGCGCGCCGCTGATTGTCGCGGGCAATCATTACGCCTATACCAGCCAACCATTATTGCTGCAGGCATGGGGGCAGCGTTGGCGCCAGCAGGGTGCCAGTGCGGAGGAGGTGAAGGCCAAGCTGGGCAAGATTCTGCAAGGCGCCGATCCGCCGCATTCCGAGGCGGCAGTTCAGGCGCTGTTGCGCGAGGCTGGATTTGGCGAGGCGACGCGGTTTTTCAGCAGTCTGTTCTGGGGCGCGTGGCTGACGTGTAAAACGGACGCCTCTAAAAGTAGCGACTCGGCACTTCCCCCAACACTTGCTTGAACACCGTCGCAAACGCACTGGAGCTGCTGTAGCCCAAGTCCATGGCGACCTGTGTGACCGACTTACCTTTGCCGAGCATGACAATCGCCGCCAGCAGACAGGCTTGCTGGCGCCATTCGATATAGCTGATACCGGTGTGCAGCCGAAAGTGTCGGGTGAAGGTGCGTCGGCTCATGCCCGCCCGTTGCGCCATGTCGTCGATACCGACCTCCAGCGAAGGCTGCTGCAGAAACGCGCGGCATACAATTGCAAGTCTAGGTTCTGCCGGTAACGGCGCATTGAGCGAAAGCACGGGCATGTTGGCGATTTCATGCAGCAGCAAGCCCATCAAATGGCCGTCATGCCCTTGAGTGGAATAGCGCGCGGGGACATCGATAGCTTTTAGCAGCAGGTGGCGCAACAACGGCGACACCTCCAGCACCTGGCATTGCCCCGGCAGTCCGAGGCGCTGCGCCGCTTGTTTACGGATGTAGGTGTTGTGCAGCGTGACGGGGCCGCGCATTTGCATGGAGTGGCGCAATCGCGCGGGAACCCAGATGCCGCGCTGCGGCGGTACGACCCAGTTACCATCATCGGTAAACACGGTGATGACGCCGCTGGCGGCGTAGGCGAATTGGCCACGCTGATGATCGTGCAGCGGGAACAGCGTGCCGTCCGCGTAATCAATGGCGGTCACGACGGCATCGCGGGGGGTGTTCTGGTAAGGATGACGGGGCATTTCTCGCATGGCCCGATTCTAATGAAAGTTGGCCTGTGACTGAAAGCAGGCCAGGCCGATTGCCGGCATATTTCTCCGCGCCCGAGTACTTCCGCTCGGCGCCGGGAAAGATTGACCATGCAAAAGAAGCATCTTGTACTCGCCGTTGTGGTGACGGCTGTCTGGGGATTGAACTTCCCCGTGACCAAACTCGGACTGGCCGCTATCGACCCGCTGTTGCTGACTGCGCTGCGCTTCACGTTGGCTGCATTGCCCTGGGTGTTTTTCGTCGAGCGTCCACGCGTGGCGTTCAGCTGGCTGGCCGCTTACGGATTGATCTTTGGTGTGGCGATGTGGGCGTTGATCAACCTCGGCATTGCGTGGGGCGTGCCACCCGGAACGGCATCGTTGCTGATCCAGTTCAGTGCGTTTTTCACCTTGGCCTGGGGCGTGGTCTTTTTTGGTGAACGTCTGGGCCGGTTGCAATGGCTCGGCAGTTTGTTGGCCGCCGCAGGTTTGCTGGGCATCGTACTGAGTAGCCCCGGCGACGCTTCAACCGCTGGGTTGGCACTGGTTATCGGCAGCGCCTTGGCGTGGAGCATCGGCAACGTGGTGATCAAGGTATCGAAAGTGCGTGAGATCTTCGCGTTTGTGGTGTGGGCCAGCCTGTTTCCGCCCATCCCACTCATGCTGCTGACGTGGCTGCTGCATGGCTCGGCACCGTTCACCGCGCTGCCGTCGCAGCTCAACGCGACGACGGTGTTTTCGCTGGCGTTTCAGGTCTATGCCGCGACGCACTTCAGTTATTGGGGCTGGAACCTGCTGTTGCGCGAATACCCGATATCGCGTGTCGCGCCGTTGTCGCTGTTGATTCCGCTGTTTGGGATCTTCAGCTCGATGGCGATTTTCGGCCAGTACCCAGGTCTTGCTGATTGGCTTTTGATTTTGCTGGTGTTACTGGCAATCGCCTTGGGATCAGGGCACCTGCACGGATTGCTACTTCGCCTTCGCGTACACCATTAACGTTCAGCGATTGAGGCCAGCCACTGTGCCTTGGACAGTCCGTAGCACTTGCACAGAGCAGGTGCTCCGGAGAGATTCAACTCGGCGTCATACAAGTGCACAGCGCCGATTTTCAGCAGCGCTTTTTGCGATCGGATGTTGGCGGGGCCGACGTGGAAATAGACGATGTCGTAGACCGTGAATGCATGTTCCAGCATCAGTGCCTTCAACTCACGATTGGCTTCGCCACCCCATTTTGTCCGCACCAGAAAGGTGTAGCCGATGGCGATACTCTCGGGCTGATCCGGCGGCGTGTAGTAGCTCGACATACCGACGATCTGCCCCGACTCGATATCGATGACGGCAAGTGCTTTTGCGCTGGCCAGTCGCGCGGCGAAGTACGCTTCAAACACCTGCCGCTCATAGCGATCGCTGGCGGGATGGCCGGCCCAGATGAGTGGATTACTGGCGGCCAGGAACAGCGCTTCAAAGTCACTGGCAGCCAATGCCCGCAGCTTCAGCGTGCTTGCGTACAGAGCGGGTTGGCAGTCGAAGTCGCCTACAGGCATGGTTTGCGTTCCTGGTCGAACTGGGGAATGTGGCCAGTTTGGGGCGGTAAGAGGGTAAGGAAAGATCCAATTACAGGATCGGCCGTTGCCTTTGTAGCTGAGGGGGATTTCAGCTTTCGCTGGTTTCGACTGGCTCTGCGGCTTCAGCTTCCAGTTTCGCCCGATCAGCCTTGCTGATGTATTTAGGCTTTTTCGGCGCGAGTTTGGCGCTGGCCTTTTTGGCCTTTTCCTTGAACAACTGCTTGAGTTTCTTTTGACGATTCATGTTTTCTACCCGGTCTGCAAGTTTGAATATCGGTTAGCGAAGGGCGTAAACGTACGCATCAATGGACGAGCCACGAGATAGGCTGCACTTTGCCCTCAAAAAGGGGCGAATCCTGACGTAAGCCTCCGTCCAAGGCAATGCCATTCCTTACATTGCGATGAAGTCGCGCACCGCCTTGATGGTCGGCGCCGGGGCTTCTTCCATCAACCAATGTCCCGCCGCCGGGATCACCACTTCGGTGACGTTGTCCGCGGCATTGCGCATGACTATCGCTTCATTGTTGCCGAAGGACTTTTCACCGCCCACGGCCAGCACCGGCATGCTCAAGTGTTTCTGCAGGACGGGAGCGTTGTCGATGGCGTCCTGACGAATGCTGCGAAATTGCGCGAAAACCGCGTGCATGGCGCCGGGCCGGGCGTAGAGCTTGGCGTAGTGCTGACGGGTGCCTTCATCGACTTTGGCCGGGGTGCCGGCGAACTCGTTCCAGAAGCGGTCGAGGTAGATGCGCTCGCGTCCGGCCACCAGACGCTCCATGTCCGCAAGCACAAGCTTGTTCAAGGTCTTTGACCAGTACGTCGATGTGGCTGAACTTTAAATCCTTGAAATAGCTCCTGTTGGGCGGTGTCGATGGGCTGGGCTGTAATCGACGATCGGTCAGCCGGAATAAACTAAGCTGATGTGTAACGTCAAGTTGACACAGGAGCAACTCACCATGAAAGCGCGCCGCATGTTGAAGTCACGTACGTTGATTGCAATGATTTCGTCCCTTGCGCTGGTTTTCAGTTCGGCGATGGCATTGGCTGATCCCGGTAATGGGAAGGGTCAGGGCAATGGCAATGGCAAGGGCAATTCGCAGAACGTGCAGGGGCACGGCAACAAGGGCAACAACTCCGGTGGTGACTGGAGTCATGGCCCAAGCATCGATCGCGGCAATGTGCTCGGGATTGTTGGCGGCTACCGCGACTACTGGAGCCCGGGCCCTTCGCTGCCACCGGGCATTCAAAAGAACCTTGCGCGCGGCAAACCGCTGCCGCCCGGGATCGCGAAAAAGCTCGATGGACGTCTGGTCGGTCGTCTGCCGCATTACGATGGTTATGAATGGAAGCAGGTGGGCACGGATCTGATCCTCGTCGCGCTGGCAACCGGGCTGATTTATGAGGTGCTCAACGGGGCGTTTGATTAAGGCGCCCCTTGGCAAATGCTGCCGTTTGCCATGGGCTTTTGACTGCCGGCAGTGGCCTGTGCCGATGGCGCGAGTGGCAGCAGATTTCCTGCCTGCACCACTGCGCGCCACCCACCTTGATCAAACGATTTTCAAAGCACTCAGCACGATCAGCGATTGCTCGGCAAAAGCCTGAGCCTGTTCGGTCAGTGCGGCGATGTTGGCTTCGGCGGTGGTCAGCGTTTTGCCGTCCTTGACCAACACTTCGTTTTGTTCGGCGATGACGCTCCACGCCAGTTGCGCCCACTCCGCCGGGTGCTGCTTGCCCTGACGGATCGCAATCAGGAACAGTTGCTGGAAACGACTGACGGTGACGCCGCCACCGGTAACCGGGCTGCTCAGCACCTGAATGTCGGCATTGAACAGCGCGCGTTTGCACAGTTGCAGGTTGAACGCGGCGCAGCGTTCGTACACCAGCGCCTCGGCGGCTTCGCTCTGGCAAGGGGCTACCGCGCCCATACTGACCAGGATGGCGATGGCCTGTTCCAGATCGTCGTAGGCCATTGGTGACACCGCATCGAGCAACTGCTGCATCGTTTTGGCTTCGTAGGTCTGGCCGGCGAGTGCATCGAGGACCGGGCCGTAAATTTCCGCTTGCAGTGACGCTTCGCCAGCAGGGCCGGTGACACTGGACGCTACGTTTTCTGTCGGTTGCATCAGCACAAATCGCGTATTGAGCATTCGCGACCGGCGCTCGGCAGCGCTGAGTCGGTTGGCACCGCGCACATACAGGTCGCGACGGAAAGCCTGGTTGACGAAGTAGTCACGCGCCTGCTCGCGCATCACCGGGTGTTCGATACCGTCGAGAAAGGCCAGGCCTTCGGCGCTCAGGTTGAGTACGTCGACCGAATCCAGCGGCACCGCCGTCGTGACGTAATCGAGCTTGGCCGGGGCCAGCGCATCCACCATGTCGGCGAAATACATGCAGTTCCAGTCGCGATTGAAATATTCGTGAGCGACGTATTGGCGGTCCTGACCTTTGATGGTCTGCAGCCGGGCGCCCAGACTCGGCGCGGCGATGGCGTACTTGGGGTTGGCCGCCAGCAGCGCTTCGGAAAACTGCAACGCGGCATCGATGCGCTGATCCGCCCGCGTCGAGTGACTGGCAAAGCGGTCGTGCAGGCTGAACAACTGGCGCAACGGCGCTGAAGGCGACCAGCCCGGGAAGGCGTTGTAACTGACGTAGAGATGACCACCCGGTTTAAGGTGGCGGCGGGTGAATTCGACGATCAGTTTCTGGTTGTCGCGGCTGACCCAGGTCCAGATGCCATGCAGGCTGATGCTGTCGAACTGCGGCAAATCATTGCGCGCCAGTAGTTGCTCGAAGCTGTCGTCATAGAGTCTTGCGCCGTTGTTGCTGAGTTCCGCCAGCTCAATCGCGTGAGCCGCCTGACCGGGGTGGAAGTCCGTACCGACGAAACCGGCAGGGCTGGCTGTGGCGTGAATATTGATTGACACACCCTGACCGAAACCGAGTTCGCAGTGGTAACCGTCGGGATTGTCCAGCCCGGCAAAGCCGCGCAACAACAGGCAGTAACGCTGGAAAACCGGATTGATTTCCCGGCTATAGCTGTAGGTGTAGCCTTCGTCGGTGAAATAACCTTCGTTCCAGGCGTTGCTCATGGGTGCAGCCTCTTGAATCGTAATAGGAAGTGGCACTTACAGGGAGGTGGACTGGCGTCGTGAAAACCTCTCGGTGTCCATCAGAATGTTGTCGGCAGGATGGCAGCATTCGATAGGGGGCATGCGGATATTTCGCAGAGGTTATTGATGATCGGACTTGTCCGCTGCTGACAAACGCACACCCATCTCAAAGGCGCGGGTCTCGAACCCGAACTCGGCATACATGCGCACCGCGCGCTCGTTGAATGGCCATACCGTCAGGCGCAAATCCTGCGCATCGTGCGCGATGGACCAGTCCTTGACGCGTTGAATCAGCGTACGACCGATACCTTTACCCCAGAACGGTTCGGCGACACACACCGAACCAATGCGCACCACGTTCTGCGGCTGCATCAACGGCCCGGAACTGGCGGACAGGGTGGCCGTAATGAACGCCACGGGCCGTTCACCGGCGCTGGCGATAAAGACGATCTGGCCTGCCTTTTCAAATACCCCGGCCCAGTGCGGCAAATCTCGGGTGAAATCTTCGGTGGCGGCGGCGTAGATATCGGGGCGGGCGGCGTGGTGAACCGAATTGAGCAATTGGCCCAGTTCGCACATCGCCGGCGCATCTTCGGCGGTGGCAGTTCGGTAGGTAATGACTTCTTCCATGAATGGCGCTCCTGTGTTGTTCGGCAATCGTAGCGTTGCGTCAGGGTAAAGCTCAAATTGCTCGTTCACCCAAGCGCTCTACCAGTCTGACCAGATACCCGTCGGGATCCTGAACGATGAATTCGCGCTGGCCGACTTCAATGTTGTCAGCGCGATACCAAGTGTCTTGGCAATCACGGTAAAGCGAAAAACCGGCCTGCCCGAGATGACGGATGATCGAAGCGACTTCGGCAACATCGATCTGCAGGTTGATGCCGCGTCCGAAGGGCTTGCTCAGCGGTGCCGTCAACCATTGGCCGGCATCTGGATCAACTTGCTCGAGCATGACCTGTGCGCCATTCAGATTCAGGTAGGCGAAACCGTCTTCGGGCCGCTGATAAGCGATGCTGAATCCCAGGCAAGACACCCAGAACCGCAGGCTGTTTTGCAGGTTGGTCACCATCAATTCCGGGACCAGTCTGTTGCGTTCGAGCATGAGGTGACTTCCGTTTCGAGTTGTAAGCCGTGATCAAAATCGATCGGTTGAATCCTTCGTAAGCTTCGTATCCTGCGGTAAACGGCTGAATAAAACATCCAGGCTGCTATCGGCATTTCACCGAGAACGTCCGAAGCAGGGTGCACGTGGGTCGCTTTTTAAGGCAAATCTGTACATTGAATTTTTTTACGTCAGGCGAATAATCGAGCGCTCGAAACCTTTGGAATTGAGCACTGTATGAAAGATTTTCGCGTTGATTTCGGCGACATTTATCGTTTACGGACGGCTGCCTCAAGGAGCCGCCCATGAGCCTGCATACCCGCACGAAACGCCTGACCGTGCCGCAACTGGTCGCCATGAAAGGCCAACAGAAAATCGTCTCGCTGACGGCGTACTCCAGCAGTATCGCCAAATTGATCGACCCGATCGTCGACTTCATTCTGGTCGGCGACTCTACGGCCATGGTCGGTTATGGCCGCGCCTCGACGCTGAGCATGCAGCTTGAAGAAATCATCGGCCACACGCGGGCGGTGGTCGATAGCACGCGTCTGGCCTGTGTGGTGGCCGACATGCCCTTTTGGCAGTTATCAGGAATCCCACGAGCAGGCGTTTCGTAATTGCGCTCAGGTATTGGCGCGGACCGGTTGCGACGCGGTGAAGCTGGAGGCCAACAAGGCCTTGGCGCCGACGGTCGAGTTTCTGGTGGCACGTGGTATTCCGGTCATGGCCCATGTCGGGTTAATGCCGCAGTTCGTCAATGTCATGGGCGGCTTCAAGGCCCAGGGCCTGACCGCTGAGACCGGCGCAGTGATTGCCGAGGATGCCCGGGCCAATCTCGAGGCAGGCGCCTTCAGCCTGTTGCTCGAAGGTGTGGCGGAGGGCGTGGCGCGGCAGATTACCCTGGAGTCGAAAATGCCCACCATCGGCATCGGCGCCTCACCGGCTTGCGACGGGCAGGTGCTGGTCACCGAAGATGTGCTCGGCCTGGGCGGTGAGCATCTGCCGCGTTTCGTCAAACGCTACGCCGATGTCGGCGCAGTGATCAGTGAGGCCTGCGCGCAGTTTGCCGACGATGTGCGCCATGGCCGGTTTCCTGAAGCGCGGCATTGTTATGGACTCTAATTACGCGTGATGTTCTGCGCCGATAGCCTGCGCCAGTCGTTGCACCGCATGGCCGATGTCCTTGTCCCAATCGAGGCTGTAGCTCAGGCGCAGGTACTGCTTCCAGGCGCCTTGCTGGCTGAAGATCTCGCCGGGGGCGATGACGATTCGCTCGGTCAGCAAGCGCTCGAACACCCGTTGCATGTCGATCGGCCGCACAGCCTTGAGCCAGAAGCTCGCACCGCCCTGTGGGGCGACTACCTGCCACTGACCGTTACCGTGTTCTTCCAGCAAGGTCTGTAGCTGTTGCATGCGCTTGCGCAACAGTGCTCGCAGGGTGGTCAGGTGCTGATCGATGCGCCTGGAGCTGTAGAGTCTGGCAATCGCTTTCTGCCGAATGGGCGAGAGGCGAAACCCACGCTGCATAAACAATCGATGAAATTGCGGTGCATGCTGGCGGCACAGCACATAACCATACGGGGCTTCGCCGCCAATGATCTTGTCGAACGTCGAGAACACCAGCAGCTTGTCCGGGTCGGCAAAATCGCGATAGCGCGCGGGTGAATCGGAGAAACACAACTCGCCCCAAGCATCGTTTTCGAACAGCCAGACATCGCGCTCGGCCAGCCAGTGACAGATCTGCTGTTTATCCTGTGCTGGCATCAACTGGCCTTGGGGAATATTCACCGTGGAGGAGAGCACCGCCAGGCGCACCGGTTCGCGTGTGAGCAGTTCGTTCAGCGCGGGCAGGTTGAAGCGGCCATCATCGCCGAGGGGCATTTCGATGACGCGGATATTGGCCGCCTGCAATTGGCGCAGAATCGCCCATGAGCAAGGCGACTCCACCAGTGCCACGCTGCCACCGAGGTTCAAGGCGCTGAGCGACAACTCCAGCACGCTGCGCAGGTCCGCGCCGATGTACACCTGCTCGGCCTGCCAGTGGCTGTGCGCGGAACGGGTGTAGCGTTCAGCCAGGGCGGCGCGTAATTCCGGCTCGCCGAGTGGCTGATAGAGCGGTGCATTCGACGGCGGGTATTGGCGAGTCAGCTCACGCTCGATCAGCAACAACGGCCCCTGCAGCGACAGCAACATCGCCGGCGCATCGCTGCTCAACGCCAACATCGCAGGTTGACGGGCACTGGCGAAGACGCTGTCCAGAAGATTGCCGGAGCTGGCTGTCACAGGCGCCGCCGGCATCGACCGGGTGAAATAGCCGAACCTGGGTTTGGCGCGGATTCTGCCTTCGTCCTCAAGCAGTGCGTAGGCGTATTTGGTCGTCGACACCGAAACGCCGAGGCGCAGGGCCAGTTGTCGCAGGGATGGCAGTTTCTGCTCAGTCGTGCCACTGGCCGCCTCGATCAGGCCGACGATGTAGTGATAGACCGCTTGATAGGCGAACGCGGTGTGCTTGGGGGCCGGCAATGTTGTTCTCCTGTTCACTGCGATTTTTCGCTGTCCGAGTTGCGCAAAATGACCATGCGTTGCTGGTGCGCATTCCTTGCTGCAAGACGTCGGCGAGTCTAAATCAAGCATCGCCCGAGTTCTTGAAAAAGCGCTGAGGACGGCACGGCACAAGGGCTGCAGATGACTGGCGATCAAGGATTTCTTCACTGGCGAGGCGCCCGACGATTGCCGCCAGCGTTACACCGGGATGCATCGCACAAACGTAAACTCCGCCGACGCCGGGCAGGTAACCGACCACGGGGATGCCATCAGTGGGCATGGGCCGGATTCCGACGGCGACGGTTTGCGGCTCAATCAAAACCACCCCGTGAAGTTCTTTGCGTATGGCTTCGGCGGTTTGCCGTGCGATGTCCGTCGGCGAGTTACCCGGCGTTTCTCCCAGATAATCTTCAGCGGCCAGCAACGTGCCGTCGGCGCTTTGCCGAATTTCCATTTCGGGGCTGGAAATGATGCCTTTGACGAGGCCCGGTTGGGTCTTGTAGCGGATGAAAATGGCCGGCGAGGCGTCGATGGGCAGGGAAACGTTGAGCATCTGTGTTAACTGCCGGGTGCCAGTCCCCGCGGCAAGCACAACAAGGTCGGCCTCAAACGTGCCCGCTGTGGTTTCAACGCCAGTGACATCTGCGTTGCAGGTTTTGAAAGCGGTCACTCGGGTTTGCGTGAGCAATTGCGCCCCCAGCGCCCGGGCGCTGGCAATCAAGGCGTGGGTGGTCTGCACGGCGTCGAGCGCACCTTCGTCAGCGCGAAATAACGCGCACGGTGGGGGATTTTTCAGATTGGGTTCGCGGGCAAGCACCTCGGCAGACGATAACAATGTCGCCGACGCCGGATACTCTGCTGATTCGTTGTACGACAAAGCCCCGGTCCAGCGAATCTGCAAATCCGGCAGCTCGGTTTCGAGTCGTCGATATGCTTCTATGGCCATACCGCGCAACTGCGCAATCGGATCAGCGCCGGCGTGCGTGGCAGTGATCCAGGCGAAAGAGCTTGCCGTCACGCCGCTCGCGATCTCGTCAGCCTCGATCAACGTGACCTGCGCACCTTTACCGGACAGGTGATACGCAAGGGAAGCGCCGACGATGCCTGCACCCACCACCACAATTCGCCCACATGCTTTCTGATCCATTTCAACATTCCCTGTTGTCGACGGCTGATCCTGCAACAGGGTGACGATGGGAGCAAACAGAAAAGAGCCCGGCCAAAGCAGGGCTCGTAAACCTGCAACGGGTTAAGCGGCCATATTTCCCGCGGGCATTTGGCATGCCAGTCCGTGACGGATGCTCAGTCGCTATGGATCAAGAGTCAGGTTACGACGCCGAATGCCGACTGACATGCTTGGGCCCCGCCAACGCCCAGGCAATCAAGCCGAACAACGGCACAAACACGATCAGCACAATCCATACACCTTTGTTGCTCGATTTCCCCTGACTCTTGCGCACCCGATTGATGGCCCAGAGTTCGATTAGCAGAAGAACTGCCGCCAGTACGATCCACACGGTTTCGATTTGCATTGGCTACCTCCTGATGGTCTGTTCGTTAGGTGGCGTGCGGTGCGGCGGGTTCATTTATTTTTTGTCCAGCGCGTTGAGCTGGCGGGCCAGTTGCAAGGCGACGCGGCCGCTGTTGTAGGTTGGCAGCAGGTGGGTGAAAGGGATCTCGATGATGCGGTTCTCGCGCACCGCGCGCAGTTGCGAGAGGACCGGGTCGTGGGTCAACAGGTAGCGTTTGCGGCGGGCGGGCGACCATTCGGCGTCGGCCAGCAGGATCACGTCCGGGTCGCTGGCCAGCAGGGTTTCGCTGTTGACGGTGACTCGATACAGGTTGATGTCGGCGAACACATTGCGTGCCCCGGCAGCCGCCAGCAGCGGAGTGACAAATCCGCGTCGGCCTTCGCTGTCGAGGCCTTTGACTTCGCTGTCGAGATAGAACACGGACAACGGTTTACCCGTGCCGGCCAAGGCTCGGGCGCCGGCAATGTCCTTTTCCATGGAGTCGATCAATGCTTGGGCTTTTTGCTGCTGGTGCAGCAGCTTGCCCAGCGTCAGCAAGTCATTGCGTACATGCGCGAAATAATCCAGCGAGTGCCCGTTGCAGGCGGATTCCAGCAGATACGAACCCACGCCATTGCGCGCCAGTCCCGAGCGGGAGGTCACCCCGTCGCCGAACGCCGTGGCAAAACCGCCGATCACCAGATCCGGCTTCGCAGCGTAAAGCACTTCGCTGGCCGGGTATTGCCGCGCGATCACCGGCACACCGAAATAATCGGCTTGGCGCTGCCCGGCACCGGTGTCATCCAGATAAGCCACGCCGACCAGCGCTGGCCCGGCACCCAGTGCCAGCACGAGATCCGCCGCATGCTGATTGAGCGCGACGATGCGTGAGGGCGCAGCGGCGCGCCAGTCTTCGCCGCAATTACGGTAAGTGTCGGCGAGCGCGGGCGCGGCACAGAGCAGGGCACTCAATAACATCCACAACCTGTTCATGGCCGCGCCTTGATCAGCAAGTTCGCAACCACTTCACCGTCCACCAGATGCCCCTCGACCAGCCGCTGCACATCTTCATGGCTGCGCACGCCATACCAGCAGCGCTCCGGATACACGGTCACGATCGGCCCCTGATTGCACGGAAACTGGCAGTGCGTGCGCGTCAGCAAGACGCCGCCCGGTTTCTCGATGCGATCGTGCGCGAGTAAATGCCGGCGCAAGGTTTTCCATAACTGCAAGGCGCCGCGTTGGGTGCAACGCGGGCCGGTGCAGAGGAACACATGGCGTGCGTGCTCGGGCACGTGCGACCAGTCCGGGTGCGTGTCGACGCCGTCGACGGTTTTGATGTCACTCATCAGAAGCGGTACGTGTAGCGTACTTCGGAGGTGAACGGCCGGCCGAGGTTATCGACGTTGCTCGAACGGCTGGTGACGTAATCGCGGTCGAAGAGGTTTTCCACCAGCAGGCTGACGCGGTGTTGGTGGGCGTTGTCGAGATAGCGATAAGCGTCGGCGTCGACCACTGAATAGTTGCCGTACTCGACCTGCTTCGAGCTTTTGATGTCGCGGATATAGCGGATCGCACCGCCGGCGCCCCACAGGCGGTTTTCCGATTCATAACCCACGCGTGAACGGGCGAAGAAGCTCGGGATGTCGTTGATCGTCACACCGCTGCGCGACTCGGTGAGGTTGCGGGTCATGTCCGCTTGCAGGCTCCACTGATCGTTGAGCGCCAGTTTGGCGTCGGCCTCGAAACCGCGCATCTGGATCGTGCCTTCACCGTTGACCCACTGAATGTCATCGAGGGTGATCAGGTCGTCGATCTTGCGTTTGAACAGGGTCACGCTGGCGCTGAATTCGCGGTCGAGCAGAAAGCCTTTGTAGTCGACACCCAGTTCGGCGTTGCGGCTTTTTTCCGGTTTGAGATTGCGGTTGCCGATCTCGTCGCCCGGCTCGTTGACGAACAGTTGCTCGGCGTTCGGCAGTTTGTAGGCGCTGCCGTACTGACCGCGCACCGACCAGTTGTCGTTAAGGTCATACAGCGAAGTGAGCATGCCGACCGTGGCACTGTCGCCGCCGCTCATGGCCTCGTGACGCACGCCGATGCTCGGGTGCCAGTCGGGCAGGGCGTCGATCTGCGGGCGCAGTTGCGTGTAGAACGCGTGCGCTTCAGCCTTGTCGTTGTCGATAATCAGCACATCGTCCTGGCCCTTGAACCATTGGTTGTCGGTGCCGAACACCAACACATGGCCACCGGGCAATTCTGCTTTGCCTTCGGCCTGCACGCCCCAATCGGTGAAGCCCCAATAGTCGTTGTGGTTGATGACTTTGGTGCCGCCGCCGGCGACGTTGTTGACCCGGGTGTAGCGCGTGTCCCAGTCGTTGATATGGCCTTTGACGAAGTAGCTCAGACGCTCATTGATGGTCTGCTCGAAAGTCGCCGTGGCGATCTGCTGCACGCGGTCATTGGTGGTTGTGTGGTTGTCCACCGGGCGGGCGAAGTCGAGGTTGGCGTCGGCGTACTGGTAGAACAGTTCCAGCCGTGCATCCTCGCCAAACGACTGAATCGCCTTGCCGCCGAAGGTGGTGACTTCGTAGGCGCGGTTCTTCTCGCTGACGTTTTTCATGTCGCGGTTGCGATAGGGCTGGTAACCGTCGGAGACGTTGTGGCTGACGTACGCGAGCAAACCGAGATCGCCGAAACCGTTGCTGAAGATGTTTTCGATCCGAGCGTCTTCTGTGGTGCCGCCGAAGCTGTCGACGCCCAGATTCACTTCGCCAGAGGTTTTGCGCGATTGCGGGCTGCGGGTGACGATGTTGATCACGCCCGACACGGCTTGAGTGCCGAACAACAGGCTTTGGCCACCCTTGAGCACTTCAATGCGCTCGATGGCATTGGCCGGCAGGGTGTCCAGATAGAGGCCGCCGTACAGGCGATTGTTCAGGCGCACGCCGTCGAGCAGGATCAGCGTGTCGTCGTTGCGCCCGCCGAGCAGCGAATAGGTGCCGTAGTCGAACGGGCCGTTTTTCGGCGCGACATACAGGCCGGGAATAAACATCTGCATGACGCGGCTGACATCGGCGCTGGGCCCGGCGCGTTCGATCTGCTCACGGGTGACGATCTCGACCTTGCTGCCGAACTTCGCCATCTCGGCGACCGTGGTCGACTCCACCGACGGTGCGGAAACGATTTGCGGATTGAGTTCCAGCGGCGTGTCATCTGCCAGCAGCAGGGGACTGAACAAACAGCCGAACAGAAGGGTTGGAGCCGAGGTGTAGAAAGGTCGAATCATTGTCTTCTCGAAAAGGATCTTCGCAGAAGAGCATGCAGGAGAAGGCATCGCGCACAGCCAATACCGGCCCATGCCCGCCCACCGCAGGATTTTGCCAAACAGAAATTCCAGGCCGGTCTCCGGGCTCGCGCGTATCGAGGCTTTCACCTTCCCATGGCCGTGCGGCCACAGTGGTGTATCGAAAGCATCACGCGCATACCGTTGCGGGGGCAGCACCGGACTTGTTCGAAAAGAACGTACCGGTTTCCCGTTTCACCCCATGCACGGCGGCATGGGACACCTGAAACTGGGCGGCATCTGAACATTCGAATGACCGTTCGTCAACTTGCCAATTATCGGCTGGGGGGCGACGGCGATAGCCATGAGGATGTCTGCATACACCGCAATACCCTGTAGGAGTGAGCCTGCTCGCGATTGCGCAGGGTCAGTCAACCTATTCGGTGCAGACACTCCGCTATCGCGAGCAGGCTCACTCCTACAGGGGCACAAGATTGGTGTAGATCCTGTCCGCCAGCATTGGCCGTCAAATCCTTGAAGGTTTAAAGTTCACTTCAAAGTCATTTGCAGCTCAGGTCAATCATGAAAATCGGCGAACTGGCAAAAATCAGCGGTCTGGCGCCTTCGCGCATCCGCTTCTATGAGGCGAGCGGGCTGATCAAGTCGGTCGAGCGCAAGGCCAACGGTTATCGCGACTACGCCCCGGAAACCGAGTGGATCCTGCATATCATCACCGGCGCGCAGTCAGCGGGTTTTTCCCTCGAGGAAATCCGCCAGTTACTGCCGGTGAACGCGCAGGAATGGCAGCACGAAGAAATGCTGGTCGGGCTCAAACGCAAGGTCGAAGAAATCAAAATCCTCCAGCAACGCCTGGCGCATAACAAGGCGCAGTTGCTGCGGGTCATTCACGGCATCGAGAGCAAACCGGCCGACGTCGGCTGTGCCGACAACGCGCAGTTGTTGATCAGCCAGATCCGCGAGGAGAAGGCGCCGGTGATTTCCGGCCTGCGTGGCATGGCCTCCGGGAAGTAAAAGCGTATTGAAAGGCCGCCGTTTGACGGTGCTGGCCGATAGATTTAGAGACTCTAGTTTGAGTTCAATGAGAGTCAACGCTTGGCATCACTGTCATGAGAGGATGCCAAGCGGGTATGTGATAGTTACTGGTAAGAGTGAACTACGGGTGCCAACATGCTCTGGAAATTGGCAATCGTCGGGTCAATGAGTTTTTTCAGGTTATATTTTTTCAAGGGCCCCACGTTGTCAAAACGCGCTTCGATTGCGATTTTTACCTTTTCCCAAAAGTCCAGTTCGAGTGTGAGTTCGTTGCTGCCATGATTGGATCTTAAACGGTCCGTGAGATAACGCTCTGAGGCAATCTCAATGAAGTCAGCAATGGCTGTATTAGGAGCCTCGACAAGCGCAGTAACGAACAAATCCACATCAACATCCGTGAAGAACACAGTATGGCGGTGCTCGGTGATCAGTAATTTAACGAGTGTCGTCCGGGTGCCTTGTTTAATGGCCGTATAGAAGCTAGAAAGTTTGTCTGAAGCGTGAGTTTTGGATTTTTCAATCTGGGCTTTTTTGAAAGCGTCCGCGTGCGCACTTATAAAAAACTCGAACGAGTGTGCCAGTTTTTCGTTGCTCTTCAGGTTGGCCACTTCCCACTGAATAAAATCATTGAGATTGCAATTTTTCCAACTGTCGGAACCTTGATGTTTTCTCGGATAAGCACTTATGCAGTTAGCCAGGTCAGTGGCTTCCATATGACTCAAGTCATGTTCAATTAACTTCGCCATCAACTCCGCCTTTCTAAGGAATTTTAGCGGGTGTTCATCATCAAGGCTTAAAATTTCACTTTCCAGCGTATTGTTGAGGAGGAGGAACTCATCATCTTCCAGAGAATGAAAGTAGTTGATTTTTTCCAGCGTGTCCTGCTCGGGTGTCTCCTGTTTTGCAAAAAATGGCAGTGACTCGGAGAGTAAGTTGATTTTTGAGTGGTCGCCGTTAAACAGAACATCGAACCAAAAGTTATCTCTCAAGATTGGTAGTTCCGAAGGGAAGTATTTTTTTGTGAAAGCCGTGCCTGATTGGAAAATATTATTGCATAACAGGTCTTCCTTACGAATCTTGGCAGACCTGACTTCCATGCTGAGTGCAAAAAATGTTTTGGCTAGCAAGTTTGCGTATTTTTCATGGTCTTGAAATTTACGTTCAAGGGTATCCCACATTTGGGAGAAATCGTCGATTGCCTGTTTTAGCGATCGGAGGTTGCGACAGTCTGACGCGGCATAGGCTTCTACAATTATTTTTTTGAATTGCTGGATGTTATCTGCGTCGTCATGGAGGAATCGCTCAATGACGTCTTCAGCACTGTGATTGACCAGAAAAGTTTTGCTGATAACTTTTTCTTTGAATTTTCTATAGTTCTCTTCCTGCCCTCTCTCGAGTTCCGCTTCGTTGGCAATCAATATGGTTTTTATCTGGCAGGTTTCTACGATGTGGTTGATGTAGCCTAGTAAATCCTGGAGCGGGATTCTAGAGCGTTCAACATCGTCAAGAATCAGCGCGTAGTCGGATTTTCCATCGATGAGCAGGTTGTATAAATTGATATCTCCTGCATTAGCGCTCATGGAGATTTCAGTTTTCATTTCTCCGGGCGCTTCCAGCTTTATTGCGGTCGCCAGTTTTTTGACCGAGTTCCCCAAGAGTTTCATTGCTTTGGAGTTCATGACAGGATAAAAGAATCCTAGTATGCGGTCTTCCACTTCGGATATTTTGTGGAGTCCAAACAGGCTGACTTTAACCAGTTTAAGGTTTTTAATTTTGTTGTTTGTGACAAAAAAATTGATGAAGTGAGTTTTACCACAACCCCAATTCCCGGTGAGTAAAATGGCTTGGCTCGAGTGTTTGCTATTTAGGTAGTGAAGTAAATTCGTTTCGATATTTTCGTTGACTGATTCGGTCATGTGTCATTTCCCTATGAATTTCGAACGATATTAAAAATGCAGTAGAAATTTTCTCTAGCGTTAAATGCGGATTCTGGCCTAGAGCCATCATGCGCAGTGTCTACTTTTCATTAAGGGCAGCGCAATCCCTTTGCCCGTTTTCAGACACCCTCCCGCGTCTGGAATCTTATCCGGAAGCTTTCGAAAAAACGATTGACCCTAAAGTTGGCTTTAATCTTATGGTTGTCCCACGCCCAATCGAGGACTCCTCATGAACGTGTTCGACAACCTGATGCTCCCCAACGGTTCGACCCTCAAGAACCGCATTGCCAAAGCCGCCATGGAAGAAAACATGGCCGACGCCGATCAGGCACCTTCGGAAGAACTGATGCGCCTGTATCAAGCTTGGGCCGATGGCGGTGCCGGGCTGTTGATCACTGGCAACGTCATGGTCGATGGCCGCGCGATGACCGGGCCGGGCGGCGTGGTGCTGCAGGACGATCAGCAATTGGCCAAGTTCAAGCGCTGGGCGCAGATTGGCCGCTCGGGCGGCGCGCAGTTCTGGCTGCAGATCAACCATCCCGGCCGACAGATGCAGGCCAACCTCGGGCAGAAAACCTGGGCGCCATCGGCGGTCCCGCTCAACATGGGCAGCCTGTCCAAACATTTCTCCACGCCCCATGCGATGACTGCCAGTGTGATTGCAAAGGTCGTTCAGCGTTTCGCCCGCAGCGCACAGCTTGGCGAGCATGCCGGCTTCACCGGTGTGGAAATCCACGCCGCCCATGGTTATCTGTTGAGTCAGTTTCTTTCGCCGCTGACCAATCAGCGCACGGACCAGTGGGGCGGCTCGCTGGAGAACCGCGCGCGGCTGTTGCTGGACATCGTCAAGGCTGTGCGTGCACTGGTTTCTGCGCAGTTTGCGGTGGCGGTGAAACTCAATTCCGCCGACTTCCAACACGGCGGCTTCAGCGCCGATGAGGCGCGACAAGTCGTCGAATGGCTCAACGATCTGGGTGTGGATCTGGTCGAATTGTCCGGCGGCAGCTACGAAGCCCCGGCCATGCAGGGCGAGGCGCGAGATGGTCGTACCCTGGCACGTGAGGCGTACTTCGTCGAGTTCGCCCAGGACCTGCAGAAAGTCGCGCGGATGCCGCTGATGGTTACCGGCGGCGTACGTCGTCGGCCCATCGCTGAAATGGTCGTTAACAGTGGTGTGGACATGGTCGGCATCGGCACGGCACTGGCCATCGATCCGAACCTGCCGCGTGACTGGCTGCAGGGCAGGGACAGTGCCCCCGAACTGCCGCCGATCACCTGGAAGAACAAGGCCATGGCGTCGCTGGCCAACATGGCGGTGGTCAAGTTCCAGTTGCGCAAACTCAGTCAGGCGAAAACACCAGATCCGCACGTGTCACCGCTGCGCGCGCTGATCATGCAGCAAATCGGCAACGCCTTGCGTACCCGCCAGTACCGCAAGTGGGTGGCGAGCAACTGATCTGAATGGCTTGCTGACGCTCGGCCCTATATCCTGCACGCCTGTTGATGGATTGATTTAGGGAAGAATTGCATGCCGTTCAGGGTGATGGTGGTCGGTGGTTACGGAAATTTCGGCAGCATCGTGTGCCGCCATCTGGCGCTGATGCCGGACATCGGGCTGGTGCTGTCGGGTCGTGACCCGCGCAAATTGCAGCGCAAACTCGATGAGCTGAACAGCCAATCGGGCAACGTCTGCGAAGGCTGGTGCGGCGACGCCATGGGCGAAGAGTTCGAAGCCGCATTGCGTGCGCTGAACATTCAGTTGGTCGTGCATACCGGCGGGCCGTTTCAGGGGCAATCCTATGCCGTTGCGCAGAGTTGCATCGACGCTGGCGTGAACTACTGCGATCTGGCGGACTGCCGCACCTTCGTCAACGGCATCCACATTCTCGACGCGAGAGCGAAGCAGGCCGGCGTGGCGATCCTCAGTGGTTGCAGCTCGGTGCCGACACTGTCATCCGCGATCATCGATGAACAGCGCCAGCGTTTTTCGCGAATTGACTCGATCGAACACGGCATTTCCTCCTCGGCGAAAATGCCGGGTCTGTCGACCATCGAAGGCGTACTCGCCTATGCCGGCAAACCGATCAAGCAACTGAAAAACGGCAAGGTGCACGAAGTGTCCGGCTGGCTGGACCTGACCTTGCGCAAAATGCCGCAGATGGGCACGCGGCTGCTGGCCAACGTCGATGTGCCGGACATGGATATTTTCGCCGGTCGTTATGGCGCGCACACCCTGAAGTTCAAGGCGGGCGCCGGGCTCAAGCTCGGCGGTATCGCCAATGGTCTGCTGGCTCAGGCACTCAAAATCGGACTGGTGCGCGACCATGCTTTGTGGGCCGCAAGATTGCATCGCCTGGGCACGCGCTTCGAGCGTTTCGGCGATGGCAAAAGCGCGATGTACATCGACGTGCAGGGCCTTGGCGTTGACGGCAAACCGCTGTCCATGACCGCGCAACTCACCGCCCTGAACGACAAAGGCCCGGAAATCCCCAGCTGCGCCGCCGTAGCACTGGCGACGAAAATGGCCCAAGGCTACGTGCCGACCGCCGGCGCCCGACCTTGCGTGGGCGAAATCAGCGTCGCCGAGTACATGGCCGCGATCAACGACCCGGCCAACCTGAGCCTGGCCGTGAACTTCGCGGACGGGCAGCGCTGACATGCTCTATCTGTGCCTGAAGTACCTGCACATCATCGCGGCGATTTTCCTGTTCGGCTTCGGCATGGGCTCCTACCTCTACCTGATCGCCGCCAGCCGCACGGCCAACCCGCAAGTGATTGCTCACGTCGCACGGATGGTCGTGCGCTTCGACACCTGGATCACCACACCGGCCGGGTTTGTGCAGATCATCAGCGGTTATCTGCTGATGCGGCTTTCAGGCTTGACCATGAGCACCGAGTGGGTGCTGACGTCGTTGATCATTTTCCTCTGCGTCGGCTCGCTGTGGCTGCCGGTGTTGCTGTTGCAGAAGCGACTGTATGTGATGGCGACGAGTGCGAGCGAAGCGGGGGCGGGGCTTGATGAGCATTATCAGGCGGTTTACCGCAAATGGTTCTGGATGGGCGTGCTCGGTTTTTCCGGGATGTTCGTTATCGTGCTGATGATGGTGACGAAGATGACCCCCGTGCAGTTGTTCAGCTTTCTGATGTAGACGCCGCTGCTTTCAGAAAGCGCTGTTCGTGGTCTGGAGTGGGCAGCAGGCAGGTGTCGTATTTGCCGAACAGGCGATAGCGATTCAGCGCGATACGGTCGTAGGCCCAATCGCGCAGGCCGCGAGGGATTACGCGTAGCAGGCGCAATGGCTGCCAGCGGGCGGGCAATTGGCGGATGACTTCGAGAAATGCGTCGGAACGTTCCCAATAGTGGCGGTCACGGATAACGGCCATGGTGTCGAATTGATCTATGGGCAGACCGGCCCACGCCAGAAGCTCCTGACCCTCGGGCGATTGCACGGCGGCCAGACGCACGCGGCGTTGGTGGTCGTGGCGGATAAGGAAGCGTGCCCAGCCGTTGCAGAGTTTGCACACGCCGTCGAAGAGGACCACGGATTCGCCGGGGTTGAGGAGCGGGGCGGGGGGTGGGCGGGTTTTCGAGGTGGGCATGGGGTTGGGTTCGGGAGAGGCTGGAATGTTGCGATCATAGCCTTAGAAGTTGCTGTCTGCGAATGGCCGTACTTGGCAGGAACCGGCTGAGGTGAGAACTCACCGTTCGGTGACAAACATCAAGTCGGGCCAAGTCTCACGCCACGCCTTGGCTCGAATGCGATCCAGAAACATGGCATGTTTTTCGATTCTGAATCGTTCTGTTGGCCGTACCACCAGCGAGAACAGATCATCCAGCCCCAACGGCGCCGAAACCTCTATCTCGTCTTGACGATCAAGTCTGACAGCAACGGCAGTTGCCGTTTCGGGCCAACAGGTCATCGCATCGGCAGCGGAGCGATAGGGAGCATCGGCGTTGCGCAAGTGCATTCGAGCCTGATTCTTTACAGACCAGTTCACTTCACTGCAGAGGCTCGAGAGTGTGCTTTCCAGCGCCGAATCGGTTTGCGCACTGGCACGTGCCGGGTCGAACCAGATGACATCGATGTCTGCGGGCAACGCTGATGGCTGGCGCTGATGCAGGTGATCCCACACCAGGCTGCGCACGAAGCCGGCGCCAATCCAGCAATCCGGCAAGTTCAGCTCGCGAGCCATGCGCAGGATTTTCATCCTTACAGGATCCTGAGTGAGCAGGGTTTTTAGCTGTGTTTCGTGCTGCATTGGGTGTTTCTCATTGCGCTTGGTCATGTGGATCTTGGCAAAGGTATCCACAATCGTGACATTTGATGAATGCTTTCGACTGTTTTCAGATTGAAGCGGATCGTCGTGAATGTCTGCTTTCGGCCAGAAGCGGACGTTCGATTCGTCTGATAACGACTCTGAGTTGCCCTCAGTGGTCGACAGCAGTCAGCCAAAAACAGCACTGATCGCCCAATAATGGCTAAGAAACCCGATCAGCCATCACTATGATAGATACTCCGAACGTTACGCCAGATAGCCGGGTAAGCTCAGCCAACGGCCGTAAAGGGGTAGGCAAATCGTCAAGTGTTAGTGGACTTAATGGACGGTATTGTAGCTCATACCCGTTCAAGGCTTGGCTTGCAGCGCGATGGACGTCCGACCAGTCATAGGCAAAGAGTCCACGCTTGGCAAAGGCGACGAAAGCGTTTGCGCCAGACATGGAAGTGACTGAATTTACATCGGACACCTCCGACAATGAAAGGACCCATTCTTCGCAGTCCTCGGTGGAGGGAAGTGCGGAGTCAGGAATCGGACCCCGACCAGCCGTAGTGAACAACGCAATGTGCCCGATGGCGTCAGTAGCGATCCATCCAACATCAAAGCCCTCAACATCAAGGGGAGTAACCATCGGCACCTACTTTAAAAGGCAGCTAGTTGATTTTTAAACTTTCGTTTTCCAGCTCTGAGAATGTAAAGGCGTGTCCGCAAATTGCCAAATAGGGAAGAAAAACGACGGATCTATCATACCTGCTCTAAATGTCCGCTTTTGGCCGAAAGCAGACGCCCAATGCAATCTTGATCCCTTTGTGACAGCAGCCAGACCGCCGCCACAAAGGGATGTCCCCTCAATCCACCGGCACAACTTTATCCAGTGCTTGATTCACCGCCAATTCCCCCAGCATCACCACTTGCGCAATCCCCAGCGCAGTTTTGCGGTGGCCTGGGTCCAAGAGGGCGGCGAAGTTGCAGAGCATTTCGGTGGCTGAGCTTAGGGACTCGCTGGCGTTGACGAGCAGGGACTCGCTGTCGTAGTCGGCGTTGGCTAGAAACATGGGGGCGTGTTTTTTGTCGCTGCCCATGATGCGTTGGGTTGGTGTGAGGTAGTAATCAAGGGCGCGTTCGGCGGCTTCGTGGAATTTCCTGGAATCGGGAGATTCGTACGGGGAGGCCGGATCTGTCTCCGGCGGGTTCGGCGTGATCTTGAACATGTTCTTCTTTTTCCTGTGGTGTGGCCGCCGCACCGAGCTACTAAACAAGGGGTGGCAGCTGTACGCAGGTTAGTAGACCGGGGAAAAGAAGAAAGCCGGCGCGCCCGAGGGCGCCCTACGCACAGCCGCCATCAAGTGCAGGTACGTAAATACCTTTTGACGGACGCTTGTGCACTTTCATTTACCACGGGCTACTAAACCCGATCACTGGGAATCAGTGACGCGAACCAAGTTACCGGTGGCCCTTGAGGCGCACAAGCCGGCGGATTCTGGCGTAGTCGTAGGCAACGGCGCAAGAAGTTGTAGCCTTGAGCCGGTAACGCGACGTGTCTTTTAAACAGCTACGGAAAATTCCTAAACACGCATCATCAACACGCCGTTCAAGATGACATTCGTCGGTCCACCCTGTAGCTCAGGCAATGGCTTGGAACCCTCGCGGCCGGGCACGCACCAACACTAGGTTGCAACCCAAAAAAGACGAGGAAGGATACCCATGTCAGTTCATCCGATTTTGTTTCTGGGTGGCTCCGGCGCCATCGGCCACCGTTCTGCCAAAGCCCTGCGCGCCGCCCATCCCGACGTCCCGTTGCTGATCGGCGGCCGCGACCTGGCCAAAGCTCAACAAGCCGCCGAGGAAATGGGCGGGGCGCAGGGGGTGGTCATTGATCCTGCGGCAGATGACCTGGGATTGGGCAATCGCCCGATCAGCGCCGTGGCGGTTTTCTACATGGATCATTCCCTGGCCGGGTTGCGTTTTGCGCAGCAGCGCAAGGTGCCGCATCTGAGCATTTCGTCCGGCATTTTCGAGATTGCGCCGCAAATCGCCAGTTACATCCATCGCCCTGACGCGTCCCCCATCGTGCTGGGTTACGAATGGATGGTGGGCGCGACGACGGTGGCGGCGCTGCACATTGCTGAGGCGTTTGCCCGGGTGCGCGATATTCGCATTGATGCGTTGGTTGACGAGCAGGACGGCGGCGGGCCGACCGTGGCTAAAGATTTTGAACACTTGAGCAAAATGCTGCCCGCCGCCCTGACGCGGCGCGATGGCAATTACGTCTGGCGTGAAGGTGAGGAGCAGAACGTCAGCTTCCGGGCGGTGGACGGCACGTCGATGCAAGCCTCTGGCTTCTCGTCCATTGATGTTACCGGGCTGGCTGCCGCCACCGACGCGCCAAATGTGCAGTTCAATCTGGCCAGCGGGGTGAGTTCTTCGCGACGCGCGGGTCGGCCGATGTCGACCGAGATCCTCATCGAAATGGTCGGCGAGGATCGCAAGGGTCGGGCGTTGCACACACGGCATGCCGTCGTTCACCCGGCAGGCGCCGCAGCGTTGACAGGGCTCAGCGTGGCCATGTTATTGGAACGACTGCTTGGGCTGGATGGCAAACCACCCACTCCGGCAGGTCTGTACTTCCCTTATCAGTTGCTCGATGCCGGTGCGTATCTGGAGCGTTTGAGTAAAGAGGGCGGTGAGCTGCTGGAGCTACGAGTGCAGTAACCGTCCTGCGCAACACCGCCGACTTGCCGCTCATTCAGGTCGGCGGTGATGGACATTCACTCAACCGTTGAAACGTAAAACCGATCTGGTAAGCGTGAACTACTCAGCGAATTATTCCGAGAGCAACTTTTTACAGTCCAATAGCAAGTCACCCAGGAATGGGTGGATTTCCGACGACTCCATTAAAGCCATCAGCTCTGTGGCTCGCGTCCTGATGGGCATCCATTCTTCATGCTCAAAGATCAGGCGTTCATGGCAATGAAATGCGGCCTCGGTAAGGCTATTGCATCGCTGCCAAATGTCTTCCAGCCGGCTCTTCACGTCCTCCGGTAGCCCTCTGCGGCAGATTGAAAGTAGCTTTTCTATCGGAAGAATCATCTCGGACCAGACTTCACAGGCGGGGCAATCCGGGATAGTTGTCTGCTGTATGTCCGAGGGTTGGGCCAGAAACCCAAGCGCTTCGATTACTTCGCACGCGGCAAGAACCTGCTTGTACTCATTCTGGCCGTACCAAGCCCATAGCGTGGAGGAGAACCCCATATCAAACTCCAGAAAAATCCAGACCCCGAGACTTCACATTTTCTATCGCTTCGAGAAGCTGGCCGTCGAAGTACTCGGAGCCATCTCTTTCGCGCACTTCGATGCGCTCCTTTGCCTCGATCAACAGCTGTTCGGGAGCGATATTCTGATTCAAGAAAGTAGCGACCATCAGATCGCTCAAATGCACTAGCGGTGTATCCCATGACTCCTGGCAGCGTTGCATCAGCCCGGTATGGACATCCCCGTGCCATGGCCCTAAAAGATTCGAGATTGCCAATTTTGAGGTCATAAACTTCCTGAAGTCAGACTAACGGGCCAAGCGATTCGCTCTGTTCGGAGGAGATGAAACTCACCCCTCAATCAAATGAGCTTAACCCAGTCACATTAACCACAGGAATCTCACGGCGACTGCCAAGCCCCGCCATTCGCCACCGGCACCTCACCCAGATCGTAAGGATTAACCCCTTCAAGGCAGCCAACATTGAAACCAAACTCCTGCGGATTGGTACTACGTCGGTGATGGGTGTAAATGCCGCAATTCCCGCAGAAAAAATGCTCTGCCACTTGCTGGCCAAAGCTGTACTTCAACAACGCAGACTTACCGCGGATCACTTTCAGGTCAGCCGCCGGGACTGCGGCAACAATTGCGCCTCGGCGTTTGCAGAACGAGCAGTCGCAGCGGTGGGGCGTGGGCAGGCCTTCGGGCAGGTGGATTTCTAGAATGACGGCGCCGCAATGGCAACTCGCGCGGTGGTCACGGCGGATCAGCGTGTTGCCTATTTGTTTGAGCATGACTAAGCCTCCATCCAGTCCACCGTCGCCGTTTCGCGCCATTTCACCTCGGTGATGCCAAACCGTTCGGCCTGGGGTTTGGAGATGACTTTCAACGGTGGCTTGCCGGGTTTGGGAATCGGCGCGATGCCGGCGTCGCAACTCGCCCAATGCCATGCGTCGGCGTTGCGCATGGTTTTTGCGCGGATGACGAATGATTTTGGCTGGCCGTGAAGTTTGTATTCGATGACGAAGATGTCGACGTTGCTCATGCGTTCCTCCTTACGCTCATACGCAAATGAGTTTTGCCGACGGAAAAAATTCAAAGGATTTTCGGGGTTTGTTTCAGGCTGCTGACAATTGTTTTGCTTTGAACGGTTGGAACCGGCGGCGGCCTAAAGATCAAGCGTCTGCCAAGCACACACGCGGACGAAAATACCCCACGATTTCAGCCCCGGAGATAACCGGTGAACAAGACGATCAGCGCCGAGGATTTGAACATTCAGCTCAAGCACAACGATGACGGCGGCCTGTTCAAATGGCTGCTTGCCAGTTTCTTGATGGGCAAGCGGATACAGGCCGAAATCGCCGCCGAAGCCTATCGGGTGATTGCCGATAAACACGGGCGCGATACACCGCGCAAACTGGCTGCGTGCAGCCATCGTGAGCTGGTTGCGATGCTGGGGGAGGCGCATTACGTGCGTTACGACGAGACCACCGCCGTACGCCTCCACGCCTTGGCCCGCAAGTTAAACGACGAGTATGCGGGCAAGGTCAGCCATATGGTCGAGGCCAGCGCTGATCGCCCGGCATTCGAGAAACGGCTGGCAGAGTTCGACGGCATCGGCCCGAAAACCGTGGAAATCTTCATGCGCGAGGCAAGCGCTGTGATCAGCCTTTGATCGTGGGCCGTGACGAAAAGCGCTCACCGCCCAAGTCATGCAAAGCCTATTTGACTCGACGGCCAGAACGATTGATCGCCAACAGGCACAGCCCGACCAGCAATGCTGCACCTGCAACCAGTAACGCCGAAGGTTGCATCGGTTGGCGCAAGCCTGCTGCTGTGTGCCGCTGCGATATTGCCAGTGGCCGGGTTTCAACGGTCGCTTCGTCAAGCGTGTGGAATGGCGTAATAGCTTCTGCCTGAAAGGGCATTTCCTCAATGCTCAGACGCAGCCCATCTGACAACTCCAGTGTCCGCGCGGTGATCGTGCCAACGATTCTGTCTGGATAAACCGGTTCGCCATTGGGATCGAGTTGGTCATACAGGAAATGCTGCCCTTCGAGCCAGCCGACGGCCGTTTCCAACTCGGGGCCCAGGTAATACTTGCCGTCGAGGAAGAATCCAGCAAACTGCGGCGCGCGCTCGACGCTTTCAATGCGATAACGCTCACCCGGTTTCATACCGGTTTCAGGGGCAATCATGGTCAATCCCTCCGCTGTAGGTTCAGCGGTAGAGAACAAGGATCGAGCGTCGTTCCATGTAAAAGAGGAAAGGTAGCGGTTGTCCCGGAACGGATCTGTAACAGGCGAAAACAACTTCGCCCGACCAAGGCCGGGCGAAGCGGTGTGGCGCTAGCTCAATCAGTAATCCCAGATCGCCGGAATCCAGCGGAACGCCTCGCCATTGACGGCAACGCGGCCGACCGACGGGAAGGGCAGGTGTGTGGCGACAAACAGTTCGCCACTGGCGGCGGCTTCCTGCAGCAGGCGCACGCGCACGCGCACGGCTTCATTTGGGTCGTGCTCGAAGCCGTTGTGCCAGTCCGGGTGGTCGAAGGCCACCGGGAACAGGGCGTCGCCGGCGAAAGTCAGGCGTTCGGCGCCGGAGGTCACGTAGACCACGCAGTGGCCCGGGGTGTGGCCACCGGTGATTTTGGCGACTACGCCGGGGGCGACTTCGAACGCGTCTTCGAAGATGCGCAGCTTGCTTTGGTACTGCTGGATGAACGCATTGGCGGTCGAGCGCAGCACGTCCGGCACCGGCGCGGGCATGTCGGTGCTGGTGAAGTCCGGCGAGGTCCAGAAGTCGACTTCGGTGGCGGTGACGTGGATGCGCACGTCGTCGCGCAAGCGGTTTTTCACCGTGTCGACGAGCAGTCCGCCGATGTGGTCCATGTGCATGTGGGTGATGACGATATCGGTGACGTCTGCGAGGTCGATGCCGGCCGCCGCGAGGCGTTTGGGAAACTGCCCGGCGCGGGGGAAGCCGGGGAACTGGCCGCCAAGTCCGGCGTCGACGAGGATCACCTGTTCGCCGCTGCGTACCACCAGCACATTGAGTGCCCAGTCGAACGCGTCGGGGCCCAGATACATCTCTTTGAACCACTCAGCGCGGTCGGCGGGATCGGCGTTGGTCGACATGGTCTGGGTCGGCAGCGGCAGAACGCCGTCGCTGATTACCATCACGTCGATGTCACCGAGGCGCAGCGCGTAGCGCGACGGCACCAGCTCTTCGGTCGGGGTTTGCAGGGTGGCGCTGTTGGCGGTGAAGGAATCCAGATGCATGGTCATGGTGTTCTCCTTTTTATCAGGCAAGACATCGGTTCTTGGGCGCTCGGGGCAGATCAGGCCACCGGAATCGTAGGGTCGGCAGCGGCTAGAGCGGCGCTACGCTCGGCGACCGGCGGGTAGATCCATACGCTGTTGATTTGCGTCTTCAGTTCCTTGGCTTCGTCTTTCACCAGTTTCAGCTGGCGATCCCAGCCCTCGGTGTACACCGCGCCCCAGGCGCCCAGGTCGAGGCAGGTCACGTATTTCGGCTGACGGTAGGTGGTCGGTGCCAAGCCGAGCAGATCGGCGACGGCGTTGTTGCCGGCGTGACGGCCGAGGCTGATCGCGTGCTGGCAGGACATCACCGAAAAATTACCGACGTCGTCGGTGGCGGCGCGGGCGACATCACCGGCGGCGAACACGTGTTCAAGGCCTTGCACTTTGAGGTTGCCGTCGACGTGCAGACGACCCTGGCCATCGCGCTCGGCATTGAGCTGTTCAGTCAGCGGGCTGGCGCGGAAACCCACGGTCCAGATCACCGTGTTGCTCTCGATGTGACGGCCGTCGGCGAGGGTGACGCCGTTGGCATCCACGGCGGCAACGCTGGCGTCGACGATCCATTCGATGCCCAGTGCTTTTGATGCTTCGATGATGGATGGGCGGATGCCGTCGCCCATGGTCGCGGCGATGTCTTTGCTGCGGTCGACGATGATCACCCGGACGTCTTGATCGTCACCGAGAATGGCGCGCAGACGGCTCGGCATTTCGGTCGCGGTTTCGATACCGGTGAAACCACCCCCGGCGATGACCACGGTATTGCGGGCCTTGCTGACCGGTTGACTGGCCAGCGAATGGAGGTGGCGTTCCAGGCGCGCCGACGATTCGATCTGGTCGACGTCGAACGCATGCTCTTTCAGCCCCGGCACCGGCGGACGGGCCAGTTGGCTGCCGCTGGCCAGCACCAGTCGATCGTAAGAAAGCTCACCCGGACGACCGCTTTCATCACGATAACCAACGCGACGTGCCTGGCCGTCGATGCTCTCGGCGGTGCCTTTGACGAAACGCACACCGACGGCAGCGAACAGTGCATCCAGCGGCGCGTACATGCTGTGCACATCGGGTTCGTAGAAACGCGGACGGATGCGCAGTTCGGCTTGCGGGGCGAGCAGTGTGATTTCCACATCGTTGCGGTCATGCATATCCAGCAAACGCGCGGCGCTCAACGTGCTCCATAGCCCACCGAACCCTGCACCGATCACCAATAATTGCTGTTTCATAATGTGCTCCCTGACGCTGATGGATGGATAAAACCGGGTCGTTTCGACCTTGGCGTGACGATCACTGGCCGCCGCAAACTGCTTGCCGTACTGCATGGCGCTTAATCGCCCGCTGTCGAAAGCAATGCTATGGCGTGGGAGGCGCGGGCGCAGTTGTCCATCGGTGTGCGTGGATTACGCATGGGTCGAAGGGAGGTATACGAAGGTATCGAACTGCAGGAGCTGCCGAAGGCTGCGATCTGTCGATCTTGCTTTTAAAAGGCAACATCAAAAGATCGCAGCCTTCGGCAGCTCCTACACGGGAGGGGTTCTATTCAGGGCTTGTTTGATATGGCTGAGCAAGTCATCGGCCTGGAAGGGCTTGGGCAGGCAAGCCACCACTCCGGGGACTCGGGTGTTCACGTCATCGGGATGAGCACTGACGAAAATCACCGGGATGCGCCAGCCTTGCGCCTGCAACGCCTCATTGAGTTGCAGGCCGCTCATGCCGGGCATCTGGATATCGGAAATCAGGCAGTGCGCCTGCTCAGGCCCTGTTGATTCAAGGAAGGTGCGGGCGTCGGGAAAGGTCCGTACCCGATAACCGCTGGCGCGCAACAAGCTTTCCAGCGCACTGCGAATGGCCTCGTCGTCGTCAACCACTGCAATGACAACCGTGTTGTGCATAGGGCTCCCTGACCGGATGGGCAAGCGTGACGACTCCTGTCGTTCTTGCACCATACGCCGTCCGCGCTGGCGCAAAACTATACCTAGGTATAGCGCGTCGAGACCCTTTGATAGTCAGCGCTTCCGGCGATCAGCCTTCACGAGTGAAGCGACTACGGTAATCACGCGGAGAAATCGACAGGTGACGCTGGAAGCAGGCGCGCAGACGCTCTTCATCACCGAAACCGCAGAGGCGCGCGACCTTGTCGATGTTGTGCGCCGAGTTTTCCAGCAGACGCTTGGCCGCTTCGAGGCGGAACAGTTCGATGGCTTTGGATGGCGTGCGGCCGGTGTTCTGTTTGTAGACCCGGGTGAAATTGCGCAGGCTCATTCTGGCCTGCTCGGCGAGACGCTCCACACTCAGTCTGGGATCGCCGAGGTTGTCCATCAGCCACAGGTGCAGCGGCTCGAACAACGGGCTGTCCTGCACCTGCGCTTGCAGCAACGTGCTGTATTGCGCCTGACCACCGGGGCGTTTGAGGTACACCACCAGCTCGCGGGCTACCTGCAAGGCCACTTCGCGGCCGGCATCCGCCTCGACCAGCGCCAGCGCCAGATCGATACCGGCCGTGACCCCCGCCGATGTCCACACCGCCCCTTGCTGGATGAAAATCGCATCGGCATCCACTTCGATCGTCGGGAAGCGTTCGCGCAACGTCTCGCACATGGCCCAGTGCGTTGCGGCGCGACAGCCGTCGAGCAGGCCAGCCTTGGCCAGCAGGAACGCGCCACTGCACACCGAGACCACGCGTTGCGCGCTCGGCGCCTCGCGACGCAGCCAGTCGGTCAGTTGGCCATGCTCGTCTAGGGTCTGGCAGATGTCCGGGGCACCGGGGACGACGAGGGTATCCAGTGCGGCCATGTTCAGATCGCGTAGCGCGCGGGTGTCGACGGCCAAACCTTCGACGGTGTGCACCAACCCGCCTTCAAGGCTGGCGGTGTGCAGTTGATAGCCCGC
The DNA here is from genome assembly GCF_004011755.1 of Pseudomonas sp. RU47. GTDB lineage: Bacteria > Pseudomonadota > Gammaproteobacteria > Pseudomonadales > Pseudomonadaceae > Aquipseudomonas. The sequence continues at coordinate 3,784,177 of NZ_CP022411.1, read as the reverse complement.
TTGACTGCGTTCGGACATTGCTTTGCTCGCGGCCCAGAACACCGTTTGTGCACCGCTGAGGTCGAGCAGGCTCATTCGCGGGTAGGCGATGAAAACCACGTCGCGTGATTGCGCGGTTGAAGTGCCGGGCTGCGGGGAAACGCTGGGCATCGAAATCTGCCTGTTCAATCGGCTGAAGTGGGACGGTTGCGGCATGGCCGATATTCAGGGTTTTCTGGCCTGTCGGCAACGTGCGCCGACTGCTAGCCTGCTGCGCGACCGTTTGGCTGGCATCTGGCTGCGGTTGCCATCATGGACTAGATTTATTCACCTGCACATCGCACGCGTTGCGATCTCGCCGAGGACTCACGATGACTCTGTGGTCGCATTCCAGCCCCAGCGCAAGCCCGCCCGTGCTGAGGGAACCGGTGGTTTATGTGGTCGACGACGACGCCTCCATGCGTCAGGCTCTCGACGGTTTGCTGCGTTCGATCGGCCTGCAGGTGCAGACCTTCGAAACCTCCCAGGATTTTCTCGCATCGGCCAAACGCGATGTCCCCGGTTGTCTGGTGCTCGATGTGCGCCTGCGGGGTGAAAGCGGCCTGACCTTTCAGGAGCAGATGGAAAAGACCGGCGTGCGCATTCCCATCGTATTCATGACCGGTCATGGCGATATCGCCATGACCGTCAAGGCGATGAAGGCGGGTGCAGTGGACTTTCTCGCCAAGCCGTTTCGCGATCAGGACATGCTCGACGCCGTGGCCAGCGCGCTGGCCCGGGACAGTGCGCGGTTGCTTGCCGAGCAGTCTGGCGCGGTTATGCGTCTGGCTTACGAGACGCTGACCGTGCGTGAGCGTGAGGTGCTGGGGTTTGTCATCGCAGGGCTGATGAACAAGCAGATCGCCGCGCAACTCAACCTCAGCGAAGTGACGGTGAAAGTCCATCGCGGCCAGGTGATGAAAAAACTGTCAGCCCGCTCAGTGGCGGATCTGGTGCGTATAGCCGAAGCCCTGGGCATCGAGCCCGCGCGCCGCAACGGTTGAGCAGCAACCCATTGACGGTGTCGACACAGATGGCCAGCAAAAAGCAGATGTTGTGGGACGACGGCGAACGGGTGTTTGCTCGCGAACGCGACCAGAGGGAGGGCCGTCACAGTGTTCTGGTGATGCGCCCGGCCCTCGCTCAGCCGCTGCCTGCGACCCTTGATCGCCTGGCGCATGAATACAGCCTCAAGGACGATCTCAACGCTGAATGGGCGCTGCAACCGCAAGTCCTTGAACGCGCAGGCGCAACGACATGCCTGGTGTTCGACGACCCCGGCGGTGAGCCGCTGTCGCGCTTGCTGACCGCTCCGCTGGACACCGAGACCGCCCTGCTGCTGGCAATCAATATCGCCGTGGCGCTGGGCCGTCTGCACCAGTGCGGTCTGGTGCACAAAGACCTCAAGCCGCAACACATTCTGGTCAATTGCAGCGACGGCCAGGCACGGCTGACCGGCTTCGGTCTCGCCTCACGTCTGCCCCGTGAACGGCAGGCGCCGGAGCCACCGGAAACCATCGCCGGCACCCTGGCCTACATGGCGCCTGAACAAACCGGGCGGATGAATCGCTCGATCGATTCGCGCAGTGATCTGTATGCCTTTGGCGTGACCCTTTATCAAATGCTCACCGGTTCGCTGCCGTTCAGCGCCAATGACCCGATGGAGTGGGTGCATTGCCATATCGCGCGGTTGCCGATGCCGGCCTGTCAACGGGTGGCCACCGTGCCGGTGATGCTCTCGCGGGTGGTCATGAAGTTGCTCGCCAAGACCGCTGAAGAGCGCTATCAAACCGCTGCCGGTGTCGAGCATGACCTGCGCCGTTGCCTGGACGACTGGCGCCGCGACCGGCACATCGAGACATTCACGCTGAACGAGCAGGGCGCCATCGATCGCCTGCTGATCCCGGAAAAGCTCTACGGTCGCGAGCGCGAAGTGCAAACGCTGATTGATGCGTTCGCCCACATGGTACAAACCCAATCGCCGAAAATGGTGCTGGTCTCCGGTTATTCCGGCATCGGCAAGTCCTCTGTGGTCAACGAGTTGCATAAAGTGCTGGTGCCCTCGCGCGGCTTGTTTGCCTGCGGCAAGTTCGACCAGTACAAGCGCGATATTCCCTATGCGACGCTGGTTCAGGCCTTTCAGGGGCTGGTGCGTACGCTGCTGGGCAAGCGCCGCGAAGTGCTCGTTGAATGGCGCGCGGCGCTGTTGCAGGCACTGTCACCGAACGCGCGTCTGATGACCGAACTGATCCCCGAATTGAAACTGATTATCGGCGAGCCGCCACCGGTGCCGGAACTTGAACCGCAACAAGCTCAGCAGCGGTTCATGCGGGTGCTACAGCGTTTTATCAGCGTCTTCGCCCGACCTGAACACCCGTTAGCGCTGTTCCTCGATGACCTGCAATGGCTGGATGCGGCGACACTGGATCTGCTCGAAGATCTGCTGACCCGCGCGGAGGTTGGCTATCTGCTGCTGGTTGGCGCCTACCGCAATAATGAGGTTGATGCCGACCATCCGCTCAGCGGCAAACTCAAAGCCATTCGCAATGCCGGCGCGCACATCGACGAGATTCGCCTGAACCCGCTCGCCGGTGTGCACATCGAACAACTGATTGCCGAAGCCCTGCGTTGCCCACCCGCGAGCATCGTCACTCTGGCGCGGCTGGTACTGGACAAGACCGGCGGCAATCCGTTTTTTGTTATCCAGTTTCTCCAGGCTCTCGCCGAGGAAGAATTGCTGATTTACGACCATCAATTCAGCCGTTGGCGCTGGGATCTGGAGTTGATCAACGGCAAAGGTTACACCGACAACGTTGTCGATCTGATGGTCGGCAAGCTGGCGCGTTTGCCGTTGGAAACCCGCCAGGCCCTGCAACAACTGGCGTGCCTGGGGAACGTCGCGCGGATCGATACGCTGGCCACTGTCCTCGATCTGTCCACGGCTCGCGTGCACGCGGCGTTGTGGCCGGCGGTGCGCCAGGATCTGGTTGAACGGCTGGACGGCGCCTGTGCGTTTGCACACGACCGTGTGCACGAGGCGGCTTACTCGCTGATTGCCGAAGCCGAGCGCGCGCAGACGCATTTGCGCATCGGCCGGCTGTTGGCGCTGCAAACGCCGGGCGAGGGCCGCGAAGAGGCAATCTTTGAAATCGTCGGCCAGCTCAATCGCGGCGCCAGCCTGATCAGCGCCCGGTCCGAGCGTGAGCAGTTGGCCGAATTCAACCTGCTCGCCGGTCAGCGTGCCAAGGCTTCGACCGCTTACACCTCCGCGCTGACCTATTTGGGCGCGGGCGCGACGGTGCTTGGCGAACAAGGCTATGACAGCCGCCATGAGTTGGCGTTTGCCCTGGAGCTGAACCGCGCCGAGTGCGAATTTCTTACCGGACAATTGGCGCTGGCCGACTCCCGATTGCAGGTTCTGGCCGAGCGCGCGGCAAACACAGTGGAGCGCGCCGCGGTGACGTGTCTGCACATGGATGTCTACCTTTTGCTCGATCGCAGCGACCGCGCGGTTGCCGTCTGCCTGGCCTATCTGCGCCAGGTTGGCATCGACTGGACGGCACATCCGGACGATCAGCAAGTGCGCCGGGAATACCAGCAGATCTGGGTGCAACTGGGCGAACGCAGTATCGAACAACTGATCGACTTGCCGTTGATGGAAGATCCGGCCTCACTGGTGACGCTGGATGCGTTGAGCAAACTGTTCGCACCGGCGTTGCAGTCAGATGCGAACCTTGCCTGCCTTACCATTTGCAAAGCCGTCAGCCTGAGCCTGCAACAGGGTAATTGCGACGCCTCTTGCGTGCTCTACGCCAACGTTGCCCGTGTCGCCGGGCGGCGCTTCGGCGACTATGCCGCTGGCTACCACTTTGGCCGTTTGGGGTGTGATCTGGTCGACCGCCGCGGCCTGACACGCTACGAGGCGAGCACTTATCTGTGCTTCTCGATCTTCGTGGTGCGCTGGATGCGCCCAGTGCGCGAGTGCCGCGAATTGCTGCGCCGTGCACTTAGCGCCGCGAACCGCATCGGCGATTTGCCCTACGCGGCCTATGCCGGCAACAGCCTGATTTCTGACCTGCTGTTTATTGGCGAGCCGCTGGCGGAGGTGCAGGTTCAGGCCGAGGCGGGGCTGGCCTACGCGCAGAAAATCCGCTTCGGGTTGGTGGTGAGCTTCATGAGTTGCCAACGAGCATTGATCCGCATGCTGCGCGGGCAGACTGTGGAATTTGGCAGTTTCAACGATGAACAATTTGATGAAACGCGCTTCGAGACGAACCTCGCTGCGCCTGATCTGGCGTTGGCCCGTGGCAAATATTGGGTGCGCAAGTTGCAGGCGCGCTATCTGGCCGGGGATTACGCGGCAGCGGCTGAATGCGCGGCCCAGGCCCGGGAATTGATGTGGGTAATTTCTTCGTTTTTCGAGGAGGCCGAATACCACTTCTACGCAGCGCTGACATTGGCTGTTCATGGCGACGCCGATACCGATCCACTGCAACGCTTGGCAGAGCACCACGATCAACTGCAAATCTGGGCACAACAGTGTGCCGAAACCTTCGCCAGTCATGTAGCGCTGGTCGGTGCCGAAATCGCTCGGGTTGCGGGGCAACCGATCGAAGCAGAGTTGCTGTACGAGCGGGCGATTCAATTGGCGGTGGATAGCGGCTTCGTTCACATTGAGGCTTTGGCCAACGAACTGGCGTCGCGTTTCTACGGTGCTCGCGGTCTGGCGAAAATCGCCCGCGTCTACCTGCAAGACGCGCGCTACGGTTACCTGCGTTGGGGGGCCGATGGCAAGGTGCGGCAACTGGAGCGGCGGCACCGTTTTCTGCGCCAGGAAGACGCGCAGCCGAGCGCGACAGCGACTATCATCACCGCCGTTGAGCATCTGGATCTGGCCACAGTGCTCAAGGTGTCCCAGGCCGTGTCTGGCGAAATTGTTCTCGACCGCTTGATTGAAACGGTCATGCGCACCGCCATCGAACAGGCCGGCGCCGAGCAGGGTGTGCTGATTCTCACCGAAGGCGAGACGCCGTATATCGCCGCGCGAACCCGCATTGGCGACAGCAGCACATTACTCTGCAATGAGCCGATCAACGCAACCGCGCTGGCCGAATCGGTGCTCTACCAGACCCTGCGCACCGGCGAAAACCTATGTCTGGACGATGCCGTCGCCGATCCGGCATTCGCCGCTGATCCGTACATGCAACAGCACGGCGTCCGCTCGATCCTGTGCCTGCCATTGATGAATCAAGGTCGGGTCGCTGGGGCGCTGTACCTGGAAAACAATCTGTCGGCCGGCGTGTTCAGCCCGGCGCGCATTGCCGTTTTGCGGCTGGTCGCTTCACAAGCGGCAATCTCGCTGGACAACGCGCGGCTGTATCGCGACGTCGCCGAGCGTGAAGCAAAGATTCGCCGGCTGGTCGACGCCAACATCATCGGCATCATTGTCTGGAGTGTCGAAGGAGAAATCATCGAGGCCAATGACGCTTTCCTGCGCATGGTCGGTTACCAACGCGATGATCTGCTCTCGGGAAACGTGCATTGGCGCGACATGACCCCGCCGGCACGACGCGCCGAAAGCGAAGCGGCGCTGGCGACGGCGATCCGCACCGGGCGCGCCCAGCCGTTCGAGAAGGAATACATCCGCAAGGACGGCAGTCGGCTGCCAGTGATTGTCGGTCTGGCCGCGTTCGAAGCCAGTCAGCAACAGGGCGTGGCATTCGTGCTTGATTTAAGCGAACGCAAACAGGCGGAAGAACAAGTGCGCGAAGGCGAACGCCGGTATCGCGAGGTGCAAGCGGAATTGGCCCACGCCAACCGCGTGGCGACCATGGGCCAACTGGCGGCGTCCATCGCTCACGAAGTCAACCAGCCGATCGCCGCCACCGTGACCAATGCCAACGCCGCGTTGCGCTGGCTCGGCGCACAACCGCCGAACACCGATGAAGTCGAACTGGGGCTCAAGCGCATCATCAACGATGGCAACCGCGCAGCCGACGTGCTCGGTCGCATCCGCGCGCTGATCCGCAAGACACCACCGCAACGGCAAACGCTGGATCTCAATGCGGTGGTGGATGAGATGGTCGGGTTTACGCGCAGTGAAGCGACTCGATATGGGGTCGTGGTGTCCGTGCAACTGGCCAGCGACTTGCCGGCGGTATTGGCCGACCGGGTTGAGTTGCAACAGGTTCTGCTCAACCTGATCGTCAATGGTTTGGAGGCCATGGCGGTGATGGAGGAGGGCGAGCGTCGGCTGTCTATCACCAGCGATCGTGCCGGTGGAAACGTGCGGATTACCGTCAGCGACTCCGGGCCGGGATTCGCCTGCAATCGGGTGGAGGAGGTCTTCACTGCGTTCTACACCACCAAATCCACCGGGCTGGGGATGGGGCTGTCGATCTGCCGGTCGATCATTGAGGCGCATGGCGGACGCTTGTGGGCGGAGGTGAATGCGCCTTGTGGGGCGCGGGTTGTGTTGGCGTTGCCGATGGGGGAGGGAGAGATGTAGATCTGAAAATCCCATCTGTCTCAAGATCTGATGTTTATGACAGATCAACAGCAGAGAAATAGTTGGGGTTCGATTATCGTCATGCTGGTGCACAGCAGGACTTCAACGGAATAAATTCCTGGAGGAGCAGCTCCGAAGGCGAGACTGTCAGTCTTACTGTCAATGCGTATGCATACTCGCCTTCCGTTCTACAGGTCATCCAGGGAAAGGACGGTGGCTCCGCTAGCTCTGGATGAGCGGTGCGGAACATTGGATTGCGAAGCCGTGGCATGGCGCGCTTAGAGCTCCGGGGGGAGAATCCCACCCGATCAATGCACCGCCGCGCGCAGTTACGATTGTATGCTCACAAGTCGCCAAAATATCGCCTCTGGGAATACGGTCGCCGGGAGTTATCAAATTCCAGTAATAGTGATCCCAGTCCGCATGGTTGTGAAGTGTCACACCTTGCGATGTCGGATGCCGGACTGCCGCTTTGCCGTGTTTGTTTCCCGGGCCGAACGAGTATGCCAGCCGCTTGTAATTCACGTTGCTTGGTGGTTTAGGGATGGGGCTCTTGCTGTCCAGATCGGCGCCATGATGCGGTGCAACCATACCCACGGGTGGTAACGGGCTCAGTTGTTTAACGAAGTGCAGATAGTCGCAATCACCAGTAAGCAGCCAGCTTCTTGCAGGGATATTGTCAGGCTCTTCCACTGCCATGACGATCCCGGTGCCATTGCGGTCTCTGCCTTGACCGCACATAAATCTGATACGCCGTTGTTTCGATAGCTTGGCGTTACCGATCTGCCCGGGAAGCGGGGAGTAGATGAGAAATTCTCCACCGTTATTGATGACGTCGTGGGCAAACGCGATGTGCAGAGGACCGACCTCTTGAAGTGGTGCAATCCACTTGCGCTTGAGCGCGGGATAATTGTTGTTGATGTTAAGCGCGTAGGCTCCAGCCCAATGATCGGCGTCCCAATGGGAAAGTATGATCGACGGCGATTGGGTGAAACAAAACGCTAGCGGGTGAGGCGTTGTGTGCTTGTTTCTGTAAACGCCAGCGCCAAGGTCGTAATAGTGTGTCGGTAACCCAGCAGGGAACTGTTCAGTCGACATCAGCGCATTTGCATTGCCTTGCCCCACGTCATACACCGCTAAAAGGTCGGCAGTGGCGCTGGAAAGCTCAATTTCCAACTGGCCCGTGGAGATGGTCGGCAGACGGTTCAGGGAAAAAACGGTGGACAGGGATTTATTCTTTCGCGCTTTTGGCATTTTTCCCTTTATATATACTTGGACGGGGTTAGCGAAGAGTCCGGGATAAAGCTGTGCCACTTCGAGTCCCTGTCCGCGCTGATTGTAAATTTCCAGCTCAAACCACAGCCTCTCAATATCTCCCGCTGCGTTGCGTAGGGCGCGTAGATCATTTGTCGAGGGGAGTGGTGGTAATCCAAAAAATCCACGTCCGTCAGACAGTTCGAATTCCAACCGATACATTGGCATGGCTTCGAAAGGATTGGGGGCTTGGTGCAAAGGAAGTTGTTTCCAGTTACTCCACGCCTTTGCAACCTCGTTGGGTTGCTCGACATTGAGTAACGGGTTTTTTTGTCCTTCCTGGTCCAGCCATTCTCCATCGACCAAGTCGAATGCCAGCAGGACAGAGTTGGTACCCGAGATGACCTCGAGGTGATCGAAGCGGGCGTATGCACGAGTGGGAAGCCTGGTAACTGGATAATCTTCGTTGGGAGGGGTAGGGCGAAAATGATTGTTCATTGTTACGGTCCTTTGGATTCCGCGACAGACATGTCATATGTCTGAATGGTTTCTACTCTTGCAATGCGCTATTGGCGTTCCTGAAATACATGCTGTAAGTGAGCAGAATCTGATTTCCAAATACGTTCTGCCTCTTGAAATTTTTCCACTCGGCCTCAAGCGGAGACTGGATATCTAACCACAAGTCCCATTCGTTACGGGCGTTTCCTCGAACACGCGACAAACTACGCAGCAGGCATCGTAAAGCAGCCTTTGTTACGCTGGCACCTCATTTGCTTCAGGACCTCCGGCACATGGAAATTGCCCCGAATTTCATCATTCATGAAACCGAACACTGGATCATCAATCACCATCTGGCGAGCACGCTTCCCGGCTATCTGATGCTGGGGACAAAGGTCGAAACCACATCGCTGGCCGAGTTGTCATCCGATGCCTTGAGCGAGTTGGGCGGTTTGCTTGCCAAAACCCAGCAAGTCATCGAGCGACAACTCACGCCAAAACACCTCTACATCGGTCGCTACGGGCATCAGCCGGGTTTACCGATCCACTTCCATTTCATTCCGGTTTATCACTGGGTCGAAGCGCTGTTCTGGCAGGACACGCGATATCGACTCCTCGAAACGTTTGCCCACGCTGAAGGCGCTGCATCAGCGACTGACGGTGCAGAGCTGACGTTATTCGTCTGGCGGGAGTTTGGTGAAAACCCGATACCACCGAAGGCGCACGGCCCTTCCATTGAAGAAGTGATCAAACATTTGCGTATTGCGTTTGGCTGATTGTTGGAACAAGGCGCAACGAACCCGCAAACTATTCTGCGACTTCTCGCTGACTGGTTGGTGTCGATCCCGACCGTTCGGTCTTTGCATGTCGATATCAGACACAACCATGGCGCAATCAGGCTATTGAGTGGTCCGGCAGGCCGGGTAAGGTGACGTGTCTTCACATCAAAATAACCCCATTCAGATCATGGGGTTGATAAGAACTGCGGCGGTTGAACGGGCTTCTTTCGGGAGGTTCAGCAGGCAACGATCGTGCTCGTTTGCCCAGTCAACTTGCTTGAATGTCGATCAGCAGAGAATAAAAAAACCAATGATCAGCCCGAACTCCATGGATTCGAGTAGCCAATTGGCGCAGGGCTTCAAGCCTCGTCACGTCACTATGCTGTCCATCGCCGGGATTATCGGCGCCGGATTGTTCGTAGGTTCAGGGCACGCCATTGCAGCGGCGGGGCCGGCGGTTCTGCTGGCTTATCTGTTCTCGGGTCTGCTTGTCGTGCTGGTCATGCGCATGCTCGGCGAAATGGCGGTCGCCAATCCGGACACCGGTTCTTTCTCGACCTATGCCGATCAGGCGATCGGGCGTTGGGCGGGCTTCACCATCGGCTGGCTCTACTGGTGGTTCTGGGTGTTGGTGATTCCCATCGAAGCATTGGCGGCCGGGCATGTGTTGAATCAATGGTTTCCGCAGGTCGACGCCTGGCTGTTCGCCTTGGGCTCGATCATTGCGCTGGTGGTGACCAACCTGTTCAGCGTGTCCAAGTACGGTGAGTTCGAATTCTGGTTCGCCATGGTCAAGGTTGTGGCGATCATCGGTTTCATCGGTGTCGGTTTTGCCGTGTTGATGGGCTGGGTGCCCGATCGCGAAGTCAGCGGCTTGACCGGGCTGATGGCCGAACGTGGCGGATTTGCGCCTAACGGTTTGTCGGCGGTTGTCGGCGCGTTCATCACCATCATGTTCAGTTTCATCGGCACTGAAGCGGTGACCATCGCCGCCGCTGAATCGAACGATCCGTCGCGAAACATTGCCAAGGCCACGCGCTCGGTGATCTGGCGCATCGGCGTGTTTTACCTGCTGTCGATCTTCGTGGTGATCTCCGTGGTGCCCTGGAATGATCCGTTGCTGGCCTCGGTCGGGTCTTATCAGCGCGCCCTGGAAATCATGAACATTCCCCATGCCAAGTTCATGGTCGACGTCGTCGTCCTGATCGCCGTGGCCAGTTGCATGAACTCCTCGATCTACATTGCCTCGCGCATGCTGTTCTCGCTGGGCCGGCGCGGCGATGCGCCGAAGATGCTGAAGGCGACCTCCTCGGCAGGCGTGCCACGCGCAGCAGTGATTGCCAGTACCGTGCTCGGCGCGTTGATCACCGTGTGGAGCTACTTCATGCCCGCCGGGCTGTTTCAATTCCTGCTGGCCAGCTCCGGCGCGATTGCCTTGCTGGTGTACCTGGCCATCGCGGTGTCGCAGTTGCGCATGCGCCGGATTTTGCGTCAGCGCAACGTCGAGCTGACCTTTCGCATGTGGCTGTTTCCGTGGCTGACCTGGCTGGTGATCGTGTTCATCTGCGCCGCGCTGGCGGTGATGATGATCACCCCGGAGCACCGCACCGAAGTCACCACCACCATTGGCTTGGCGCTGGCGATTTCCTTTATCGGTCTGGTGACTTCGCGTCATCCTGCGCCGGCGGCGAGGGTCACGTCGGCGGGTTAGGCGTTGGCGTCGAACCTGAGACTCCCTTCGCTAAGGTCGGAGGGGCAGGGTGCACGCTTTATCACTGCAAATTCCGCATCCGTATAGTGCTTGCCCCGTTACGCGATTGCCCATAAACCCTCCAACTGAATCGAAGTATTCAGGTCAATGAAGCCGGTGAGTCGCCGGCACACGGAGGGATCATGGACGCCACCGCAATTCCCGAGGGTTACACCCCATTTACCCGCAGCAGTCCGTTGCTGGATTTGCTGGGCCCGATCTACGCGAGGGGCAGCGGCCTGCAACTGGAACTGGCATTGCTGACCGACTCCCGCCATGCCAATGGCCGGGGCACCTTGCATGGCGGTGTACTGGCAACGTTGGCCGATGTCGGTATGGGTTACGCCATGGCCTTTTCCAGCGACCCTCCGCAGCCATTGATCACCGCGAGCATGACCCTGGATTATCTCGGTGCCGTAAAAATGAACGAGTGGCTGGAAGTGCGCCTCGAGTACTCGAAAAAAGGACGCCAACTGGCGTTTGCCGCTGTCAGCCTGCATGTCGGGGAGAGAACGGTGGCGCGGGCCAGTGCGGTGTTTGCTGTGCCAATGGGTTGAAAAGGCACGGCCATCAAGGCGTTGGTCCGCAGACCACATCATGCTGCTGATCGAGTGAGTGTTGCACCGTTGAATGACGGCTTATAGCCGGTAGTGGCTTGCTAACGACTGCTTTCGGCCAAGCGCAGACATTCGATTTAGTGACTCTTCGAAGCAACCTGCCGATCTTCACCTAGCGATTGCAGCTTTTCTAGCTACGCTTGCCAGCAAGAGATTGGCGTAAGTGCGCCTGCTCTTGAATTGCGCACACGGGAGCCAACATACATGGATAGCATGCAGGACGTTTACCCATCAGCTACCGTTCTGGTGGTCGACGATACACCCGATAACCTGATGCTGATCGCCGAGTTGCTCAAGGACAAATATCGGGTCAAGGCCGCCAACAGCGGCGAAAAGGCCCTGCGCCTGCTACAGGCAGACCCGCTTCCCGACCTGATCCTGCTGGACATCATGATGCCTGGCCTGTCCGGTTATGACGTTGCCGAGCAGCTCAAGCTTGACGCTCGCATTCGCCATATCCCGATCATTTTCCTGACCTCGATGACCGCTACGGCGGACGAGATTCGCGGCTTGAGCCTAGGCGCTGCGGATTACATCACCAAGCCGATCATCCCGCCGGTGCTCATGGCCAGGGTCGAGACTCAGATCAAGCTCAAGGCCGTTGCCGATTTCCTGCGCAATCAGAACGATTTTCTGGAGCAGGAAGTGCAACGGCGTACCCGCGAGGTGATCGCCATCCAGGATGTCACGATCCACGCCATGGCTTCGCTGGCCGAAACCCGTGATAACGAAACCGGCAACCACATTCGCCGCACCCAGCACTACATCAAACGCCTGGCTGAACTGTTGCGCAATCACCCGCGCTTCCGGGACTTCCTCGACGAGGAGACGATCAAACTGCTCTTCAAATCGGCACCGCTGCACGATATCGGCAAGATTGGCATTCCTGATCGCATCCTGCTGAAACCGGGGCGGCTGACCGCCGAAGAGTTCGAGATCATGAAAACCCACACCACATTGGGGCGCGACGCCATCCAGCACGCCGAGGATCAGTTGGGAATAAACGTCGACTTCCTTCATCTGGCCAAGGAAATTGCCTACGGCCACCAGGAAAAGTGGGATGGCAGTGGCTATCCGCAAGGCGTGGCCACTGACGACATCCCGATCAGCGCCCGATTGATGGCCGTGGCGGATGTCTACGATGCGCTGATCAGTCGCCGTGTGTACAAGCCCGGCATGCCCCACGAGCAGGCGGTGAAAATCATCCGCGAAGGCCGGGGCTCGCATTTTGATCCGGACATCTGTGACGCGTTTCTCGCCAATGCCGAGCAGTTCCGCGCAATTGCCGAGCGATTTGCCGACAGCGACCAGGACATGGCCAGGCAGTTAGCCCTGCTTGAACAAATTGCTGATCGTCCCTGAGCCCCGCGCATCACTCTGCACATCCAGTTGAAAGAGGCCGTTTATGAACAGACTGTTCGAGATGCTCGAGCGCCTGTCCCTGCGCAGCAAATTGATCATCGGCTTCGCGGCGTTGATGACATTGATCCTGATACTCGGCGTGCAAAGCCTGCGCACCCAGTATTCGCTCAGAAACGAAATGCAGCAGTTGTACCAACAGGATCTGGTGGGTATCCAGCATGTGCAGGAGGTTCGGGTGCAGTTGCCGCATCTGTTGCTCGCCATGCAACGTGCAATCGCTACCAACAACGCGGACATCCGTATCAGCGCCAGAGCCCAGATGGATGTCGCCCAGGCGCGACTCCATGAAGCGCTGGAGCAGGTTCGTCCAACTCTGCGCAGACAGAGCAGCATCAGCAGCCTGTTGGAATTCGAACGGGTATTACAGCGTCTGCAAAAAGATGGCGATGAAGCGTTGGAGTTCGCCGGCAAGGGTTCCTTGGGTCAGGCCTTGATGTTGCTCAACAGTAAGGATTTTCTTGCGTTGGAACAGGGCGGCGACGGGTTGCTCAACCAGATCGAGAAAAACAAGGAAGCCGACATCCACGATACGGCGAAGAACCTCGCAGAGTACGCCCAGCGCAGCAGCATGATCACCTATGTCTTGCTGTTGGGCGGTTCAACGTTGGCTTTGCTGTTGACCTGGCTGGTCAGTTATTCCATTCGTGTGCCGCTCAACCGTGTCCGCGTGGCGGTTGATGAATTGGCGTCGGGCAAGCTGGACGGCCAGATCCCGCATACCGACCTGCACAACGAAACCGGCGACCTGGCACGGGCCATTGCCACGCTGCAAGTGGAGGCTTGTCAACTTGAACGCCAGCGTTGGGTGAAAGGCCATGCCTCGCTCCTGCAAGTGGATCTGCAACAGGCTGAGACGCCACAGCAGTTGGCCCAGGCTTTTTTCAGCCGCATCGCGCCCCGTTTGGGCATGTGCCAGGGGGCGCTTTACGTGCTCTATGAGGGCGCGTCGCGCCTGCAATTAGTCGGCGGTTATGCGGTGGACAGTGAGCACCCGTTGCCCGCCGAGCTTGAACTCGGTGAGGGGTTGCTTGGCCAGTGCGCACTGGATCGCCAACCCCGTCAGCTTGAGGATCTGCCCGAATCGTTCTGGCATGTGCGCGCGCAGTTGGGCGCAGCAGCCGCCAGCCATCTGATGGTGCAGCCGGTGCTGCGTGGCGAGCGCCTGCTCGGGGTTGTGGAAATGGCTGGCTTTCACTCGCTGGAGGAGAAAGAGGCGTTGCTCTTGCAAGAAGTCCTGCCGAGGCTGGCCGGTGCGATGGCCATTATGGAACGCAGCGAGGCAGCCCAGGCGCTGCTGCAGGAAACACGGCGCCAGGCTGACGAAATGGGCGCGCAAACCTTGCTGCTGGAACACCAGGCCAGAGAGCTGGAGGCCCAGCAGGACGAACTGCGCGCCACCGAGGCCTGGTACCGCGGCATCATCGAGGCAGCACCGGACGGCATGCTGGTGCTGGGAGCCGACGGCCGCATCCTGATGACCAACCCGCAAATGGACACCTTGTTTGGTTACGCCCCCGGCGAGCTGATTGGCGCCAGTATCGAGCGTCTGGTACCGCAGGCTGCCCGCGAGCGGCATGTCAGGTTACGCGACGGCTTCATTGCCAGCGGCGGAACCCGGCAGATGGGCGGCGATCTGGACGATTTGAGCGGAGTACGCAAAGACGGCAGCCTGTTCTCCGTGGAAATCGGCCTTTCCCATTTGCCCCGCCTCGAGGGTCGTGGCGTCTGTGTGTGCGCCTCGGTGCGCGATGTCAGTGAGCGCCGGGCGATGGAAGCCAGGCTGCGAACTGCCAGCGATCGCCTGAACCTGGCACAAGAGGCCGGTGACATCGGGTTGTTCGACGTCGATCTGGTCAGCGGCACCAACTATTGGACTCCTCAGCTTGAAACGCTGTTCGGACTTGAGGCTGGCGGCTTCGGTGGCTCGTTGGCGCACTGGAAAGCGCAGGTGCATCCCGAGGATGTGGCGCGAGTCAGCAGCACGTTCGAGAACGCCGTTCAGAGTGGCGATGATCGCGTCGAGTTCGACTTCCGGATCGTGCGTAAAAACGATGGGCAGGTGCGCACGTTCCGCTCGCTGAATCGCTTCTCACGCACGCCTGACGGCAAGCCATTGCGCGCAACCGGCATCAACATCGACGTCACCGCGCTGGCAGAGGCAAGGGCTGCGGCCGAAGAGGCCACGCTGGCCAAGAGCGAGTTCCTCGCCAACATGAGCCATGAGATCCGAACACCGATGAACGCCATCATCGGCATGAGCCACTTGGCGCTGCGTACAGAATTGGATAAACGCCAGCGCAACTACATTGAAAAGGTCCACCGATCAGCGGAGAACCTGCTGGGAATCATCAACGACATCCTCGACTTCTCCAAGATCGAGGCCGGCAGGATGAGCCTCGAACACGTGCCTTTCCGCCTGGAGGACGTATTCGACAGTTTCACCTCGATGATTGGCCTGAAGACCGAGGACAAAGGCCTGGAGTTGTTGTTCCAGATCCCGCCCGACTTGCCCACGGCACTGCTGGGTGATCCTCTGCGGTTGGGGCAAGTGCTGATCAACCTGGGCAACAACGCAGCCAAATTCACCGAGCACGGCGAGATCGTGGTCGGAGTGGAAGAAGTGGGGGCGCACACGGACAGTGTGCAACTGCATTTCTGGGTGCGCGACACAGGCATTGGCATGACCGTCGAGCAGTGTTCACGCCTGTTTCAGTCATTCAGCCAGGCGGACAGTTCGATCACCCGCAAATACGGTGGCACCGGGTTGGGGCTGTCTATCTCGAAGAAACTGGTGGAGCTGATGGCCGGCCGAATCTGGGTCGAAAGTGAACCGGGGATCGGCTCTACATTCCATTTCCAGGTGCAACTCGGCGTGCAGCAAAACGTGCAGCCGCGCCGTATGTTCAAGGCCGGCGAACTGCTTGGTATGCGGGTACTGGTCGTGGATGACAACACCAGTGCCCGTGAAATTCTCTCGGGTATGGCGCGCAGCTTTGGCCTGGAAGTGGATGTCGCGCAGAGCGGTAGTCTGGCGCTGCGCATGTTGGCCGACGCCGAGCACAAGGTCCTGCCTTACGATCTGGTCTTGATGGACTGGCGGATGCCCGGCATGGATGGCATGGAAGCCGTAAGCAGAATGCATTCCGCCAGTCTGATGCGCACACCATCGGTCATCATGGTGACCGCTTTTGGCCGTGAGGAAGCTCGCGAAGAAGCCGAACGCCAGGGCCTCCAGTTGCCGGTGATACTGACCAAACCCGTCACGCCGTCCTCGTTACTCGAAGCCATCGGTGTCGTGCTGGGCAGAGACACGCACAGCGATACTCGGGCTGGCGAACGCTCCCAACAGAATGCCAGTACCGTAGCCAGTCTCAATGGCGCGCGGCTGCTTCTGGTCGAAGATAACGAGCTGAATCAGGAATTGGCCAGCGAGCTGCTGGAAAGTGTCGGAATACGCTTGCGACTCGCCACGCATGGCCAAGAGGCCTTGGATATCCTCGGCGAGGATGGCGACTTCGATGGCGTGCTGATGGATTGCCAGATGCCGGTAATGGATGGCTACACGGCCACCCGGCAAATTCGCCAGCAACCGCGCTTCAGCACTCTGCCAGTGATCGCCATGACCGCCAACGCTATGGACGGTGACCGCGAGCGTGCGCTCGAATGCGGCATGAACGACCATATCTCCAAGCCACTGAATGTCGAAACGATGTTCGCGACAATGGCAAAGTGGATTAAACCAAGAGCCGCTCAAGCACCGCTGAACGCAGGTTTCACCGATGGCTTGCCAGATCGTCTTGAGGGCATTGATCTGGCTGCGGGTCTCGCCACCTGCATGGGGCGGCGGGATCTCTACTTACGTCTGCTCTGCAAGTTTCGCGATACTCAGACAGACTTTGCCGAGCAATTCCAGGCCGCACGAATCGATCCGGATCCTGCTGCCGCCGGGCGGCTGGCGCACAGTTTGCGCGGCACCGCCGGCAACATCGGCGCCAAGGCCGTGGCGCAGGCGTGCGCTTTGTTAGAACAGGCCTGCCAGAACGGCGAGCCGGCTACGGTAGTGCAAGCGCTAGCGATGCAGGTCGAGCATTGCTTGCTCCCGACCCTGGCGGCTCTGGCCGACCTTAAGGCAAACACACCGGCCTCCATGGATGGCTACCCGCTGGACGACTCGGCATTCAGCGAGCAACTGAACAGGCTTATTGTTCTTTTGGAAGAAGGTGATACGGCGGCTTCGGACGTGCTGGTGGCACTGCGCAATATGCCACTCGATCGAGCGTTGGCAGAACGGCTGGCACTCGCTGCGGCGCAGGTGGAACTGTTCGACTTTGATCGCGCCTTGCAGCTCATTCAGGATAAATTCCACTGATACAAGGCAGGTAGTCCATATCTTGTATCACTTTGATTAAGGTGCGCAGTGTTGCTGATGGATCGAGTGTGATCGACATTGCGTGGCTTTTCAGATCATCCCCCGCATGAACGCTATCTCGATCAATGGGAATTACCAACATGACGGCTCCTTTTTAGGGTGTGCTGTCACCAGATCGATCAGCGTAGAGATCTCAGCGGCGACCTGTCTACAGTCCGCTTCTGGCCGGAAGTTGACGGTCATGAGCGGCAGCTAACGGCCAGAAGCGGACGTAATGGCGTTTGTGTAGTATCTGCCTCTCTTCCCACCTATATGAAATGCCGATGTCTAGCCGACACTCCCCATCCCCTACAAGAGCTGTCCTAGACCTGCAAAACGCACGTTCGCTTTTGGGAAAACGGCTGAGCGTGCTGCTGCACGACCAGTACTATTTCAACGACGAGAAAGATCTGGGAGACATAGGTTCTCTAGAGTGGCGTTTTGTCGAAGGAGAAGTTCTATCCATGTATCTCTTGAGTGATGGCGAGAGAGTAGGTGCGGACTTGTTTCCTTCTGATACGCCGGCTCCCTTCGAGATAGAGCCAAACGTGACCTGCTCCTGGAAGAGGGAAAACCTGCTTGCGGATCTGTCAGCAACCCACCTTGAGAACACAAAAATTTGCGCAGTTGAGGGAATTCTTGACTCTTTCAACGGACAAGAGCCTTGGCTGGCCGGATTCAGAGTTACGTTCGAGACCGGTGACTCGTTGATCTACCTTAACCAGGGCGACGATGCCGTCGTATTGATTAATGCGCTACCGCCAGTAAGTGTAGGCCTCGAAACCCGCTTCGTTACCTCAATTTAATGACAGCTATGGGTCGACTGCGGACCTTCCCAAAGACAGCAATCGGCCAATTGCGGCCCATCAATTAAAGGCACTTTTGTCTGAAATACACCATTCAAAAATATCTGTAGCACGACGCGCAGGCACCGACCTCAAGGACGATGTAGCCCTGTCGCATCCCGCCAGTACATGGTTTGTTCGAACTGAAAGCTAACTAGAAAGAAGGCTGAACACGACTGAGATATTGATTGGGCGACTTTTTCCAAATCTTCCATAGCGGACTCTCCCTCTGGTTCGGGCCCTTTAATTCTGATGGTACAACGCACAGCGACAGGAAAGTCGATACCCATTGTATTCTCAGCATAAATCGAGGGGTCACCGAAAGCGTCATCGGTACTTAATTTAAGTCCTGAGCTAAATTCAGCGTATAGCCCATCTTCTGTTATCTCGACTTTTCGAGCACCAGCATTCTTAAGGGCATTGCTCAATGTCAAAATTGTGAGCGTACTATCAGCTTCCAAGCACAGATCAAGACTCATCAATCCTCCCTTTTTACCGATGAACACTTGCACCAAATTTGAATGCGATCGTCGCGACAGTGTATTTTGACTAGCGGTACGAATGTCCGCTTTTGGCCGAAAGCAGTCGCTTATAAACAACTGCTCCCCACCCCATACCCTCAAGCCTGATCCATCGCCGCCGCCACACCCTGTTCCTCACCCAGAAACCCACCGCTCTGATGCTGCCAGAGCCGCGCATAAATGCCGTTTCTGTGCAGCAATTCAGTGTGTGTCCCCTGTTCGATAATGCGCCCCTCATCCATGACAATGAGTCGATCCATCGCCGCAATCGTCGACAGCCGATGGGCAATGGCGATCACGGTTTTGCCCTGCATCATTTCATCGAGGCTTTCCTGAATGGCCACTTCGACTTCAGAGTCCAGCGCGCTGGTGGCTTCGTCGAGCAACAGGATCGGCGCGTTTTTCAGCATCACGCGAGCGATGGCAATGCGTTGGCGCTGGCCGCCGGAGAGCTTGATGCCGCGCTCGCCGACCAGCGTGTCGTAGCCGCTGTGGCCTTGCTTGTCGCTTAGTTGGCTGATGAAGCCATCGGCCTGCGCATTGGCGGCGGCGCGGCGGATGTCTTCGTCGGTGGCGTCCGGGCGGCCGTAGGCGATGTTGTCGCGTATCGAGCGGTGGAGCAGGGACGTGTCTTGCGTGACCATGCCGATCGCGCTGCGCAGACTGTCTTGCGTCACCTGCGCGATATTCTGGCCGTCGATGCGAATCTCGCCGCTGTCGACATCGTAAAACCGCAGCAGCAGATTGATCAGCGTCGATTTGCCCGCACCGGAGCGGCCGACCAGGCCGATTTTTTCGCCGGGGCGGATGTGCAGGCTGAGGTTGTCGAGGACCTGGCGTTCGCCGTTGTAGTTGAAATTGACCTTGTCGAATGTCACCGCGCCGCCCGCCGGCACCAGCACGCTGGCGTTCGGCGCATCTTGCACCTTGGGGCCACGGGTGAGGGTGGCCATGCCGTCCTGCACGGTGCCGATGTTTTCGAACAGCGACGTCATCTGCCACATGATCCAGTGCGACATGCCGTTGATGCGCAGCGCCATGGCGGTGATTGCCGCCACCGCACCGGTACCGACCTGGCCCAGGTGCCACAGCCACAGCGCGTAGCCGCCGGCGCCCAGAATCAACCCGACCACCAATGCCTGATTGACGATTTCAAACTGGCTGACCAGACGCATCTGGCGAAAACCGGTGAGCTTGAAATCCTCCATGGCCGCACGGGCGAAATGCGCTTCACGTTTGGAGTGCGAGAACAGTTTCACCGTGGTGATGTTGGTGTAGGCGTCGGCAATGCGCCCGGTCATCGACGAGCGCGCATCGGCCTGTTCCTGGCCAACCTTCCCCAGGCGCGGCACGAAATACAACATGGCCAGCCCGAACAGCGCGAGCCAGGCAATGAACGGCAGCATGAGTTTCAAGGCAAAACCGCCGGCCAGGGCGATGATCGCAATGAAGTAAACGCCGATGCCCGGTGCGATTTCGATCAGGGTGAACAGGACTTCGCGCACGGCCAGCGCGGTCTGCATGACCTTGGTCGTGACCCGTCCGGAGAACTCGTCGGAGAAAAACGAAAGGCTTTGCCGCAGCATCAGCCGATGGAAATCCCAGCGCAGCCGCAGCGGCAGATTGATCGCCAATATCTGGTGCTGAACCATGGTGCGCAACGCCACCAGGCCAATGCTGATGAACAGCACGATACCGATGCCCCACAGCACGCGACTTTCTTGCGCGTTGACCCCGCCACCGGCCTGCCACGTCGAGAGCAGATCGACGACTTGGCCGAGAAAGGAAAACAGCCAGGCTTCGTAGATCGACACACCGGCACTGAGCAGCGCCAATGCGAGGATATAACCGCGAGCGCCGCGCGTGCAGGCCCACAGGAACCGCATCAGGCCGACGGGCGGAGGTGGTGCTTCGTCGGGAGGAAATGGGTCGAGCCGTTGTTCAAACACGCGAAGCATTGTGGTCTCCGAAATGATCAGGGTCGGGGGATTTTGCCACTTAATGGCGGCTTTGAGGGATCGCACGTCACCGGCGTGTCCCCACTAAGTGTTATTGCCCGGGATCACTGCGGTGCAGAACCCCAAGGATCCCGGGTACATGCCGATCAGCTAAGCTGTCTGCTCAGACGACTTGAGCAGTGCACGATGCAGCGAACAAATCCGGTTTCATGTTGGGAGTCGACGGGCAAAGGAAATGTTTAATTTCTTTTTGACGTTTTTGTTCGTGTTGATCCCCACGGCGTCGCTTTCACTCGACAGTTATCTTCGCTACCGAGTCGCCAGAAACAAACCGGTGAGCAATGTCTGGAAGGGCTGTAATCATTTGCTTTCCATCCTGCTGCTCATGCAGTTGCTGGGTTTGGCGCTGTACTTTTTCTACATCGCCTGAGCGCGGCGGTTGTCGGCCTTCCAGAGAGAGGAAACCTATGCCTGAAAACCGATACCTATCCTTGTGCAAGCACTTCACGCCTGACCTGCAAAGCAATCACAGCAAACCCTTTGCCAGTGCCGCGCTCGGAAGCCGTATAGTTCTGATGCGCCGAGACATCCTCCCATTGGCTTACGAACTCAACGTGTTGATGATCACTGTCGGTGTCAGTTTGAAACGCTATGAACCGTTCCGCTTGATCGAGGATCAAGCCATACAGGCGTGGCATTCCAGGGAAGTCGACTTCAAGATCGATTACGACCGTTCCTGACCAATCAATACCTTGGCGCTCGCCGAAACGTGCCAAGGCCTCGGGAATACAGGCATCACGCCAGAATCGAGCGGTTTCCGTCAGGCGATGGGCAGTCACCGCATTCTGTTCCTGCACATTGAGTTGCCGCTTCTTCAGCAGACGATCTATTTCCATGTCGCGCATCCAGTATTGCTCACGCCCAGAAACACCCTTTTTGAATTCTCGCTGATGTGAGCGCCATAAATAGCGCCTAAGGCACCCCTGCGAACGTGACGTCCATGGCCGAGCGGTCATAGTCCAGCAGGTATTGATTGTGCCGCTCGTAGAGTTGCGAAAGCAGTGGTGCATTAAGGCCGACGACATCCATGCCTCTGTCGTCGTAGGGGAAGACCATGACCTGTTTCGGCAGATTGAACAGATACACATCACAGTGGGGATTGGGCTCAATAGCGCCAAAATCTTTAGCCAATGCACACCAGAGAAATGCTTGAAGGCTTGTGATCGGTGCTTCGAACGCGATGTTGATCCAGTACTCAGGCTCTTCTTCGCAATACCATTCTTCGACATCTATCTCCTCACTCCAGACTGAGCGTTCAGGAGGAATATCAATGCCGGCAGATCGAAATGCGCGAATCGCGGCCCGATGCATAAATCCATGGCTGCCTGAGTGAGTGCGCAGACACACCACAAACGTTTCTGCATCAGCAAAGATATCGCTGCAGATCGTTGTCGATTTTCGTAGGGCAGTCAGGAGCTGCTCGATGATCCCGCCCGTTTCGGAGAGCTCGAAGCGCAGTCCTCCGGGGCAGGAATAGAAAAGAGGTCGGGCGAAGGCTTTGCCTTGAAAAGTCCTCTCGATTTTATCTCGTAGGTTCACGTTATCCCTTCGTATTCATTCGCCTGTCTCCTCGGCCAAGGAGCTGCGGACAGATCTTACTTTAACCCTGACGCTTGAGCTAAGTCGGTGAACTCAACGAGACGCTGCAGCTGCTGGCGTTTGTGGCGAACCAACGGTCTCGATGCGCGCCGAAATCCATTGCCGACTGTAGGCCAGAACTTCCTGAGCGATGGCCGTGGGGAAGTGGATAAAGCCGTGGGGCGAGGAGGGCAGCAGGTACATTTCCACCGGCGCCGATTGCGCCCAGCGTTTGGTGATGTCGAGGGTGTCGTCGCGCAGCGGATCGAGTTCACCGGCAAACAGCAGGGCGGGTGGGAAACCGCTGAAATCGCCGTACAGAGGTGATAACGGTGGCAGACGGCGCTGTTCGTCAGTCAGCTCCGGGGTGAGCAAGCGCAGTGCCTCGACCATGCCGGGGCCGTCCAGCACCAGTGTATCGGCAGGCGCGCTGCGTACGCTTGGGGTTCCCGTCAGGTCGTAGACGCCGTAATACAGCAGCGCGCCGCTGATGCGTTGCAGCAACTCCGGCCACTGCTTCAGCGCCAGCAACGTCGCCGCCGCCAGATGACCGCCCGCCGATTCACCGACCACTACGACGGGCAGACCGGCAAATTCGGCATCACTCAATACTCCGCGAGTAGCGTTGAGGCAGGCCTCCAGCAGACCTTCAAGCGGCGTCGAGACCGCTAATCGATAATCGACCGAGACCACCGTCACTTGGCAGGTGTTGACGATGGCGATGTTGAAATTGTCATCCATCTGCGCATTGCCGATCACCCAGCCGCCACCGTGAAAGTCCAGCACCACGCCTTTTGTCTTGCCTTTGGGCCGGATGATCCGCACTGGCACGTTACCGATCAGCTTCTGCTCAGCCGTCAGGCCATGCGTGCGCAACTTCCCCGAGCCGCCGACCTGACTGACGCGCAACAGCGCCTGAATCAAACGCGGCGTCAGGCGATTACGGACCTTGAAACGCGGCAGCCAAGCAAGCTTCCGGTTGAAGGCGCGCACCTGCGCCAACTCACGCTCGCCTTGCGGCCACGGTGTTTCAGCACCCCAATTGGCATTGGTCATCAGCGGTTCTTGATCAGGATGGAAAAATTCAACGCCGCCGCCACGCACAGCCACGCCAGATAAGGAAACAGGATCAAACCAGTGATCAGGTCCAGTTGTATCGCCAGCACCACCATCGCCGCGACCACCAGCCACAACACGGTGAGAATCACCATCGCCGCCAACACCTGATGCGCGCCGAAGAACACCGGCGTCCACAGCGTGTTCAACGCAATCTGCGCCGCCCATAGGGCCAGCACCGTCTGGCTGCCGGGGATCAGGCTCAAGCGGTAACCGGCCCAGGCCAGCAGCAGATAGATAATCGTCCAGGCCACGGGGAACGCCCAATTGGGCGGGGTAAAACCGGGTTTGTTCAGCCCTTCGTACCACGGCCCCGGTTTGAACATCACGCCGGTGGTTGCCGCAGCCGCGCAGGCCAGAAGAAAAATGAAAAAGGTCATCGCCAGTCCTTGGCTGAAATCAGCCGGTAAGGGGTTTAAGAAAGGGACGCCTCGGCAAGGAAAAAGTTTGCCATGAAATTCAGATTGGCCAGAGAGGCGATTCAATTTGAACTAAAAACTGACCATTGCGTCAGGATGATCAGTTGCCTTTTCCTACTGACGCGGATGACATCATGTACACCTATCACATCGAATATCGGTTCAACGACGAGCCGCGGACTTTTCTGCTTGAACTCAAGGAGGAGCAGTTGGCCGAGCATGAGGCTGCGATGCACTTGCTGGAACTGCATCTGGGCGACGCGGAAAACGGCCTGATCATGCCCACAGCGGATTCAACGCCCGAGCAGATTCTTGAACATGCAGAGCGGGTAGGGATTACGCAAATAACGGTTGTCGGCAAAACCAACTGAAGCGCGAAGCAGACGTTGGCTCATGCGCAAGGTTCTTCGCGCTTAGACCGGTATCGCTGCTTCCAGCGCACCGTGCTCTACGTGCGCGCACTCTCTATAGAAACGCAAAAACTCCTCCGCCGGCATCGCTTTGCCAAACAGCCAGCCCTGACCAAACTGCACACCGTGATCGCGCAGGTAATCGCGCTGGGCTTCGGTCTCGATGCCTTCGGCGACTATCTGCAGACGCAGACTCTTGGCCATTTCGATAATGTGGCCAGTCACTGATCCGGTGGCTGCATCCTGATCGATGTTGTCGACGAACGATTTGTCGATCTTCAGCACATCCAGCGGCAATTGCTGCAAATGCTGAAGACTCGAAAAACCCGTGCCGAAATCGTCAATGGCCGCCAGATAACCCAACTCCCGGGCGCGATTGACGGTGGCACGGGCAGCGTCGATCTCGACGAAACCGCGTTCAGCCGCTTCCAGCCAGATCTGCTTCTGCTGCACATCAGCGCGACGCAAAGCGGCTTCCAGTTTCGGCAGAAAGCGCCCACTGCTGACGTCCTTCGCCGCCAGGTTGATCGCCACGTGCAGGCTGCGTTCCTCGACCAGCAGCGGACCGAGGTCGTCCATCACGTGGTCAATCACTTGATCGGTGATCGGCAGAATCAAACCGCTGTGCTCGGCCAGTGGGATAAACGCATCGGGGCAGACCCGCGTACCGTCCGGGTGCTGCCAACGCACCAGTGCCTCTGCGCCGACGCAGGCACCGTCGCTGAGGCGGATGATCGGTTGATAGTGAACAACGAACTCGCGATTGCGCACCGCCAGTTGCAGTTCCGCCAGCGGTGACAGACGTTGCCGGGTGCGGCGCACGATCAGCAACACCAGCACCCCCGCGAGCAAACCACCGATGGGCAACAGCAGTAATTCCCGGTGGATCAAGCCTTGCATCAGCTCATGGCGCGACAGCGCGGCGATGGCGACCCAGTCGCCGCTGTGCACGAGGGTGTAGAGATAGCCGTCGGCAAGGCCCGAATGCGGGCCGGAATGCACGCGAGCCAGGAAGTGTTCCGCACCCGGGCGCGAGGTGCTGATCAATTGCCCGGACGCGGTACCGACCGCCAAGTGCAAATCCTCATCAAGCATCACCTGCAGAAATTGCTCGGGATCGACCAGCACGTTGAACGCCGCATATTGCAGCGCCATCATCGGTTTCGCCGCAACGATGCGCGACTGCACGCCGAGCGACACACGCACGCCGTCCGATGTGGTGAAGTCCTCGCGCCATGGCGTCGCGTGCTGCCCGACCGGTCCCCAGGAACCGCAGGCGTAAATCTCTTCTTCGACGTAACCGATCGACTTCACCGAGAGGGTGTTGATGGTCAGCAGACGCATCTCGTCGATGCTTTCCGGCGTGCACGGTGCGAGACGCGAGCCAGCGATGGATTTCAGCGCGCCGGCCGCTTCGGTGAAAGTCCCGTGGGCGCGACTGGAGGCGACGGAAGCGAGGGTTTCCAGGCGTTGTTGAGCCGCGGCCAGATTCAACATCCAAGCGACGTAACCCATCAAAATGACCGGAAGCAAGACACACGGAAAGCCCAGGAGAATGCTCCCCCAGACAATGCGTTTTTTGTTCATTTAGCGCCACCTTGGCCTCAAGGCCTGTGACGTGCGCACAGCACGGCTGTTTTCAGCCATTACAGATTACGGCTGCCGTGTAGGGTAAATACTGCTCCAGATCAACTTAACTGATTGCCCGGACTGTTTGGTTTCTCTGCGTTCTGTGAGCTGCGTGACCGGGCCTCATTGCTGGCAAGCCAGCTTCCACAAGTACCGTAATCAGAGTCTGTATCCCGCAAATCCGAGCTGTCTGTATCTATCGGCACAATTCCCTCGTTGATACCTTGCGCGCTTCGCGAACATCAACGAGGTAACCATGGATCTCACCGCCATTCCTTTCGGTACCACCGACTGGTCAACCATAGAACCGGTGGCGCATGCCGGGGTAACCGGCACGGCCTGGTGGCGAACCTGCCAGTTTGGCGCAACGCGCGTGCGGATGGTCGAGTACAGTCCCGGCTACCTCGCTGATCATTGGTGCTGGCGCGGCCATATCCTCCTGTGCCTGGAAGGGCAGTTGCAGACAGAACTGGAGGATGGCCGCCAGTTCACATTGACTCCCGGCATGAGTTACCAGGTAGGCAACGACGCCGAAGGTCATCGATCCTTCACCGCCACTGGCGCGAAACTGTTCATCGTCGATTGAGTTCGCGCTGATGCCTTCAGGTTTTTTTCTGCTCGTGATGCGGGGCTTTTCAGTCAACATCACCTCAACTGGCCGGCCGCCATCGCGAGCAGGCTCACTGCTGCAATGGTTCTACGGTGGGTTCGGTACTGCCATCACCATTGCTTTTGCATGATGATCGTACGTTCGGTGCCGTGATACTCATCCCGAACCCTGTCGAACCCAAGCGATCGATAAAATCCTTCAGCCGTGATCGAAGAGGGCACATGCAGCTTGTTGAAACCCTGGCTAACGGCAACAGACTGGAGTCTTTCCATCAGCCGCTTACCCAGTCCTTTACCCTGATAGCCCGGCTCGACAAACACGCTGCGAACCACGTCCTGATCAAGACTGGCGGTCGCCACGATGTGTTGATTCAAAGTCGCCACATAAACCTGACGTTTGCCCAGCAAGACCAGAACCGCCTGCGGTGAAAAGCTGCGCTGCACCTGCTCTATAACGTCTGGCGAATAGTCGCGCCCATTGGACACACGCAAAGTATTCACGATGAGCTCACTGATGTTCGCGGCATCTTCGCGTGTTGCCATTCGAATCAGATCTTCCATTTTCGTTAATCCCTGAGACTTTCTCTGCCGGAGGATGGACCAATCACGCACCCCACGGCCCAATCGCGCAGCCATTTCCATTCAAACCGAAACTGTCATATTCAGTATCACTTGCCTACCCATAGTGACCAGCCCAACGCTTAAACAATGAGGCTGCACTGTGTTTCAACGTCTTCTGTGTTCGCTGTCCGTACTGAGCCTGTCCATCGCCGCCGCCCATGCTGCCGAGTCCGTGCCGCTGGACACGCCGCGCCTGCAAGGCATCGACAACTTTCGTGATATCGCCGGCATCACCACCGCGTACACCACGGCCCACGACGGCACGATGCGCAGCGGCGTGTTCTACCGCTCCAACGCGCTGACGCCGACGGCCAGCGATCTGGCGACCCTCAACAGCCTCGGCATCAAAGCCATCTACGACCTGCGCACCCCGAGCGAAATCGCCGCCACCCCGGACACAATGATCAGCGGAGCGACCTACGAGAACATCGACATCATCGGCAGCACCACCTCCGGCGCGAACATCACCAACATCTCCTTCAAAAGCGCCGCCGACGCCATCGCCATGATGGAGCAGACCAACCGCGCCTTCGTCAGCGACGCTGGCATGCGCGGCCAGTTCAACCAACTGTTCAACGAACTGGCCAGCACCGACGGCGCCCAACTGTTCCACTGCACCGCCGGCAAGGACCGCACCGGCTGGACCGCCGCCGTATTGCAGAGCATCGCCGGTGTCGACGATGCAACCATCATGGCCAACTACCTGGCGACCAACGACTACACCGCCGCCCGCGTCGCTGCCACGCTCAAAGCGCTGCCGCCGAGCATGGCTGCCATCTACGAGCCGCTGCTCGGTGTGCAGGCCGGCTACCTTCAGGCCGGCCTCGACGAAGTCACCGCCGAATACGGCAGCATGGACAATTACCTCAAACAAGGCCTCGGCCTGTCGCAAGAAACCATTTACGTCCTGCGCGGCAAACTCGTCGAATACAACAGCCTGCCGGGTCAGGCCGGGCTGATTGGCAACGCTGCCGCTGGCGCCGAATTGCTCCGCCAATTGCAGAACACCGACCTGTCCGGCACCTACAGCGCCTATAACTATTACCTGCAATCGGCGATCGACGCCGGCACCCTCGGCGGTGTCGAATCGCAGGTCGGCGGCCAGGTACACGCCGACGCCGCCAGCTACCTGCTGCGCCAAAACGCAATGATCGAGCAAGCCGCCGCGCCGTTCGCCAGCGGCACTGACCTCAAGGTCGGCCAATACCGCCTCTGGACCACCGCGCTTGCCGGCTACCTCGGCACCGACGGCTCGGCCCACGCCGACAGCAGCAACGAACACAGCCAAGGCTTGATGGTCGGCATCACCCAGCGCTTCAGCGAACAACTCAGCGCACGCGGCGGTTTTGGCTACAGCAAGGGCAGCGTCGGAGGCGCGGGTGGTGAAGCCGATACCGACTTCACCTTCCTCAACATCGGCGCCCGCTACGGCTTCACCAGCCTTGAACAAGGCCTGTTCCTCGACGCCAACGCCAGCGCCGGCTACATCGACTACGACAGCAAAAGCGACCTCGGCGGCGGCCTCGGCACCGCGAAAGGCAACAGCCACGGCAACCTCACCGGCGCCACGTTGGCCCTCGGTTACCGCGCCCCGGTCAACGGCATGACTTTCGAACCAAGCCTGGGTTTGCGCATCAGCCACCTAGACCTCAACGGCTTCAAAGAGAAGGGCAGCGAACTCTCCCTCGACGTCGACGACAACAGCGCCACCCGCCGCAGTGCCGTCGCCAACCTCAACGTAGGTTTCGCCCCGGTGGCGATGGGCGCATGGCAACTGGTGCCCGGCGTACAAGTCGGTTACGAACGCACACTGGGCGACAACCAGGTCGACAGCCAAAGCCACCTGCTGGGCCTCGACATCGAACAACGCGCCGCGTTTGATAATCGCGACCAATTCAGCGGCGGTGTGAATGTGATGGCCAGCCTGGGCGCCCTGAGTCTTGGCGCAGAAATCGGCGCCAATGGCGGCGGCGACAGCCACGGCTTCAACGGCGGTCTCAAGGCCAGCTACGCCTTCTAAAAGACACACGGGATCAAGGATGACCCCCCAATCCAACAAACACCCCAAAACCCAATGTGGGAGCGAGCCTGCTCGCGAAAGCGCCAGTCCAGTCAACACCAACATCGACTGACCCACCGCCTTCGCGAGCAAGCTCGCTCCCACAAATTTGATTCCATCCAAAGCAGCCAATCAAAAGCCCCTCACCCTAACCCTCTCCCGAAGGGAGAGGGGACTGATCGCGTGGATTGGAAGAGTTACACCGACGTGGCATACCGAGTCGAGCTCAAATTTTGAAAGGCCCACCAATCGGCTCCCTCTCCCTCGGGAGAGGGATGGGCGGGCGGCGTTCCGATGAGGGGCGGCCCCACCACAAAACCTGCGAGTGTCCCTTGCGCTGGTATATGAAGTTGTGGGAGAGGGGACTGACCGAGGCGTCTTGCGTCATGCATCGACCTGAAAGATCGAGGCGATTATGGATTCAAAACAAGACTCTCAGGTCGGTGTAGATCTTCAATATCCCCGGCTCGGTTCCCTCTCCTTGGGGAGAGGGCTAGGGTGAGGGGAAAGCAGTTACCGCAAAATCAACTGGCCAACTCGGTCAAACGCCTCCGCGCCCACTCCTCGAACAACCGCGTCGGCGTGCCATCCCCACGCTTAGCGACCCATCGGCGCGGTGCGACGTTTAGCTAAATCTTCTCACCACAAGTTACCTTGCAAACCTGTTACCCAATCACCCCCGAGCCCGAAACTCCGCCGGACTCACCCCATAAGCCCCCTGAAAATACCGGCAAAACCGCCCCACATTACTAAACCCGAACCGCAACGCCACCTCGGTCACCGACCCCGAACCCCGCCGCTTCAAAACCTCATAAGCCCGCTCCAGCCGCACCTGCCGCTGATACCCCACAATCGACATCCCGACACACCGCCGAAAGCCCTCCTGCAACGCGCGATGACTGACATGGCTCAACCGCGCCAGATCCACACCACTGACCAACTGCTCCGGATGCGCCTGAATAAACTCCACCGCCAACTTCACATGTCGCGGCGCAACCATCGCCGTCGGCCGCCGCAACGCCTCGGAAAAATTGTGCGGCCACGCCTCCAGCACCGCATCAATCAACATCTCGCGCAACCGCGACGGCATCAGCGTTCCACTGTTGAGCAACAGATCAAACTCCGTCCCTGTGGCTAGATCGATCAATGCCTTGATCCCCTGAAACGCTGCCGAATTCAGATCCACACTCGGCTCAAAAACAATCTTCTGCAGAATCGGTTTATCCAACAGCGTCGACAACCGCTCAGTGAGCTGATGCCGATTGATCGACATCCCGTGATGCGCGTGGTCATCCAGAAAGCGCATCGAACGGATATCCGCCTTATCGATCGCCAGCCCCACGTGCGACATACCGATAGACTCGGTGGCGTGGTTGAAAACGATCTTGCCGGCAGTGGGAATGACGAAGGTGATCTCATCCTGTGGATCGGGGAAAGCGACGGTGAAATCACCGTGATAATGCATCCGCCGAAAACTCACGCCATCGTGCCGCCCGTAAACGCCGCCGATAATGATGTTCGACGGCAGCGGCGGATTGTCGGCATAACGATTGCCAAACAATCTGGAAAACAATGCACCGAAGTCGTCCGAACGGAGGTTGTCGGAGCGCAGGATGATTTGTTGGCGAACGGGAGTCGGAAACACCTTGGCGGCACCTTCGGTTGGGGGCTCTAGAACTGGGGTGTAGGGCAGGGCGCCGAGGAGATTAGCAGAGGATATATGACGAGTTTGTGACAGCCAGAAACATGCCGTTACAGCGCCGCACCACGTTTAGGAACAAGGACACTCGGCAGGCAAAGGCCAACATGGCAACCTGCTCGCAACTGTACTCAGCAAACAAATAGCGGCGATGCACTCAGCGCTTGGCCCTGTTTGACATGACCTGAAAGCATTCAAGTTAATTGGAGCGGCAATGCAAGCCAACACACAAACACTCCCCATCACCCTGACCCCCGAACTCGACTTCGACCAAAACGCCGCCAGCGCTTTCGGCGAATCGCTGACCAGCGAATACACCCAGGCCACGCCATTCCCGCACATCGTCATCGACAACTTCCTGCAAGCAGACGTCATCGCCAGCATCCGCGAACACTTCCCGGTCGAACCGACCAACAACGAACAAATCTACGAGCGCGGCTACAAAGGCCAACTCAAACGCCAGATCAGCCCCAACGCCTGCAGTCCGTACCTGAAAAACGTCTTCAACACCTTCAACTCCGCACCCATGCTGGAATTTCTCGAAAAACTCACCGGCATTCAAGGGCTGATTCCTGACCCTTATTTTGCAGGCGGCGGATTGCACGAAACCAAAACAGGCGGCTTTCTGGGCGTGCACTCGGATTTTCGGCTGAACAAAAAACTCAATGTTGAGCGGCGGCTGAACGTGATCATTTACCTGACCGAGGACTGGCAGGAAGCGTACGGCGGCAACCTGGAGCTTTGGGATGTGGGGATGAAGAAATGCCTGAAGAAGGTACTGCCGATTTATAACCGGTGCGTGATTTTCAATACGGATAAGGATAGTAACCATGGGCATCCGGAGCCGTTGACTACGCCGGAACACATCACTCGGCGGTCGATTGCGCTTTATTACTACACGGCGAGTGGGGTGGGCGGGGAGCCGGGGCAGAGGAATAAAACGCACTATAAGCCGCGGCCGAAGGATCGTGTCAGTTTGAAGTATTACTTGAATAAATTGTTTAAGAAGAAGGGGTGAGGAGGCCGCGTAATCAGGGAAGCAGCCGTTTTTTGGACTGGGTGGTGAGCAGCTGGTGCAGTTTACGGCAAGAAGGAGACGTTCAAGCCACTAGCCCAATACACTATCGCGAAGATCGTACTCAAAATTTTGGTGTAACTGTTCAGGCAGGAAAAAGAGAGGATTCATGAGTCTTGATCTGTGCTTGGAAGCTGATAGTACACTCACAATTACAGCGCTGAAATGCGCCGTTGAGAATGCGGGGGCTTGGGAAATAGAGGTGGCGGGTAATGGCTTGTCCGCTGTATTTGCCTCGGGGCTTAGATTGAATGGCGGTGATGTAACAGATGACTCTACGATCTATGCTGAGAATACAAAGGGACTCGACTTTCCTGTCGCTTTGCGTTGCACCATCAGATTAAAAGGCCCCGAACCTGAGGGGGAATCGTCTATGGAAGATGTGGATAAAATCGCTCAATCCATATCTCAGTCGTGTTCGGCCTTCTTTCTTATTAGCTTCCAATTCGAAGAAACCTTGTACTGGCGAGATGCTACAGGGCTGCATCGTCTTTGAAGTCGGTGCCTGCGCGTCCTCGTTCGTCCATTTCTGAATGGTTTTTACGGACGGAATACCCCTGAGCTGGGGTGGGCTTCAATTATTTCAATGCACTTCACAGGAGCGATGCGTGATCGATCTGAGTGAAACTATCAGGCTCTTTTCAATGGAAGGGGCAACCCATCTCTACTCGAGCCTTCCATCGATGCTGACGCCGGCAGACCTTTACCATATAAAGGACAATCCAGTTCATAAGGCCGCGCTCGCCGGCTCCAACATTTATCTCATCGTCAGTCGTCATCGCATTTACCTGAATCCTGAAAGTCTATCTCGCAATGGACGGATCGTTTTGGGTGAGTTTTTGGTATTGCGCGAACACGGGGTGACGCGGGTCCCCTTTACTTATGAGATTCGTCTTCCAACAACTGCGGGTACCGCAGACATTTTAGGTGTCGCCGTTGCCGCCAACGGATCATCGATGGTCGTGATGACTTCCGAAGGAGATCAGATGATTGCCGTCAGCGTCATCGTTGCGGCTGCCGAAAGTGAATTGACGCGTCCCGACACGGATATGGAAGTGCTCTATGTTGGCCAGAGCATCGGACGAACGAATACCCTGACGGCGTTGAATCGCTTGTTGTCGCATACCAAGTTTCAGCAAATTCTCGCCGAGAACTCGACACATTCCCCGGAGCGCGAGGTTTTACTTTTGCTCTATCGGTTCGAGCATCGGAGGACAATCATCAGCAATGGAGGCGACTTCAATGTGGAAGCTCAGGCCACTGATGCGCAAGATTCTGCCCATTTCAATCGTCTTAGGGATGTCCGACTGCAGCGACATGAGGTGGTATCCCTGGCAGAAGC
Organism: Pseudomonas sp. RU47; assembly: GCF_004011755.1. Taxonomy (GTDB): domain Bacteria; phylum Pseudomonadota; class Gammaproteobacteria; order Pseudomonadales; family Pseudomonadaceae; genus Aquipseudomonas. The sequence goes on along the minus strand of NZ_CP022411.1, from coordinate 3,750,982 downwards.
GGCGTTGATTAATTATTTCAAGCCGCGCTACAACACCCTACTGAAAAAAACGAATTTTGCTGCAAGCGAAAAGCTTAGAGTGCTACAGCAGTTGATGAAAAAAGGCGTTGCCGGATTGGTCGTGGAGCTTTGCTCGGTAAACATACGATCTCGTCTAGGCTCGGCTAATGCGATACCCATTGAGCTTGTGGATTTGTTCTCGGAAGAGGTGCTTGAAGGGCGAAACATCCAAGAGCTGGAAATCAAGCAGCAGTGGCAAGAGGAATTGAACGTGATCGCCCATTCGCATTGGGCCCGATTTGCGCTGACCACTACGCAGGAGCGTAATACGTTCCTGCATGGTTCGAAGTTTATGGGGCAGACTGAGCAACCATGGGCTTGGTAATCACGGGGTGAAAAAGGGACGGTGAAAAAGGGGGACGGATTAATTTTCAGTCTTGGTGCGTATATCTGATCTTCCTCCATGACGGCATCCTAGCCGTCATGGAGGAATTTTCATTGCTCCGTCGGCACCACGTTATCCAGTGCCCGATTCACCGCCACAGCACCGGGCACTTCGCCAACTAACGACTACACTGATTTACGGTTTTCGACTACACGCTTATTCAAGGAGCTTCACATGATCTGCTGGAATGCAGTTGTCGAAAGAAAAGTCAAAGCCGGCGTCGTCATAAAAAACATGCTTGACGGGAGCGAAGCACTGATCCCGTTTACGACACTAAAACTGGCAGTTCTAGACCCTGTCAACAAGTTAACCGATTGGTTGATAGGAACGCCGTGGGTCGCAGAAACCGAAAAAGAATCGGTCATTGTCGGGCGAGCATTAATTGTATTTTTCAAGCAAAAGGAAGAAAAGCTGGTGCCTGCTTATGCCGCTTTTCGCGGGGATTTCAAATTCAGAATTGATGAGGAAGAGTTCGTCGATCCTTATCAGCGTGAAATAGTGGTGATCTACCACGATTTTTCAGAAGAGATCAAAAAGGGCAACTCGGGCAGTGCTTTTGCTAAAGGTGTCGAGAGCTATGTTGAGACGTTTTCAGGCGTGTCGCACCTGGTTCATGCCGATGGCACATATGAAGAGCTGGTTGTAAAACTGACCAGCGTGGCAGAGGTGGCTGACGGTTGGATCGACACTGTACTGATCGTCACACATGGTTATATCGGGCAGATGTGGCTGGGTAATGCGGACGAAATATTTGTAAAGAGAAATTTTGCTGCAGTGTTGGGCCGGTCTGAATCCGGAAAGGATTTTATCAATCCGGAATCATTTGGCGTGCTGTTGAAGAAACTGTTTGGCCCTAAATTGGGTATTGGCATTTACGCCTGCAACTTTGCGTGCTCCCCCGGAGGCGATGAAGTTGCCATAGCGATCAGAGGGGCCGCTGAAGCGAGAGTTGTTGTCGCAGGTAAAGCGGATGTTTTCCTCAAGCCCAATTCAAAAGGCCACCGCCCGGTCGCAGAGTGCAAAGGGGCGGTGGCGTTCTACTCAGAACATAAAATTGAAATCAAAGGAGGTCAGGTTCCGGTATTTCCGATCTAGCGGTTGGATAGAGGTGGATTCGGCGTGCGCCTCTTGCGCGAACCTTCGTGGCTGTTGCACTGCATTCCTGCTCTTGGCCATTCGAACCTGCGTCCGATCACTTCGGAGCCCGCCAAAGCCTGAAAACCAGGAAAACACCACATTGCCGTTGTGCCCTCTGTATTCGGCTTTCGCCCTGAGTTGCTAACGGCAATAAAACGAGAATAAAGGGGGCTGATTTATTTTCTGTCTTGGTGGGTCTGTCTGGTCTGCCTCCATGACGACATCCCGACCGTCATGGAGGAGTTTTCGTTACTCCGTCGGCACCACGTTATCCAACGCCCGATTCACCGCCAACTCCCCAAGCATTACCACCTGCGCAATGCCTTGGAGTGTCTTGCGTGCCGGTCCGTGAACCAGACCGATTACATCGCCCAACATTACAGAGGCCGAGCCGAGCGATTCACTGGCATTCACCAGCAATTCCTCAGTCTTGGTGTTCGGGTTGGCGATGAACATCTTGTTGGTTTGGTACGGGGTGAGCATGATTTCCGGGGCAGGGCCGAGGTAATGGGAGAGGGCGCGGTCGACGGCTTCGTTGAATTTCTTGGTGTCGGGGGATTCGTCGCCTGAGATTGGATCGGTTTCTGGTGGATTCGGCGTAATTTTGAACATAGATGAAACTCCAGGATGAAAAATGGAGCCATCACTTTCGCTACCAAACGAGGGTGGTGGCCAAACGCAGGTTGGTAGACCGGTCACCTGGATACCCGGCGCGTCCGAAGACGCCCTACGCATGGCCACCATAAACAGCGGACGAAGACGTCCGTGCAAATAGATCTGCGATGCGACAGGTAAGCCGGGCTACCAAACCCGATCACTGCTATTCAGTGACCGACCCACGATAGAACCCGCCCACCCGGCGCACAAGCCGGCGGATTCTGGCGTAGTCGTAGGCAACGGCGCAAGGCGTTGTAGCCTGTCGGACGTATCTCGGAACGTTTTTAAACCAGTCGTTGAAATGCCGGCGTGTGAGGCCTGGCATCCTTAAACAGCGTCGATCATCACCGCGCATCAAGTCCCGGTTTTACTTACACACGGCATCCGCCACGCAATAACCATCCACCAGCGGTGCTTTGCTCACGTCCAGTTCGATGCGGCAGCTCTGTATGGCTTTTTCGCCCCATTTCATTTGGTAGACCTTGCCTTCACCCACCGACAGCATGCAACCCTGATGGGCACCGAGTCTTGAGCAAATTGATCGACTGAGTCTGAAAGGCAGCGGCGGCTAATTCACCGCTTAACCCAAGCGTTTGCGCACCGCTTTCAACACCGCTTCGATGTACCAGGTTTCGACGCCGATGGCGACGGCTTCACTGGCATCAGGCACTAACTCGATTTGAGTGATGATGCCTTGCTCGCCAAGCAGTCGCTGTGCGTCTTGCAGACGTCTGCGTGTACCCGTGAGCCATAGCCGTTGCGGGCCGTCAGCAACGCGAGGGTTTGCGGGTAGGTGCACTGCAGTTTTCGGCGCAGATTGATCAGCGCGGGTTTATTCGCCCGGTCGAGTGCCGGGGTCAGTACATACTGTTTGCCCGTCGCCGCGGTCAGGTCGTATTTGTCCTGTAGATACTCCTCGACACTGAAGCAATTGGCGACCGTCTCGCGCTCGCCGGTCACCACATTGATCAAGTGCGCATTGACACCGACATAACAGAACTCTGTCATGCCGTGGACGACGTAGTCCTCGCTGTTGCTGCGAATGACCCAGTAATCACCGTTGGCGGACAGCTCACAGTTCTGAATGACAAACCGCTCGGGTTTGCCATCTCTCATCACACCGTCAAACAGCGCGAGCACGATTGCGCACGCCTGATCTGCAGTCAGTTTGGGGTTGAACTCGGTCACGCTTTACCAAAACCAAACAATGAACGCAGTTTGCTGCCCAACGTCCGCTGATAGAACGGAGTGGTTTGTGTAAAGAAGTAATCGCTCAGGTCCTGCTCACCTTCCTGAATGCGATACAGGCCAACGTCTTCGCCATCGGGTGCGGTGTCCCTGGCAACTTGACTGGCTTCGCGCAAGATCAATTCAATATCGCCGTCCGCTTCGATGCCAACCACCAGGTGAGGCTTTTCATCCGTCGTTACGTTGTACATAAGCGCCAGAAACCCACGCTTGATGTTGCGATGTTTGGCGAATAGCTGCGTGAGCGCGTTAACCATTTTTGTTGGATATTGCGCGGGCTGCCCGAGTTGCACGTGGGCGTCTTTTTCCAATGTGCGTTGTGTTGTCCGGCCAATCTCGGCGGACAGCAGGCTTTGCACTTCTTCCGGGAGAAACTCTTTGCCATAGGGCGACTTCGGTTCCAGGAAAAGCGGAGTGCCCAGCGTCATTTCAAACAGGGATCTGGCCGGAATTTCCAGGTAGGACTCGCCACGAGCTATGGACTGCTCCAGCGTTTGCAGCGAGGTAAAAAACGGGATGACTGCCGTGCCGTCCTGCTTTTCCCAATGTGCGATGCTGATTTGGCTGCCAGCCTCAAGGTCAATGTGTCCCTTACCCGCGCCGGTCGAACCCGGGACATAAACCATTGAGTTCAACAGCGTCTTGAAAAAATCAGGTCGGCGGGCAGGTTCTTTCGCAGCCAACTCGAGCGATTGTTCTAGTGTGTTTTCTTCCTGGGTATTGCTGATGTCCATCGGTGGTTCCATAAAAACAGACAAAAATGAATGGCAAAGAGTGGGGCAGTCGCTAGTGCACCCTAGCAGGATCCAGCGTTTCCCTTGAGCGTGTACGTCGTAGGCAAACTCCCAGAAAACCGAATAACCCAGGCGCCCCTTTACGTATCTGAAGGCGCTTATCTGGTCAGCCTCATTGACATGTGCAGGTCGCATCATCTCGCTGGCAAGTTGCGTGATTTCTTCGCGTTTAAAACTTTCATACGCCTCCATTGTTGTAACGGCTTGCCCGGCAGAATCGTGAGCAGGTTTTTACGCGCCTGTGAAAACGTGAAGAAAAGCGTTCTGATAAATCTGAAATTTGATGGGGTAGGATGCTCACACACTGGAATAGCCTTCTTCATCAAGGACGCGACATTTATGGAAACTCTCTTTTCTCAAGTCAGCGAACGTTTGCATGATCGCCAATTCGCGGTAGCGGATAACACGCAGGGGCTGTCGGGTAGCGGGACGGTGTTTCATTACCGTGTTGAGGGTTCGGGCATTTCCAGCACTTACCAAGGCGGGCGGATTCGTATGGGGCATCAAGTTGGCCGCGTGACTGGTCCTGACACCATAGAGTTGCTGTTTCATTGCCTGACGACTGAGGACGAGATTTTGTCCGGTTGGTCCCGTGGCATTGTCGGGGTGGACGACGGAGGGCGAACGACGTTGAGCTTTGTGTGGGGGTGGTTGTCCGGTGCTAGTGGAGGCGGGGAGTCGAGTTACGTTGAGGTATACCCGGATCGTGTGTCGGCATAGATCCGGTCTTGTTTAGCCCGCTGATTTGGGCGTCTTTTCAGTAATAAAGCGCTGTGCCTCAGCATGGGCAATGACATCATGCCTATTTCCGGTGAGGGCATAGGGCCGACTGTCTGCAAGGAATAGGGTAGGGATATTTGATGAGCAAACTGTCAGCAATGATCGCGCAAGCGAGTGCGGGGCTGTCCGTGCAGCAGCGTATTTCGGATGAGAAGTGGGCGGCAATTACGCAGCAGTGTGGGGACGAAGAGGTTGCTGAAATACGCAGTCGCATTGACGCGCTGAGGACCGAGTTGTCGACGGTTGAGGATTGGGATGGCGACACTCAGGATGAGATTCATCTGGCGATTGCTCAATTCGCCAGAATGCTGGAGCTCGCGTCTAAGGCTGTCTAGCCGGTGAATGTACTGTTGTTATCACTTTTGTCTCTTCAGTATCCGCGATGAGCGCTGCGACCTGCTCTTTCGGATGGGGAGAAAGTTCGGGGTATTCATCGATCAGGTATTCGATAACGGCTTGGTCATCCCAGGGGCCGAGCGATGTGATGTAGTCAGGGTACTGATTCTGAATTTCTCTCCATGAGGCGTAAGGGTGTCTGGAGAGCAGCACCTCGGTGTGGGTGTAAATAACGTGGATTTGCAATGGCTGGTTTTCCTTATGCTGTTTGAGCATCCAGACGCCTTTCATGCCTGTTCTGGTGCAGGTGCGGTGGTACGGGCCACATCCCAAGTCCGCATCACCTGCGTAATCGCCGCATCAATGCTCTCGATCGGCGTGTCATCCCGAGCAAGGATGGAAATCCCCTGCAGGAAACTATCGAACACCGTCGCCATCGCGGCTGCGTTCGTGTCGTCCGCTAACAGCCCTTCACTCACACCACGCTCGACGCACGCCACAATCCCCGCGCGGGTTCGGGCGCGGGAGTGGGTGAGGGCTTGAGCGACGTGGGCGTTTTCCGGGCTCGGCGCGCTCATGACGCCGAGGGTGACCATGCAGCCTTTCGGGTGGCCGTCGTCGCATTGCATGCGTGCCGATTGGCGCAGGGCGGTTTCGATGGCTTGGCGTGGCGGCAGGGTTTGGTCCCACAGGCATTCGGTGACTTGGGCGAAGGTCGCCAGGTAACGCTGCACGCATTCGTCGAACAGGGCTTCTTTGGAGCCGAACGCGGCGTAGAAACTCGGTGCGGAAATGCCGCCGCCCAGTTCAGCCTTCAACAGTGAAAGGGATGTCGAGTCGTAGCCGTGTTGCCAGAACAATTGCATGGCCTGGTCGACGGCGTCGTCGCGATCGAATGCGCGGGGGCGGCCGGTTCTGGCCATAGCTGAAACTCCTCGGAAAGTGATTTGGATACTAGTCGATACATAAGTCGTTGACAACGTGCCTCGGCTGCCGCCAGTATTTTATATCGATCGGTACGCAAGTCTGAATTTCCAAACTCAAGGAGTTTCCCGTGACACCTTCATTGACTCTATCGGCGGCGCCGAAACGCCTGCCCATCGGCGCGCTGCTGGCGCTGGCCATGACCGGTTTTATCTGCATCGTCACCGAAACCCTGCCCGCCGGGCTGTTGCCGCTGATCAGCGAAGGCTTGGCGATTTCACCTTCGATGGCCGGGCAGATGGTCACCGCGTATGCGCTGGGCTCGGTGCTGGCGGTGATTCCGATGACCATTGCCACTCGTGGCTGGCGTCGACGCAATGTGTTGCTGCTGACCATTGTCGGTTTTCTGCTGTTCAACTCGATCACGGCGCTGTCGTCGCACTATGGTGTGACGCTGGTGGCGCGTTTCTTTGCGGGGGTGGCGGCAGGGTTGGCGTGGAGTTTGTTGGCCGGTTATGCGCGGCGCATGGTTGAGCCTGATCAGCAGGGCAAAGCGTTGGCACTGGCCATGGTCGGTACGCCGATTGCCCTGTCACTAGGCGTGCCGCTCGGCACATGGCTCGGTGGCCTCGTCGGATGGCGCACGACGTTTGGCCTGATGTCGGCCCTGACGTTGATACTGATCGTTTGGGTGTTGGTGAAGGTGCCGGATTATCCGCCGCAGCCTGCGCATCAGCGTCTGTCGTTGCGCCGCGTGTTGACCACGCCGGGTGTGCGGCCGGTGCTGGCGGTGGTGATCAGCTGGATGCTGGCGCACAACATTCTCTACACCTACATCGCCCCGTTTGTGGCGCCGGCGGGGCTGGCGGATCGTGTAGATCTGGTGTTGTTGGTGTTTGGTCTCGCAGCGTTGTCGGGGATCTGGCTGACCGCGAAACTGGTTGAGCCGCTGTTGCGCAAGACCGTGCTGGTGAGCTTGGCGACGTTTGCATTGGTTTGCGTGGTGTTTGGCTTTTGGGGGCGTGTACCGCAGGTGATTTACCTCGGCGTGTTGGTGTGGGGATTGAGTTTTGGTGGCGCGGCGACGTTGTTGCAGACGGCTCTGGCGGATGCGGCGGGGGATGGCGCAGACGTGGCGTTGTCGTTGAATGTGGTGGCGTGGAATAGCGCGATTGCAGGCAGCGGGGTGGTCGGTGGGGTGTTGCTCGACCGCTGGGGCGTCGCCTCGTTTCCCTGGGCCATGGTGGTGCTGGTGAGCGTGGGGTTTGCCATTGCCTTCGGCGCTCGGGGGCACGGGTTCAGATCGGGGCCGCGTGTTGCTGGAGCGGCTGCGGTTGCCGGGCACTGATGCCCGGACGATTTTCGGGATTATCGCTAGCCTCGATACAGACGGAAGGTTCCATGTTTTCACGTCGCACTGGAATGCATCCGTCGCTAAGCAGAGGGATAGCTGAACGGCTCCAGAAAAATCTGTGGATCCACCCACAACCTCAGGCCAAAGGGAATCACGGAGTAACCGTCATATCGCCCGGAGAAGGTGTTCGACGCGGCGAATTCAACAAATTTCCCGCGTTGATCGTCAATGACACGGATACCGGGGCAGCCCTGCATTGTGTATTTGATAATGGGGTTGGGTAACGATTTTTCCCAAACCTGAATCTCTACATCTGAATCGTATTGCCAGATCGTCAGCTTCAGGCTGATGGAACCCTGTTCGATCAAGTACTGATGGTAGGTCTCATACTCATCCTGATCGGGAATCACGCCTAGTGCAGCAATAAGGTCAAAAGGGTCCCATGTGAGCAGCGGCATAGCGTTTCCTTGGTCTGAAATCTGTGCTTATGGTACTCATCGCTGATCTGTAAAAGTACACTCGCGTACTACTTCCGAGAGGAGCCACAACCCATGACCACTCAAACCGAAACCGCCATCCTCGCCGGCGGCTGCTTCTGGGGCATGCAGGATCTGCTGCGGCGCTATCCCGGCGTGTTGCAGACTCGCGTCGGTTACACCGGCGGCGATGTGCCGAACGCTACTTATCGCAACCATGGCGACCACGCCGAGGCCATCGAAATCACCTTCGATCCTGCCGTGATCAGCTATCGACAGATCCTCGAGTTTTTCTTCCAGATTCACGACCCAAGCACGCCCAACCGTCAGGGCAACGACCTCGGTCGCAGCTACCGTTCGGCGATTTACTACCTCAGCGAAGAACAACGCGACATCGCCGAGGACACGGCTGCCGATGTCGACGCCTCAAAACTGTGGCCGGGCCGCGTGGTGACCGAAATCGAACCGGCGGGGCCGTTCTGGGAAGCGGAACCGGAACACCAGGATTACCTCGAGCGCATTCCGAATGGCTACACCTGCCATTTCATTCGCCCGAACTGGAAGCTGCCGAAGCGCGGGTGAAGGGGGCACGCCGCTCATTCCGCGCCACTTCAGTGGTTGCGAGGCTGAATGAGCTTCCGACTTCGCGGGCAAGCCCGCGAAGAGGCGAGTGCCCATGGCGCCGTTTTAACCCTGCGCTTGATCCTTCAAATCATCCAGCGCATCGATGATCGCCTCATCGCTGTCGGCCATTGCATCTCGCATATCTTTAGCGAGGGTGCTCTGGACGGCCATGAATTTTTCGGCCAGATCGCGGCCCTTTTTCGAACTCAGGATGATCGTCATCGCCTGCTCGGGATGCTGGTTGGCGCGAGTCAGCAGGTCAAGCTCCTCGTTGTTGAAGTGATTGGCATAGATTTCCACGACCATGCCCTTCAGGTCGTCAGGATCGATGTTCTCTCGTACAACGTTGCGAATTTGCTCGTGTTCGAGCATCGGGTAGCGGGACGCATAACCGCTGGACGCGGTCTCGACCATGCTGGCGTATTGCTTGGTCATGCCACTGGACTCGACGAACGCCTGCGCCTTGTCCTTGTTACCCCCACAACCCGCCAGCGCCGCTGCGGCCAATACAGCCAGCATAATTTTTTTTATGCTCATGAGCATTTTTCCTTGAATGATCTGTAAGTGCAGAGAGCGCCACAAGTGTCCCTGTCTCTCACTCCAGACAGTGTTTAGGGGTAATGTGGAAGTGATCGAGCAGTGTCGCCATTAATGCCGGCTGACCTGCTTGAGCCAGTTCCAGAAGGGGTCGTTCGAATCGCTCACATCCATGCACTCTGTACCGCGGACCAGATCCGCTGCTCGCGCCGGTATGCTCAGCCCGAGCGTTCGCTCGACGTGGCTTCGCAACAGAAGAGGCGGAGGAGGGTAATCGTCTTCGGCGTATTCTTTTTCGCGTACTTGATCCGGGGTCAGTTGAAATTGCTCCGGCCAGCAGAGCTCGTCGTAACCGATAGCCAGCAGCCTCAACAAGTCTTCAATCGTGTCGGTCAGGACGCAAAGCATCGTTGACCCGGACCCTGATCCCAGATGGACGAATCGCTGTTGCCCGCTGTCGTCCAGCCACAGCCCGGCCCACGAGCCGTCCCCACCGGTTCTGAGGAATAGGGTCAGGCGCTGGTTTACGTCAGGATCATCGCTGTTAGTCCAGCGGGCGGTGTCGGCAGGTACTGGCAGGTAAAAAGCGGTTGTCGCCACATCGCTGTGTGCGGGGTCCGGATGCAGCGTCATATAGCGCGTGCCATCGCGGTGACTGCGCACGCAGCCATGCTCTTCCAACAACTCAAGTGATTGGCGAAGGCGTGCGGGTATCGGATTGCCCGCAGGAAAAGCGGCCGCCATGTCATCGGTGAAGTTCATTCATTTCCTGACTCGGTGGGCATTGGAGAGGGTTGTGTTCCGGTTCAAACGTCGTCGTTTTATCAAATCACCGACTCTCTGAAATCACACGACTCATGTATTGATTCAAGTCGCGAAAGTCCTGAACGCTCCAGGCGTGCGGCGCGATTTTTATGCCGTTGTCCCGCAGGGTTCTTGGAATCAGGTCGCCATTGGGGCGAAGAATGATCGAGGAGACGATGACGCCTGGATAATCATGCAGTCGCTTCTTGAAGATGGCTGTTGTCAGGTCAGGCGTCGGCGGTTGGCTTTTATTCGCCAAGGGGCCTGTTGCCTTGATATCTGCTCCATGGCACACCGCACATCGCTGTAAAAAAAGATTTTTGCCATTGGCGTTATCGGCGAAGGACAAAGATGTTTGAGTTATCGACAAAATTGCAAGCGAAGCGATGAGCAATACTTTCATTTTTCACGGTCCTTGTGGCGGACCGGTCAACCCGGTCCACATTTTACGATCACTCAGTTTTCAAGCGTGAACCCGTGTTTCCAACCCGGACTCATGGGATTTGCGATCGCTCGGTTTTGGCAATCGCCGCGATCAAATCAGCAAGTCCGGCCGTGACCTCGGCGGTCTCGTCGAGAACCCAGGGTCCCGGTGCATGTTCAATCACGCTTTACCAAACCCCAGAAAAGAACGCAGTTTATTGCCCCACTTGCGCTCATAGAAGGGCGTGGTTTCCCTGAGAAAGTAATCACTCAGGCCGGCTTCGCCTTGGGACACACGGCACAAATCAACCGGCTCGCCCTGCGGCGCGGTATCCCCGGCAACATTGCCCGCCTCACGCATAACCCGCTCAATATCGCCGTCCGCCTCAATGCCCACGATCAAGTGCGGTTTTTCGTCCACCGAGGTGTCATGCATCAATGCCAGAAACCCGCGCTTCACATTGGAATGTTTGGCGAACAGTTGCGTGAGCGAGTGGACCATTTGTGACGGGTATTCGGCAGGCTGGCCGAGCAGCACGTTGGTTTCTTTCTCGACCGTGCGTTGCGTGGCGGTCTGGCCAACGGCATCGGCGAGCAAATTGTGCACCTCTTGCGGGAAAAACTCTTTGCCGTAAGGCGACTTCGGATTCAGACAGAGCAGGGCGCCCAGTGTGATTTCGAACAACGATCGGGCGGGTATTTCGAGGTAGGTCTGCTCGCTGTCGATGGACTGTTGCAGTGTTTGCAGGGACGAGAAAAACGGGATGACCGGGGTGCCATCCGGTTTTTGCCAATGGGCGATGCTGATGTTGCTGCCGGCTTGGAGATTGACGTGGCCGTCTGCCTCTCCGGCGGTGCCGAGAATGTAAACGTTCGAATTCAACAGAGTGTTGAAAAACTCCGGACGATGTGCCGGTTCGTCGGCGGCCCGTTTGAGGCTTTTTTCCAGCAGGTTTTCTGGTTGGGAATCCATGGTGTTCATCCGTGACTCGTTCTGAAACAGGGCGTAGAACATTTACATCGACGCGTGTTCGGCTGACGCCTTCGCGTGCAAACCTGTTGCCACAGGTTTGTGTATAGATCACAAAATTCGGGTACAGCGCAAATCACTGTGTGAGCTTGCCTGCAAGCGATGACGGTAGGTCAGTTAGCTTCTTTGCGACAGATTCGCCGCCATCGCCAGCAGGCTGGCTCCCACAGGGGAGGTGTCAGAGCAAACTCCACGAAACCCCGACATAAACCCCCATCCCTTCACCCGGAGTAGACCGCGCCGCATCCAGTCCCTTGTCGTCATACCCCGGTGTGACCGTTGCTGCGTAGTGTTTGTTGGTCAGGTTGCGCATATCCACCCACGTCTGCCAGTCACCCTTCGGCGCGTTGTAACCCAGCGTCGCGCCGAACAGTGCATACGGATCGGCGTAGTAGCTGTTGGCGTAATCCACCGCTACCTTGGACACCAGTTGCGTATTCACCGCCGCGAAGAAACCCTGCGGCCAGTCGTAACGCAACTCACCCTGGTAGTAATGCATTGGCAGACCGGGCAGGCGGTTGTCACCAAAACGATCATCATCTCGATAGTGGAAGTCGCTGAAGGTATACGCCTGGCGCAAGCTCAACTGACGGCCATCGGCCGCCGACCAGAGTTTGCTGTTGAGGCTGGCTTCGATGCCTTGGTGCACGGTCGGGCTGGCGTTCAGTTCATACGGCGTGACGGCATTGGCATCCGGCAACACCGACAGCAGTTCATGCCGCACCTGCGCGTAGTACCACGCCAGACTCCACTCACCGATGACGCTGTCGCCACGACCACCCAGCTCTAGCGTGGTGGCGGTCTGGTTCTGCAATTCGATCGGGTCTTTCTGCGTGCCGGTCGCGGCGCCGCTGCCAGCCGGGAAACGCACGTTGGAGCTGTAGATCAGCGACCACGGGTGTGGTGCTTCAACCGAGCGGCTGAGGTTGCCGAACACTTGCAGATCCGGGGTGATCTGGTAGCGCAGGCCGAGGCGCGGCGCGTAATCCCAGTCGTTCATGCTGGTTTTGCCGCCGCTTTGCGGGTAGGTCACGTCGCTTTCGCGGCGGGTGTAGATGGCGGCGAGACCGGTGGTCAGCCAGAGGTCGTCGGCGATTTCCAGATCGTTACCAAAGTGCAGAACCGTGTCCGAACCCTGATAAGTGAAGTTGCGCATGCGCGTGCCGGGCACGTAGCTGGCGGTGTTGCCGCTGGGGATGCGCACGAATTCGCTGGCGCCGTCGTTGGGCAGGTGTTTGGTCACGCGCAGGCCGACGTTGCTGCGGCTTTCCATGCCGAAAATCGTGTCGCGGCGTTTGTAGTCGAAGGTGCCACTGACGTCGGTGTAGGCGACCTTCAAACGGTTCGGACCTTCGCGCAGGTCCATCGGGTAGTCGTGATAAACGAGGCCGGTCTGGATGCTCGAATCGTCGTCGATGTAATAGGTGGTCTTGTTGCCGATGAAGGTGCTGCCCGGCTGTTTGCGGCTATCGTCGCGCGCCACGTAGGACGGATTGGCCGCGCGAGGCGAGTGTTCGATGGAGTGCTTGGTTACGCGGCCGGCGAGGTCGTTGTCGGTTTCGCGGTAGCGGATATAGAAGCGGGTTTCCAGGTTCGGGTTGAAGCGATAACCGAAGTTGGCGATCAGGCCTTTGCTCTCGCTGGCGGTGTGATCCTGATAGCCGTCGGCGTTGGAATCGGTGAGCGACACGTAGTAATCGAAATCGCCGAGCACTTGCCCGGAACTGACCTGACGCTGCTGATAGCCGTGGCTTCCAGTCGCGTAGCGCACTTGCAGTTTCGGCGCGTCGTAGCCGGTGTGGCTGACGTAATCGATGGCGCCGCCAAGTGCCAGCGAACCGCGATCAAAACCGTTGGCGCCGCGCAGCACTTCAACGTGATCGACCCACAACGGCTCGAGCAATTCGTAAGGCGTGCCGCCCGGGCCGGTCAACGGCAGACCGTCGAGCAGGGTGTACAGCCCCGACGCGTGAGCGCCCGGTGCCCGGTTGATGCCTGAGCCACGCACCGAGATTTTCACGCCTTCGTTGCCCGCCGACTGCGCATAAACCCCCGGCTGATACGCCAGCACATCCTGATTGCTCGCCACGCGGCCCTGCAATGGCTGGCGCATGTCGACCACGCTGGTGCCGCCGGGCACCTGTTCGAGGCGGGCCTTGGCTTCCTCAACAGAGACATCACTACCGTTGCGATCCTCGGCCGAAATCAGTACTTGCCCCAATTCCAGACCTTGAGTCTCGGCCATCGCCGGGCAGGCGAGCGCCAGGCCGAGCAGGGCGGTGGGCAGGGATTTGGACGACGGCATCGAAAAACTCCAGGCAGGCAAGAACGGGCAATGAACAGTGCGACGTAACAAAGAACGAACGAAACACATGGCAATTTGGCTTTTTGCCCGGCCATGGCAAACGGCACGTCATGAACTAACCTCACGTGTCTGGTGTATCCCGTCAATCAACACTCTGTTTCTGCATTTATTGGAGAGAGGCCAAGGTCATGGCAAAAGGCAAAAAGAAGGCCGCCACGGCGCCTGAAAGTCCGAAATTGAAAAACAAGGATTACCTCGAGCATTTGCGCAAACTGCACGTCGAACTGGTCAAGTTGCAGGAATGGGTGATTGCCAAGGGCGTCAAGGTCTGCATCGTTTTCGAAGGCCGCGACGGCGCTGGCAAGGGCGGGACCATCAAGGCATTGACCGAGCGCGTCAGCCCGCGTGTCTTTCGCGTGGTGGCGCTGCCGGCGCCGACCGATCGCGAGAAAAGCCAGATGCACGTGCAACGTTATCTGCCTTATCTACCGGCGGCAGGCGAAGTGGTGATCTTCGATCGCAGCTGGTACAACCGCGCCGGTGTCGAGCGGGTGATGGGCTTCTGCACCGACGAGCAGGCCGACAAATTCCTCAAATCGATTCCCTGGGTCGAACACGCCATCGTCCAATCGGGAGTGATCCTGCTCAAGTACTGGCTGGAAGTAAGCCCTGAAGAGCAAACCCGCCGGCTTGAGGCGCGAATCAACGACGGGCGCAAGACCTGGAAACTGACACCGATGGACCTCAAGTCCTACAGCCGCTGGTACGACTACTCACGGGCGCGGGACGAAATGTTCAAATACTCCGACACTGAACACGCGCCGTGGCTGGTGGCCGACTCCAATGACAAACGCCGCGCACGGCTGAACATCATCTCCGATGTGCTCAGCCGCATTCCGTATGAGGAGGTGAAGCGCGAGAAAATCGAGCTGCCCAAACGACAGAAGCCGGGCAAGTACCGCGATCCGGATTATCCATACCGGCGCGTGGCCGAGAAGTTCTGACAAACTGCCCCAATCCCTGTGGGAGTGAGCCTGCTCGCGATAGCGGAGTGTCAGCCAACACATCCGCCACAGACAATCCGCTATCGCGAGCAGGCTCACTCCTACAGGGTTCGGTGGTGTATCCATCATTGCTGATCAGCGCAAACCCTGTGGGAGCTTGCCTGCAAGCGATAGCGGTGGGTCAGCCAATATCTTCGGTGCAGACAAACCGCTTTCGCGAGCAGGCTCGCTCCCACAGTATTCGGTGGTGTATCCATCATTGTTGATCGGCAAAGCGCTTTAGAAGCAAAAAGTCCATCCGTCGACTGCGCTGAACCACCGCGATCTCGTTTCTTTCTATCGAGAGAGTCCTTCACGAGAGATGCCCGATGTTTGATCAGCGCAAACAAGAAAAACTGGCGGCATGGCGAAAACTGGCGACGCAATCGCAGATGCGTCTGGACCCGGAGCAGCAGTACGACGAACTGCTCAAGGCAGCCGATGAAATGGAAGAGGAGGGGTTGATCACCAGTGCCGAGTGGCGGCAGTTGGTGCGGGATGCGGGCAATGTATTTACCAATGACTCAGGTTCAACACGCGGTTGAAGGTGCCGCGAACGGCTACAGCGGTCGCTCCGCCGTGTAGCCGTTCAAGTCACACGACCTTTCTTCGCTTTCAAATGTGCACCTCTGGAATCTTGCAGCAACCGCGCAAACGCGACTTTGTCGATCGGCCGACTCATGAAATAACCCTGCACCTCATTGCACTGATCGACCCCGAGAATATCCAGTTGCTCTTCAGTCTCGACCCCTTCGGCGGTGACAGTCAGGCCCATGGCTTTGCCCAGGCCGATGATCGCCTGCACCACCGCGCGATCATTGGTGCCGCTGCTGATCGAGGCGATGAAGCGTTTGTCGATCTTGATCCCGTCAAAAGGATAAGCGCGCAGGTAACCGAGCGACGAGTAACCGGTGCCGAAGTCGTCCATGTTCAGGCGCACGCCGAGTTCTTTCAGGGCATTCATGGTGGTCAACGCGCCGTCGGTGTCGTTGAGCATCACGTTCTCGGTGATTTCCAGTTCCAGGCGACTCGCTGGAAAACGGGTTTGCACCAGAACCTCCCGAACATCCTCGACCACATCGCTGACGGCAAACTGCGCGGGCGACAGATTCACCGACAGCAGAATGTCTTCCGGCCAGCCCAGCGCGGTTTCGCAGGCTTCACGCAACACCCAGCGCCCGAGCGGCACGATCAGATCGGTCTGCTCCGCCAGCGGTATGAACAGGTCCGGGCCGAGCAGGCCTTTGGTCGGGTGTTGCCAGCGCACCAGCGCTTCGACCGAAACGATGTGCTTGCCATCGATCTTGTAGCGCGGTTGATAGTGCAGGATGAATTCGTTGTGTTTGAGCGCATGGCGCAGGTCGTCTTCCATCTGCCGGCGGGTCTGGATCTGGTCGCTCATGTGCGCTTCGAAATAGCACCAGGTGTTCTTGCCCTCGGACTTGGCCTGATACAGGGCAATGTCGGCGTAACGGATCAGGTCGCTGGGTACGTAGCCGTGGTTGCGACTAAGCGAGATGCCGATGCTGGCGCCGATGTGCAGCGGATGATGTTCGAACACCACCGGTTGATGCAGGCTGCCGATCAGGCGGGTGCAGAACTTGTCGATTTCGTGCGGACTGTCCATGCCGTTGAGCACCACGATGAACTCGTCGCCGCCCAGACGCGCGACGATGTCGTGTTCGCGGGTGCATTCACGCAGGCGCGTGGCGACTTCCTGCAGCACGGCATCACCGGCCGGATGGCCGAGCGAATCGTTGATCGGTTTGAAGTTGTCGAGGTCGATCATCAGCAGTGACAGCGGCGGCGCGTGCTCCTTGAGCAGCAGCGCTTCATCGAGATATCGCGCGAGTTTGTTGCGATTGGGCAGGCCAGTCAGGGCGTCGTGCATCGACAGATGTTGAATCTGCGCATGGGCGGCGACTTCGTCGGTGATGTCGCTGGCGGTACCGCGATAGCCGATCACCGTGTGTTTGTCGAAGATCGGCCGGGCGGACAACCGACAGTGGCGTTGCTGGCCGGAGTGGTCACGGTAGGTGCAACGCAAATCACTGGCGCTGTTCTCCTCGGTGAGGTTTCTCAGCCACAGTTCCAGTGGCGTGGTGTCACAACTCAACAGTTGGCCGATGTCCTGCCCCAGCCACAGGGTTTGCGGGTAACCGGTCACTTCGCTGAAGCGCGCCGACAGGTACGTCAGCGCCAGGTGGCGGTCGACTTCCCAGATCCAGTCGGACGCGGCTTCGGCCACGGCGCGAAAGCGTTCTTCACTGGCTTCCAGCTCCCGGTTGGCGTTTTCCAGTGCTTGATTGGAGGTTTGCATGACGGCAAAACTCTGGTCGACGTACTGCGATGAGCGCAAGGCGTGACGGAAGAAGTACGCGGTCAGCAGCATCAGCACCACAATCGTCGCGCCGAGTGGCGGCAGCAATGACCACAGTAAATGTTGCCCGGGTCGCTCCAGATCAGCGATCAGGCTGTAACCGGTGCTGTCCAGCGGCACGCGAGGGCGTTTCGGGTCGAGCGTATCGTCCAGTGCCAGGGTCAGGTTATTCAAGCCGTAACCGCTGCCGATCAGGCGCAATTTGGTCGGCGTGAGTTTGTCGACGAACACCAGCACCGAAGAAGTCTGCGGATCGCCGAGTGGTCGTTCATCGTTGGGAATGATCGTCGCCGCCGACACCAGCGCCGGCCAGCCTTCGAACAGTGAATAGCGGCTGACTGGCTTGGTCAGATCACCTTGGCCCAACACTTGATCCAGTAACTCCGTGGCGCTGACCTGAACGAACGCGGACAGCTCGGCATCGACCATTTGCCCGCGCACCACCGCGTAACGGGTGCCTTCGGGGTTGAGGACGAACACGCCGTCATAGCCGTCACTGGTGAACAGGGTTTTGCCGAGGTTCTGCTCGGTGTAGGCCCAATCGGTATCGACCTGACCGCTCAAATGCTCGTAGGCGGTGGTCCAGTAGGCGTAGCTGGTGATGTAGTTTTTCGAGGCAGTGATGCGGTTTTCCAGCGCGCGAGCCGAGTAAAAGCCGGTTTTGGTGAGCTCTTCGCTGTCCAGGCGCTCGGCGATACCCAGCAAAGCGACCGCCGCCGCAATCACGCCACTGACGAACAGCGCTCCGACCGCGAAGGCCAGGCGGCGAGTGACGGCGCTCTGGCGTGGTGGAAGCGGGGCTGCATAGCTGGAAAGGTCCATGTGCTCGTCCTTGATCCGCTGTCTTCTGAATCTAGAACCACGGCGTGGGCGCAATGTTCAGATTGTTCTCGGCGACTGCTCTGAAAGCGTAGTGAACCCCGCGTGATTTGTCTTCCCAAGTGCAGGACGCCGATCAGCGGCCAATCCCGAAAGGGCAAGACTTCCCGCGCAAAAACCGGATAATGGCGGCCATTCGTTTAGCCGTATTCTGGTAATCCCGCATGGAAATCAAGGTCAACTTTCTCGACAACCTTCGACTTGAAGCCAAGTTCGACGACTTCACGGTGATCGCCGATCAGCCCATCCGCTACAAGGGCGATGGTTCGGCACCGGGGCCGTTCGACTACTTTCTGGCGTCGTCGGCGTTGTGTGCGGCTTACTTTGTGAAGTTGTACTGCGACACCCGCAACATTCCGACTGAGAACATTCGCCTGTCGCAGAACAACATCGTCGACCCGGAAAACCGCTACAACCAGATCTTCAAGATCCAGGTCGAGTTGCCGGCGGACATCTCCGAGAAAGATCGTTTGGGCATCCTGCGTTCCATTGATCGCTGCACGGTAAAGAAGGTTGTGCAGACCGGGCCGGAATTCATCATCGAAGAAGTCGAGAACCTCGACGCCGATGCCCAGGCGCTGTTGATGCCGGTTGCCGGTTCGGATGCAGGCACCTTCATCGCCGGCAAGGACCTGCCGCTGGAGCAGACCATCGCCAACATGTCGGGCATTCTCGCCGACCTGGGCATGAAGATTGAAATCGCCTCGTGGCGCAACATCGTGCCTAACGTCTGGTCGCTGCACATTCGCGATGCGCATTCGCCGATGTGCTTCACCAACGGCAAGGGCGCGACCAAAGAAGGCGCACTGGCCTCGGCACTGGGCGAATTCATCGAGCGCCTGAACTGCAACTTCTTCTACAACGACCAGTTCTGGGGCGAAGAAATCGCCAACGCGGAATTCGTCCATTACCCGGACGAACAATGGTTCAAACCGGGCCCGAAAGACGAGTTGCCGAGCGAGATTCTCGACGACTACACCCGGAAGATTTACAACCGTGACGGCGAATTGCGTGGCTCGAACCTGTTCGACACCAACTCCGGCAACACCCAGCGCGGCATCTGCTCGCTGCCGTTTGTGCGCCAGTCGGACAATGAAGTGGTGTACTTCCCGTCTAACCTGATCGAAAACCTTTACCTCAGCAACGGTATGAGCGCCGGCAACACCTTGGCCGAAGCGCAGGTGCAGTGCCTGTCGGAGATCTTCGAGCGCGCGGTCAAACGCGAGATTCTCGAAGGCGAAATGGCCCTGCCGGACGTGCCGCAAGCAGTGCTGGAGAAGTATCCGAGCATCCTCGCCGGCATCAAAGGCCTGGAAGAGCAGGGCTTCCCGGTGCTGGTCAAGGACGCGTCGTTGGGCGGTGAATTCCCGGTGATGTGCGTGACCTTGATGAACCCGCGTACGGGCGGCGTGTTCGCCTCGTTCGGCGCGCATCCGAGCCTGGAAGTGGCGCTGGAACGCAGCCTCACCGAATTGCTGCAGGGGCGCAGCTTTGAAGGTTTGAACGACTTGCCGCAGCCGACCTTCTCCGGTCAGGCGGTTACCGAGCCGAACAACTTCGTCGAGCACTTCATCGACTCCAGCGGCGTGGTGTCGTGGCGCTTCTTCAGTGCCAAACCGGATTTCGAATTCGTCGAGTGGGACTTCTCCGGCCAGGGCGAAAACTCCAACGCCGAAGAAGCCGCGACGCTGTTCGGCATCCTCGAAGACATGGGCAAAGAGGTCTACATGGCGGTCTACGAGCACATCGGTGCCAAGGCCTGCCGGATTCTGGTGCCGGACTACTCGGAGATCTACCCGGTCGAAGACCTGATCTGGGACAACACCAACAAAGCCCTGCAGTTCCGTGCCGACATCCTCAATCTGCACAACCTGAGCAAAGTCGGCCTGCGCAACCTCGCCCAAGGCCTGGAAAACAGCGAGCAGGACGATTACACCGAGATCACCACACTGATCGGCGTCGAGTTCGACGACAACACGCCGTGGGGCAAGCTGACGATTCTGGAATTGCGCTTGCTGATCTGCCTCGCCCTGCAAAAGTACGAACAGGCCAAGGATCTGGTCGAAGCTTTCCTGCAATACAACGACAACACCGTCGAGCGCGGCTTGTTCTATCAAGCGGTTAACGTGGTGCTGGAGATGGAGCTGGACGAGGATCTGGAACTGGAAGACTACGAGGCTAACTTCCGTCGTATGTTTGGCGACGAGCGTATGGATGCGGCGATTGGTTCGGTTAACGGCAGCGTGCGTTTCTACGGTTTGACGCCGACCAGCATGAAGCTGGAAGGGCTGGATCGGCATTTGCGTTTGATCGAGAGCTATAAAAAGCTGCATACGGCGCGGGCGAATGTGAAACAGGTTTAAGCCTGTTTCACATTGGGTTCGGTGGTGAATTCACCCCTCACCCCAGCCCTCTCCCCTAGGAGAGGGAGCTAATTTGTGGGCTTTTCAAAATCCTAGTTCGACTCGATATCTCAGGTCGGCGTATTTCAACCAGACGCCTCGGTCAGTCTCCTTTCCCCAAGGAGAGGGCTGAGGTGAGGATTTTGCAAAACCCGAGTTCGGCTCGATATCTCAGGTCGGCGTATTTCAACCAAACACCTCGGTCAGTCCCCTCTCCCTCTGGGAGAGGGCTAGGGTGAGGGGCTTTGGCTTTTCCGCCCATGCGCCGCATTCGCCAATTGCCCGGTATCCACTCGCACAAACACCGAATCACCCACGGCGGTGAGGACGTCACCGGCAAACACTTCACAAATCACCCGCGTCTTGCGCCCGACTTCACCTTCGACTTTCGCCCGTAAAACCAGCGGCACACCCATCGGTGTCGGTTTGATGAACTTGATCCCGAGGTTGCCGGTGACGCAATCAATGCGCGGCAGGCTGCCGGGTTCGCGGTTTTCCGCTCGATAGTGGTACGCCATCGCCGTCCAGTTGGAATGGCAATCAACCAGCATCGCAATCAGACCGCCGTAGACCAGATCCGGCCAGCCGCAGTACTTGGCCTCCGGTAGGTGTTCGGCAATCACGTGCTCGCCGTCTTCGTGCCAATGGCTTTTGACGTGCAGGCCGTGCGGGTTGCGGCCGCCGCAGCCGTAGCAAACGCCTTCGGGCGCGGCGAGGTCTTGCAGAGGCGTATCGAGGCTGGACATGTTTTTTATTATCCTGGAGTGGTGAGCCCGGTCAGACGCAAGCGATTGCGCCCGCCGCGTTTCGATTCGTAGAGGGCGGCGTCGCCTTGTTCGATCAGTGCCGTCAGGTTGGCCGGCGGGTTGTCGAACAGGCTGGCGCCGATGCTCAGGGTGACGGCGGCAGTGGTGGGGAATGTCTGCGAAGTGGTGCTGAGAAACTGCTCGCGCAGCGTGTTGCCCAGTTCCATGACGCGCTCACTCGAAGCACTGTTGAGCAGAATGACGAACTCGTCACCACCCAAACGGGCTGTCAGCGCATTACGCGGCAGCACCGAGCGGATCAGCTCGCTCAGGGCAATCAGCAAACGGTCACCGGCGGTGTGGCCATACTGGTCGTTAACCAGTTTGAAGTTGTCGATGTCGATCAGCAGCAGGGCGCCGGGATGCTCGGGCGATACCTGTTCGAGCAGGCGCGGCGCACGTTTCTCGAGGGCGCGGCGGTTGTACAAAGCGGTCAGTGGATCGCGCTCGGCAAGCCGGGCGATCTGTTTTTCCCGGCGGTAACGTTCGGTGCCGGTCATCGACAAGGCGATCAACATGATTGCCATCGCGCCCTCGACCAGAGAAATCTGGATGATCTCGCCACGAAACGCCGCCAGATCGATCAGCGTGCCGGGGATCACCACGGTCAGGGCTTTGGCCACGTAGAAAATCCCGTGACCGAGCAGCACATAGCGCAACTGCACCGCGCCGACGCTCAACGATTTGCCGTGGGGGCGCAGCAGCGAGCTGGCCTTGAGGGTCGACAGCGCCACCAGCAACGAATTGGCCGCCAGCATCACCTTCGACCACAGCGGCCCGTCCGGCAACAACAGCATGACCAGCCAGGTCACGAAGATCAGGTACCAGGCCGACGACAGGCGTATCTGGGTGAAGCGCGCCACGCCGAGCAGGAACAGGAAATGCGCGGTCACCAGCAGCCCGTTGGCGAACCAGATGCCGATCAGCAAAAAGCCGCTGCTGCGCAGCAGGGCCAGGGTGGAACCGACGGTGATGGTGGCGAAACCGGCGCTCCAGAACAGTAGCGATGGCTCACGAATGCTGCGCCATTCGATCGCCAGATACAGCGCGGCGGCGGCTGCGAGGGCGATGGAAATGGTCAACATCGTAGGTGGGTCGAGCGGCATTTCTTGATGCGCCTGTCTGATTGGCAGTGAGACCGGCGATTGTAAGCGTTCGGGCGGTTTTTTCGCAGAGGTCGCGTTGCCGCGCAGACCACTGGCAACGGGGAGGGCGCGGTTGCTCGCCGCCGCCCCAACCACTGCGCGGATTGGTCATTGCTCCGGCGCGAGCCAGGTGTCGACGACTCGACGATCCAGTTCTTCCCAATAAGCCATACCCAGCACGCGGGTGGTGTTCAGCCCGCGCAGGTAACCGCGTAACTGATTGGCGGTGTCTGTGATGAGCTGCGGGTCGGTGAGGTTTTTGTCCAGCAATATGCTTTCGTACTGCACAAGGTACTCGGCCACGCGCTCGCGGAAGTCGGGCAGAACGGCGTCTCGGATCAGGTCAAACGTTCTCAAGGAAGGTTCCTCATGGGTCTTTTTCTACTTGTATTGAGTGTGTATCAGTCTGCACGTCGCGCAACTATTGCTAGAAGTAATAGTGACCATCAAGAAACGCAAGTTCTGCTTTGTCGGCAATCGGCGGAAAATCGCCTCCATCGAACACGCAGCTCAAGGAATTTGCGCGATGAACACATTGACCCGACTGGCTATGGTCGCCCTGCTGACGGGCGGAGCACTCTTCACTGCACCGACGTTCGCAGCCGACGCCGGGTCGTGTCACTTCCAGACTCTCACCGGCAGCAGCGCGACATTGCAGCATTCGCAAACCGTCGGCGTGTTGCTCAGCGAGAACACCCTGGACAACCTGCAATACCTTGAGCGTTACCACGACATGGCGGTCAACGGCGCGAAAGATGCGCTCGACTCGCGGATTCGTGAAGCCTTCGTCAGCAGCTCCGATCCGGAACTGGCCATCGACTGGCTGGTGAGTTCGCTGCAACAACAGTTCTTGTCGGTGACCGTTTACGACAACCTCGACGCATTGGTACAGGCGCATCCCGACGTGGTGGTGAAGCTCGACACCTTCAATCGCTTGCTGACGCAGCAAAACAGCCTGGTCGAAGCGCGCTTCACCGCACGTTTCTACGACGCCGACCTGCAATACATCGGCAAGGCTGAAGGCGCCGTCGAGAAACAGCTGCCATCGGTCTGGGTGCATCACCAGGCGGCACCGGCCATTGCCGCGCAGATCGACAAACAGCGTGACCTGCAACTCAACGCTTTGAGGCAATTCGATGTGTCGCTCAAGGCGCTGGTGGCGTCGAGCTGAACACTTAAAACATAAATGGCGACGGCGGCTCCGTGAGGCTGAACCGTTGCCGGTTGAACCGAACCTTTATTTTCAGGATGACACCGATGCGTCTTTTCTTTGTGCCTGCTCTGGCCGTTGCCTCTTTGCTGCTCGCTGGTTGCGCTTCGGCGCCGAACAATCCGAGCCTTACTCTGCAGACCAGCAAGACGCCTGCGCAATACGCTGATTGCGTGGTGCCGAAGTTGCAGGGCAGTGCGATGAATCCGACGGTTTCGCAGACTCAGCGTAGTTACCGGATTGTGGTGCCGAGCAAGGTTTCGGCTGACAACGTGCTTGAGGCTTACAAGGCTGGCAATGGCGGCAAGGTGTTTATCTACGAGCGGCATTTGTTGGCTTCGAATCTTTTGCCTTCGAGTTTTGAGCGGGCTGCGCAGGATTGCATCTGATTTTCGCTTTTGTACGTATTTGACTGAGCTCCTTTGGTTGGCCGCAACCAACCAATTTTTTGCCCCGCGCCCTTATGTGGCTGCGGGGCTTTTTTTTGTTTGGGCTTGGCGGCCTTTGGGCCGACCATGCTCGGGGTGTTCTTTGTGAATATCCGTTGCTGCGGTGATGGCTTATTACGGTTTCGCCCTTACGGCGACTCACTTTTTTTCAAACGCCAAAAAAAGTAAGCAAAAAACGCTTGCTCCTGCGTGCGGCCCGCTCGCTGGGGCTCGGGGTTCCTTCGCTGCGGGATCGATCCGGGCGCAGCGCCTACGGTTTGCTTCGCTGCCCTCCTCTCGCTGTGTTTGGCTGCGCCAAACGGTCGCTGCGCTCCCACGCCCGGATCAATCCCTCCACTCAGCCTTCCGACGTCGCCCGTGGATCAAGATCAAGAGCGGCAGCCGAGCTAACGCTCATCCTGTTGAGTGGTGAGGAGCAGGGGGTTCGGCTTTTGATCTGGTTCGGTCTTGAGTTCAATGCAGTGGTCAACTAATTCCGGACACCTCGATAGGTGTTTTTGACGCCATCGCTCGCTCATAAACGGTCGGTGGCAGATATCCCAGTTTCGAGTGCAGCCGTTCGTTGTTGTAAAACCCAACGATGTACTCGGTGATGTCGCGGATCGCTTCAGCGTGGTTCGCGTAGTCACGGCGCCATACCCGCTCCATTTTCAAACTCAAAAAGAAGCGCTCCATCACTGCGTTGTCCCAGCAATTACCTTTACGGCTCATGCTCTGCTGCATGTCGTTTCTTGCCAGTAATTCTCTGTAAGTTGCACTCGCATATTGGCTACCCCGATCTGAGTGGGCAATCAAGCCTGGCGGCGGTTGACGCTGAGCGATAGCCAGTTGCATCGCGGTGCACACCAGCTCTGCCGGCATGTTCGGAGCCATCGACCAGCCCACTATCTTGCGCGAGAACAAGTCCAATACCACGGCCAGATACAACCAGCCACTGCGGGTGCGGATATAGGTGATGTCGGCTACCCAGGCCTTGTTTGGCGCTACTGGATCAAATTTTCTGTTCAGTACATTCTCTGCAATCGGCAGGTCATGATTACTATCGGTTGTGTGTACAAACTTGCGCTTCCAGGCTGAACGCAGTCCGTTAGCCCGCATCAATCGACGGATTTTATACAGCCCGACAAGCATGCCTTTACCGCGCAAAGCGTCGCGCAAAGGGCGGCTGCCGTAGCAGCCTCCACTCTCGGCGAAAGACGCCTTGAGTTGCACAAGAACAGGACAACTCTGCCGAACAGGCGCATCAGCACGCTTCTGAGACTCATAGAAGCCTGAACGACTGATGCTCAGCAACCGACAGACATGTGCCACTGAGTAAGCCTTCTGTTGCAGCTGCCGAACCAGTCGATACCTTACTTCAGCTCGCGGGCAAAGAAGGCGGTAGCCTTTTTTAAGATGTCGTTGTCCACCTTGAGCTGCCGATTTTCCTGTTCCAATTGCCGGATGCGCTGTTGCTCTGCCGTCAATGGCTTGCCGATTCCCGTCTGCCCCAGTTGCTCTGCCTCGTATTGCTGAACCCAGCGTCGAACGGCTGTCTCACCAATGTTCAGATCCTGGCAAACCTGTACAACAGTCAGTCCCTGATCCTTGATCATCTTCACGACTTGCAGCTTGAAGCTGTCGTCGAATGCCCTGCGTTTTTTAGTCATGAATAACTCCTCGATAGATGTATTTTCCACCTATCGGGGTGTCCGGGGAAATTAGACCACTGCACAACTCGGTATTTCATGTCGGTGTATTTCTCGCAAATCACCTCGGTCAGTCCCCTCTCCCTTTGGGAGAGGGCTAGGGTGAGGGGCTTTTGGTCTGATCTGTTACTGAGCTTGAATCCAGCTCGATATTCCACGTCGGTGTATTTCTAAAAATCACCTCGGTCAGTCCCCTCTCCCTCGGGGAGAGGGCTAGGGTGAGGGGCTTTTGATCTGGGCTATGCAGCCGGTTGTTGTAAGATGCGGCAACTTCAATCTTGCGAGCAGCGAAAATGGATTCTCACTCGATATTGACCTTCACTCTGGTCGCCGCAATTGCCATCGCCAGCCCGGGGCCGGCGACGCTGATGGCGATCAATAACAGTCTCGCGCATGGGCAGCGCAGCACGATCTGGTCGTCGCTGGGTAATGCCAGCGGTCTGTTCTGTCTGTCGGCGGCGGCGATGTTGGGGTTGGGGGCGTTGTTGGCCAGCTCGGAAATCCTGTTTAACGCAGTGAAGATCATCGGTGCCGGGTATCTGTTCTACCTCGGCGTCAAGCAGCTGTTCAAGAAGGGCCCGATGCTCCCGGAGGCTATCGAGGGGGAGGCGAGCAAGGGGCGGCCGACTCGCGGCAAGCTGTACAAGTCGGCGTTTCTGACGGCGGTGACCAATCCCAAGGCGACGATGTTTTTTACCGCGTTGTTCCCGCAGTTCATCGATCAGGGCGCCGCACTGTTGCCGCAATTTCTGATCCTGACCTCGATCTTCATGGCGTTGTCGGTATCGTCACTGAGCGTTTATGCCGCGCTGGCCTCGCGGGCCAAGGGCGTGTTGACTCGTCCGGCGTTGTCCCGTTGGGTCAGTCGGGTGGTCGGGTCTACGTTTATCGGTTTTGGCGCGGCGATTCTGACGATGCGTCGGCAGACCGCTTAAACCCATTTGAACCGGGCCGGGAATCTCGCCACGAAGCAGGTTCCCGACTCGGCGCTTGAGGTAACGCTCAACGTGCCGTTGTGTGCCATCGCTATCTGCGAGGCGATGTAAAGCCCCAGTCCCAAGCCCTCGCAACGTTGCCCGGCTTCGGCGCGGGAGAAGGGTTCGAACAGCAGCGGCATCAGCTGCGCTGAAATCGGTGTGCCCTGATTGGTCAGGGAAATCACGATCTCGTCGTTTTCTGCACAGGCTTTGAGAACGATCGGTGTGCTGTTCGAGCCGTGGGTAACCGCATTGCCCAGCAGATTGGAAAGCAACTGGCTGATCCGCAGCGCATCGCAATAGACGCCTGCCGGCACATCCAGTTCATGGATGAAATTCGCCTGCGGATGGGACGCCTGAACCTCGGCAAGGGTCAGTTGCAAGGTGTGCTGCAAGTCATCCACCAGCTTGCGCTGCACCGGAATTCCGCCGCCCAGTCGTCCTCGGGCAAAGTCGAGGATGTTTTCGATCAACACGCCCATGCGCACCGAGCTGTTGCGAATCGCCGCAATCAGGTTGAGTGAGCGTTTGTCTTCGGTTTTGCTTTGCAGCAGGTCGGCGCTCATGCGCACCGCGCTCAGTGGGGTGCGCAGGTCATGGCCGAGTACGGCGATAAACTGCTCGCGCAGACGCCCGAGTTCATTGGCGTTGTTCAGCTCGATTTGGGTCGCTTCCAGATGGCGTTGCGTGTCCAGGTTCATGGCGATCAATTGCGCGAACAGGGTCAGTGTTTTGGTAATGGCCGGTTCATCGATATTGGCCGGGACCGAGTCGATGGCGCACAGCGTGCCGAAGAAGTCGCCGTTGGCTTTGACGATGGGAATGGAAATGTAACTTTCCAGCCCATAGGTTTTCGGCGTGTGGTGCAAGGAAAAGATCGGGTGCGTACTGGCATGACCGAAGATCACCGGCTGCTGATGCTGGCGAATCTCATGGCAGATGGTCGATTCGAGCACCAGTTCGCCACCGGGTTTGAGCCCGAAATCAATCGAGTCATCGACGGCGCATGCCACCCAGTTGCTTTCGGTGACCCGAGCGACCGCAGCGAACCGCATGCCCGTGAGGTGTTTGACCATGCTCAGGATGACCGGCACCGAGTCAATACTGCGGATGGCTTCGATGTCGGGTGCAAAGTCCGGGTTGGTCATGGGGCGATGCTTTGTGATGAGTTCGCTCAGAGACTATCTGGTATTGCCGTTCATGACTAATGCGGCGGGCGGAAAAAAACAAGGGCGCCGCGGATTTCCGGGCGCCCTTGGTATTGGTTAAGCAATTGATCGTCTGTAACTCAGAACTTGTACTTGGCAGTCAGCATGTAGCTGCGTGGGTTGCCATAGTTATCGTTGGAGCCCCACGTGACATTGGAGCCAATGGCGGAGTAATAGACGCGGTCAAAGATATTGTTCGCATTGACCTGCAGATCCAGGTGTTTGTTGACTTCGTACCCGGCCATCAGGTCGGTGACCGCATAGCCACCCTGTTCCAGGCGGTAGCTACCGTTATTGGCGAGGGCGACATCGTTGTACATGCGGCTCTGCCAGTAAACGTTGCCACCCACGCGCAGGTGTTGCAGCGGACCCTGGAAGCGGTACACGGTGGACACTTTGAACAGATGCTCTGGCGTGTCGGTTTCGAAACGCTGATTGTTGTTGGCCGGGTTTTCGTCCTTGATGTAGTGCGCGCGGGTGTAGGTGTAGCCGGCGCCGACCTGCCAGTTGTCGGTCAGGGCGCCTTGCAATTCCATATCGACGCCTTGGCTGCGCACCTTGCCCGATGAGTTGTAGCAGGTCATGACCGGGCAGCCGAACTGGTTGTCGGCCAGAGTGGAACGGCCGGTCTGGTCCATCTGGAACACTGCCAGACTGGCGTTGAGGGCGCCGTTGAAGTACTCGCCCTTGATGCCGACTTCGTAGTTTTCACCGACGATCGGGTCGAGCACTTTGCCGCCGAGATCCTTCTGGGTCTGCGGGGTGAAGATATCGGTGTAGCTGGCGTACACCGAGTGGTGGTCGTCAAGTTTGTAGATCAGGCCGGCATAGCGGGTGAGGTTGCGGGTGACCTTGTAGTCGCCATCGCCGGAGCGGTCATCGTAGTCATACCAGTCGAGACGGCCGCCGAGGATCAGCGTCAGTGGATCGGCCAGGCTCAGGCGGGTGGTCAGGTACACGGCATCCTGGGTGGTGACGTTGCGGGTTTTGCCGTCCCGCACGAAGTCAGGTTTGGGTGCGCCAATCGGCCAGGCGGTGGTGTACGGGTCGTATTCCTTGGTGGTCGCGTCATACACCCGGTTGCTGGCGCCGACGACCAGTTCGTGGCTGCGGCCGAACGCTTCGAACGGGCCACTGGCGAACACATCGAGCGAGCGCTGCTTGTCAGTGTGATGGGATTGATAGGCCGTGGTTTCCAGCGGGCCGGCGTAACGCGACAGGTAAGTCCCGGAGAACTCGCCGTCGAGGGTTGAGGTCGAGCCGGCAACGTGCAGTTTCCAGTCGTTGTCGAAACGATGTTCCACTTCACCGAACACGGTGTCGATTTGCAGCTTGCGGTTTTCCCAATCGGTGCCCGGGTAGGTGGAGCGGGGCAGATCGAGGTGATGGCCATTGGTGCCGATCGGCAGGCCGCCCCAGAAATAGTTGGTTTGTTCATTCTGCCGCGAGAAACCGAGCGTCGCAGTGGTGCTGTCGCTCAGGTCGGCTTCACCGATGGCGTAGAACAAGCCATGGTCGTTCTCTTCCTTGTCGCGGAAACTGTCGGCGCCCTGATAGGAGCTGACCACGCGACCACGCAAGGTGCCGCTTTCGTTCAACGGGCTGGAAGCGTCGATCTCGCCACGGTAGTCATCCCAACTGCCGGCGGCACCGGTGAGGGTCACGCGTTGATCGGCCGTCGGGCGTTTGCGCACCAGGTTGATCGCCGCCGAAGGGTTGCCGGCACCGGTGACCAGGCCGGTCGCACCACGGACGATTTCGACGCGGTCGAACATCGCCAGGTTCGGTTGCACCGCCATCGAGAACGGCGAGTACGAACTCGGCAGGCCGTCGTACATGATGGTGTCGATGTCGAAGCCGCGCGAACTGTAGGTCTGTCGGCCCGGGCCGCTGGCCTGGCTGAGGAACAACCCCGGCGTGCCTTTCACCACGTCGTTGATGCTGGTCATGTTCTGGTCGTCCATCCGTTGACGGGTAATCACCGTCACCGCCTGAGGCGTTTCGCGCATGGTCAGCGACAGTTTGGTCGCCGTGCGCATCGGGCCAGTGGTGTAGGACTGGGTGTCCTCGGTGGTGCTACTCATCTGGGTGGCGCCGATTTCGGTCGCGTCCAGCTCCAGCGTGCCGGTCGCCGCGGCTTTTTCAGGCGTGGCGGGCGTTGTTTCATCGGCCAGTGCAGGTGCGACGCTGGCCATGCAAATGGCGAGCGCCAACAGGTTGGGCGAGAGGTTTGCGCGGCGGTGTAGGGTGTGAAACGACATCAATCTGCTTCCCCAAATGATACGAAAACGAATTAAGTGCGAGTGCTTGTAGGAATTATTCGCATTAGTGTGTCAGATCATTCCGGGTGAAGAAAGCCGTACGGCTCAGTTAGTTAATGAATTTTTCACAATTGACCGGAGGCTCTACCGCGAGGGATTGGCAGGGAAGTGGAGTTTTCGGGGGCGTGCGAGGGGTGAATCAAAGCGCAGCGGCCCGGCGAAAAAAAAACTGCGCCGGCGCTGCTGATGGGGGACGCTCAGCGGATGAGCGTGAGGTGAAAAGGGCTCAGTTCAGATCTTCGGCCTGGTGCCGCTCGGGCACTTGAGTCGTCTCATCGCCCCACGTGCGATTGACGCGTTGCCCGCGAATGACGGCCGGCCGTTGGGCGATCTCCTCTGCCCAGCGCTGTACATGGGTGTATTCATGCGCCGCAAGAAACTCGGCGGCGGAGTAGACATTGTTGCGCACCAGTTGCCCGTACCACGGCCAGACCGCGATGTCGGCGATGGTGTAACGGTCACCCGCCAGGTAAGTGCTTTCGGCCAGACGTCGATCAAGCACATCCAGCTGCCGCTTGGCTTCCATGGTGAAGCGGTTGATCGGGTACTCCATCTTCTCCGGCGCATACGCATAGAAATGGCCGAAGCCGCCGCCCAGATAAGGCGCTGCGCCCATCTGCCAGAACAGCCAGTTCAACGTTTCGCTACGGCCGGCCGGGTCTTTCGGCAGAAAGGCACCGAACTTTTCCGCCAGATACAGCAGGATCGAACCCGATTCGAACACACGGATCGGTGGCTCGACGCTGCGATCCAGCAGCGCCGGGATTTTCGAGTTCGGGTTGATCTCGACAAACCCGCTGGAAAACTGATCGCCCTCGCCAATGCGGATCAGCCACGCATCGTACTCGGCAGCGCTGTGCCCCAGCGCCAGCAGCTCTTCCAGCAGAATCGTCACTTTGACGCCGTTGGGCGTGGCCAGTGAATACAGCTGTAACGGGTGCTTGCCCACCGGCAGGGTCTTGTCATGGGTCGGCCCGGCAATCGGCCGATTGATACTGGCGAACTGGCCACCGGACGGGGCTTCGTTTTTCCAGACCTGGGGCGGAACGTACGGCGCTTTGCTCATGTAAGGGGCCTCATCGTTGGCGAGTGGAAAAATACCTGCTGAGAATGGACAGGACACCACAGAACCCGCTTGCTGTTCCAGAGCGCGATGGATTTCTGTGCTTGCAATTGCCCACGGCACTGAGACTGGCCAAATCACCACGGCCGTTTGAGAACTGCGCCAATAGCACAGCCTTCAGGACATGGCTGAGCGAAGCGATGAGCGCTTGCTCGCGTCAGCACGACGGTGGTCTGCTGTGCGATTGAGCGGTCGCGTCATTCATTTCGCGCGCATATAACGTACCCATTCGCTGGCTTTTCTGAAGCCATAAAACCCCAGGATCGAGACGGCGATGACCGCGATCATCGGCCCGATCACACCCAGCCCTGTGGTCATCTGGGCGTAAGCAGCGAGGGACAGGCCAAGCACCGCATAGCCGGCGAGGTACTTCCTGTAAGCGATCAAGAGCATTGGCGCCATCAGGATGACAAACAGATGAGTGGCGATGGTGATCAGTATTTCTGCGATCAATTGAACAGGCACGCTGCCCATGGATGCCTGAGCCATGGTTATTTCGGCGTCATACAGAAATATCTGCAACGCAATGACAGGTATCGCGGCCATTACCAGCGCAAGGAAAGCCGCTTTTTTTGAGAGTTTCATCTGATCTCGGGTTTCCAAAGGGTGAAGCAACGTCTGATGAAGAATCTTTCAGGCTCAGCGCTGCGGCCATTGATCCTTGATTTCAAACCACGGTGCCTTCGACGTCACTTCGACGTGCTGCTGTTTTTCCGTGGTGAACGTCGTGTCCAGCGTGCCCAGGGCTACCGAAATCCAGTCGCGGCACTCACCCTGATTGTTTGCCCAGAACAGCGACGAGCCGCAGTTCAGGCAAAACTGGCGCTGTACCGATTGCGAAGACTGATAGGCCTTGAGCTGTTCGGCGCCCTCCAGCAGTTCCAGGTTCTGACGCAGTACGCTGCCATAACTGGCAAACGCTGCGCCGTGGCTTTTGCGGCATTGGCTGCAATGGCAGTGCGAAAGCGCTTTGGGCCGTGAACGGATCTGGTATTTCACCGCTCCGCACAGGCAGCTGCCCCGGAAGGTCTGAGGGGAGGGCGTGAGCATTGTTATCGGGGATCCTGGTAAGTGATGGCTGGTTTCAAGCGGTCAGGTGAAGGCGCCAGAAACCCGGTAATCAGGGAAATCACCTGTTGCTGGATCTCTGCGCGTGGGCGGCCGCCCTCGCCATCGGTGCAGATGATGCTGTCGCCCGGTACATCCTCGTCGAGCATGGCCACGGCGCCAGGTTTGCAGATTGCCATGAAACTGAAGTGACTGGCGTCGCTGATCTCGACGAAACGCGATGAGGTTTTTGGCAGGCGTTTGGCGAGGTCGACGGATTCCAGTTCAGCGGGCAGTTCCTTCGACGGCACGCCGGCAGCGATCACCAGGATCGGCACGGGGTAGGCCGCCAGACTTGCATCGGTCATTCCGCGCGACAGACCCAGGTCCAGTGAAACCACGGCAGTGACGCGCTTGTCGCGCCAATCGGCGGCCAGTCGGGCTTTCGATTGCTCAGTGCTTGCAGTGTTCATCTGTAGGTACGCCGTGCAACTGGCCAGTTGCGGATGGACTTTGCAGTCTTCGGCAAAATGCTCGGGGTCGAAGCGTGCGCCGCCAGCTTCGAGCACGGTCCAGCCGCCGAGAGAATGGCCGACGATGGCAATGCGATCCTTGGCCACCGCGCCGAATTTTTCCGGTTGCGCCGTCACCGCGTCGATGGCGCGGCTGAGGTCGACGGGGCGCTGCCACAACTGCGCGGCGGCTTGTGGGCTGCGATCGCGGCTGGTGGTGCCGGGATGGTTGACTGCCGCGACGATGTAACCCTGATGCGCCAGCGCACTGGCCAGCCAGGTCTGGTTGATCCAGCTTCCGCCGTTGCCGTGGGAAATCACTATCAAGGGATGCTCGCCCTTGGCGGCCGGGGCGTCGAGCACCGCAGGGGCGCCGACGAATACCGGGTTGTCGCCGAACAATTGCGGCGTCGCATCGGTGGTCGCACTCGGGTACCAGACGACCATTTCCACCGAGCGCCCATTGCGCGGATCCGCCAGCGTGGCGTACTGGAAACCAACGGGTTGAGCGTCAGCGAATGCGTGACTGCTCAAGCTGATCAGAAGCAGCGCGCCGAGAGACTTTTTCATTGTTTTTATCTTCCGTGATGGGCCGAATGGGCGAGGTGGACTTTGACTGATTTCGCGCGCTTCAGCGAGCCTCTTTGAGCCCTGCGTCTTAAACATTTTCCATTGGCCAGCGCGTGGCCAGATGCGCCGTCAGATAGTCCAGAAAGGCTTTGACCTTGGGCGTCATCGCCGCGCGTTCCTGTACGCAGGCGTAGATGTCCATGGGCTGGACGACGCTGTGTTCAAACAGCGGCACCAATTGCCCGCTCGCCAGGTAAGGCGCCGCAACAAACTCCGCCAGTCGCGTGACCCCGGCGCCGTGCACAGCCATTTGCGCCAGGGCATCGATGTCATCACTGATGGCGGTGGCATTGATAGGGGCGTCGAAACGCTGGCCGTCGCGAACAAAACTCCAGCGCAGAAAACGCCCGTCCAAGGGATAACGAAAGACCAGGCAGGCATGGTTTTGCAAATCATCCGGCGATTTCGGCCACCCAGCGCGCTGAAGATAGGCCGGTGCGGCGCACATGATAAAGGGCAGTGAAACGATCTTGCGCGCGACGATGCCGTCCTCCAGTTGCGGCTTGATCCGCAGGCTCAGATCGATGCCGTCCTGGATGTGGTTGATCTTGCCATTGGTGGTCGAGAGTTCGATCAGCAGGCGCGGGTGCAGTGCGCCAAAACTGGCGATCAGGGATGCCAGCACATGGCGGCCGAACGCTGAGGTGGAGGCAATGCTCAGCCGGCCTTGCAGCTCGGTTTCATCGTGGCTGATCGAGCTTTGCGCGGCCTCCAGATCGGCGGCGATGCGCCGGACTTTCTCGTAGTACACCGCGCCGTTTTCGGTCAGCGCCATGCTGCGCGTGGTGCGTTGCAACAGGCGTACGCCGAGGTGCGCTTCCAGTCGATTGATCGTCTGACTGACCGCCGCTGCGCTGACGCCGAGAATTTTGGCGGCGCCGACAATCGAGCCGGCTTCGACCACTTTGATAAAACTGGCAATCGCCGCTAACAGATTCATCCATGTCCTGCCGAGGGTGGATTCGTAAGATCTGCTTTATAAAGTACCTGCGGTTGAGCGTCTAGTTGCGCTGGGTCGGCTTTGCTAACGTGCGGTCTCCCTGTCAATGGATGGAAAAGCCATATGAATCAAAGAACCAACGCCGAAGCCTTGATCATCGGTCGCCGCAAGCTGGCGCCGCGTGCCACGCCGTATGTGTTTGCGTTGTACATGGCGACGATCATGGCCTTTCTGATGTCGCTGGTGATCACTGCCGCCAACTCGGGCATTGATAACGACTACCTGAGTAATGCCTTGCACGCCTACAAGCTGGCGATGCCCGTGGCGTTTCTGTGCATCCTGGTCGTGCGGCCGATCGTGATCAAACTGGTGGCGTGGACGGTGCATCCGCATTGTTGAAAGGCCCCGTCTCAGCAGTGACTGTTCTGACGTCTTCGCGAGCAGGCTCGCTCCCACATTTAGACCGCGATTCCCTGTGGGAGCGAGCCTGCTCGCGAATGGCCTCACCGCAGACCGAGAGGTTTTGTGGGGTGCCTCAGAAAAACTCGTCGAGCAACTGATAAAAGGCGATCCGCTGCTGATCCGGTTCCACACCATAGACCTCGAAAAACAGCGGCAGCCACTGCGCGCCGAGGTTGTCCGTGATGCTGTGGGCGGCCAGCGCCAAATCCTGATAACGGTCAGCGACGCCCAGTCGTCCGCAGTCGACAAACCCACTGAAGCGGCCATTGGCGGCGAGCAGGTTGGGCAGGCACGCATCGCCATGAGTCACCACCAGATCTTCCTGCGTCGGACGTGTGGCGAGCATCTGCTGGAACACGGCTTCGGCGGATTGGCCAATGCGCGAATCGTCGAAGTCCTCTTCATCGATCAATCCGGCGAGCAGGTGTTCGCGGGCCCGTGTGATCTTCTGCTCCAGACTGTGATCGAACGGGCAACTGTCGATCGCCACCGCGTGCAGTGTGCGCAGTGCCTGCGCCGCGAGCGCGACGATCTGCTCCGGCGAAAGGTGCTCGCTGCTGGCAAGATCCCGACCTGGCACGGCGGTCATCAACAGCCAGTTGTGTTGCGCTTGGGTGGTGGTGTCGAGCACACGCGGCGCCGGTAAATCCTGAGTCGCCATCCAGCGTAAGCGTTGCACTTCACCGGGCAACTCGCCCCAAGTCATCACTTGTTCGGTTTTGACGAACTGCGGCGCCGCCCCGGCAGGTGTAATCCGCCATACATCAGCGCGCGACTCGCCAATGGTCTGCTGTTCAATGGCCGCACCGGCAAATTGGCTGCGCCATGCTGCGGGGAAATCCATGTCTTTTGTCCTTGCGATTATTGAAGCGCGCATTGTGCCGCTCTGGCGGTTTGGTGCGCAAACAAGGATCGGTTCAGGGAAATCAATCGAAACTTCGCCGACAAGCCGACTGTCCAGACCCTTACATCTCCCGGCGGATGTTCTGCCGGGACAGCTTCATGCAGCGGAGAAAGACGAGGATCAAGATGACCATGACCGTAGGAGATTTTCTGGTTGAGCGGCTCAGCCAATGGGGCGTCACGCGGATTTTTGGCTATCCGGGTGACGGCATCAACGGCGTGTTCGGCGCGCTCAGCCGGGCCAAGGGAAAAATCGAATTCATCCAGGCACGCCATGAAGAAATGGCCGCGTTCATGGCCTCGGCGCATGCCAAGTTCACTGGCGAGTTGGGTGTGTGCATCGCCACTTCCGGCCCCGGCGCTTCGCACCTGATCACCGGCCTCTACGATGCGCGCCTGGATCACATGCCGGTGCTGGCCATCGTCGGTCAGCAAGCACGCACCGCGCTGGGCAGTCACTACCAGCAAGAGCTTGATCTGGTGTCGATGTTCAAGGATGTCGCCGGAGCATTCGTGCAACAAGCGTCAGCGCCTTCGCAGGTTCGGCATCTGCTCGACCGTGCAGTGCGCACGGCCGTGGGCGAGCGTCGGGTGACCGCGCTGATTCTGCCCAACGATTTGCAGGATCTGAAATACGAAGCACCCGCGCGCGCCCATGGCACTGCGCATTCCGGTGTGGGTTATACGAAACCCAAAGTGTTGCCTTATGACGCCGATCTGCAGCGGGCCGCCGACGTTTTGAACGCGGGCGAAAAGGTCGCGATTCTGGTTGGCGCCGGGGCATTGCAAGCGACTGATGAAGTCATCGCGGTGGCGGAAAAGCTCGGCGCTGGCGTCGCCAAAGCGCTGTTGGGCAAAGCCGCGCTGCCGGACGATTTGCCTTGGGTCACCGGCAGCATAGGCCTGCTCGGCACTGAACCGAGCTACAAGCTGATGAACGAATGCGACACCTTGCTGATGATCGGTTCGGGCTTTCCCTACGCGGAGTTTTTGCCCAAGGAGGGTCAGGCCCGTGGCGTGCAGATCGATTTGCAGCCCGACATGCTCAGCCTGCGCTATCCGATGGAAGTCAATCTGGTCGGCGATTCGGCGGAAACCCTCGCGGCGTTGTTGCCGCTACTCGAACAGAAAACCTCGAACAAATGGCGCAAGAAAGTCGAAGGCTGGCGCGGTAGCTGGGAGAAAACCCTGGAAAA
This sequence comes from Pseudomonas sp. RU47, assembly GCF_004011755.1. Classification (GTDB taxonomy): domain Bacteria; phylum Pseudomonadota; class Gammaproteobacteria; order Pseudomonadales; family Pseudomonadaceae; genus Aquipseudomonas. The sequence continues at coordinate 3,713,787 of NZ_CP022411.1, read as the reverse complement.
ACGCGCGATGGTCAAAGCCGACCCGGTCAACCCGCAAAGGGTGGTGTATGAGCTGTCGCCGCGCCTGCCCGATGAGGCAATCGTCACCAGCGATTCGGGCTCGTGCGCCAATTGGTTTGCCCGTGACCTGAAAATCCGCCGTGGCATGCAGTGCTCATTGTCCGGCGGACTTGCGTCCATGGGCGCTGCGGTGCCTTACGCGATTGCCGCCAAATTCGCCTACCCCGAGCGTGCAGTGATCGCACTGGTGGGCGACGGTGCGATGCAGATGAACAACATGGCCGAGCTGATTACCGTCGCCAAGTATTGGCGGCAATGGTCGAGCCCGAAATGGATCTGCGCGGTGTTCAACAACGAGGACCTCAATCAGGTGACGTGGGAGCAGCGGGTGATGGAGGGCGATCCAAAGTTCGAAGCCTCGCAAAGCATTCCTGACGTGCCGTATCACTTGTTCGCCATTTCTATCGGCCTGAAGGGCATTTTTGTCGATCGCGAAGAAGACGTCGCCGCTGCCTGGGAAAAGGCACTGGCCTCGGAGGTGCCGGTGCTGATCGAGTTCAAGACTGACCCGAACGTGCCGCCGCTGCCGCCGCACATCAAACTTGAGCAGGCGAAGAAGTTTGCCACGACGTTGCTCAAGGGCGATCCGGATGAGGCCGGGGTGATCATGCAAACCGCCAAGCAGGTGCTCGGCTCGGTATTGCCCGGGAAAAAATAACCGGTTAGCGAGCAGGCTTGATCGTTCCCACGCTCTGCGTGGGAATGCCTCTAGGGACGCTCTGCGTCCAGTGACGCGGAGCGTCACGGGCTGCATTTGCTGCGCGTGGGAACGATCAGCGCATACAGGTGAGGAGGTGTGTTTTTGATTTTCATTGGCTGTGCAGGCTGGAGTCTGGGGCGTGAGCATTGGCCGGCATTTCCGGTGGAAGGCTCGCACTTGCAGCGCTACGCCGGGCGCCTCAACGGCGTGGAAATCAACAGTTCGTTCTACCGCCCGCACCGTCGGCAAACCTATGAGCGCTGGGCCGATGGCGTACCGGAGGCCTTTCGCTTTTCGGTGAAAATGCCCAAACACATTACCCATGAATTACGCCTGGCAGGCTGCGAGGCGACGCTGGACAAGTTTCTGGCTGAGTGCGGCGGGTTGGGCGAGCGCCTGGGCTGCTTATTGGTGCAATTGCCGCCATCGCTGGTGTTCGAAGAAGCCAGCGCCTACGCCTTTTTCACGACGTTGCGTCAGCGGTTTTCCGGCCCTGTGGTGCTTGAGCCACGGCATGCATCGTGGGTCAGCGCTGAGTCAATGTTGAAGACTTGTCAGATCGCCCAAGCGGCCGTCGATCCCTCGCGCATCAGCAGTGATGCAGCGCCCAGTGGCTGGGCGGGCACCCGTTACTGGCGCCTGCACGGTTCACCGCGCATCTACCACAGCGCCTATGATTCACTTTACTTGCAAAACCTCGCACAAGCCTTGCAGTCAGCGGCTGCTGCAGGTGCGGCGACCTGGTGTATTTTCGACAACACCGCCAGCGGCGCAGCACTGAGCAACGCCTTGACGCTTGCGCAGATTCGCGCGGCCGTGAAACTCAACTTGGCGAAGTAGCCCTCACCCTAACCCTCTCCCAGAGGGAGAGGGGACTGACCGAGGTGTTTGTGCAAGTTACGCCGACTTGAAAGACCGAGTTGAACGCAAGATTTGAAAAGCACACAAACCGGCTCCCTTTCCCCCTCGCCCCCTTGGGGGAGAGGGCTGGGGTGAGGGGGTAGAGCCAGCAGACGGTTGCGATCGCCTGAAAAAACACTAATTACCGTCGGCCACTTTGCGCTCGATCTCATCGATCTTGCGCTGCAGCGTCTCGGCGTCCTGTTCCTTCACCCTTGTGGACGAAGGCGTGATGACTTCATCCACGGCTTCGCTGTCATCGTCCCGGTCTTCAAGATCGCGCTCGACCACATTCACCGGTTTACCGGACGTATCGGTGGGCGGGGCGTTCGGGGTTTTATCGTCGCTGTTCATATTGGTGACCTCCAGTGGTGTAAACATTGGAGGCAGGCAGTGCGGCAGGCGTTCGATATTTTTGCCGGGTTGTGCCGAATGGCGCCCTCCCGCGATGGAGAGGGCGCGCTGACGGTTTTCAGTCCTTGAGAATGTCGCGATCCTTGGTTTCCGGCAGGAAGAACGTGCCGAGTACCGCCGTCATCACCGCAATCACGATCGGGTACCACAAGCCGTAATAGATGTCCCCAGTCGCGGCAACCATGGCGAAAGCCACCGTCGGCAGGAAGCCACCGAACCAGCCGTTGCCGATGTGATACGGCAGTGACATCGAGGTGTAGCGGATACGGGTCGGGAACAGCTCGACCAGCCACGCCGCGATCGGGCCGTAAACCATGGTCACGTAGATCACCAGCACGGTGAGCAGGAGCAGGACCATCGGGTAGTTGGTTTTCGCCGGGTCGGCTTTCTCCGGATAACCGGCCTCCTTGAGTGCTGTGCCGAGGGTCGCGGTGAACGCATCATTGCGCGTCTTGAAGTCGGCGGCTGGCAGGGTGCTGCCTTCAAAACTCTCGACGACTTTGTCACCGATGCGCACTTGCGCGACGGTGCCCGGCTCCGCAATCACGTTCTCATAGGGAATCGCCCGTTTTGCCAGCAAGGTCTTCGCCAGGTCGCAGGAACTGGTGAATTTGGCCTTGCCCACCGGGTCGAACTGGAACGAGCACTGGTCGGGGTTGGCGATGACTTTGACCGGGTTCTTCTCCTGGGCGATGAACACGTCGGGGTTACCGTATTGGGTCAGCGCATGAAAGATCGGGAAGTAGGTCAGCGCCGCCAGAATGCAGCCGACCATGATGATCGGCTTGCGCCCGATACGATCAGAGAGGCTGCCGAAAATCACGAAGAACGGCGTGCCGATCAGCAGTGAACCGGCGATCAGCAGATTGGCGGTCTGCGGGTCGATCTTCAGCGTTTGCAGCAGGAAAAAAAGCGCATAGAACTGCCCGGTGTACCAGACCACCGCTTGCCCGGCCGTGCCGCCAAGCAGCGACATGATCACCACTTTGAGGTTGTCCCAGCGCGCGAAGGACTCGGTCAGTGGCGCTTTCGACGCCTTGCCTTCGGCCTTCATCTTCTGGAACACCGGTGATTCGCTCAGTTGCAGGCGAATGTACACCGAGACGATCAGCAGCAGGATCGACAGCAGAAACGGAATCCGCCAGCCCCACGCTTCGAAGGCTTCGGTGCCCAGTGCGGTGCGGCAGGCGAGGATCACCAGCAACGAAAGGAACAGGCCAAGCGTCGCAGTGGTTTGAATCCACGAGGTGAAGAACCCGCGTTTGTTGCGCGGCGCGTGTTCGGCCACGTAGGTCGCAGCCCCGCCATACTCGCCACCGAGCGCCAGGCCTTGCAATAGACGCAGGGTGATCAGGATGACGGGTGCGGCGACACCTATGGTCGCGTAGCCAGGCAATATACCGACAATGGCTGTCGAGATGCCCATGATGACGATGGTGATGAGGAATGTGTGTTTGCGTCCGATCATGTCGCCGAGCCGGCCGAACACGATCGCCCCGAACGGCCGCACCGCGAAGCCGGCGGCAAAGGCGAGCAGAGCAAAGATGAACGCGGTGGTTTCGTTGACGCCGGCGAAGAAATGCTTGGCAATGATCGCCGCCAGTGAGCCGTAGAGGTAAAAGTCGTACCACTCGAAAACCGTGCCCAAGGACGAAGCGAAGATGACCTTGCGCTCCTCCTTGGTGATGCCGCCGCTGCGCGGTGGACTGCCGGTGGATGCTGTGTCGATTGTGGGCATGGGTGTTCTCCGTCGTGCTTATTGTCGTAGGCCGGAGTCCCCCGTTACCGTTTATCGCACTCTGGCCTTGTGGCGTATGCCGCAACTGCTCTCGCGTGAAACTTGCACAGTCTGACCGCCTCGCATTGCTGCAAGGTTTCCTGAAGCATAATCAGCTTTTGCCAGATATCCACCCGCCGGCCCGCGCATCAGGCCTTGACCCAGCGCTGACGACTCCACGCACTCAGCCAGTCGACCACAAACACCAACACCAGCATTGCCAGAATCACCGTACTCGCCTGCGCTTCCTGAAACAGGCTGAGGCTCACATAGAGCATCTGCCCAAGCCCGCCGGCGCCGACAAAACCCAGCACGCTGGCCATGCGGATGTTGTTTTCCCAGCGATACAGAATGTAGGCGAGCAGTTGCGGCGCAAGGTTCGGCAGCGTGCCGTAACAGAAGGCAAGGAGCGGATTGCCGCCCTGCAAACGAATGGCTTCGGCCGGTTGCGGCGGCGTATTTTCCAGAGCTTCGGCAAACAACCGACCAAGCACGCCGGTGGTGTGCAGGGCGAGGGCGAGGGTGCCGGCGTTCGGGCCGAGGCCGGCGGCAAGCACCATCAGCGCCGCCCAGACCAGTTCCGGAATCGCCCGCAAGGCGTTGAGCAGCAAGCGCGAGGCACTTTGCAGCGGCCAGCCGAAACGCCCGGCGGCGGGCAGCGCCAGGGCGATGCCGAACACGGCGGCGAGCAGGGTGCCGAGGGCCGACATGGCCAACGTTTCCAGCGAACCGTGGAAGATTGCCTTGAGGTAATCGGCGCTCAGATCCGGGCTCAGAAAGCGCTGCACATACGCGCCCATCTGCTTGAGGCTGGTGGCGCTGCCCAGTTCGCCAAGATCCAGCCCCAGATAAACGAAGGAAGCGATCACCGCCAGCGCAATACCGGCGATCAGCAGCAGGTTGAGCAAACGATTCATGTCAACCTCCAGCGCAGCAAGCGGCTGAGTTGATCGGCGGCCAACACCAGAATCAGGAAGCACAGCAGAATACTGGCGACTTCACCGCCGGCGAACATGCGGATCGACAGGTCGATCTGCTGACCCAAGCCTCCGGCGCCAACAAACCCCATCACCACGGATGCGCGGATCGCGCATTCCCAGCGATAGACCGTATACGACAGCAGTTCCGACGCAACATTGGGCAACGTGCCGTAAGCAAACGCCGCCAACCGGCCGCTGCCGGCCTGCAACAACGCGTGTGCCGGGCGCTGATCAGTGGATTCGAAAATCTCCGCGTAAACCTTGCCCAGCATGCCGCTGTACGTGATGGCGATCGCCAACACACCTGCCGCCGGACCAATTCCAACAGCGCGCACAAACAACAGCGCCCAGACAATTTCCGGCACGCTGCGCAAAAAGATCAGCAAACCGCGAACCGGCCAGCGCAGCAGACGCCCCAGTCGGCTCGGCACGCCACCGCGCGAGGCGGCGGACAGCGACAGCGCGCGACTGGCAATCAGGCCCGCCGGTACCGCCAGCAACAGCGCCAAAGCCATGCCGGCGGTGGCGATGGCCAAGGTTTGCAGAGTGGCTTTGAGCAGTAATTGGAGAAACGCTTGGTCGTGTGCAGGTGGCCAGAATTGCGCGACAAAACGGCCCATTTCATTCTGGCTGTCGGGCAGCAATACACCCAAATTCAGCTCGCTGAGCTGAACGCCCGGCCACAGCAAGGCTATCGCCAGCAACGTCAGCATCAATCGCGGCCACGCCGCCGGATCCCGTGAATCGGCTTTCAGCATCGGGGGATCTGCACAGTCAAAGGCGTCACCGCAGCCGTCGGCGATTGCAGTTTTTCGTTGGCGTACAGCGCATCGAGCATTTCATGGCTGACTTGTCCGGAAGGGCTGTCGAACAGAATCTGCCCGTCGCGCAAACCGATGATCCGAGGGAAGTGCGACAACGCCAGATCCACCGCATGCAGGCTGGCCACCAGTGTCACGTTGTGCTCGCGAGCGTGGCGCGAGAGGATCGACAGGGTATGCCCGGCCATCACCGGGTCCATCGCTGACACCGGTTCATCAGCCAGCAGAATCTCCGGCGCCTGATACAACACCCGGGCAATCCCGACGCGTTGCAACTGGCCGCCAGACAGTTGCTGACAATGCGCGAACAACTTGTCACCCAGATCCAGCCGCGCCAACGCCGCGCGCGCACCCGCCACATCCAGTGGATGCAACAGGTTCAGAAGACTTTTACCCAGACTCCATTGGCCGAGCTTACCGGCCAGCACCGCCGTGACCACGCGCTGACGCGGCGGCAACGGCGGTGCCTGATGCACCAGACCGATTCGCGCACGCAGGCGTTGACGCTGGCGGGCGGACAAGTGCCAGGCGCGTTCACCCAACACTTCAACTTCACCGCTGCTGGGCCGCAACGCGGTGGCCAGCAGGTTGAGCAAACTCGATTTGCCAGCCCCGGACGGGCCTATGATGGCGACCTGTTCACCAACGCCAATCTGCAAGTCGACACCGCGCAGGGCGTCGACTCCATTGGCGTGGCGCAGGCTGCCCTGGTTGAGGCTCAGGGTCATTTCAGCAGTTCGGCAGCGCGGGCGGCTTCCTCGATGCCCTTGTAGTTCTCAGGCTTGGTGTCGATAAAACGGCTGGCGGCTTGCAGATCAAGAATCTTCTTTTGCTCAGGGTTGGCCGGGTCCAGATTGAGGAAGGCTTTCTTGATCTTCGCCGCCAGAGCCGGATCGAGGGTGCCGCGCACGGTCCAGTTGTAATCGAAGTAGGTCGGCGTGGTGGCGAAGACTTTGACCTTGGTGGTGTCGACCTTGCCGGCGTCGACCAGTTTCTGCCAGACGCTGGCGTTCAGTACACCGGCGTCGACCTTGCCGGCCTGCACCCAGGCCACGGTGGCATCGTGCGCGCCGGAGTAGGCGACGCGACTGAAATACGCTTCAGGCTTGATGTTGTCGTTTTTCAGCATGAAGTAACGCGGCATCAGGCTGCCGGAAGTGGACGATACCGAACCGAAGGCGAAGGTCTTGCCTTTCAGATCCGCCAGGCTTTTCACGTTCGGGTCAGCAGTGATGAATTTGCTCGTGAACTGCGCGTCCTGTTCGCGCTGAACCAGCGGAATGACTGGCGTCGTTGCATCAGTCTTTAAACGCGCCTGCACAAAGGTAAAACCGCCGAGCCAGGCCATGTCGAGGCGATCGGTCGCCAAGGCTTCAACCACTGCCGGGTAATCGGCCACCGGCACGAACTGCACCTTCATGCCCAGTTGCTGCTCCAGATAGGCACCCAGCGGTTCGAATTTGCGCAGCAGTTCGGTCGGTGCTTCGTCGGGAATCGCGCTGACTCGCAAAACGTCGGCGGCTTGCACCATCAAAGTAGAAAAGGACAGGGCCAGGCCGGCGGTCAGTGCCAGTGTTCGTTTGAGCATGGAATTCTCCGTTTCGTGAGCGTCAAAAGGCGATAGGCCGCCGCTGCGGGATCAACGCGGGGCGCAAAGTCAGGGTAGACGAAACGGCGAGGTTATACGCATTCGAGGCGTCAAAGGCCAGCATTGGAGCTATACGAGGTTTTACGCCCAGTTCCTTCAGGAGCTGCGGCACGCTGCTCCTAAAGGTTTGATGCCTGTCAGGATTCGGGCAGTCTGGCAATCACCTTGATCTCGAAATCAAACCCATACAGCCAGGTCACGCCGACGGCGGTCACGGTTGGATGTGGCGCCTCGCCCCAGAACTCGGTCAGCACCACATCCCAGATCGTCTCGAATTTCGACTGGGGGTCAACGATAAACACGGTGACATCGACCACGTCATCGAAGCTGGAACCGGCCTCCTCAAGGATTGCATTAAGGTTAGTGAAAGCCTGACGCACCTGGTTTTTCAGGTCCGGCTCGGGCGTGCCGTCTTCGGTACTACCGACCTGTCCCGAGACAAACAGAAAACCGTTGGAGCGAATGGCTGGCGAGTATCGATGCCGCTCATAGAGGGTGCGGCGTGCGGGTGGGAAAACAACATCGCGCTGAGTCATGGAAGTGTCTCCTTCATTTGAGTTGATGGAGCCACTGTAGGTATTTGCAGACGGGCGATAAACGCGCAAGCTTGGCGTTCACTGTTTGTGAATCCCAAACAATCAGAGGCTCAATCGTGGACCGATTTGACGCAATGCAGGCGTTCGCCCGGGTGGTCGAGGCCGGAAGTTTCACCAAAGCCGCCGAAACCCTGCACATGAGCAAAACCACCGTGACGCAACTGGTTCAACAGTTGGAGGCACGGCTGCGGGTCAAACTGCTCAACCGCACCACACGCAAGGTCAACGTCACCGCCGATGGAGCGGTTTATTACGAGCGGGTGATCAAGCTGCTAGCGGATATGGACGACGCCGAAACCAGCCTGCCCGGCGCGGCGGCGTTGCCCAAGGGGCGGCTACGCGTGGACGTACCGAGTCCGCTGGCACGGTTGATTCTGGTGCCGGCCCTGCCTGAGTTTCACGCGCGTTATCCGGATATCCAGATCGACATGGGCGTCAGCGACCGCATCGTCGACATTATTGATGAGAATGTCGATTGCGTGGTGCGCGGTGGCGAGCTTATGGACTTGTCGCTGATGGCGCGCAAGGTCGCCGATCTGCAGTTGGGTGTATTCGCCGCACCGCAATATCTGGCACGCGCGGGCACACCTGCGCATCCACGGGAGCTGGAAGGCAGCCATCATCGGGTGGTCGGTTTCCTCTGGGCACGTACCGGCAAACCGGTGCCGTATGCCTTGCACAACGCCAGTGAAAACCTGCAAATCAAAGGCCGTCACGTGCTCGCGGTCGATGATGGTAATGCCTACCTCGCGGCAGGTCTGGCGGGCCTGGGCGTGCTGTGGCTGCCCAAATACATGTCTGCCGAACACGAGGCGCGCGGCGAACTGGTGCCGCTGTTCGAGGACTGGAAACTCAAGTCGATGCCGCTCTACATCGCGTATCCACCGAACCGCCATGTCAGCCTGAAACTGCGAGTGTTCATCGACTGGATTGTCGAGGTGATGGCGCAGCATGACCCGTTGATCGATCGGCTGGGGGTGCGGTCAACGACAGGTGATTGACTCTGACGCCATTCGAGCCAACTATCGGCGCACAACAACATGACCGATGGACCCGAACTTGATCGAACGACGCCAATTCAGCGGAGGCATGAAGGGGAAAAACCTCCGCTATCTGAATGAGCAAGGCGCGGATGACACGCGCCTGACCCGCACCGGTTTTCTGCTGCTCGAACACTTTTCACTGCCGGCCTTTACCCAGGCGCTGGACACCGTTGTCACCACCAATCTGCTGCGTCCGGGTTTGTTTTCCTCGCGTACGTTTGGTTTGGGTGACGGCGAAGTCATCAGTGATCTGGGGCTGGTGATCCGCCCCGATGCACGTCTGGATTCGGCCGCGCTTCAGCAACTGGATCTGCTGGTAGTGTGTGGCGGGTATCGCACCGAACTGCGCGCGAGTGATGAATTCATTCATTTGCTCAAGGCTGCGGCGGAGCGGGGCATCGGTCTGGCCGGGTTGTGGAACGGTTCGTGGTTTCTCGGCCGGGCCGGGCTGCTCGACGGCTATCGCTGCGCGATCCACCCGGAACACCGCCCGGCGCTGACCGAGATCGCCAAAGCCACCCACGTCAGCAGTGAGCCTTACGTGATCGATCGCGACCGGCTGACGGCTTCGAGTCCGTCCGGGGCCTTTCACATGGCACTCGACTGGATAAAAAGCCTGCACGGCAAAGCCTTGGTCGAAGGCATCGAAGACATTCTGGCTTTTGAGGAATCGCGCTACCGCCGGATCAAACCGGATGAAAACCTCTGCGTCAGTGCGCCGCTGCGTGAAGTGGTGAAACTGATGGATGCCAATCTGGAGGAACCGCTGGAGCTGGAGCAACTGGCCGTGTACGCGGGGCGCTCACGTCGCCAGTTGGAGCGCTTGTTCAAGGAGCAACTGGGCACCACGCCGCAGCGCTATTACCTCGAACTGCGCATCACCGAAGCAAGGCGTTTGCTGCAACACACCGAGCTGTCACAAGTGGAAGTGCTCGTAGCGTGCGGCTTCGTTTCCCCCAGCCATTTCAGCAAATGCTACAGCTCGTATTTCGGCTACAGACCCTCCAAAGAAAAACGGCTGGTCAAATAACACCAGCCGTCACCCACCTGAATTCACCTCAATATCCCACGTCGGCGTACCTCCCCCAAACACCACGGTCGGTCCCCTCTCCCTCTGGGAGAGGGCTAGGGTGAGGGGCTCTTAAACACCATCACCCACACACGTTTAACTTACACGCACTGTTACGCCATAACGGCTACAACACCTTGCGCCGTTGCCTACGCGTACGCCAGAATCCGCCGGCTTACGCGCCTTGAGGCGGGCTGTATCGTTTCCCTGTCACTGCAAAACAGTGATCGGGTTTGGTAGCCCGTTTTCTAAGCGTTATGCGCCGCTATATGCAGTCTCTTTTCGGGGCTCGGTTTTTTATGGTGGCCATGCGTGGGGCTCCTTCGGGAGCGCCGGGGTTTACTCGCTTAGACCGGTCTACCAACCTGCGCAATGGTCACCACCTCGTTTGGTAGCGTGAGTGATGGCTCCTTATTTTTTGCTAAGCGAGTGTCATCTATGTTCAAAATTACGCCAAACCCGCCAGAAACCGATCCAATCCCCTACGACGCCGCGCTCGAACCTCAAAACATCAAAGAGGCCACCGACCGCGCGATCAACTTCTACCTCAATCCTTCCGCGCTGAAGACTTCAATCCCCACCCGCAAAACCGGCAAGATCTACCTCATCGACCCCACAGTGGATAACGAAACCCTGCTCGTCGAAGCCACTGAAACCTTGTCCTCCGCCACTGACATGGCCCGTGAACTCGCCGATTCGATTGACCCTTCACAGCGCAAAAAGATGCTGATCCTGCAACAGGTGATCATGCTTAGTGAGTTGGTGGTCGGTCGAGTCCTGGATAACCAGCGCTTGCCGCACTAGTCGCGATGCAGATGGGTGAGGGCGCTCGCGCCCTCATTTGCACGGAAGCGTCCGCAATCGCGGCGCTTCACGCCTTCTATCAAGGAACCTGAAGCGGTTCTTGTCTGGAGTTTCAGCTAATGTCCCAACCACCCGAACCACCGGTCACTGACTTGGTGTCCCCGTACGCATCGCCCAATTCAAGAAAGCTCCACGAAGCGGCTGAGCGTGCGCTTGACCATTACCTGCTGCCTGCCGCGATTATGGCCGAACCCTATACGCCCAACGCTCTGTTCATGGCCAACCCGCAAGCCGACACCGAGGCGTTGCTGACCAATGCTTGCGGGTCGTTGGCGTCCGCCTCGGTCATGCTCGGTAATTTTGCCGGGATGCTGGAGGGCGCAAATCGACATACCCTGCTGGGCATTGCGCAAGTGGTCATGTTGGGGGAATTGGCGGTGAACAAGGCGTTGGATCTGGTTGTGCCAACCGAGTGATTGCGCACGTTAGTCGGGGTTGAGGGTGTCTGGTCGGGCGTGATCGCGAGCAGGCTCACTCCTACATTTGAAATGCGTTCCCCCTGTAGGAGTGAGCCTGCTCGCGATGACGTCCGTTCAGGCAAAGCATTTGCAAAACGTGACCATCTCTCAAGCTTTAATCCCACCCTAAAATAATCAAGCAGTCAGCCTTCGCGGCTGACTACTTTTTAGTTTCTACAGGTGATCCGCATCAATCACAGCCTTGGCAAACGCCTGCGGATCTTCCTGCGGCAGGTTGTGGCCAATCCCGCCGTTGATCAAACGGAACTGATACTTGCCGGTAAAGCGCTTGGCGTAATCCTCCGGCGCCGGGTGCGGCGCACCGTTGGCGTCGCCTTCGAGGGTAATGGTTGGCACGCTGATCGACGGCGCGGTGGCGAGTTTCTGCTCCAGCGCGGCGTACTTCGCTTCACCCTGCACCAGGCCCAGCCGCCAGCGGTAGTTGAACACGGTGATGTCGACGTGATCTGGGTTCTCCAGCGCCTTGGCGCTGCGGTCGAACGTGGCGTCATCAAACTTCCACTGCGGCGAAGCGGTTTGCCAGATCAGCTTGGCGAAGTCGTGAGTGTTTTTCTCATAGCCGGCACGGCCACGGTCAGTCGCAAAGTAGAACTGATACCACCACTGCAATTCAGCCTTGGGCGGCAGCGGGTTTTGCCCGGCGGCCTGATTGCCGATCAAATAACCGCTGACCGACACCAGCGCTTTCACCCGTTCCGGCCACAACGCCGAAACGATGCCTGCCGAACGTGCGCCCCAGTCATAACCGCCGAGCACCGCTTGCTTGATCTTCAGCGCATCCATGAAGTCGATCACATCACTGGCCAGCGCCGCCGGTTGGCCATTGCGCAGGGTGTCTTTCGAAAGGAACTGCGTATCGCCATAACCCCGCGCATACGGCATCAACACCCGATAACCCTTGGCCGCCAGCAAGGGCGCGACTTCGTCGTAACTGTGAATGTCGTAGGGCCAGCCGTGCAGCAGGATCACCACCGGGCCATTCGCCGGGCCGGTTTCGGCGTAGGCGACGTCGAGCACGCCGGCCTTCACATGCTTGAGCGGGCCGAAAGGCGAGGGCGCGGAATAGCTGGCGGTCGCAGGCTCAGCGGTTTGCGCCTGAGCGCTGCCAAAAGCGAACAACGACAAAGCCAGAATCGACAAACCGAACGCGGTTTTGCGGGTGTGCAGTGCCATCTTCATGGTGACGTCTCCTTTGCGAGCCTTTGGCCAAGGGTTCTGAATGAACACCTGAAACCTTGAGTGCATTTGAGCGCGGAGACGTATCTGGGCTGTGTCGAAGAACGGCTTTATCGAAAGTCGATGTGTCGCGGTGGGGGTCGTACACAGTGTGATACACAGCGATAAACCGACTCAGCCTGGACCTGATTCAGGCCAAAATAATAAGTCGCTGTTTTAAAACAAAAAATATTTCATTCCGCGCTTCACAAAGCGGAAAAACCTTGGTAAATTGCGCCCCGTTCTCACAGCGAACCTAACGAAGTAGCTGGAAAGAGCAGTAGGGGCGTCGCCAAGCGGTAAGGCAGCAGGTTTTGATCCTGCCATGCGTTGGTTCGAATCCAGCCGCCCCTGCCATATTCGAAAAAAACGCCAACTTCGCAAGAAGTTGGCGTTTTTTTATGTCTGCGATTTGTCCCAGCGGAGCAGGGCAGGCATGCGCGGCGCCGAAGCACCGCGCACGCCGTCCACTCAGTGCGGTGCGCGCGGAATGGTTTTCATCAGATCTTCAGGGCTGATGTGACCAACCACGCTGCCCGGTTGCGGCAGGTTGAGGATGTGGCCTTTCATCTTGCCGATGATGTGCATTTCGCACGGCTTGCAATCGAACTTCAGCGTCAGCACTTCATCGCCGTGGATCAACTGCATCGGCGCGACTTTGGTGCGCACGCCGGTCACGCCTTTCGCCTGTTTCGGGCAAAGGTTGAAGGAGAAACGCAGGCAGTGCTTGGTGATCATCACCGGCACTTCGCCCGGCTCTTCGTGTGCTTCGTACGCCGCGTCGATCAGCTTGACGCCGTGACGGTGGTAGAAGTCGCGCGCCTTCTGGTTGTAGACGTTGGCGAGGAAGGTCAGGTGCGAATCCGGGTACACCGGCGGCGGGCTGGTTTCAGCCTTACGGCCGCCACGCGGATGAGCGGCGACACGGGCGGTGGTCAGGTTCTCGATCACTTCACGGCGCAGGGCTTTGAGCTGCGAGTTGGGGATGAAGAACGCCTGAGGCGCATCCAGCTTGATGTCGGTGGCGTGGTACTGCGTGGTGCCGAGCTGGCCGAGCAGATCGCGCAACTGTTCCAGCGCTTGCTCAGGCTTGTTGGCCACACCGAACGGACCGGGCAGGGTGACGCTGGCACTGATGCCTTCTTCGCTGGTAGCGGTCACTTCCAGTTGTTCTTCACGCAAACGAGCGAACCAGCTCAGGGCTACGCGACGTTCGGAAGAAGTCTTCTGCAGCGCCTGTTGCCAGTTGTGATCGAGGTTGCGATTCAACGGATGATTCGGGCGCAACTTGTACAGGCCTTCGGGCATTTCGTTCGGCTCGACGCGATAGCGGTAGCGCTTCTCGCCGTCTTCTTCGAACTCGCCTTTGGCTTCAGCGATGTTGGCGCGGAAACCGACCACTTCGCGTTTGACCAGCACGTTCAAGCCGTCGCCGTTGGACAGCGGCTCCTGGGTGACGACTTGCATATCGCGTTTGCCGACTTTCTCGACGGTGCCCACTGGCAGACCGGTGAAGGTCGGCGAGTCGAAAGCGCCGATGTCGATCTTGCGATCGGTGACGAAGTAATCGGTGCTGCCACGGTGGAAAGTCTTTTCCGGGTCCGGCAGGAAGAAGTGCGCGGTGCGGCCGCTGGAAGCGCGGGCCAGGTCCGGGCGGTCTTCGAGTACGTCGTCGAGGCGCTGGCGGTAATAGGCGGTGATGTTCTTCACATAGCCCATGTCCTTGTAGCGACCTTCGATCTTGAACGAGCGCACACCAGCCTCAACCAGCGCGCGGATGTTGGCGCTCTGGTTGTTGTCTTTCATCGACAGCAGATGTTTTTCGTAGGCGATCACGCCACCCTTTTCATCTTTGAGGGTGTACGGCAAGCGGCAGGCTTGCGAGCAGTCGCCACGGTTGGCGCTGCGACCGGTCTGCGCGTGGGAAATATTGCACTGGCCGGAGAAGGCCACGCACAACGCGCCGTGGATGAAGAACTCGATGGCGGCGTCGGTTTCGTCAGCGATCGCGCGGATTTCCTGCAGGTTCAGCTCACGGGCCAATACCAGTTGCGAGAAACCGGCCTGATCGAGGAACTTCGCTCGCTCAAGGGTGCGGATGTCGGTCTGGGTCGAGGCGTGCAGCTCGATCGGCGGAATGTCCAGCTCCATCACGCCCAGATCCTGAACGATCAGCGCGTCGACACCAGCGTCGTACAACTGATGGATCAGCTTGCGCGCCGGCTCCAGTTCGTTGTCGTGCAGGATGGTGTTGATGGTGGTGAAGATGCGCGCGTGATACTTGCGGGCGAACTCCACCAGTTCGGCGATTTCGCCGACTTCGTTGCAGGCATTGTGGCGCGCGCCGAAGCTTGGGCCGCCGATGTACACGGCGTCAGCGCCGTGGAGGATCGCCTCACGGGCGATGGCCACATCGCGGGCAGGGCTGAGCAATTCCAGATGATGCTTGGGCAAGGACATAGTTTTTTTAGTCAGGCTGTCACGGTTAGGCGCGCATTCTACCCGTGAAACGCGCGCCCGGCACGCCTGTGCTGCCCGATGGCAGCTGACACTGCACAACCCCCTGTGGGAGCGAGCCTGCTCGCGAAGGGGCCATCACATTCAGCATCAATGGCGCCTGAACTGAAGCCTTCGCGAGCAGGCTCGCTCCCACAGGGTTTGGCGGTGTGAGGTCAGGCCTTGGCCGCCATCGCAGTCACTTCCACACGCATTCCTTCAACCGCCAGCGAGGCCACACCCACTGCCGCACGCACCGGCCACGGCTTGGCAAAGAAACGTTTGTAAACCTCATTGAATGCGGCGCGATCGGCCATGTCGGTCAGGTAAATGGTCAAGTGCATCACCCGATCCATCGAGCTGCCGGCACGTTCCAGCGCAAGCTTCAGTGCTTGCAGGGTGCATTCGCTTTGCAGGGTGATATCGCCCAGTTCCAGGCTGCCGTCGGCGCGGGTCGGGATCTGCGTGGAGACCATGATGCCGTTGAACGTGGTGACGTCCGAAGAGATCGAGTCTGCGTCCGGGTCCGGAGTGAAAATGATGTCTTGGTTGGCCATGCTGATCCCTTGTTTGAGAGAGTGAAGATCGCGGCAGTTTACAGCTTCAGGGACGAGATGGCCCGCTCGATGCCCTGATGATGTTCAGACCGGCAGCGTCGCTGCTTCCGCCGCCGTCGCTGCAATTACGCAGGGGCGGGCGGCGATGCGACGACTATAGGCGGCAAGGGCGGGCCAGGTTGCGATGTCGATGTGGAAGACTGGCAACCACGTCAGTACGGTAAACAGATAGGCATCGGCGATGCCGAATGTGCCGGTGAGGTAGTCCTGATTCGCCAGTTGCCGGTTCAGGTAGTCCAGGCGCTTGAACAGCCTGTCCCGGAAGATCGCTTTCACCGATTGCGCGATGTCGGCATTGAACAGCGGTGCACTACCACCATGAATCTCCGAGCTGATGAAGTTCAGATGCTCCTGCAGACGCGTGCGCTCCCAGGTGCCCAGCGCGGGCGCCAGTGTGTTGCCGGGCACCTGATCGACCAGAAACTGCAGGATCGCCGGGCCTTCCGTCAGTACCTCACCGTTATCCAGTAGCAACGCGGCGACATAGCCCTTCGGGTTGATCTCTCGAAAGTCACGCCCGTCGGCGGTGCGTTTGCTGTGGTTGTTGACGCGAACCAGTTCGAAGGGCAAACCCAGTTCCCGCAGCACAATATGCGGGGAAAGCGAGCAGGTCATCGGCGCGAAATACAGTTTCATGGCACTTCCTGGCAATGTGAGAGGCGCCACAATCCTTTACCCGCGCAGCTTTCGCAAAGGTCATTTACGGTGCTAGCGTATGACAAAATCTCATGAGCACCATCAACTCCATGACTGTTTCACTGCCCTCACTCAACGGATTGCGAGCCTTTGAAGCCGCTGCCCGGCACATGAGCTTTACCAAGGCTGCCGAAGAACTCAACGTCACGCAAACGGCAGTCAGCCACCAGATTCGTCGACTCGAAGCGGAGCTGGGTGTTCATTTGTTTCTGCGACTCGCCGAGGGGTTGGCGCTTAGCGAAGAAGGGCAGGCCTATTTGCCGGGCATTCGTGCGGCGTTTCAGGAGCTGCGCTATTCGACTGAGCAATTGCTTGAAGGACGCCACAAAAGCGTACTGACTATCAGCACCCTGGTGTCCGTGGCATCGAAGTGGTTGCTGCCGCGACTGCCGTCCTTTCAGCAGGCGTTTGCCGATATCGATGTGCGGATCAGTGCGTCCACTGAGCTGGTCGATTTTCGCAAGGGCGCTATCGATGCGGCGATTCGTTACGGGCGTGGTGACTGGAAGGGCTTGCGGGCCGACTTTTTGATGTCCGATAAAATCTTTCCGGTGTGCAGCCCCGCATTGGCGAAGACGCTGAGCACGCCCGCAGATCTGGCCAGGCACACAATGCTGCAAGTCAGCGGCGTGACGGCCACTGACTGGAGTACCTGGCTAAGCGCTGCGGGCCAACCGCTGCAGTTGGCCGAGGGACCACGGTTGACCTTCGATCTGGCGATGATGGCGGTGCAGGCAGCGGTTGACGGGCAGGGCGTATGCATTGGCCGCTCGACCTATGTCGAAGACGATCTGCGGACCGGGCGTCTGGTCGTACCCTTCGATCTGCGCTTGAAAGATCAATTGGGTTTTTATCTGGTGACGCCCCGTGAAACGGCACAGGTGAAGAAAATCGTCGCCTTCAGGGCATGGCTGTTGGCGCAACCGCTAGCCAGAGAGACCTTTGTATAAGCGTGTATCAATCTGCCGTGGATACACACGTGAACAATAAACCCGGGGTTTACGACACATCCTCCCTACATGACCCGCTCAAAGTAGAGGCCACCACACCACTACGTTCGAGAGGGCAACACCATGCATCGTCCACTGTTACTGGCCAGCGCCGCGATACTCGCTTCAATGATCGGCATCACCCATGCGGCTGACGCACCGGCCAAGAGTTGGCAACAAGGCTTGAGCCGCACGGATCTGGTTCGTCAGGATCTCGGGGCTGCCGAGCGTGAAGTGATTCAGGCTCGCGTCGATTTCGAACCGGGCGTGACCTCGCCAAGACACGCGCATCCCGGTGTTGAGGTCGCGTATGTGATCAGCGGTACTTTCGAATATCAACTGGAGGGCAGGGCGCCGGTGACGCTGAAAGCGGGGGATTCGTTGTTCATTCCGGAAGGTGTGGCGCATGTCGCCAAAAACGTGGGTGCGGACAAGGGTTCGGAGTTGGCGACTTACATCGTGAAGAAGAGTGAGCCGTTGCTGATCCTCAAACCGTAGGCCCACACCTCAATGGAGCGTCGCCGCTCGGCGACTTTCTCCAATCCTGATGCGGTCGAGCGCCCGGTTCAACGCATCGAGGGCATCGAGAAGGGCTTTGGCCTCGGCTTCGCGGCCTTCGCCCCAAAGGCGCTCGGCCATTCTGTTCAAGGCCTGGATCGAGCGCTCGATGTCTGCTGCGGTGGCGTTGTCTTTAGGGGCCGGTGGTTTCTTCGGCATTCAGGGTTCCTCTGCTGACGGCAAACCACCATACCGCTGCGGTGCCCAACAGCATAGTCAGCACGGCCAGAATCAGGATCACTCCTTGCGTACCCAGGCTTGAGGCCAACAGCGCCACCAGCAACCCCGCCAAAGGTTGCGAGAGATTATTGAGCAACGTGATCACGCCCACGGTCTTGCCGAAGTCCTTGGCCGGAATCACCCGCTGACGGATGCTGCGCATGTAGATGTTGAACATCTTGTCGAAGCCGACGATCAGCAGGAATCCCAGCACATAGCCGGCCAGATTCGGACTTAATGCACTGACCAGGGCGCCTGCGGCAATCATTGAATAAGCGAGCCCGCCGAGTATCCGTTGCGGCAGTTCAACCCGTGCGAGGAAGAACAGAATGATGATGGTGGTCACCGCGCCCGCTGCCTGTAGCCCGGCATAGGCATCCTTGCCGGCACTGAACTCGCCGATCACCATCGCTGCCGAAGTAGCGAGAGTGACGCCGACGATCAGGTTGACTCCAACCGCCAGCAGGATGATTTTCTTCAGTTCCGCCAGCTCGCGTATATGCCCGAAAGCAATGCGCAGCGGTTGCAGCCAGATGTCCTGATGCTGCTCGAACACCTCCAGCGTAATGCGGCTGAGGCGTTGCCATACCAGCATGCTCAGGTCAGCCAGCAGGAACAGACCGGCGACCCACAGCACCACCCAGTGCCAGGCCCACACCTCCAGCAAAAGCGCAGCCACCAGCGGACCAAGCACCAGCCCGGTCTGATCGGCGATCTGTGAATAGGACAAGGTCTTGGTGTAGCTGTAGTGCTGGAAAATATGCGGCATCAGCACCTCGCGGGCCATGATGCCCTGGGTGGTCAGCACGCCGCATAGCGCTGACAGCACGACGACCCAGGCGATACCACCGAAGAGGGCAAACATGCCTACTGCCAGCAGACAAAGCAGCGCACGGTAGACCTGGCTGATATGCAGAATCCTGATGGGTGAAAACTTGTCACACAAGGCTCCGCACACCGGAAACGCGAGAAAGCGCGGCAGCGATTCGACGAAAAACGCCAAACCCGCCCAGGAAGCACTGTTGGTAGTCTGGAACACCACCAACGGCACGATGAACAATAGAATCTGATCCGCTAGTCGCGAGAGGAACAGCGAGGTGAAAAATGCCAGGTAATCCTTGCGCAAAGTGAACTCCTTGTTATTGACGGTCAGGCCGCGCGGCCAGCTGTGCTTCAGTATGCCGATCCTAGGCTGTCATTGAGATTATGCCGCTCATCCCCGCGCTTGGGCGGGTTGAATACGCTGGCGAGGATCAGGTCTTGCTCCTTGCTCCCGCGCAGGTAATGACGATCGTGTTGGTCGAGTACAAGAAAAAAACGTCGGTTGAGTGACTGCAATTTTGACGAGCTGTTTGCCGGCGGCTGGCCGATATTTGCCGTGTTTCAGGACACTTTCAAGAATGACGCCAAGGAAGAGCAGAATGCTTAAAGCAATAACGGTCTGTTGTGCTGTGTTTTTTTCTTCTTCTCAGGCGGGAAAAGCCCAGACGCATCCGGGCCCTTAATGGAAGGATTCAGCGCGAATTCATGTCTTTTGCGATCTTGACGGTCGATCTTTCTCTGCGCCTCCGAAGCCAGCTAAAGAGCGCATGCACCGGGTGCAAAAAAGCCGTAAGCACGCCTATGAGCATGATGACAAAGATGATGATTAGCGGGACGCTTTCGTGCGAGAACATGGTGGGTTACTCCTGTAGTCACTATGTCGGAACCCGCAGCCTAGACGCATCGAGCCTTGTTTTCGATGAACGTATGTTCATTCTCTGGCTCTTGAATTGTGATACGGCGCCGCAGAGAAAATTTTCAAAGCGTACGAGTTCGCAATGCAGAGCCAGTGAGCTGTTTTTGAACCTATAGGGGCACAGCGTCTCCACAGGAATTGAGGGCTGATGGGCCGTTGCACACCTTCACCTCATCACTTTCGAAGTTGAAGATTGACCGGCTGATAGTGCCCAGCAGATTCCCGTTGCCGATCTGAACGACGTTATAGGTCGAGGCGCCGCGGTAGGCATTCGTGACGTGTAATCACCGACCTATAGCCTCGGAAAACAGCCTGATTTGTGGGACGGCGCAGTGGGAGTCCTTTACAACTCACAGGCGGGAACGCATCTGGCACGACAGAAATTTTTCAGAACGCCAGAAACGACAAAGCCCTGAATAATCAGGGCTTTGTCGGTACCAAATATGGCGGAGGCGATGGGATTCGAACTCATGGACCTGTTACAGTCGACGGTTTTCAAGACCGATATGCAAAGCCAATGAAATCGTGGCCTGTAGCCGCTTTTCGTTACGATACGTTTATTTTTTGACACCTCTACAGCCCGCATTCTATAAGGGGCGGATTTTGAGTTTTGTAACGGTTTTTGGGGCTATTTCGATGGCTTGGCAATGGCGCCAATTCGTCGATAGACGCGCTCGGTAATGTCTCCTTTGGTGTGCCCCAAGAGTAGGCTCGCATCGCCGACGTCGAGGATTTCCGACGCCGCTTTCGGCCTGATGTCTCTGAACTGGAAGCCTCCGATTTTCTCAGCCAGCTGAACATCGCCTTTCTCTTCAGCTTCTTTCTTGGCCCTTTCTCTGGCGTCGTCCCATCGATCGCGAAGCATCTTCGCCGTCATCCGCTTGCCGCGTGCGCTCACGATCAAATAGCTGCAAATGTGCTGAGCATTGCGCTCGGCCATTTTCCCGATCAACAGGCCTAGACTGTTTGGCGCATCACCGTCAGTAATCTGGATACGCAGCTTTTTGTGTGTCTTGTTCTGCTGCACACCCAAGTAATTTCCCTCGACATCGTCCTTCCTCATGACCAGGACATCTGCCGGTCTTTGCCCGGTCAGATAGGCCAAGTCCATCGCGTCCTTCAGCTCTTGAGCTGCCTTCACGTAAACAGCATCCCAAACAACATCATTCGCGTAATAGTCCCTCGGCGTTTCCTTGTTTTTGCGCACGCCTTGGCAAGGATTTTCTTTGGTCGTCAGTCCCCATTCTCGAGCAATGTTGAAAACGTGGGAGAGGGTGGCAATCTCGCGATTCGCCCGAACTTTGGCGGTCCGCGCGTCGCGGTACCCTGCGATAGTTGCTGGGGTGATTGAGTCGATGGGAGCGCTGTCAAACATCGGCCGAAGCTGCTTGATCTCTGACAAATTGTCCTTCTGCGTCCGTGCCGCTTTCTTCGATACGATGTCGCGGATATATCGGTCGAAGATGCCTTTCATAGTGCGCAGATCAAGCGGCTTTTCCTTCGCCTCCAGCTCCGCCCATTTGACCCTGGCCAAGTCCAGATCCTTGCCCAGCGGGATCGCCTTACCTGTCATATCCAGATAGTAATAGGCGATCCAAACCTTTCCGCTTTTTCGTGTTCGTGTCCACTTGTACATCCGAGGCGGCAAGCTGCGTGTGTCGGCCTTGCGGGGGCGCATATCAATTCACTCGCGAGTAGTCTGGTGTCCATACCGGTGCAGCCGGCGGCGGGTTCGTATCGGTGATCGTAGGGCTGATCATGCCCAGCTTCATGCGGGCATACATGCGGCCCACCAGCGGGCGCTTGCCACGGCTTTCGACGAACACCCACTGGCGATCAATCAGCCAGCGGCGCTGGTAGGCCCGGGCCTTGTAGCCGGTGAGTGCGGCCAGTTCCTCGTCGGAGAGAATTTCAGTTTCCATTGTGATGCTCCATGCCGCGCCTGGCGGTAGAAGTTGGTGATGGGTTATGCGGGCAGCAAACCTTTCGCTTTTGCTTCTGCCCGGCACTGCTCGCGAAACTCCCGGGCCTTTTCTATTGCTTGCTGCTTTGTCGCGGCCTTCCAAGTGGGGCCGACCTGAATGAACTTGCCGCGCAGCTTCCCGCACCAGTGCTTCACGAAATCGCCGTTCTCGATCTGACAGATGGTGCCGGCCGATGCTTTCGGTGCCGTTGCGTAATCCACCAGCTTCTGGTCGTACGTTAATTCGGGCATGAGGATTCCTCGCCTGCCGTACACTGGCAGGCTGTTGAGTTGGGGAGCGATTACGGGTACTGGCGTTTTATGCGATCGGCGATGCCTTCGAGCTTTTCCGCCATGTACCGCATGTCATTGTTATCGCGGCGGGAGACGACGCCCGATCGCCTAACGTTGCGACCGTCGATGATCCAGGCTGCTAAGAGGATGATTGCGGATTCGAGCCGACGCCTAAGCCAGCCGGTGTGTGGGACAACCTTCATCGCCACCGCTCCCTGCAAATCAGGGAGGCGATGTAGAGCGGGGCGAAGATCATGGCGTCACCTCGCGTCGCGCCCACCAACAGACCGGGCCATCGTCAGTGTCGTGAATCGAAAGGCAGAACCAGCCTTCGCCATTTGGACGATCCGGTTCCCAATAGCCGCAGTCCGGATTTTGGGAGTCAAAGTAGCGCTCCGATATCTCGTCCAGGGCGTCCTCAATGCTGGACATCTTCACAACTAAACCCTGTTCGTCGAGCCATTTCTTGCACTTGTCGCCGTCACCCTCATCGAAAGATGGCAGATCCGGGTGCCAGAACATGCCGTTTTCATCCCGCTTTACCGGCCAGTGTTTGATAAGTCCGACGCGATCGACGCGCTCAATCTCTGCAAGCAGCAGGGCTGCCGCCTTCACAAGGTCGCGGCGCCGATCTGCACTCGGCTTGAACTCCCCGACTACACGCGGCCAGGCCGTGCTCAGGCTGCGCGGCTTCCCGGCGAGGCTTGCATAGGTAGACGCCGCTTCGGCTAGTTCGCCATTGACGTATAGGTCATCGCGATACAGCGAAAAGCCCTCGAGGGACACTTGGCGTTGCCGTTCGGCCATGACGTCCCGCGCTGCGCTGTTGAGGCGAATTTCGTTTTCTTCAGACATGACGTCGTCCTTGCCGCTATAGCGGCTGAAAGTTGTACGGGAATTTGAGTTCGTACAGTTTTGGCGACCAGCTGTCAGGCGCCGTTTAGATTCGGTTGCGCTTTGTTCTGATAGAGCTATTTTTGGTTTTTGTTGAACCAAAAAAATAGGCACAGGAGGACAGCCAAATGAGACTTCGAGGCGATGTCTTCTGGTCATGGGCAGACCCTTCGCTGCACAGCAGAACGCACGAAGAAACGCTCAGTAGCGGGATCTATATCGACGTGCAGGTCAGGCTGTCGCGAGCGGGCGAGACTCAACTGTTCATAGGCATATATGCCTCGGATGGGATGGCCTTGCATGAAGAGTCCGATAACTCTCGCCCACGGGAGTCGATGACGAGGGTTTTAGCTTGGGGCGTCGGTCGTGCTCGAGAGCTCGCTGGTGCTGTAGGAGTGAGTGCTTCTACGTCAGCTTCTTCGGGATTGCGGCGAGCCTAAAAAGGGCGGCATAAACCTCGTATCTGATGAAGAGGTATTGGTGCCATACTGGAAGAATAGGAATAGCGGCTCGTAGTTCCGAGCCAGTACCTGTCGGGACCGCGTGTCCAAAAATGCATACCAGTGATGATTTTCGATTCAAAGCCCATCAACACCTACTTGATTTGGATGCAACCACGAACCAGTTGATGATGCTGGTGGTCGCATCGGAGGTTTCAGGACCTCGATGGAGTGAAGCTTTGCTGCGCCAGAAAATGGCTTATGAAGCTTGGTCTGCCATCCTCATTGGCATTCAGATAGATCCAATGCCAATTTTTGATGGTCGACCTCCTGAAGGGGGCAACCCTCCTGTCGGGTAGGTTTGCTCAGGCTGCAAACTCCATCGACACCAGATCATGGGTATTCACTACGGGCTGCTGTTCCTGCCGCAGCGCTGCCTGAACTGCCTCGACAACGCGCTGTAGGTACGCGAAATCGTGGTTTTCCTCAACAGCCTTGTCGCCGACGGGGTAGTGCCACTCATCGCCAAACAGTTCAGTCAGCAGCCTGTCGTGATGCCAGCATTCGTTCGGTGACTCGATGCTTCGCAGAGCTTCGATGTCGTGCCAGAGCTCACGAGCCTCATCCTTGCTCAGCTCATCCAGTTCCCAGTCGTGTCGGCCTGTCTGTTGCCGGCGGCGCTGGAGGATGCATTTTTTCGCGAAGGTATATAGCGCGGCCCCGCTGAATCGGGTGCCGCTGATCCCTCGATCCAGACAATTCAGGACGTAGTGCCAATCACAGTCGGCGACAAACTCCGCAACCGTGCGCGGGCCCATGCCGCCCCAGTAGGCGTTCCAGCTATTGTCCCAGCAGTTGATCGTGATCTTGCCCTGGGCGGTCTGATAGCTCGGGTCGGATTCAGTAGGGCAGTCGCGGCGGCCGAAGTCCTCGAGGAACACGGTAATCGCATCGAGACGCGGCGCGCCGGTGATTACCAGCTTGGTCACAGTCGAGCGCTCAACCTTCAGCGGCTCGGCCGTTTTGTTTTCTGTGGGCATGGAGTTACCTCACCGGTATATTGGGCGAATGTTGATATTGGAGATTAAAATGCGGCTTTTTCACTACACGGATGTCTATGCCGTCAAGTCTATTATTGAAAATGGGAAAATGTGGCTAACAGATTCTCGATTCCTAAATGACTCTCAAGAAATGCATGATGGCGTAGAGAGAATAATTAATTATTTAGAGCATCAAAAGAAACACTTTTCGCATAGGCATGAATGTTTAGAACGTGCTGCTGGATACTTAGCGCAGGACCTCGGCCTAGGGCCATATTTTAAGTCTGAAAGACGTCCTGTATATGTTTGCTCATTCAGCGCGCAACGCGATTTATTGAGCCAGTGGAGAGCTTATGGAAGCTACGCTATTGAATTTGAATCGGATGACATTCCTCTGCATGTAAAATATTGCGTATATGATACTGATGAAAAAAATACGCAGGCAGCGCATGAGGCTTTGTCTGCCCTGGAAATCGTTGCAAGCGAAATGAGTGGCGATGGACTTTGTGGTGCTCCAAGCTTTGAAGCAGTAGCGAATCTCGTGTCCTTGGCTGCAACATTCAAAGATTCCAGCTTTTCAGAAGAGAAAGAGGTCCGTTTAATACTTGGCCACGATAAGGATCCGATGTTCGATCAGCGGCTTAGAGTTCAGTTTAGGGCTAAAGGTAACTATTTGATTCCATATGTAGAGCAAGAGATTCCCATCAAAGCGATAAAGGCAATACATGTCGGGCCTATGCGAGACCAAGACCTTGCCTATACCTCGATGAGTGCCTTTGTTCAAAGTCAGTCCTTGAGTGAAAGCATCTATGCTGAAAGAAAGCAGCATTGTGTCAAAGTCATCAAGTCTTCTATTCCATACAGGGCGCCTTAAACGAGTAGGCGCGGCAGAGCCAGGATTGGAAAGTCAGGCGCTTGCGGCGAGGGCCAAGGTTTCCTCGCCGCCATGTGTTATGCCAGCATGCAGATCCACCTTGCGTCCGGCAAGCATTCCCGCGATTTGCGCATCTAGGTCGATATCAACATCACGCGTTTTGCGGGCTTTGCCCACGCCTTTGTTAGCGAGGTATTCGGTGATCAGCGCCTTGTCTTGCGCTTCGACTGCGATGAGGTCGCGCCCATCGCTCGATGACTGGGTATCGTCCTCGCCTTTCGGGACAAGGGTGCTCAGCTTCCCGTAAACCTCGTTGACCCATGCGAGCGCGAAGTGGTCGCCCGCTGTTTCGGCTGAGTAAGGACTGCGATGCACGCCCGCCCGAATCTTGGCGACATATTGCTTGCGGGCAAATTTAAGCTTTGTCAGCAGCGCCTCAAACGCATAAAGCGCGATGTGCTGTGCAGGTGTCACCCCCACAAAGGAAGTTCGGGCGATGATTCGATCCTTTTCACTGCAGTACTGCCGACCGTACAAAGAGGTGCATCCGAAAACGTGGGCAACTGCACCGCTCAGGTTCCGCTCCCACGCCGGCAGGCGTTCGGCCCGGTAGAATTGCGACTCGACTTCGCCGACGTCGCTCAGCTTCACATCCATTTCGGTCAGCCGGTACTCGCGCATCAGTGCCTGCGCTTGACGAAGCGCCGTTGCAGCTTCGTTCTCATTTGCGCTTTGGGCCAGTGCCAGGCAGTGCTTGATCTTACGGATCGCGCGCTCGAGTTTCTTTTCGTCGAACCGTTGTGCGGACATAGGGGATCCTCGCCTAGGTGGCGTAATGCATAAAATTAAGGTATGTATTTATCTTGAGGGTGGCATTAGGCCGCCATGGAGTTCTATTTTGAGGAGTTTCGAAATGGCCAAAAAAAATGACGATGTCCAAGAGACGGCACCGTTGACTTGTGGATTGGTAATGCCCATTTCGGCCATGGACGGATGTAGCGCGGAGCATTGGGTTGAAGTTAAAAACATTATTTGTGACGCAATAGGCAGTATTGAGGATGTCGCGTTTACATCGAAACTTGTAAGTGAGCAAGACGATGTTGGGGTCATACAAAAACGTATCGTTCAAAATATTTATTTATCGGATGTGGTGGTTTGTGATGTAAGTTGTAAAAATGCCAACGTTATGTTTGAGCTTGGCATGAGATTGGCTTTTGATAAGCCGACTATTCTAATAAAGGATGATAAGACTGATTTTTCTTTTGATACAGGAGTTATCGAGCATCTAGTCTATCCCCGGGATTTACGATTTTCGCGTATTGTTACGTTCAAGAAGCTGCTTGCTGAAAAGGTGAGTGCGACATATCAAGCATCCTTGAATGACCCGCATCATTCGACTTTTTTGAAGAATTTCGGCAGTTTTAAAGTAGCGTCGGTGGATCAGACTGTGGGAACGCCGGATCAAGTGTTGCTTGATATGATGCAAGACCTAACTCGAGAAGTTGCTCGGATTGGTCGTCGAGTATCTCGAGACTATTCTTCCACAAGTTCCGGCTCAAGCGCATCGGTAAGTATTGAGTTTATAGATGAGTTGGTAGGGGTGCTGAAAAGCTATAAGGAGATTAACCCTTCCCGAGATACTGAGAGCTGTGTGGGTGATGCGTCTTTTTATAGCTTTTTGTTGGATCATATGAAAGAGGCTAGAAGGTTTGGTTCTTATGCCGATTTTAAAAAAACGGTGAACGGCTTTCTTGCAATTAATCCACAATTTCTCAATTAGATTTATGACTTTCGCGCAGCGGATTACACAAAGTTCGCCTTGTCGAATAGTTTGGCTTCGCAGCAAAGAATATTGCTCGGACCAGCCCATTTTGCGTCAGCAGCTTATGATGCCTCTTCAATAGCCACGGTGATCTCCGTGATCGGTGGTGGCA
Source organism: Pseudomonas sp. RU47 (assembly GCF_004011755.1). Classification (GTDB taxonomy): domain Bacteria; phylum Pseudomonadota; class Gammaproteobacteria; order Pseudomonadales; family Pseudomonadaceae; genus Aquipseudomonas. The sequence continues at coordinate 3,686,469 of NZ_CP022411.1, read as the reverse complement.
ATTTGGCTAGGGTTGGTTTATTAGGAGTGATCAATCATCACGAATAGTAAGGAAGTCTTATGTACGCGGGAGAGGTTTCAGTGGATGCGATGACCGTGTTCGGCATCGGGATTTCCACTCGCCACGGGAAAGCATACGAACTCGCTGAAATGATAAATTTCTGCGTTGCATTGGAAAGTCGAGGCGTGCAAAAGAAGGTCGTAAGCGCCTTCTATGACTCGAACAGCTGCTGCTGTAGCTTTGAGCTATGTCCATCAGTCGATCGATACGACGATACAGAGCAGGCGATTCTTGATGCGGCGAAGGAAACTATCGGGCAGTTTGATTGGTTCGGTACGGTTAAGCATGGCGCACCGTTAGAGGGGGGCTAACAATTTCGTCGTCAGGCTCTAGCGGATCATCGGCCAGCGACTTCATGCCGGCGGCCTGAATAATGCGCGACACCTTTTCGGTAACAACAAAAGGTGTCGTGACACAGCGAAGCATCTTGGCCTGAGTTGCGAAGTCGGCGGCAATCAGGTTGATCAGAAGCCGCTGGTGAATGTCCTGCTGGTTGTTTATGCCGTGGGCTGCCATGACGCGCTTGAGGTCAGGCTTGAACACCCCGGCCACTTCAACCGTAAATTTTTCGACGCCCAATGCAGCGCCCTTTGCTGCTGCCTTCTCGCGCTTTTTCTTTTGCTTGATCGCTTCCTTCGTCGGCTCCTGTACTTCGGCCATGGCCTACCTCTTCAATTCCGCTGGCCGGCAAGTCCAGCCAGGTCGGTTTGCGGCGCTGCTGCACCTTTCTGCTGGTACTTTTCACTGTGGGTCCGAGAAGATTATGTCGCTCTCTTGGCTGATGACGCGCCGGCCGATTTCGGCGGGCACCTGACAGTGCTGCCGGCCGTATGCACAGTTGTTACTCATGGAATTCTCCATTCAGGCGCCGCGCTCCGTGACCGGATGCGTAACGAGGGTGGTGGCAATTTGGTTTTTAGTAGATTATTGCCGTTCTTGGGTCTGTCTTCGGGTGGTCGCACACCGGAGCATTCACTGCTGGAAGCACTATTTTGGAGGTAAATATGGAAATAACGATTCCCATGTCGAACACTGTAGCGAATCAGATCCGTAAGAATCTTGGTATCGGCGAAGACCCTGTAGTTAGAAATCAATGGTTCAATAATCAAGAAGTAACCTTGGATGGTTGGCACTTTGTTTCCTGCAGGTTTGACAACTGCAAAATTAGAGTCTGCTCCGGCAGGTTCAAGATGGAAAATTGCTTTGTTGATGAAAAAACGTTGGTTGTTATCAATGATGAGGCGTCAAATATTGTTCGTATGTTTCATTTGCGAAATAAGTATATGGCCGAAAATTATCCATTTTACGCACCAACGCATAACGAGGATGGTACTTTTTCTGTTGGGGTGAGTGAGTGAGCTTTTCTGGAGGGGTACAAGCAGAAATAAAAGTTTCACCTCAAAAAAGCCAGATATTTATCGCAATCAGTGCCATCGCTTCGGCTTGTTCTTTACTTGCATGCTTTGCTTTTTTATGGACTGGAAGGGAGCGATGGGAAATACCTCTATATGCGGCTGCGGCTGCGGGATTAGTGGCTTTCTTTTGCTGGCTTGTCTCTCACAGAAATTCTGATCTGTCAGGTGGGGCACCGACGGAGATTAAAATTTCTCCAGAGCAGCTGTCAGTAACGATTGATCCGCGCGCCGATCTTAATAAAAATGTATTGCAAGGCGTATCGGATTATATAAACACTATTATAAATCGGCAGCCTCTTCCGTTGGCAAACGGAATAGTGAATGTTGATGGAACTATTGTAAAGGATTCGAGTGCGGCGGCTGAAGCTGAAGTGAATAGGCTCAACAAAATCGCAGCAGCCCAACTTGAACAAGTTGTCAAACTATTTGGTGTCGAAAAGAAAGACCCATCTCTTCCAAATCAGGAGTTCATTGAGCCTCCAAACTACACGGGTGAAGAGCCTCTTGGGAAGTAATGCGGTGCTGGAACGGTAATCAATGCTCACATCCTCCTAACCGGTTGGCTTTTTCTTCGAACTGGATCGCCATGTCGAGCGCCGCCTTGTAGGTCCAGCGAAAGGCCTTGGTCTGGCCGGTGGACAGATCCACGATGTGGAAGGCCTTGCCAGCTTTTCTCACCTGGAAACGCACCTTCGTCTCTGGTATTACCAAGGCGGCGAGCTTGGCGAATGTCTCGCGTGCTTCCTGGGTGCGAATCATCAGGACGCGCAGAACATCAACGCGCTGTTGTATAAGTTGGTGCATTTTTGGTCCCTCGGTAGTGGGGTTGCGTATATTCGTCAGCACTCGGCGCCCGCCTGCTGGTTGCCGTTGGGCGCAGGGGAAAGTGCTGATTAGTAGAGATGGGGAAGGATAGGTGCCGGACAGACCCGGCCTACTCACCACTGCCCAGGTGACGGGGCCTGCCGTAGACTACAGGTTCGACCAAGCAGTACTACACGAGATAAGCATATGAGTAAGAATGCAAAGTATTACACTGTTGATTCCGCGCGAGGTCTGGCTCCTTATTGTCAAATATCTCTAGGCTCTTACACGCTCGATACGCCAGTGAAGACTGATTTCCTCAACCAAATACACCCTGAAGGCTTGTCTAAACACGGCTACAATTATCTCTACAATCCTGAAGTAGTAATGAATAGTTTAACTGGGGCGAGTAACTCTCTGTTAGTGGGGCTGATATTTGAGCTGGTGCGCCGTAGCTATTTTCCGGAAAAGCCATCCCGCTATCAGTCGCTATTTGCTTGCGAACGTTTTAGTGATGCAAAGCGATTTAGGGAGTTACTCGCGAAAGAGAAAAATGAACAAGAGATAGAATCAGCCTCAATATATGAGGTGATTACCGAGAGCGTGGTTCATCGCGGTGATATGAATCTGTTAGGTACTGATTGCTCTGTATTGGAACTGTATCAGCGGGCACACCTTTACTGGTCCAGTGAGGAATCACCTCATAAATTCGCGGAAGAGCCACTTTGGGAGATATTGATTCCTCTCCCAACATTGGTTGGGCAGCGGATGTCGGAATAGCGGGTCATTGGTGTAATTTATACCGGGAGGTTGCAGCCACACTACCAATCATCATCACGTTGTTTTCGCCTTCAGCAAAGCGGCTTTCTCCCTCCTCCAGCTTCATCAGTGCGGTCTTTAAAGCCGTTATCGCGCAAGAGGGCGAGGCAGCATCCACGCTGAGCGTGTAGGTTTTGTTTTTCTCGCCCACCCTAATGCCAAATAAAAATCCACGCCTGTCTTGTGTGGTGTCAGTCATTGTAACTCCGGGGTTTGTGCTGGCGGATGACGGGTAGAAACACCCGCCGATGTAAAAGGATAGATGCCGGACAGCCCCGGCCTACTCACCACTGCCCAACTGACGGGCTTTACGCTAGGCTGAGCGCTCTCACACAACGCAGCTTGCGAAGGAGGGCGAACTTGCTATGCGCAAATTCAAACTGAAGTACCTGAATGACTCCGACGATTCTTGCCCGAAGTACTACGAAAGCGCCGAGCCGATAAAGGTTGGTGATGCCATTCTTGTTGATAACGGCTTCTGGCACGGCGTTACGGACATTCGAATTTTGAAGACAGATATTCGTCTAACTCTTTCGAAATCGTCTCAGTCACCGGAAGAGGCCAAGCTCGTAATGAAGCAACTATTGTCCGACTGGTAACGATCGTTGCGTACTTGAGGCAGCTCGCCGCGTCGAGTTCTTTGCTCGGTTGCATCAACGTAATTTTCGTACGAAGTCCAGGCTCGCCTTGCTGAGCCACCGTCATGAGCGCGGCCCTATTCGAGAGGCCAGTTATGGAGCTTCAACTCGCGGTAACTTTGCGTTGCTGTCCACTGAATGCAGCATTTAGATGCTCCTCTTAGTCATCCCAAAGCACCCTCGCAAGAAGGTGCTTCAGTGATGATTGATATCTCGTTGCACGTCTGCCGGAGTCCTCTCTCTACCCGCTGCCGCTACTGGCGTCACATCGGGTGGCTGTGCAACTTTGCGTGCTCTCATGAGAGAGCCCGGCCAGTCCCAGAGCTGGCATGGGGATCGAAATTTGTGTTTCGCGCTGTGCCCGTTGCCGGGGATCGATCCACGAAGATTTCTAACTGTTAAAGAACGGCGCGGCTTTCGCTGCTGGCCGTGCTTCTCGGCCTGCGTTAAATATAAGCCTGCTTATCAGCGGTCGTCAATAAGTGTGCTTATAAAAGTTTCCCGGGACGATAAAAAGCCCGCATTGCGCGGGCTTCTCTTAGCAGTCCGGGTATCTCTTCCATCCGATCCGAACGCTATTGGGGCATGTCCGTTCCACTGTTATTCCATCCGTGTCGTCAAGTTCTTGCAGAATGCGATTCCAAGCTTCAAGCGGTTCATCGTGGCGCCTGGTTATGGTTACTGCTTGGTACTTCTGCACCTTCGGATCTGACACCATTCTCTGAAACCGCCGGCCTACTTGCTCATAGCAGCTATTGCGGCCAGCGACGTTTTGATAGTACTGATTCATGCCTATTCCTTGGTGATGCTGTATGGATAAACAGTATTCGATCCCTAGGTAAACGGCAATGCATACGGAGTACATTTGTACTCTTTCGGTGGCCAAACGAAAAAAAACCCACCAAATGGCGGGCTAATTTTAGAGTGTGTTAATGATCAGAGCCTGCCTGTCATTCGCACCGCTACACCGATGATCCGGCAGTCTTCGTCCATTTCGACCATTCTGTAGGCGGGGTTAAGCGGCTTTAGATACCGAACCCCTCCGTCCTCTACGAGCTTTTTAAATGTCGCTTCGTTGCTGGCCGGAAGCTTCGCAATCACCAATTTACCTGGCTTAACGTCAGCTTCTGTATCAACCAGAATCATCATCCCTTCAGGAACGCTGACCCCTGACGGCGCTGTCATCGAGTCGCCTTTAACCTCAAGCCAAAATGCCGGGCCTTTGGAGTCGTAATCGGAGAGCTCATAACGATCGGAAAATCCGTCAGGGTATGGCTGCACCGCCTCCTCCCATGAGCCAGCGGAGACCCAACTGATCACTGGATATCGATAAAGTTGCTCGGGTTGGGTCGCCATTCTCACATTGGAGTCACCCGAGAGCTTATCTGTCATCGATCCAATCCCGTCGGAAAGCCATATCGCACTGACACCGCAAAGGTGGGCAAATTTCGCGAGATGGACGCTCTGCTGGTTCTTTCCAGTCTCCAACTGCGAGATTACGGGCTGCTCTACTCCGGCCTTTTCGGCAAGAGCTTTCTGGGTCAGGTTCGCATGCTTGCGTGCGAGCTTCATGCGTTCGGCTAGTGTCGTCATGTCCGTAATTTATAAGTTCCCTTATGCGCTTGCAAATAAGCCTCCTTCTCCATACGATATAAGTGTGCTTATTAGGAGGGCTCTTTATGACCCCTATCGAAAGGCTCGTCGAGCATTTCGGCGGGCAGACCAAAACGGCTCTTGCGCTGGGGGTTACTCAGGCCGCGGTTTCTTACTGGGTAACCGGAGCCTATTCCATGAGTGCGAAAACGGCGTTCAAAGCGGAAGAACTCACTAATGGATTAATTACGGCTCGCGAGCTTTGCGCTCAGCCAAAAGCGGCGGTCAGTGCTGCGTAGTCGATGAAGAATATTTTGCTGCTTTTGATGGCTACTCGCCACGGAAACAAATTTGAGGGTTTACGAATGGAAGATTTCTTGAGGGCTTGCCACACCACCGTCAAGGAAAGCGGGGCAGAGGAACTGGCCGGGAAAATGTGTATGGCTCACGTGAGCTTGCTGCAACGCTCGAATCCGGACAACGCCGCGCATCACCTGACCATTGAACATCTTTTTGGGATTTTGCTGCATACCGAAGACATGCGCCCGTTGAAAGCGTTGGCAGATCAGTTCGGTTTCGAGCTCGTTCCGAAGGTTGCGCCGGCACCCAAAGAGCTGACTGCCTCGCTGGTACATGTCGGCAAGGAAGTAGCTGATCTGACCATCGCTGTGCACGAGGCTTTAGATGACCAGCACGTTTCAGCCGGCGAGAAGACCGACATTCTCACTGAGATCGGACATGTACGCGAAAGCCTTCATTTGCTCGAAAGCTCGGTGAAGGCAGCTTGAGTTTCAGGCACAAAAAAGCCGGGCTGCAACCCGGTTTCTTCAAAACGCAAAACACTGAGGGGCCATTATGAATACGAACGTCACCCCCGGTAATCCCTCCATTCCTGCGACACGTTTTGGTCAATCGCAAAAAGTGTCGCGACACACGTCATCTCGTTTTGCCGAATTGAATATCGGAGCCTCGCTGTGAGCGTTCAAGCAATGTCATGGGCGCTGTCTTTGCCCACGCAAGTTCTCAAGGATGCCAGCGCACGGCACGTTCTGCTGTGCCTGGCCAACTATGCCGGATCGAACGGTACTGGCGCGTTTCCGTCAGCTTCCACCCTGGCTCAGGACACCGGTCTATCCGAGCGTACCGTGCGTTACAAGTTAGATGACCTGGAGAAGTCGGGACTGATCAAGCAGGGCAATCAGGCGATTGCTGCTGTTCACATTGATCGCCATGACCGACGGCCAGTCGTTTACGACCTCCAATTATTGCGGGGTGCAAATGCTGCACCCCGTTCCGAGCGGGGTGCAAATGACGGCACGGGGTGCAATCCACAACAGAACGGGGTGCAAGCTACGACAGATCGGGGTGCAGCGGCTGCACCCAATACGTCAATTAACCATCAGGTAACCGAACAGCAGTTGCAGCGCGAGTTTTCTGGTGTGGTCGATGATCAGGATCGAAAAGCTCTCGATGCTCTCGAAGATCCTCGCCAGCGCTTTTCGATGTTCGCCGACTGGGAGTTCAGCGCGAAACAGTTGGAAGACCAGCTTCGTCTGATGTGCTTGCCGATCTCATCGGCTACCGATGAATTGGTAAATTCGTTTAAAGGTTTCTTCATCGCCAAACCCGATACCCGTGACAACTCCGCCGGTTGGTGCCACCGCCTTGCCAAGTGGATCAAGCGTGATCGCGCTGTGAAGTCTGGTGACATTGAGGAAGAGATGGATGCGACCGGTGACTGGACCGCCAAAGGGGTTCGGGTATGAAATCTGCACGCGATCTTATTGCCAAACGGCGAACCGACCCTACCTACGTGCCGACGTCCGACCCAGTAGTGGCCGAGGTTGATCCATCGACCAAAGCTGTCATCGACGATTTGTTCCTGCGTCTTCGCGGTGCTTGTGGTGCATGGCGCCAGTCTTGGCCGACTGAGGTCGTGATGAACGCCTCGAAGCTTGAATGGCTCGGCGAGTTCATGCGCTCCGGGATCAACCGGATGGAGCAAATCGACCACGGCATGCGCGTCCTGAGTGCGAGTAAGTCGGCATTTGTTCCGGCGCCTGGCGTTTTCGTTAGCTGGTGCTTTGCCCCTGAAGGGCTGGGATTGCCGAGCGTCGAAAAGGCGTACGCCCAGGGTCTTCGCAACTGCCATCCCGCTATGCGTGATTCGGCCAAGTGGATGCACGCTGCGGTCTACCACGCTACTGCGGCCGCTGGTTTTCATGGCCTGCCATTGCTCTCGCGTGAACTTGGTTTGGCGAGCTTCGAGCGTCACTACTTGGCCCAGTGCAGGAAGATCTGGAAGGGTGAACCCCTAGGCTCTATCCCTATTGCTGAACTTGCTGCGCCTAAGCCTGATCGCAACCCAGAAGTGGGTAACACCGCTTTGGCCAACTTGCGCGCGATGCGTGCGGGGAGGGCAGAACGTGTGTGACCGTCGTCTTGCTGTACCCGAAATCGATACCTATCGATTCGCAGTGTTCTGCTGCTCGTTCAAGGTCGATTTGAGTTCGCCACCTGATCACGCGCTGGCGCTGTTTGCCGACGAGGCCATGGCCAAACGTTATGGCTCGTGGATGTGGCCGGGGACCTATGAAGTCGTTGACGTCGTGACGGGGAAGCCTGCATGCGAGTGAGCTCGAAGAAGCTTCGCGCCTCGGCCAATGGCCAAGAGTGCACCGTCCGGATGCCAGGCATCTGCAATCACAATCCAGAAACCACCGTCCTCGCGCATCTGCCTTGCGGGCAGAAGGGCATGGGCATGAAAGGCTTTGACACCGTGGCGGTGTACGCGTGCAGCGCTTGCCACGACGTGATCGACGGCCGCGCCGCCGGCGAGATCGACTGGCAGGACGTGCCGCGCGCCATCGCCGAAACCCACGAAGCCCTGATCAGGGCTGGAATTCTCACCGTGAAGGGGGCCGCATGAGTACCGCCGCGGTGAAGATCACCGAAGCTGAGATCAAGCGCCAAGTGGCCGGCACCGTACAGGACGTACGCGACATTGAGAATAAGGGCCTGTACCTGCGCTTCAACAAGGCTCGAACTGGTGGCTCGTGGTACCTGGTGTTGAAGGGCAAGTGGAATCCCATCGGCACGTTCCCCGAGCTGACTCACAAACAGGTTGTAGCGGCGTTGCCGTCGCTTCGGCTGCGTCTGGCCGCCGGGGAGGGCGCGAGCCTGTCGAAGTGGAACGTTGTTGGCGAACTGCTGGACTGGTTCGCTGATCGCATGTCGCGCGATCGTAATCTGTCGACCAAACGCAAAAACACCGGCGCCTCGATCATCAAGTGCCACCTGAAACCGCGCCTCGGCGAGCTGCCCCTGATCGGTATCGACAAGGCTGCTCTCGACACCCTGCTGATGTGGCCGCTGCAGGAGACGGTTTCCATCGACTACGTGCGTTCCGCGTTCCAGCTGTTGGCCTTGTCACTCCGGCAGGCGGCCAAGCTGGGATTGATCACGCCCAACCCGATGGCAGCGATCCGGTTCAACGACTTCTCTAAGGCAAAGGTCGGCATCAAGCCGTCCCGTCTGCGCGGCGTTCAGTTGGAAGGCCTGCTCGGGCAACTGGCCGAAGTCATGAGCACCGCGCCGCTGGATTCGATGCTCGCACTGATGATGCTCTGCCATGGCACGCGGATCGGTGAAACCCGGATGGCGCGCTGGTCGCACATCAGCCTGGCCGAACGCGAATGGTTCATCCCGGCCGAGAACACGAAAACCGGTGTCGAGCATCACCTGCCTCTGACTGAGCAAGTATGCACGCTGCTGACCCGGTATCGAGAAGGCCAATACGCTCGAGGCTATGAGGGCCAGTGCTTGTTCCCTGCACGTAATGGCAAGGCACTGGGCGAGGCTCAGGGCTGCGCAGTGTTTCGTCGACTGGGGCAGGGCGATTGGACCAGCCATGACCTGCGCAAGGTGGCGCGCACCGGTTGGGCAGACCTAGGCATCGATCACCTGATTGGTGAGCTGCTGATCAACCACGCGATGGGCCACAACGTGAAGGTTTACATCCAGTCGGACGTGATGAGCCGCAAGCGTGATGCCCTCGAGCAGTGGCACGCGCATCTAGATCAGAAAGGCTTTGCAGCGATTCATGGATTGACCGGCTTTAGATTTGAAGATTCCGGTAATTCGCTGCAAGCCACAGACCATAAGGCCTGTAAGGCCATTGAAGAAACAACCATAGGCGAGGTTTCAAAACATGCAGAAAAGGCCAGTGCCTAGCTTTAAGCGGGAACGGATCGAGCTGGAGCCTTGCTCGATCTGCAAGGGAAAAGCGGTAGTAAAAGGGTTGTTTTATGAGCTGGTTTGCACTGATTGCAACGGTTCAGGTTGGGTTGTTAGAGGCAGCAAATTGGTGCTTTCTACCGATGAGTTGGTCACACAGTTGAGTTTCAAATTGCAACGCGCACAGAGTGAAATTTCTGCGCTAGAAGGCTTGCCACTGACAAGGGAGCCACAGAGCCAAAACGAACGAGTAAACCGCCTGGGGGCGGGCGGTACAAATTACACAGGGGATTGAAGGGATGATGATTCGTAAGCCGGCTGGTCGACCATTGGGTGATACCGAATACCTGCTTGAGCAGTGGGGATGGTGGAGAATGGATGCAAAATGCGTATCGGGGTACATGTCCCCAACGCTGGCATTGATGCGACAAGCTATTGCTCCAATAAATAGCAGCAAGAGTTACTGCGTTACCGACGACCAAGCCATGGCGGTGGATCTTGCAGTTTCACGACTGTCAAAGCGCGATAATGAAATGGGCGACATGGTATGGCTGTACTTTGCGGCGAAGTGGGCAATGGCTCGCGTGGGCAAGCAGTTTGGCATGAGTGAAGGAAAGGCAAGGGAGATCGTACGTGCCGGGACCGCTTGGATCGACTGTTCTATGAGCATGTCAAGCGCGTCGCCGAAAATGGCAAACGTTTCATAGCGCTCCGAATGTTCCCTGTGCTGATAGTGGCGCTTCTTCTGATTAGATGGCATTGTGATGTACATCAATGCCCCCGCATCTTGGGGCGCACCACACGCAGACAGGGACACAGTCGGAATTATGCGCCTAATCGACAAAGTTGAAATAGCTTATTTCAGATCGATGTATAAGGATGACTTAAGTGACTGCGCTGAGGTGAATATAGTCTTCGGTCGAAATGATTCCGGAAAGAGTAATATTCTACGAGCCCTGAACCTGTTTTTTAACAACAATACAAGTCCTGATCAGGCTTTTGTGTTTGATCAGGATTTCAATCATTCCCGTCGCGCTCAAGCTGGTGGTGAAGGGGATATACGGAAATTTGTTTATGTAAAAATTTGGTTCAATACTCCAGCAACTTGGAAGCGATCGCTAGGTGATCAATTTTGGGTCAAGAAACAGTGGAGTATTTCTTATAGTGAAGAAGCACAGTTAACATCCTCTATCCCGGAGCAGCGCAGAAACTATTTGTCGCGTTTTCTTAATAAAATAAGGCTTTACTATATTCCGGCCATCAAAGATAGGAAAATTTTTGAAAGTTTGCAGGCGGAAATATACAAGGTCATATCGCGAAATATAGAATTCTCTGATTCCCTAGGTGCGTTCAAGAACGCCCTTCGTGATAGGACTGAGGGGTTAAGTCAACAGCTTTTTAATGAGTTAAATATTTCTAGCGTTGTTACCACGCCCAAAGATCTTACCGATCTATTTCGATCGCTGGATTTTGAAACAACCTCCGAAGTGGGGGACTCATATAGTTTGACCCTGCAAAGAGGCGATGGAGTCCAGGTGAGGCATATTGCACCCATTCTTTCGTTCTTGGCCGATAACAGTGAGGAAGACTTTCATATTTGGGCATTTGAAGAGCCAGAGAACTCGTTAGAACTAGCAAATGCAATTGAAGAAGCAGAGCGGTTTAGGTTTTTTGGTAGGCAGAATAACAAGCAGATTTTTCTAACAAGCCATAGCCCAGCGTTTTTCTCACTAGAACACGATGATGTTGCACGTTTTTTTGTGACAAGATCGGAGGAAATTGAAACGCGTTTAAACTCTAAGATTTCAAAAATCGGCTCGCCGCAGGATCCTTTGCCCAGCGAGTTGATGGGAGAGACGCCTCACCTGCCAGTGATCAGCCGTTATCTTAAAGATGCACATGAAAAAATTGTTCAGCAGCAACAGCACATGCTTGAACTCTCTCAAAATATTGAACGAAATAATCAGTCTATTATATTTGTAGAAGGTGAGTCGGATGTACTCATACTGACTAAGGCATGGGAAGTTCTAGTTGGTGGGGAAATGCCATTTAGATTCGAATCTGCAGGCGGCACGACTCGAATGAAAAGCCTAACTAATGACGGAAAGATTTTGGTTGACCTAGCTCCTGGTAGGAAAATCTTTGCCCTCGTTGATAACGATTCTGAAGGGAGGGCATTGAATACTACTAGTCGTCTAGAAGTTAGAGGGCGTTGGGTTCAACATAACTCAAATAAAGTGTATTGGTGTAGGTTGCCTTTCTTGCCCGAATTCGAAAATCTCATGAAGGCCATCAAGCTTCCCAAAACTCTATGGCCAGGTTGCCTTGAAAATTTATTCAGCGCTGAACTCCGCGCGCGCGCCGTTGCGGACGGATTCCTTCAGATTACCGAAATGCCACACGCAGAGGTTTTGACTCCTCAATATTTCGGGCTGGTGCAGCCTTATGTGCGTACTAGAGCAGATCTCGGGCATTATTATCTCTTGACAACACATGAGGACTGGAAGGTCGCATTTGCATATTGGGTAGTAGAGATCGCAGATGATGAACCTGGCATCTTTGAGCCTCTCAGAGAGGTTTTTGAAGGTGTTCTCAGGATTCTGGAGGAAGAATAGTGGTGAGGCTTCTCTAAAAAAGCACTCTTGTTAAATAAAGCTTTTCCGCGCGTAATAGTTTTGTTTTTATAGCAGCGTGAACTGCTGTGAACGCAGCGAGACGCTTTCAAAAACCGGCCATCGAGCCGGTTTTTTTTATCAATTTCAGGCCCTGCACAGCGCGGGGCTTTTTTGTTTTCGGCCCCACGGCTGTCTCCTTGCCTAAAGCGGATGCCAGCGACGTGGAGGCCGACTTATTTGAGGACTTCAAATGAACTCGGAGCACCAGGCTCTCGTGGATGTGCCGTTGTGGCTGTTGGTGCTGCTGAGCATGGCCGGTTTGTCCGGGGAGATGCTGAGGGCGTCAGGTAGCGACCTTGGTCTGCAGCAGATCCTTCAGCGCGTAGCGTTACGGTTTCTCGCGTCCGGCCTTTTGGGAATGGCCACTTTGCTGCTCGCAATGGCGATCTGGAATAGTCTGTATTTGGCCGCAGGACTGGGCATCGTGATCGCGGTGATTGGAGCAGATGTCGCGGGAGGTCTCTACACGCAGTTTTTGGCTAAGAAGGCGGGGGTCAGCTCTTCAGCCTCGGATTCCAAGATGAATGACAAATGAGGTGGTTCCGATGCGGCGCCGATCTCGGCCGCACGAGCAGCGTTGCACCATATTGGCGCTGAAAACCGCCGGGGACCCTGAGGTTATCCGAAGGGTACGGGGTCGGAAACCCGCGGGAAAGCGTTAGCCACAGGGCTGGAAAGTTAGTTGACAGTGGTTGACAGGTTGACAAGAAATTCTGTGTTTCCAGCGACAGGGTTCGCGTGATCCAAACAGTGTTTTGTAGTGAAGTAACCCCCGGTTCTATTGGGCTGTATAGCCTTTTCATGCCTGTTCATTTTCTTAAACAGCAGCCCCGGCGCAATGGTCGGAAGGCCTGTCAACTAAGCCGGGTTAGTTGACAGGCTTAACAAGCCACGACGATGGAGGCCGCATGGCTTTTGTAACTCGCAAGGAGTACTGCGAGCTGAAGGGGTGGTCGAGGCAGTACGTCGGCAAACTGGTCAAGAATGAACGACTGGTTCTGAATGCTGCCGGGCAGATTGACGTGGAGGCCAGCGAGAAGCTTCTGGCCATGACGAGCGACCCGAGCAAGGCCGCCGTCGCCGCTCGACATGAGCGCAATCGCCCGAAGCGGGGTGATCAGCCACCGCTGGAAATAGTCATCGCAGACTTTGTAGATGACCCCTCTGGTCAGGTACCCGACTTTCAAAAGTCACGCGCGCTTCGTGAGCACTACCTGTCGCTTCAGGAAAAAAACAACTTCCTTAAAGCCCAAGGCACCTTGGTAGAGCGCAAAGCGGTCGAAGATGCGGCCTATAACGCCGGTCGCTTACTGCGCGATCTTTTGCTTGGAATGGCGCCACAGCTATCACCGGAACTGGCCTCGCTGTCTGATCCATGGCAAATCGAAAAGCGTCTGACGGCGGCTTTACGACAAACACTGGAAGATGCTGAGCGGCTGTCTACAGCAGATTTAGAACAAGCCATTACCCCGAGCTAAACCTATGTCCTTAGAAATGTCGAACGGTGCGACGGTGTACCGCGAAGCGTATTTCCGTGGGCAGCGACCAGAGCCAGATGTCTGGATTGATCAGTGGGCCGACGAGTACATGCGCATTCCGCGCGACACGGGTGCGGCCGAGCCTGGTCAATACCACACTTCGCGCACCCCTTATGCGCGTGAGCCGATGCGCTGTCTGTCACCAGCCCACCCGTGCAAACGCGTGGTGACTATGGTGGCTTCGCAGTTGATGAAAACGCAGATCGCCTTGAACTGGATCGGCGGCCTGATCCACATGGCCCCGTCCAACATCCTGACGTTGTTGCCCAGCCTTGGGTTGGCCAAGCGGGTATCTTCGCGGATTGGTAAAACCATCAAGGCTACGCCGGTTCTGCGTGAGCGCGTGGCGTCCAACCGCTCGCGAGATGCGCGCAACACCATGGACACGAAGGAGTTCGAGGGTGGTTCGCTGTACATCACCACGGCCGGTTCTGCGGCCAACCTAGCGGAGCTTTCCGCACGCTACATCTACGGCGACGAGGTTGATCGCTGGAGTGTGGACGTGGGCGAAGAGGGCGACCCGGTCGAACTGGCCGAGACTCGCGGTAGTACTTTCGGCCGTAACGCAAAATTTTACTTTTCCAGTTCGCCCACGGTCAGGGGGGCGTCCCGGATCGCTGATCTGTTTGAGGTCAGCGATCAGCGTTACTACTACGTGCCGTGCCCAACCTGTGAACACATGCAGGTTCTGGAGTGGGAGCGTTTGCATTACTTGGCGGATTTTCAGGTTGTGCATTACCAGTGTGCCGGCCCCGACTGCGACGTACTGATCGAGGAACGCTATAAGGGCGAGATGCTGGCGAAAGGGGAGTGGCGAGCACACACCAAGGGCGATGGCGAAACCATTGGTTTTAACTTGAATGCGTTGTACTCGCCGCCCGGCTGGACTGGTTGGGCCTCGTTGGCCAAGCAATTCGAGAAGGCTAAAAAGGCTCAGGCCAAAGGTGATCTGGAGCCGATGCAGGTGTTTTATAACACTCGTCTGGCCAAGGTCTGGGATAGCGCTCAGGAGCAAACCTCGGCCGATGTGCTGAGGGATCGGGCGCGGCTGGAAAACTACGGGCTTGGCTCAATGCCCGACGGCGTGTTGATGCTGACCGCTTCTGTTGACACCCAAGCCAACCGCCTGGAACTGATGGTGATGGGTTGGGGCGCTGGCATGGAGCGCTGGGTGGTCGACTTTCAAGTGATCTCCGGCGACCCCGCCGATGAGCGCACCTGGGCGGCGCTGGACGAGTTACTCAAGGCCCGTTACCGACACCCTTGTGGTGCTGAGCTGATGATCATGGCTACTGCGGTCGACTCCGGTGGTAACCACACGGATGAGGTCTATCAGTTCTGTCGTATGCGCCGCTGGCGCAGCGTGTTCGCCATCAAGGGGGCGAGCAAGCGGGGCCGGCCGGTGATCGCGCAGCGACCTTCGATGGTCGACGTGACATGGAAGGGCCTGACTGAACGGCATGGCGCCGAGCTTTGGATTGTCGGTACCGACACGGCGAAGGACTGGATCTATAACCGCTATGTATTCGACACCGGCCCGGGAGCGCTGCACTTTGCCAACGACCTGCCGGATGACTTTTTCGCCCAGTGCGTGGCTGAGCGCAAAGTCACCCGTTACGTCAGGGGGCATAAACGCATCGAATGGACCAAGGGCAAATCCGAGCGTAACGAAGCGCTCGATCTGTTGGTTTACAACCTCGCCATGGCCCATTACCTCGGCATCAATCGCTACCAGGATCACGATTGGGCGCGGATTCGGCAGGCGGTCAACGAGTCGGTTTCGGGCGATAGCAGCCAACCCGTTCAGAGCGAACGGCTCAGCCGGCCAGTCGTAACACCGGCAGCACCGCAGGCGCCGCAACCAGCCGTGAAATCACGTCCGGCAGCCGCTCCCCCACAACGCCGCAGTTCCACCAGTGGCTACCTGAAGAGACGCTGATATGTCATTTACGAAAAAGCACCTCGACGCGGTTGAGACGGCCATTGCTCGCGGTGAGAAAACTGTGCGCTACACCGACCGTACCGTGGAATACCGCACGGTCGATGAGCTGCTCAAGGCGCGCGAAGAAATACGCTCGTCGCTGGCCAGCGCCGCCGGTCCACGTTCGCGCGTGGTTCGCCTTTATCACGGGGGCAGGGGACTTTAATGGCCCGACATTTTCCGACGTTGACCCGTAACGGCTTTGTGCTGCCGTCCAACATCAAGGCCAGTTACGAAGGCGCTGGTGAAGGCCGCCGATCCGCTAACTGGGACGCTCCCGACAACGGGATCAACAGCATCAACACCCCGGCACTGCGCAATTTGCGGTCGCGCTCCCGGGCAGCGGTTCGCAATGACCCGTATGCCTTCAACGTCATCGACAAGCGCGTCAGCAACCTGATCGGCACCGGCATCACCCCTCGGCCAGCGACCGATGATGATGCCCTGCGCAAGCTGCTGCAGGAGCTGTGGAGCGATTGGGTTGATGAGTCTGATGCGGATGACCGCACCGACTTTTACGGCCAGCAGGCGCTGGTGGCGCGCACGGTGGAAACATCGGGCGAGTGCTTCGTCCGATTGCGTCCTCGCAGTCGGGACGAAGGTTTGGCGGTTCCGCTGCAGTTGCAGATCCTGGCGCCGGAGTTCGTGCCGCACGACAAATTCGAGAGCACCAAGAACGGCAACGTCATCCGAGCCGGCATCGAGTTCACGCCCGGCGGCAAGCGGGTAGCGTATTGGATGTACCTGTCGCACCCGCGTGATGCGGCCTCGTTGAACGCCGGCTACAACCAGCTAGTGCGCGTCCCGGCCACGCAGGTGCTGCACATCTTCGAACCGGTCGAACCTGGCCAGTTGCGCGGTGTGCCGCGCTTGTCGCCGGTTCTGAAACGGCTACGCAGTTTGGACAACTACGACGACGCGGTGCTGTTCCGTCAGGAGGTGGCCAACCTGTTTGCCGGCTTCATCACTCGCCCCCCGCCGGAATCGGGACCCATGCCGCGCGACCCGGTTACCGGTGCGCCACTGGTTACGGATCGCGATGGTTTTACGCCGATGGTCGCGCTCGAACCCGGCACCATGCAGGAACTCGGTCCGGGCGAAGAGGTGGAATTTTCCAAACCGCCGGACGCGGGCAACAACTACCCGGACTTCATGCGTCAGCAGTTGATGGCTGCAGCGGCGGGTAGCGGTACGCCTTACGAGATCCTCACCGGCGACATGCGCGGCATCAACGATCGAGCGCTGCGGGTGGTACTCAACGAGTTTCGGCGTCGCCTGGAACAACTGCAGTTCAGCGTGTACGTGCATCAACTCTGCCGCCCGGTGCGGGCCGCGTGGATGGACATGGCGGTGCTGTCGGGTGTTCTGGTGCTGGACGATTACGCACAGAAGCGCCGCCAATACCTGCGCACCCGCTGGGTGCCGCAAGGCTGGGCTTACATCCAGCCGGTGCAGGACGTGCAGGCGCGAGCGATGGAGGTGAGAGCCGGTTTTTCGTCGCGCAGCGAGATGGTCCTGCGTACCGGCTACGACGCCGAAACGGTTGATCTGGAAAACGCCGCCGATCTGGCGCGCGCCACCTTATTGGGCCTCAACTACAACACCCTTGATGCCGTCGAAGACACCGACGACAAGGAGCAACCATGAGCAAGAGCGCGAAACCGCGTATTTACAACCGCGCTGGCAAACGCGTCGAGGTCAAGGACAAGACCTGGTACGCCGTTCATGCCAGCGGCGATGCCACCGAGCGAGTGATCGAAGTCTTCGTCTATGGCGAGATCGGTGCTTGGGGTATCACTGCCAATCAATTCGTGCAGGATCTGCGCGCCATGGATGATGGTGTGTCGCCGGTGGTCGCCGCGTTCAACAGTATCGGCGGTGACCTGTTCGACGGTCTGGCCATGCACAACGCGCTGTCGCGGCTGGGCGAGCGCTGCACCGGCCGGATCGATGCACTGGCCGCGAGTGCGGCCAGTGTGGCCGTGTGCGGCGCCCACCGCGTAGTAATCGCGGCCAACGCCATGTTGATGATTCACAACCCATACACCTATACAGGCGGTAGCGCTGAGGACTTCCGCCGGGTTGCTGATGTATTGGATCAGACCTTGGAGGCGATCATCGCGGCCTATAAGGCCAAGGCGCCCGACATTGATGACGCCGAACTGCGGCGAATGGTTGATGCTGAAACTTGGCTGACCGCCAACGAAGCGGTGGCGTTGGGGCTGGCCGATGAAGTGGGCGACGGCGTCAAGGTCAAAGCCTGTCTCGGTCAAGGCGCGGTGCTGCAACGATTCCAGAACGCACCGGCTGATTTGCTGGCCCAGCTCGACGAGGCACCCGAACCGGATCCGGATCTTGAGCCTGTCGATCCGCCGCCGGTGCCGCCCGTCGTAGACTCGGCCAAGTTAGCATTGATGGTCACTCAGCGCTGCACGGCGGCGGGCATCAGCAACCTGGTCGAGCCGCTGCTCAAGTCAACCCAGCTTGAAAGCGAAGAGATCGTTTTAGCCGGTCTGGCGCGCGCCAAGGCGGTAAACGACCTCTGCGTGGCTGCGCGGCTGCCGGAATTCAGCGCCGAGTATGTCGCTGCAGGTCTGGACGAGGCGGCTGTGCGGGCGCGTCTGTTCGACAAGATTGTCACCAGCGGTAAGGGCTTTGAAATCGACAACAGTCTGCCGCTGGCGGACGATCTGGCGCCCAAGGTGCTGGCCAAACAACCTGACCCCAACTCGATTTGGGCTGCTCGCCAAGCGGCCCAAACTGGAACCGCGCAAAGCGCGAAAGGAGCAAGAGCATGACCATCAAACAGGAACCGATGCACGCGGGTGAATTCCTGCTGTCCGAAGGCGCCGGCAATATTTCGCGTGAAGCGATCAACGTCGCGGCCGGTCCAGAGTTGTGGCCCGGACAAATCCTCGGACTGGTGACCGCCTCCGGCGAATTCGCACCGTACGAACCGACGGCAGAGGACGGCACTGAAAACGCGGTCGCCATTCTGTACGGCCCGCTCGGTGAATCCGATGTGGTGCGTCGCGGTCGCGCCGTGGTGCGGTTGGCCGAGGTCAGCGAAGCGCACCTGACCGGTCTGGATCTGGCCGCCGAGAAAGCACTCGCCACCCATTTCGTGATCGTCCGCTAAGTCGATCCTTTTTTTGTATGCATCCCGCCGCGTGCGGGATTTTTCGTTTCTGGAGAGTACCCATGGCCGATATCGCCATTTTTGAAGACGAAGCGTTTACCGTTACCTCGCTGACCGCTGCACTCAATGATCAGCCCTACCTGCCGGGCCGCATCAGCGCCTTGGGCCTGTTCCGCGAGGAAGGCATTACCACCCTGACCGTGCAGATTGAAAAGGACGGTGACACCCTGGCACTGGTGCCGGCCGGTGAGCGCGGTGGTTCTGGCCTGGTGGTTGCTGCGAGCAAGCGCAACCTGATCCCGTTCAACACCGTGCACCTGCCGGAGCGTTTCACGATCAAGGCGGATGAGATCCAAGGCATCCGCGCCTTCGGCACTCGCACTGAGCTGCAGGCGGTTCAGGATGTGGTCAATGCACGTCTGGCAAAGGCGCGTCGTCAGTTGGACGCGACGCATGAGTTCCAGCGCATGGGTGCCCTTAATGGCCTGATCCTTGATGCCGATGGCCAAACCCCGCTGTTGGACATCTATGCGGCCTTCGGTGTGCAGCGTCAGAAGTTGTCCATGGGGCTGACTGAAGCCGGTACCGAGCTGCGGGTCAAATGCGGTGAGGCGCTGGACATGCAGGAGGATGCGCTGGGCAGCGTGACCAGTACCGGCTCGCGCGCTTTCTGCGGCAAAAACTTCTGGAACAAGCTGATTGTTCACAAGTCGGTCAAAGAGACCTACCTCAACAGTCAGCAAGCGGCAGCGCTGCGTGGTGACGCCCGGGAAAGTTTCGAGTTCGGTGGCATCATTTGGGAGCGTTACCGTGGCAAGGTCGCCGGCGTGTCTTTTGTCCATGACGACAAGGCGCTGCTGGTTCCGGAAGGCGTGCCAGATCTGTACATCTCGGTGTTTGCACCGGCCGACTACATGGAAACGGTCAACACCCAGGGCATCCCGTACTACAGCATGATCGAGCCGCTGCCCTTCAACAAAGGTATGGCCGGTGAAGCTCAGTCCAACCCGCTGCACCTGTGCACTCGACCGCGCGCCCAGATCCTGCTGGAACTCTGAGCATGGGCTTTCGCGATCTGATCGCCGAAGTCGACGCGGTGGTGTTCGAAACGCTGGGCGACACCGCACGGATCGAGGGTCGCGAAGAGCCAGTGCTCGGCATGTTTGCCGCGCCCTGGCTGCAACCCAAGTTCGGCAAGCTCAACACCGGGTTGCGTGAGCCTCGCTTCGAGATCCGCGTCAGCGATTCGCAAGGTCTGGAACAGGGCATGCTGGTCAGCGTTGACCTGCCTGCCCTGGATGGCGGCGGTGACTACGACTTGATCCAGCTCGAACCGAGCGGCGACGGACTGGTCGCCCTGATTCTGAGGTTGCGGCCATGAGTGTCGGCAGCTATTTCAAACCCTCGGCCGGGGGCGGGATGATCTCTATCCAGTCCACGGCCGCAGATTTTCAGGCGTTCCAGGACTTTGCCAAGGTGGTGCCGAAAGCGGCTGCCGCGGCGCATCGGCGCGCGATCAACAAGACGTTGGGAAGGTTGCGCACGCACATCGCCCGAGCCGTCAGCCGGTCAGAGCGCATTGCCGTAGCGGCGGTGCGTCAGCGGTTGCGCAGCTATCCAGTTTCCGGCGCGGCCGCGAGCGGCAAACTGTGGTTCGGATTGAACAGCATCGAATCCAGCCGGATCGGCCGGGCTAGGCAGACCGGGAGCGGTGTGTCGGTGGCGGGGCGGCGTTATGAAGGTGCCTTTCTCAAGAAGGTCTACGGCAACAAGCCCGACATCTGGATCCGCACAGCCTCCAAGCATTTCAACGGGGACGACTACCCGGATAGCACGGTGTCCCCCGGTCGCGGGCCGAGTTCGGGTTGGGTCGCCGAAAACGGTAGTCGTTTCCCGCTGGCCAAGGCCAAGGTGTCGCTGGAGCAAGCAAGGCCGCATTTCGACAGCTGGGTCAAAAAGGCAGACGAGATCCTGTTGGCGATTCTCAAACAAGAACTCAACTTTGAGCTGCGGAAATACCTCAAGAGGATCGGCAATGTCTGAAGAACCGTTCAGCCTGGACCAGCTTTATCGGGCGGTAGAACAGCATCTGCGTACCCACTTGCCTGGCGTACAGGCCGTCACGGCCTGGCCAGACATTAAGGATCGCGTGTTGCTGCCAGCGGTGTTTCTCGAGGTGGCCGAGATCGAGCCGGGTACCGATATCGGCACCGGCGAAACCTCGCTGGTCTGCAAGTTCGAGGCTCGGATCATTGTTGACCCGATCAAGGCGCACCATCATCAACAGGCCGTGCAATTGGCGACGCAGTTGGCGGTGCTGCTGCGTTCGCAGACGTGGGGGTTGGCAGTTGAACCCGCCGAGTTTGTGCAATCGCTGCAGGACTGGACCCAGCCGCACCTGGATGGATACACGGTGTGGCTGGTGGAGTGGACTCAGCAGGTTTATCTCGGCCTTGAGGAATGGCCGTGGCCGGACGAATCGCCGGGGTCGTTGGTGTTTGAAGTCGATCCGGGTGACGGGCAATTCAGGCCGGAGGATCTGCCGTGAGTTACGCAAGCGCGCAGCATGACCGCATGATCGCGGGTGCGGTAAAGGCTTGCTACGTGGTCGCGGTGGATCTGTCCGCTTCGCCGCCGGTATGTCGCGTGTCGGATGGCAGTGAATGGGTCAGCGCCTGGGTGCGGTGGCACAGCATCGCCGCCGGCAAGGCCAGGCACTGGCGGGCGCCGTCTTTGGGCGAGCAGGGCAGTTTGATCAGTCCCAGTGGTGACGTGTCACAAGGCACATTTGTCCCGGGCTTGTATGGCAATGCCGGGCCGCCGCCAGATAATCGCGACCATGTCGAGGTCTGGCGTTTTGATGATGGCGGCTCGCTGGTCTACGACTGGCAGGCCAAGTCTTACACCATCACCCTGCCGAGTGGCACGGTGGCGATCAAGGTCGGCGGCACGGAGGTCGTCGTTACGGATAACGCGGTAACGGTGAAGTCGGGAACGATTGATCTTGAAGCGACCGTGAATATCAAAGGGCCTGTCAATATCGACGGCGCGTTATCCGTAACGGGCAACATCGACGGCGCTGGCAACATCATGGCCGCCGGCAACAGCGACAACCACCACAAACATTAACCCAAACATTCATCCAGCCCGCCAAGTGCGGGCTTTTTCATGCCTGGAGAACCACATGGCCAAGATCGATATGACCTCAACCGATGCGCAAGCGTCCTCGGAACCGGCATTGTCATCCTCAACTTACTCATCGCCTGAGTCCTTGAAATTCCGCGACAAGCTCTACATGTCGCGACTGCTGATCGTGCCCGGTACCGACCGATCCTATCCGGTGGAGAAGGCGACGGTCGTGGTGCCGGCCTCCGACATCGAGGCGGTCAAGTTCCTGAAAGCCAGCGAAGAATACGAGCCGTTCAAGGAGTGACATCGATGATCGGAATGGATCGCCAGACCGGCCTACCCATATCCGGCATCGAGCATCTGCGGCAATCCATTGCCGACATCTTGAGCACGCCGCTGGGCAGTCGCCGGCACCGCATGGAGTACGGCAGCAAGCTGCGGCGGTTTGTCGATTTGCCCGTTAACGAGGGCTGGAAAAGCGCCGTACAGGCTGAGGTCGCCCGCGCTTTGGGGCGCTGGGAGCCACGTTTGAAGCTCGACCAGGTGCGTGTCCTTTCCGTCATTGGTGGGCAAATCAATCTGCAAATCGTCGGGAAGTACCTGGGCGACGGCGTCACGTTGGAGGTGGCTGCATGAGTACCGTTGATCTGTCGTCGCTGCCGGCGCCGACCGTGCTGGAACCTCTGGACTTCGAAGAGGTTTATCAGGACGGTTTAGGCGTCTTTCGCGGGTACATGGGTGGCAACTGGACGGCCGCGCTGGAAAGCGATCCAGTGGTCAAAGTGCTTGAGGTCGGGGCCTACAACAAGGTCGGCAACCGCGCCCGGGTCAATGACGCCGGCAAGGCGCTATTGCTGGCGCACGCCATTCGCGGCGACCTCGATCACTTGGGGGTCAACGTCAATCTGCAGCGGCTGGTCATTCAGGCCGAGGATCTGCTGGCGGTGCCGCCGGTGCCCAAGGTCATGGAAGACGACGACCCGTTTCGCGAGCGCATCCAGTTGGCCTATGAAGGACTGACTACGGCCGGCCCGCGCAACAGCTACATCCTGCACGCGCGTAACGCCTCGGGGCTGGTGGCAGACGCCACGGCTGAAAGCCCGGCGCCTTGCTACGTTACGGTAACGGTGCTGGGGTTTGATGGGGAGGGTGAAGCGCCGCCGGAGCTGCTGGCCACTGTAGCCGCTGCGCTGAATGACGATGACGTGCGCCCGGTGGGTGATCGGGTGACTGTGCAGAGCGCGCAGGTGATCCGTTACGAGATCGACGCCATTTTGCACATGGCCGGCGCCGGCCCGGAAGCGGATGCCAGTTTGGCCGAAGCGAAAAGCCGATTGGCCAGTTGGATCAATCCACGCAAGCGGCTGGGCGTGGAGGTCGCACGCTCTGCTGTTGACGCTCAGTTGCACGTTGCCGGCGTTGCCCGGGTTGAGTTGGTCGGTTGGCAGGACTTAGCCCCGACCAAGGCGCAGGCGGCGTTCTGTACGCGCTACAACGTGAGGCTGGCGGGCTGATATGAAGAGTCTACTGCCGCTCAACAGCACGCAACTGGAACGGGCCATGGAGGCCGCGTTTTTCGAAAAGACGATTGTCCCACTGCGCGACCTCTACAACCCCGACACCTGCCCGGTGCACCTGCTGCCGCATCTGGCGTGGGCGTGGTCGGTCGATCGCTGGGACTACCGATGGTCTGAGGCGACCAAGCGCGCGGCCATCAAGGCGTCTTTCTACATTCACAAACATAAGGGCACCATCGGCGCGCTGCGCCGCGTGGTCGAGCCGCTGGGCTACCTGATTGAGATCGTCGAGTGGTTCCAGACGGTGCCCGAGGGTGTGCCGGGCACCTTCGCGCTGAAGGTGGGCGTTCTCGATACCGGTATCACCGAGGAAATGTATCAGGAGCTAGAGCGCCTGATTGACGACGCCAAGCCCGTTACCCGGCAACTGACCGGGCTGGCGATTAGCCTGGAAACCCAAGGCAACTTAGATATCGCCGTATCCCTCTACGACGGCGACGAAATCGACGTTTACCCACCCGTCATGCGTGACATCGAGGTCACCGGCAGCTTTGGCGTGGTCGGCCGCGAACACACCATAGACACCCTGGACGTTTATTATGATTGATGCGAACTCGCAGTTTTTCGCGATCCTCACGAACGTGGGGATGGCCAAGCAGGCGAACGCCGACGCGCTTGGCATTCCCTGGAAACTTACCGAAATGGGCGTGGGGGATGCTAACCCGAACGGGCTGGCAGATCCGCCCAATCCGGTGCCGTCGGCCATACAAACCAAGCTGCTCAATGAGTGGCGCCGAAAGCCGCTCAACCAACTGAAGATTGACCCGGTCAATCCGGCGGTGATCATCGCCGAGCAAATCATTCCTGCCGATGAGGGCGGTAAGTGGATCCGCGAAATCGGCCTCTACGATGCGGACGGCGATCTGGTGGCGGTGGCCAACTGCGCGCCAAGCTTCAAGCCGCTGCTGTCGCAAGGCTCTGGCCGCACGCAAGTCGTGCGCATGAACTTTGTGGTCAGCAATACCGGGAATATCACGCTCAAGATTGATCCGGCGGTGGTGCTGGCTACCCGCGAATATGTTGATTCGCGTCTTTTGGACGAGTTGAGCCGGCTCGACATGAAGCAATCTGTGCGCGCTGCAACGACGGCCAACATTGCTCTGCTCGGTTTGCAGGTGGTGGATGGTGTTTCGCTGAACGCCGGCGATCGGGTGTTGGTGAAGAATCAGACGGTTGCGAAGGATAACGGTCCATATGTAGTGGCGGCCGGAGCCTGGGCGCGGGCAAGTGATGCCGACAGCAATGCCAAGGTCACGCCGAATATGACGCTGGCGGTTGAGGTGGGGGCTACTCAGGCCGATACGATTTGGCAGTTGGTGACAGATGGCACGATTGTTGTGGGTGTCACGGCCTTGACGTTCAAGGACATTACCGACGGTCTCGCCCGTTTGCTTTCTCCGATCTTTGTCGGAAGCCCCAAGGCGCCGACGCCGGCGCAATTTGACAGCAGCAAGTTGCTGGCTACAGCTGAGTTCGTGAAGCGCAGCGGGGTCGAGTTTTCGGGGTTCACCACAAACAGCGCGAACTTGGCACTAGCGGCTGAGCATGTCGGCGGCCTTCACAGCTTTTCCGGTGCGGTGCAACTCACTGCGACCTTACCGCCTACGGCAGGTATCGGGCAGGGCGCTACTGTCACGCTTGTCTGTGCGGGTGCTGGTGGCCTGAGAGTCGTCGGCGCCGGAACCGATGTGGTCTACACCTCGACAGGCGTCACCGGGCCGATTCTGATGGCGCTGGGCGATACGGCTGAATTCATCCGACTGCAAGATCAGTGGCGGCTGATCGGTGGCACCGTTGCACTGCGCTATGCCGGCATCATGGCGGGGGAGAGCTTTACAACCCGGCCTCAGTTCGACAGCACCAAAGCGCTAGCAACTACTGAGTTTGTGCAAAGGGCGCTGGGTAACCGCGCGGGCGCCGCGATCGCCAGTGTCAGCACGGCGTTGACGGCAAGCATTTTCGGTAAATTGCTGCTGCTGAATTCGTCCGCCAGTTTCACTGTGGCGCTTCCGCCTTCTGCCTCTGGTTCTCCGGTGGCTGGTAGTTCGATCACAATGCAAAACGTCGGCTCTGCTGCTGTGACGGTCATTCCCTCTGCTGGCGATACCCTTGGCGTAATTTCAACGCAGCCAATGACGAGTTTGGTTGTTCAGCCGGGAACATCGGTTGAATTGATTTTGCAGGGTACGAATTACTTTATTTCAGGCGGGGCGGCACTGAAATTTTCGCCAGAATTCGCTATGTCTGCCGCACAGAACGGATACCAGAAACACCCGTCTGGTCTGATCGATCAATGGGGGTCTGTAGCTGTTACAGATAATGCAGAGGTTAACGTGGTACTCCCCACTGCGTTTCCTAACGCGATTTTTGGGGCGGTGGTTTCCGTACCCTTATCGGCGCAGGCGGGGGCTGCAGAGTTTTCTATTGCCGGAGTGAGGAAGAACGGTAGCAGCCTTAACAGCATTTTGGTCAATGCGAACTCGGGGCCGACCAACTCAGTCAATCCGGTGATTTTTTGGCGTGTGTGGGGGTACTGATCGTGATTTTCTTTAGTGCAAAAGAACTCGGGTTCTATGACAGCACCATTGTTGAGGCAATTCCAGAAGATGGCGTGGAAGTTTCCCTAGAACATCGTCGCGCAATTCTCGATGGGCAGACTGCCGGCATGGTCATCGCTGCTGACGAGTCAGGCCTCCCCATCCTGATCGATCGGCCGCCGGTTAGCGCTGAGGTGCTAGTCGCCGTCGAGCGAGCCTGGCGTGATGCGCAACTGGCGTTCACAGATCCGCTGGTTTCCCGGCACCGGGACGAGGTCGAAGAAGGCGGGTCGACTTCGATCACGCCTGAGCAATATGCGGAGCTGCAAGGCTACCGCCGGCTGTTGCGCGACTGGCCACAAGGCGAGCAATTCCCACTCATCGACCACCGCCCGATTGCGCCGCCTTGGCTGCTCGAGCAGATCCAATAAACGCCCCGCACTGACGGGGCGTTTTCTTTTCCGTTACGCGTAACACGAACACCCTCACAGCCTCGCTTATGCGGGGCTTTTTCCTTTCTGGAGACTGACCCTTATGAGTTTTTTCCACGGCGTCACGACCACCTCGGTCGACACCGGCGCGCGCACCATCTCGCTGCCCTCGTCGTCGATTATCGGTCTGTGCGACACCTTCACCCCGGGCGTTCTCGGCGGCGGCACGGCGAAAGCCGGCGAACTGAAGTTGATCACTACCGAGCGCGAGGCCATTGCCGCCTTCGGCGCCGATTCGGCAATCACCAAGGCGTGTAAGGCGATCTACGTCAAAGCCAAGGCGGTGATCGTCGCCATCGGCGTGCCCAAGCTGGAGGACGCGGCGCTGCAAACCTCAGCGATCATTGGCGGTGAACTGGTCTCGGGTCAGCGTACCGGCCTGCAGGCGCTGCTCGACGGTAAAAGCCTGTTCAACGCTCAGCCGCGGTTGTTGATCGCACCTGGCCACACCGCGACTCAGGCGGTGGCTACGGCGCTCGACAGCGTGGCGCAGAAGCTGCGCGCCATCGGCATCATCGACGGCCCGGGTACGACCGACGAGGCCGCTATTGCCTACGCCGAGAACTTCGGCAGTCGCAACCTGTTCATGGTCGACCCGGGCGTCAAGTATTGGGACACCGGCACCAGTTCGACGGTCGAAGCGCCCGGCTCGGCTTGGGCAGCAGGCCTGTTTGCCTGGACGGATGCTGAATACGGTTTCTGGGCTTCGCCATCGAACAAGGAGTTGACCGGCATCACCGGCACGGGCCGCGCGGTCGAGTACCTGGACGGCGATGAAACCTGCCGGGCCAACCTGCTCAACAACGCCAATATCACCACGATCATTCGCGACGACGGTTATCGCCTGTGGGGCAACCGCACGCTGTCGAGCGATCCGAAGTGGGCCTTCGTTACCCGCGTTCGCACGCTGTTCATCCTCATGGATGCGGTGCAGGCGGGGCACAAGTGGGCCGTCGACCGTTCGATCACCAAGACCTACGTGACCGATGTCACCAACGGTCTGGATGCGTTCATGCGCGACCTGAAAGCCCAGGGCGCAATCATCAACTTTGAAGTGTTCGCCGACACCGAACTCAACACGGCCAGCCAGATCGCCCAGGGCAAGGTGTATTGGCGCATCCGTTTTACCGACGTGCCGCCGGCAGAGAACCCGAATTTCCTTTTCGAAGTCACCGATCAGTGGATGACCGAAGTGCTTGAAGCAGCCTAAGGGGGCGTAACCAATGATTCCTCAGACTTTGTACAACACCAACCTGTTCGTCGACGGCGTGAACTTCTCCGGCGACGTGCCGAGCCTGACGCTGCCCAAGCTGACCACCAAGACCGACGAATATCGTGGCGGCGGCATGGCTGGCCCCATCGATATGGATCAGGGGCTGGAAAAAATGGAAGCCTCGTTTGTCACCAAGGGCGTGCGCCGCGAGTCGCTGAAGTACTTCGGCCTGGCCGACGGCACGGCGTTCAACGCCACGTTCCGAGGTGCCTTCAAGGGCCAAAAGGGCGCTGTGACAGCGGTTGTTGCCACCCTGCGCGGTCGCCTCAAAGAGGTCGATCTCGGTGACTGGAAAGCCGGTGATGCGGCCGAGATCAAACACTCCGTTTCGGTCACGTACTACAAGCTCGAAATTGACGGGCGCCTGATGTACGAAATCGACATGGTCGCCGGCATTCAGGTGATCGACGGCAAAGACCAACTGCTCGAAGTGCGCCAAGCACTCGGCATGTAAGGAATAGATCCAGATGACTCAAGTAATCGCTAAAACCCTGCCTGCCTGGCTGTCGCTCAGTGCAGTCGGTGCCGTCGTAACGCTGACCCGCCCAAGCCAAGCCAATAGCATGGACGTCGAGACGTTGAACCTGCGTAACCCGACCGTGCGTGAAGTGCGTGCGGCTGATCGTGCTGCCAACGGCGATGATGAACAGCGCGAAATGATGCTGTTCGCCGGTCTGGCCGAAGTCGGATTGAAAGATCTGGAACGCCTCAAGCTGACGGATTATCGCCGCGTGCAAACGGCGTATTCGCACCTGGCACCGAAAACCGATTATTCGGACTCGATGCCGGCGTGGTTGTCGCTGACCACCGATCAGGTGCTGGTAACGCTTTCGTGTCCGAGTGAGATCAACGGCGTGACGGTCGACAAGCTGGCCTTGCGTTCGCCGACCGTGGGCGACGTGCGTGCGGCCAACCGTGAAGTGGGTGGCGATGACGAACAGCGCGAGCTGGTGTTGTTTGCGGCGTTGTCCGGCGCTTCGGTGGCGGATCTGGAGGGGCTGAAGCTGGTGGATTTTAACCGCTTGCAGGCCGGCTATTTTCGCATGGACAACGACGACGGGCTTTAACCCCAGCGTTATCAAGTCGGCAGCGAAACGTCTGGCGGCGGAAACCGGATTTTCCGCCGCTGAGATCCAGTCGATGCCGTTCGCGGATATGGTGTGGTGGCTCACGGATTGAGCCGCCATCGGTAGTGCTGGGCACATGAGGGCCACGACATGGCAAACAAACTCGCCCTCGGGCTGGTGATCGGCGGTGCCGTCAGTTCAACGGTCGGCGCCGCGTTCAAGGATGTGACCGGGCGCATCAAGCGCCTTGAGGCAGAAGGCAATAAAGCGCGGGTGCTGCAGCGCACGATTGGCGACACCATCCGCCTGCGCGAAGAATGGAAGAAGGCTCACGACACCGGCGCGGCCGGTGCGTCCAAATTACTCAACCGTTTGAACTCGAACCTCGACAGCTTGAAAAAGCAGGGGATCGAGGTCGGCCGGCTGGAAAAAGCCTATCGCTCGATGGGGCAGACGGCCAACAAAGCCGAGCTGAAAGCCAAGGGTCATCAGCAGATTGATTCTGGCGTAAAGGGCATGAAGGGCGCCGTCGGTGCGGCGGTGGTCGGTGTCGGTGCCATGGCGGTGCCGGCCAAGGTCAGCGCTGATTTTGGCGCGATTGTCCGTGACATCGCGATCAAGGCCGGCATTGCCAACAAGCCGCAAGAACAGGAGATGTCGCGCAAGATCATCGACACTTCACGCGACACCGGCATGGCGCGCAACGATGTGGCCGACGTGGTCAATCAGTTGGTCGGCGCCGGTATGGATCTGAGCAAGGCGCTGGAATACGCGCCTGTCGCGGCCAAGTTTGTCGTGGGGCAGGGATCCAGCGGTGTCGACACGGCGAAGATGATTAACGCCCTGGGGCAGAACGCCAAGATCACCGATCCCAAGCAGATGCAGCAGGCGCTGGAAGCGATCGCCTACCAAGGTCAGGCGGGCAGCTTTGAAGCGGCCGACATGGCCAAGTGGTTCCCGGAACTGCTGGCCAACATGGCCAGTAACGGCATCACCGGCTTGGATGCGGTGACGCAACTGGGCGCCATGTTGCAGGTGCAGATGAAGCAGGCTGGCAGTTCGGACGAAGCGGCCAACAACCTGAAAAACTGGATGGGCAAAATCGGCTCGACTGATACGGTCAAGGCCTACGAAAAAGCCGGGATTGATTACAAGGGATCGATGCAGACCGGTTTGCAAAACGGCATGTCGACGCTTGAGACCAGCATGTCGCTGGCTCAGAAGTACATTCAGGCGACCGATCCGAAGCGTGCGGCGGCCATGGCCGAAGCGACGTCAAAAATCAGCAAGGAAGCCAATCCCGATAAGGCCAAGGCCATGATGGCCTCGCTGGAAGAATCCCTGCGCACCGGCGACCTGTTCGCCGACATGCAGGTCAAGGCCGCACTGTCGGCTTACATGCAGAACAAGGCGCTGTATAGCCAGCTCAAAAACGATTCGCGTGACGCCACCGGGATCCTCGACAAGAACCTCGCCGAGCGGCGTGAGTCGTCATCTCAGAAATGGGCGGAAATGGCCCAGTCGATGGATGACGCCATGCGCAGCATCGGGGATGCGCTGCGCCCGGTGACGGACACCGTGGCCGAGTCGTTGACCAAGGTTACTAAAGGCATTACGTCGCTGACTGATAGCGCGCCCGGGGTGGTTGCCGGTATCGCTACGGTCGGAGCGGGGCTGATTGCCTTAAAAGGTATCTTCAGCACGATCAAGATCAGCAAGGGGCTGCTAAACCTTGCGCGTGGGTCGCGCGGTGGCAGGAATGGGAGCGAAGCCCCAAATAAAAAACCCGGAGAACTTGATCTCGTAGCGACTGGCCTGGATGTTGTTTCACGGGTGAAGGAAGCGGCAACAGGCGGTGGCCTTGGTACTGAAAGTGGTGCAGGTAACGACGGCGTCAAGAAGGTTTTCGTCGTCAATGCCGGCGCTATGGGAGGCGGTGTGGATGCGTCGGGCGAATCGCGCCGCCGTGGACGTGGGTCAAGGCGCAGCGCTCGGCGCCGGTCATTGCCGAGTTCGAGAGGTCCTCGTCCGACTGTGCCTCGTCCACCTGTTTCGATCCCATCGCCATCAGTCCCCTCCGTTCCAAGTGGGGCATTGTCCAAGCTCGGCGCCGTCGCAGGAACCGTCGGTAAGGTCGGTAAGGTGGCCAAGGTTATTCCTGGCGGCACGCTGCTGGAGTCCGGGGCGATGGCGCTTGAAACCTTTCAAAACGCCAAGACCAAGGACGAAAAAGCCGAAGGTTACGGTTCGGCTGCCGGCAACCTGGCCGGCACCATGGCCGGTGCAGCAGCAGGCGCCGCCATTGGTTCGGTTGTGCCGATCATCGGCACCGCGATCGGCGGCATGATCGGTGCTTACCTGGGCAGTCAGGGCGGTGCGGCGCTGGGCGGGTCGTTGGGTAAGTCGCTGTTCGGCGGTGAGGATGAAAAGCCCGAGCAAACGGCAAAGGCGCCGGTGCCGACCACGCCGCTCATGATGGCGTCAGCGGCGCAGCAAGGCCCGGTGCTGGGGGATGTCGCGCGCTCGATGGCAGTGACGGCGCCGCTCAAGTCGGCGGCGATGGCCATCCAGCCCAAGGAGGCGGCGAAGCCGGAGCCGGCCAAGGTGGATCAAAAGTTTGAGTATTCGCTGAGCATGCCGGTCACGGTAGAGGGGGATGTCAAAGACCCTCAGCGCCTGGCGCAGGATCTCATGCCGCACATGCAGCGAATGATGGCGGATGCGGCGAGGAGTAACGCCGCCAAGCTGTACGACGAACCCCATGTCTAAGGAGGTTTCATGGCTTACATGGAGCAGATGCAATCAAGTCTGAAGTATCTGGTGGATGCAGCGGAAACCGGGCGGCGCAGTGCCGACGGCATGCTGACCCCGGTCAACGGCGCGATCCGCGAACTGACCGGCGCCGCGTCCGAGCTGGAGAACATCCCGTTTGTTGGCCCGGCAATCGGCGCCAAACTTCAGCGAGTGATGCGCGGCGTCGACGCAGCTCAAGCCAAGGTCGGTCAGGTGGCGGCGGTGTACGGCCGCGCCACCCGGGCGGCGGCTGAAGTGCAGGAGCGGCTGGGCACATTGAAGGAACAGGCGGGCAAGGCGGCCACGGCGATCAACAACGTTGCCGGCAAGGTCAGTCCGTCGCTGGCCAACATCGTGCCCACCAGTTCCTTTGCCGTGGAGGCCACGCCGGCGCCGGAAGCGGTGAAGCCGTTCCCGCACCTGATGATCATTCAGCCGCGCGATCCGAAGATTGAGCCGTATTACTTCAACCTGGACACGGCAGCTTTCGACGAGCTGAGCCGTTCGACCGAATTCCGCTGGGCGTCGCAGGAGCGGTTGACGCGCCGGCCGGCGAAGCAGGCCGTCGGTATGGGCGATGAAAAATTGACGCTCAAGGGCACGATTTACCCGGGCTTCAAGGGCGGGTTGAAGCAGCTCGACACACTACGTTCCATCGGGGCCAGGCTGCAGCCGCTGACTCTGACCACGGGTTATGGCGAGGTGATCGGAACGTGGTGCCTGAAAAACATCAACGAGGAACAATCCGCGCTGCTCCACGGCGGGATTGCTCGAAAACAGGGCTTCACTCTGGAGTTTGAGCGCTATGGCGAAGACATGCAGGACGTCTGACGGCGACATGCTCGATGTCATTTGCAACAACGTTTACGGCCATCTGAATGGCAGCGTCGAGGCTGTGCTCGATGTCAATCAGGGGCTGGCTGATGAACCTCAGCCGTTCCGGTCGGGCGTGATTATCGTCCTGCCGGATTTGCCAAGCCCGACCAGTGAAGGCGTCAGCTTGTGGGATTGACCCGGGGCGATGCCTTCGCCGGCGCCGCGTCGCGTTACGCGTAACGACACCTTGTTTTTCTGGCCCGCCTTGTGCGGGTTTTTTATTGGAAAAAATCCATGACACCGATGTTTCGAATCGTCGCTGATGGGGCTGATGTCACGGCCAAGATCAATGATCGGTTGTTGCAGCTCCGTACCTCTGACAAGCCGGGCATGGAGTCCGACGAGTTTGAGTTGCGTATCGACGACCGTGACGGGCAAGTTCAATTGCCAAGGCGCGGCAGCTCAATCGAGATTTACCTGGGCTATACCGAGACGACCTTGGCGCGTATGGGCAGCTACACCGTGGACACGATTGAGGTGTCAGGCCCGCCCGACACCATCGTGATCAAGGGCAAGGCCAGCGACGTGCGTGGCAGTGGCAAGACCATCCGCAGCGGGAGCTGGGAAGACGTGCCGCTGTCGAAGATCGTGGCTGACGTCGCCGCGCGCAATGGCTGGACGCCGGTGTGTCCGGTGTCGACCAAGGTCGCCCGGGTCGATCAGCTCAACGAGTCCGATTTTAACTTCATCACCCGGCTGGCCAAGCAATACGACTGCACCGCCAAGGTCGCCGACGGCAAGCTGTTGGTGATGCCGCGCCAAGGTGGACAGACTGCCAGCGGCAAAGCATTTGGCGCTATCACCTTGACTCGACGCGACCTCAGCCGTTGGCAATTCAGTCTCGGTGATCGCAACTCACACAAGGCGGTGGCCACCAAGCACCAGGATAAAAAGAACGGCAAGCTGGAGGTGGTCACCATCGACAATGATGATGCGCCGGACGGCCTGCCGGCCGTGCATACCGACCGCCATATCTACCCCAACAAGACCGCTGCTGAAGCGGCGGCCAAGGCCCGTCTGTCAGCATTCAACCGCTCGACCGCCGATGTGCGGTTGGAGATGCCCGGCCGAACGGACATCTTCGCCGAGCGTCCCATCATCGCTCAGGGTTTCAAGGTTGGGCTTGATGGCGAGTACCTGGCGGATTCGGTCGAGCAGGTGTTCACCCAGTCCGGCTGGTCGACCACGGTCGAATGCAATGCCGGCAAAGCTGGTAAATCCAAGGGCAAGAAAAAGAAAGAGGCTAAACCACCCCTCAAGGTGGTGACCATCGAGAAACAGTAACCGCATCCCATCGCCGCTTGAGTGCGGCTTTTTTACGTCTGGAGTTTTTATGTCGCTCACTCAGCAGCAGTTGCTGCAGATCCTCCCCAACGCCCGCCCAGTCGCGGGCGTTTTTGTACCTGTCCTGAATACAGCAATGCAGCGCTACCAAATTGTCGGTAGCAAGCGTGTTGCCGCGTTCATCGCCCAGATCGGCCATGAGTCTGGCCAACTGCGCTACGTCCGGGAGATCTGGGGACCGACTCCGGCTCAAACGAAATACGAGGGTCGAGCGGATCTGGGCAATACCCAATCCGGTGACGGTTCGAAGTACCGTGGACGCGGCCTGATTCAGATCACCGGCCGAGCGAACTATGTGGCGTGCGGCGAGGCGCTGGGCCTTGACCTGATCAGTTTCCCCGAGCTGCTCGAGTTGCCACAGCATGCCACTATGTCAGCGGCATGGTTCTGGAAACAAAATGGGCTGAACGACTTGGCTGACCGTGACCAGCTCAACACGATCACCCGCCGAATCAATGGCGGATTGAATGGCTTGCAGGATCGACTGGATATCTGGTCGCGTGCGCGGGCGGTGCTGGCGTGATCGCCGTACCGTGGAAAGCGGTCGGTGCGGTGTTGCTAGTGCTTAGCGGCGCCGGCAGTGCCTGGCAGTTTCAGGACTGGCGCTACGGAAAGCAGTTGGCGGAGCAATCCCAACTGCACGCCGAAACCCTCAATCAACTGACCCAAGCCGCAGCTTCCGCGCAGCAGGCCGAGCAGGACAAGCGTCTGGCGCTCGAGCAGCGGCTGGCGGCCAGTGAGAAAACCCACTTCAGGAAAATGAGCGATGCCCAACGTGACCAAGATCGCTTGCGCGATCGCCTTGCCACTTCTGATCTGCGGTTGTCAGTCCTCCTCGACGCGGATTCAGCCGGTGGCTGTTCAGTGTCTGCCGCCCCCGGCGCCGGCGGCGTGGATCATGCAGCCGTACGCGCCCAACTTGACCCGGCGCATGCTCAACGAATTGTCGGAATCACCGACGCCGGCGACCAAGGACTGATTGCACTGGCGGCGTGCCAAGCTTACGTCAGGGACGTGGCGCGATGACCTACATTTCAGGTTGGAAAAATTAACATGAGCCAAAAAGCAAAGCCCCGGAGGTTGGCCCTTCTGGGGTTTCTATTTTCGCCTCCATCTCTCAATGAGTGGCGAACTGAGTAAGCGGCGCCGGCAAGTGCTAAAACGCTCTCTAAAACTACCTCGACATTACTCAGTCTGTTCGTAATGAGCGCCTGTAGGTAATGAATTTGAATCGGGTGGCGGAACTCACTCGAACGGGCTCGCATTGGACAGGTTGTCTACAAAATAGTAGCGTCACTGATTTACCCACGCCATTGGTGGGTGTTCAGGGGGGGAGATATGAGTTATTTTGATCTAAGAGCGAGTATAGAAGACCTTGCCGAACGAGCAAAAGGGAACGGCGACTACCTTGCCGAAAATGCCCTCATAGCTCAGTTCAATGGATTACTTAAGGAAGCACAAAATAAAAACTCGAAGCATAGAGATCTCACCGCTTTACCTGAGTTGCGGAATTATATCTCGCAGAAGGAGTTCTTAAGGGCAATCGACCATTTGATGGCTGCCACAAAATTTCTTGCGCAACAATCGTCGGTAAAGTATGGAAAATTCCAGATTCTCAGAGCAGAAACGCAGCTTGCGCAAGACTTTCAGGCCTTGACCGAATTAGGTAAACCCGTCGGGTTTTTGTTCTTCGATATTGATCATTTCAAAGACCTTAACACTGAGCACACTGAAACTATCGTGGACTTATATGTGCTTAAACCCTTCATGATATTTATCGCCGATTTGGTTAAAACGCGGGGTTATGGCTACAGTGTCGGTGGAGACGAGTTCATCGTGCTGCTTGGCAACACTAGTGCGCTGGAGTCCGAAGCCTTCGCTAAGAGGTTGCTGGAACAAGCCGCCGCACGCCGATTTGATGTGAATGGTATCGATGTAAATATTACTCTCTCTATCGGGACCTGCTGTTCACAACCAGGCGACCTCGCTGTTGATGATGTCCGGACGAAAGCCAACGAAGCTGAAAATTTAGCCAAAAAGCAAGGAAGGAACTGTGTGGTCCGAACCGACCAGTGACACAGGTCGTGGGCTGTACGAATGAACCCAGAAAGCTGTCGATTTTTAAGTCACTTCGGCAATCATCACCGCGAGCGTCATCTTGATAAATTCCTCGATTTTATCGATGGTCTCCAGGGCGCTGCGGACATTACTGCCGACTTCAGTAGCTCCGCGTTGCTCGACCCAAAGCGTAAGCTCCATGATGGCTGCCTCTAGCGCCAGTTGGTTTTCGTTGAGTTTTTAGGGCAGGGAAGCAGGCCAGAGTTAGGCATTTGCTTTCCCCTGGGGATGAAGCATATACAGCAAGGGAGGCGGGAGTTGGTTGGGCGCTGGGAATGCAAAATGCCGTACCACTTTTTGTACCATTTCTGTGTTTCTGAGGGGGACTTTAGGGGATAAATACCCCCCCTAAAACCCTTTAAACCCCCCAGACCAAAAACGCCAGCTAATCCGCCCCCTCTAGCTTTCCCAGGTGTGAGGCAGGAATATTTCCTGCGCATCTGGTAGCGTCAGACTACAAACCTAACCAAGCGGAAGTACGGGATGTCAATCAAGGTTGCTGCACCGCTCGTTAACGGCGATTTGTGGGATCCGTTCGGCGAGAGCGCGTCAGGAGAGGACATTGTAGAACTGATATGCGGTGATGATCTGCGGCCGCCTCCCACGAGTGTGGTCATTACGGTGACTACCGAATCGGGTAAGCGGGTGGAGGTGCGGATTCCGAATTCTGACACCGGCACCGCCAGCGTGAGGATTGACGGCAAGACCGTGTAGAAAATGGGCTGATTTTCTGTCTAAAACTAACCCTGTCTACCGCGTATTCACTGACCTAAAACGCGTATAAATGACGGTATGGTTTTAGACAGTTAAATGCTGAGGGCCGCGTAGTGCGTGGCCTATGCACTGTTCCAGCCCATACTGCTGCATCAGTGGTGTGTTGGGGGGATAAGGCGAGATGTACCCCAACGGAATCCGTCTTCGATCATTTGAGATGCGTAGTTCCATTATCGCGTCGACTAACTGTAGGATCATGAGTTATTCGGGGTCACCTTGACATAGTGGTGGGCAGTTTTTGCCCACACCACAAAAGTCACGGTTAAGCGGAGGGAACCTTACTGGGAAATTCATAAATAAATTTCATCAGCATTTCTGCAAACGCTAGGAGTTCGTGTGCGTCATCTTGGGTCATAAGTGCAATCTCGTGCGTAGCTTCATTTCCTTTTTTTCTGATGTGGTCGACCCATCCACGCCCATTCGGCGGTATATAGCCTGCATCCGCGAGAAAGTTCACGTAACTTATGAACGCCTCTCCCTCGGCCGCCCCCTGAGAAACCCCTATGTTCATGAGCAATTTTCGACACAGAAGGACAGAGCCGGTGAATGCACCAGCAGCCGTGCATTGTCTAGCCTCGTCATAAAGAGACTCTAGGTCTTTGGGGAGGTGAGCAACGTTGTTGCCAGGCAAAATTCCGGGGAGCTGAGACTTTCCATTTCCCCAGTACGTCGGATTTGAGCAATGGCTGCAAACATAGATGTGTTGATTCTCTGACGAGTAATAGCCTCTTGAACTCGCTACCGTGTTGTTGCAGAACCCGCACTTAAATTGCTTTGAAACGATCCCCGCTATGTTTACCCAAGACATGTTCCGCCTCCTTCTGATGGCAGTTGATGCTATCCCATCTTGAGGATATCTAGGTCTAAATTTTGTAGGACGCCT
Organism: Pseudomonas sp. RU47; assembly: GCF_004011755.1. GTDB lineage: Bacteria > Pseudomonadota > Gammaproteobacteria > Pseudomonadales > Pseudomonadaceae > Aquipseudomonas. The sequence goes on along the minus strand of NZ_CP022411.1, from coordinate 3,648,709 downwards.
TTGCAGACGGATTCTGCGCAAAACCTACGTCGGACGCCGCACGTTTCCGCTCGCATGAGCACAAAAATCGGTTGTTTTGCCATGAAAGAAAATGGCTTTTATCCTTTAAAACAACAGATTAGGTTTTTTCAGTCCCCTGCATGGGGTGCTAGGGGCGAGTGCGACGGTCTGGACAGACTTCTGTCATTCGGGAGCCATAAGTACCGCGAGCGTCATCTTGATGAATTCTTCGTTCCTGTCGATTGTCCAGAGTGCACCGCGAACGTTCTCGGCGACATCGGCCGATCCGCGCTGCTCAACCCAGTTGGACAGTTCCATGATGGCGGCCTCGAGGGCGAGCTGGTTTTCGTTGATCTTGAATAGCAGGGAAGGGAGCAGATCAGAATTTGGCATTGGGCGTTCCTCCGTGAGATAGCCCAGCGTAGCACCGTGTTACATGAAGGGTGTTTTACGTTTGGCAGGACACCGGAGAAGGGAGAACGAGCAGAAAGTTTTGTAACGCGGACCAAAAAGTTTTGTAACGCTTCAGCTAGCGCGGCGGAAATCTCATCAAACAGAAACGACAAAGCCCTGAATAATCAGGGCTTTGTCGGTACCAAATATGGCGGAGGCGATGGGATTCGAACTCATGGACCTGTTACAGTCGACGGTTTTCAAGACCGTTGCCTTAAACCACTCGGCCACACCTCCGTTGCGTTGCGGGCGCCATAATACCTGAATGAAACACACTGTCAAACTCTCTGCATGGCTTGTTACAGAGCGTCTGTTATGATCTTTGCGACTGAACGTTTCAAACCAACAGGAGTGTCGCCATGCGCGAACAGGATTACGCAGTTAATAACAGCGTGCAGGCTGAGCAGCTAGAGGTTAGCCGCGTCCTGCGCAACACTTACGGCCTACTGGCTCTGACCCTCGCATTCAGCGGCGTCATGGCTTTCGTCGCACAGCAGATGCGTGTTGGCTACCCGAACATTTTCGTGGTGCTGATCGGCTTCTACGGGCTGTTCTTCCTCACCAACAAACTCCGTGATTCCGCGTGGGGCCTGGTGTCCGCTTTTGCGCTGACCGGTTTCATGGGTTTCCTGCTCGGCCCGATCCTCAACCGTTACCTGGGCATGCAGGGCGGCGCTGAAGTGGTCAGCTCGGCGTTCGCGATGACCGCGCTGGTGTTCGGTGGTCTGTCGGCCTACGTGCTGATCACCCGCAAGGACATGAGCTTCCTCGGTGGTTTCATCACCGCTGGTTTCTTCGTGTTGCTGGGTGCAACGCTGGCAAGCTTCTTCTTCCAGGTCAGCGGCCTGCAACTGGCGATCAGCGCAGGTTTCGTGCTGTTCTCGTCCGTGTGCATCCTGTTCCAGACCAGCGCCATCATCCACGGCGGCGAGCGCAACTACATCATGGCGACCATCAGCCTGTATGTATCGATCTACAACCTGTTCATCAGCTTGTTGCAGATCTTCGGCATCATGAGCCGCGACGACTGATCGCTGGCTGTGAAATAACAAAAAACCCGCTTCGGCGGGTTTTTGTTGTCTGCAGGAAAGCGGTTCTGTCCCGTGCCCGGGACTATTCAGTTGATAACGATGCTGCCGTCAGTCTGTTGTTTGTAAATGGTGTAGGGCAGCAACAAGGTGTCGAGCACCCCGGAAGCCACGGCATCAATCGCCCAGCCGGGCAGGGCTGCGTTGTACTTGTTACCTTCGTCTATCGGTGCATGCAGACTGCAGAAGTCATACATCACGCCGCTGTAGATCCGTGGTACCGCCCCGCAATAGGATTTGTTCGATTTCAAATCGTCTATGGCAACCTGGTCGTCGCGCACGACCGTCTGCACTGTCCCGCAACCACTCAACACTAATGCCATCAGCATCATTGCCTGAACTTTCATACCGCCAATCCTTCGCCGGAAAAACTTCAATCTACGCCGAACGTGTGGAAAAAGCACTTAGGCCATCGGCGGCAAACGACGCTTCACCGGTGTCTTCTTAACGATCGCGGTGTTGGTTTCGGCTAAGGTATTGAGGCGGTCGAGCAGGGTGTCCAGCTGTTCCATTGAGCGCACATGCAAGCGCGCGATAAAACAATCCTCGCCCGTCACCTTGTCGCACTCGGTGAATTCGGGAATCGACAGGATCTGCCGCTCCACCTCCTGCAACTGTCCCGGCAGTGGTCGCACCCGCACGATGGCCTGCAATTGGTAACCAAAACACTTCGGATCGATCTCGACGGTGTAGCCCTTGAGCACACCGCGCTCTTCCAGGCGCCGCAACCGTTCAGCCACGCTCGGCGACGACAATCCGCTGATTTGTGCCAAGGCCTTGAGCGAGCGCCGCGAATCCTCCATCAATGCGCCGATGAGGATCTGATCAATATCGTCAGTCATGAAGAAACTCCAGCATTAGGCGATTGATGAAAACCACCCACGATAAAAAAGGCAGATTTCGAGTTTAGCCTGCTTTTTGCTCTGGAGCGCCTGTCGGTTCGCTTGGCATACTTTTGTCACAAAGACAGGAGATTGAAGATGGACAATACAATCCGTCGCGGCTCATTCGAAATGACCGCTGCCATGCTGATTTCCGGGACAATTGGCTGGTTCGTGCTGGTCTCCGGGCAGCCGGTGCTGGACGTGGTGTTCTGGCGTTGCGTGTTCGGTGCCGGCACCTTGCTGCTGATCTGTGCCGCTTTCGGCTTCCTGCGCCCGGGCATTCTGACCCGTACCACCTTCCTGCTCGCGGTGCTGAGCGGGATGGCGATTGTCGGTAACTGGGTGCTGTTGTTTGCCTCTTACTCAAAGGCCTCAATTGCCATCGGTACGGCAGTGTACAACGTGCAGCCGTTCATGCTGGTGGGTTTGGCGGCGCTGTTTCTGGGCGAAAAAATCACCCTGCAAAAACTGTTCTGGCTGGCAATCTCGTTCATGGGCATGCTGGCGATCGTCAGCGCTCACGGCGCCCAAAGTGAAAGCGGCAACGACTATCTGATGGGCATTGCGTTGGCGCTGGGCGCGGCGTTTCTCTATGCGATTGCCGCGCTGATCATCAAACGCCTGACCGGCACGCCACCGCATCTGATAGCGCTGATTCAGGTGTGCACCGGGATTTTGCTGCTGGCGCCGTTCGCGCATTTCAGCGCATTGCCGCAAGCACCGAGTGCCTGGGCCAGTCTGGTGACGCTGGGCATCGTTCACACCGGCCTGATGTATGTGCTGCTGTACGGCGCCATCCAGAAATTGCCGACCGCATTGACCGGCGCATTGTCGTTCATCTACCCGATTGCGGCGATCTTCGTCGATTGGTTCGCGTTCGGCCATCGCTTGGAAACCCTGCAATGGGTCGGTGTCGCGGCAATCCTGCTGGCCGCTGCCGGCATGCAGCAGGGTTGGGGCCTGAAGCCCCGGCGACTGGCCGCGCAGTAACCCTCAGATGTTCCAGTGCGGCGCGGTTTTCGCCAGGCGCTGGCGCATCTCGCCGATGTTCGCCGCCAGTTGCCGGGTCAACAGTCGGTAGCCATCCAGCGTGCTGTAAACCGGCGCATCGAGGTGGGCTTCCGGCAACTCCAGCGGCTTGTCCAGGCGTTGCGAAGCGCCGGTTTTCAACGCTCGTGCCATGCCGATCAATTGCACGCGAATCTGCCGGTGCTCGGCCTTCAGCGCTGATTGCAGATGGGCCATGGCTTCTGGATCGTTGGCATCCGGTCGCGTGTTGCCGAGGATTTCCAGTGTGCTGATGCACATGCGCAGATTGCGCTGGATGGCATCGAGTTCGGTCATGGAAATCTTCACTTCCTTGGACACTGACGGCATCAGTGAACGCAACTGCACCATCACCGCGCCGAGACGGCCCATCAATTTCAAATGCTCATCGGCGCTGACCGGTTGGCCGCCGATGATCCGCCCATACACCGTAGCGCAATCACGCAGGGCATCGGCGAGGTTGTAGCGCCACGAATACACCGCGTAGAGCGGCAGGGCAAAAGAGAAGGCCAGAGCGAGGGCAATCCCGATGAGAATATCGACGCCGCGCCACAAGCCGTCGGTGATCGGGTTGTCACCATGTCCGGCGACAATGAACACGGTAATCGCCGAGAGCAGGGCGGTATAACCCCCTTTGCCAATCGCGTGATAAGAGAAGAAACCGCAGACCACCGCCATCGCAAAATACGTCAGCCACGGCATGCCGAGCCACGCCTGCTGAGCCACCAATAGCAAACCGACACCGGCACCGATCAAGGTGCCCGTGGCGCGTTCGGCAGCTTTTTTGCCGATGTTGCCGTGGTGCTGCAAACCGCCGATGACCACCAGCATGGTCACCGAGGCCCATTCGCCGTGGGGCAGGTTGATGCCGGTGGTCAGCAGGATCGTTGCCAGCAAGCCGAGGGCCACGCGCACCGCATGAATCAGCCGTGCGTGCCGGTAGCGTCGATAAGGATCAAGCAACGGACGCAGGACACGACGCAGCAAGGGCGGAAGTCGATGGGTGCTGTAAGTACTCAGTGCGGGCCTCTCGTGATTGGGCTTCAGGTCAATGGAAAGGGAAAATGTAATTCATCCATGCTGCCATACGCAGGAGGATTTTGCGCATCGTGCCAATGTGATGGAAGTGCTGACTGTACAACGCGGCCTGCCCGTAAGCACCGCCCGGCATCAGCTTGCTGTACTGGGCGAAGGCCGGATCGGTGATTTCGATGATCACCGGCACACGCCCGGCCGGCGGCGAACCGGTGTAGCCGATCAGTGTGCCGGAAGGCTGCACCTGGCCTTCGGCAATCACACCGATGACGTTTTTCACCCGGCCGGCGAACACCTTGCCGGGAATGCCGTCGAACGCGACTTCTGCCTCGTCGCCGACGGTCAGGCGCAGCAGGCTGTTCTGGCGCATCCACGCGGCAAAATATTGGCCTTCCTCGGGAATGAACACCATCGACGGACGCAATGGCAACTTGCTCGCCATCATCCCCGGCCGCAAGGACACGTGAGTGACGAAGCCTTTGCTCGGCGCGCGAACGGTGGTGTTGTCTAGCTCAAACTGGGCGTTGTCCAGCTGCGCCTGCAGATCATCGGTGCGGGCGATGGCCGCATCCAGTTCGCGCTGGGTGCCGAAGTTGCGTCGGATCAATTCGGTGATCCGGTAGCGATCACCCTTGGCGGCGATCAATTGCGCCTTGAGCGATTTCACCCGGTTTTGAAACGGCGTAGGGTCGATGCGAAACAGCACGTCGCCTTTTTCCAGCGGCTCGTTACCCTTCACCGGCACGTCGATCACCTGGCCGCTGACGATGGGAATCACCGGCACAGACACGAAGTACGTGCGCGCCACCTCAGAGTAGGGATGGTTGTAGTTCATGGTAAAAATCAAGGCGCCGATCATCAGGATGCCGCCCAGTACGGCGGTGGGCACCGTCCATTTGTTCAGCGGGATACGGAAGATCTTGAATACTGCGACGCAGATCGCGGCGTAAGTCAGGATAAGGAGCAGATCCATGGTGTTCAGCCCTCCCGGTTGTGGGGAGCAGTGGCATTCAGCGCTTCGAGTCGTTCGAGGCGTCCTTGCAGTTCGACCACCTGTTGCTCCAGGCGAACGACATGGTTTTGCACGGATTTACCGTCACCGAAACCCCAGCCGCGATCTTCTCGATAGGCCATCGCCCAGATCCACAGGAAAGGCCAGAGCGCATGCAGCGTGAACAGACTGACCCAGCCAGTGGCATGGATCGCATCCTGATGCGGGTGTTTACGATGAACGGCAATCTCATAGGGAATGTCGTGCAACACGATGATCCCGTAAAACAGTACGAGCCCGGCAAACACCAAAACCCCTAGCGCAAAGTAATCCAGCATGGTCAAGCTCCCGGCATCCAGCACAGTGCTGGCATCAGTGTAGCCACTGATTTGCCGGGCGCTTGGCGACTTTGGATCAGAAGCGGATGCCGTCGTCTTTTTGCTTATTCACGATTCCGGTGACAGTCGATCAGAAGATGTAATCGGTGGTCAGGAAGCTCGAATCACGTCCGCGAATGATCTCGCTGATCAGGTCCTTGTTGCTGTCCTGGAACTTGGTCGCCACCAGCGTACGGATCGAGAACACCCGCAACGCATCGTGTACCGACAGCGTGCCTTCCGCCGAATTCTTGCGGCCATTGAACGGATAGGTGTCCGGACCGCGTTGGCATTGCGCGTTGAGGTTGATCCGCCCGACCTGGTTGGCAAAGGTGTCGACCAGTCGGCCGACCGCCACCGGGTTGGTGCCGAAGATGCTCAACTGCTGGCCGAAATCCGACTCCAGTACATAGTCGATCACGGTATCGAGATGGCGGTACGGCACGATCGGCACGACCGGGCCGAATTGCTCTTCCTGATACACACGCATCTGCGGATTCACCGGGTAGAGCACCGCCGGGTAGAAGAACGATTCGCGGGATTCGCCACCATTCGGGTTGACCACTTCGGCGCCTTTGCTGCGCGCATCCGCCACCAGACCATGCAGGTAATCGACCTTGCCTGATTCCGGCAGCGGCGTCAGCGACACACCGCTGTCCCACGGCATGCCCGGTTTCAGCGTGGCCAGTTTGGCGTTGAATTTCTCGATGAAGCTGTCGACCACGTCTTTATGGACGAAGAGGATTTTCAGCGCGGTGCAGCGCTGGCCGTTGAACGACAGTGAACCGGTGACCGCTTCGCTGACGGCGTTGTCCAGATCGACTTCCGGCAAGACGATGCCGGGGTTCTTCGCATCCAGACCCAACGCAGCGCGCAAGCGGTGAGGCTTGGGATGCAGTTTTTTCAGGTCACTGGCAGCCTTGTTGGTGCCGATAAACGCAAAGATGTCGATCTTGCCGCTGGCCATCAGGGCGCTGACGGTTTCCCGGCCGCTGCCGTAAATGACGTTGATCACGCCGGTGGGGAAGCTGTCGCGGAACGCTTCGAGCAACGGACGGATCAGCAGCACACCGAGCTTGGCCGGTTTGAACACCACGGTGTTGCCCATGATCAATGCCGGGATCAGCGTGGTGAAGGTTTCGTTCAGCGGATAGTTGTAAGGGCCCATGCACAGGGCGACGCCGAGCGGCACGCGGCGGATCTGCCCGAGGGTGTCCTGTTCCAGCTCGAAACGGCTGGAGCGGCGGTCGAGTTCCTTGAGTGCATTGATGGTGTCGACGATGTAGTCACAGGTGCGGTCGAACTCTTTTTCCGAGTCCTTGAGGTTCTTGCCGATCTCCCACATCAACAGCTTCACCACGGCATCGCGCTGTTGGCGCATGCGGCCAAGGAAGGCTTCGACGTGCTGAATGCGTTCGGCCACGCGCATGGTCGGCCACAGGCCCTGGCCACGGTCGTAGGCACGGACGGCGGCGTCGAGGGCGGTGAGGGCGGTGTCGGCATCGAGCAGCGGCGTGCTGCCGAGAATCACTTGTTCGTCGCCGTTGTCACCTTTCAGATAGACCGGGCTGCGCACGGTGGCAAGCGGGCCGTCCCAGCGGCGCAACTGGCCGTCGACCAGATATTCGCGTTGCTCGACCTGAGCGTCGAGGCGGTATTTTTCCGGGATGTCGCTGACAGAAGGGAACAGATTGCCAAGGATGTTTGCTGTGGTCATGTCGCTACCCCGTGTTGATGTCCGTATGCAGATCAAAAAGCCTTCACAGGTTATACGCCTGAATGCGCCGGAATTTAAACCCGCAAATGTCACCCGAATGTCACGCAGAGGCGCAAAACAGAGCTTTAAGGAGAGCACGAAACCGCTGGCCTGATCGTTCCCACGCTCCGCGTGGGAATGCAGCCCGGGACGCTCTGCGTCCCATTGGAACGCGGAGCGTCCCTTGAGGCATTCCCACGCAGAGCGTGGGAACGATCATCGGGGGAGAGGGCTGGCCCCGTTTGCCCCCCTCGCTGTCCCGCAATGCCCTCAACCCGTAGCAGCCGCTGCCTTAAGGTGTGAGCACAACAATAAGCGAGGCCGTTATGCGGGCAATCCGACTCACTCTACTGCTGGCGTTGGCCGTGGCGCTGCCCGGCTGCGGCGAAGACCCCAAACCCCCGGCCACCATCCACAACAACGCCATGCCCAAAGACCCGGCACTGGCGCAGATCTACACCAACAGCTGCCAGCTCTGCCACGCCAACCCGGCGGCCAACGCACCACTGACCGGCGACCGCAAAGCCTGGGAACCGCGCATCCGGCAGGGCGCCGACACGCTGCTCGACCACGCCATCAACGGCTACAACGGCATGCCGCCGATGGGCCAGTGCGTCGAGTGCTCGGAAGAACAGTTCCTGCAATTGATCGGCTTCATGGCCGACCAGCCCCTCCCACAATAAGGTGCCCGGCATGACCATGGATCTGACACGGCGTCAGTTGTTGCAACGGGCAAGCATCGTCGGTGCGTTCAGTGCGCTGGTGAGTCACCCGGCATTGGGCCAATTGCTGCGCGCGCCACGGTTGATTCCGTGGCGCAACTGGTCGGGCGGGCAGAGTTGCCTGCCGGCGGCGCGACTGGCGCCGAAGAATCTTGATGAGCTGGTGGCCGCTATCCAGCAGGCACAAGGCAAGATCCGCCCGGTCGGTTCGGCGCATTCCTTCAGCGCGTTGGTGCCCACCGACGGCACGCTGTTGTCGCTGAGCTACTTCAATGGTCTGCTCGATCATGACGCGAAAACCCAGCAAGCCGAATTCGCCGCCGGCACACCGATGTCACGCATGGGGCAGCCGCTTAAGGACATCGGCCAGGCTTTGCAGAACATGGCCGACATCGATTACCAGACCCTCGCCGGAGCCATTGCCACGTCGACCCACGGCACCGGAAAAAACTTCCAGTCCTACTCGGCGCATGTCTGCGGCCTGCAACTGGTGACGGCTAATGGCGAAGTGTTGGACTGCGACAGCCAACGGCATCCGGAAGTATTCAACGCCGCACGCGTCTCCCTCGGTGCGCTCGGCGTCGCCACGAAAATTCGCCTGCAAAACCGCCCGGCATACCGCTTGCGCGAACGCCAATGGATCGCCAAGACCGAAGAGTTGCTCGAGGACCTCGAAAAGAACACAAGTGAAAACCAGCACTGGGAAATGCTCGTCGTCACCCATTCCGATTACGCCTTGTCCATCGCCCTCAACGAAACCGACGACCCGGCCACGCCGCCGATCAGTCCGGAAGAAGAGGGCGGCAACGAGTTCGTCACCCTGATCGAAAAGATCGACAAGTACGGCAGCGACTTACCCGACCTGCGCCGCACGCTGCTCAACAGCTTGCGCCATCTGGCCAGTTTCGATGACCGCGTCGGCGACTCGTTCGACATCTACGCCAACGTGCGCACCGTGCGGTTCAACGAAATGGAATATTCCGTGCCAGCCGAACACGGCCCGGCGTGCCTGCGCGAAATTCTCAAGCTGATCCAGGACAAGGACCTGCGCACCTGGTTTCCCATCGAGTACCGCTACGTCAAGGCGGATAACATTGCGTTGAGCATGTTCGAGGGCCGCGACAGCTGTTCGATCTCGGTGCACCAGCATTATCAGATGGATCATCACAACTTCTTTGCGGCGGTCGAACCGATCTTCTGGAAGTACAACGGCCGGCCGCACTGGGGCAAATTGCACACGCTCAACGCAAAAAACCTGCAACCGCTGTATCCGCGCTGGCGCGAGTTTGTCGACGTGCGCCAGGCGCTGGATCCGAGCGGACGCTTTCTCAATGCGCATCTGGCGTCGATTCTGGGGGTGAGTTGATGGCGGTCAATCGACGCAATTTTCTCCTCGGTACATTGGGTGTCGGCGCGTTGTTGGTGGGTGTTGGCGCGTGGCTGCGGCCGGGCGATCGCGGTGCGCCGTACAGCGAATATTTCCGCGCACTGAACAAAGAGTTAAAGGAAAACGGCCCGATGCGCCCGGTGCTGCTGATCGATCTCGATCGTCTCGATCACAACATTGATGTGGTGATGCAATCGGTCAAGCGCGGCGGCAAACAATTGCGTCTGGTGGAGAAGTCGCTGCCGTCACCGGGGCTGTTGAGCTACATCGCACAACGTGCCGGAACGCAGAAGCTGATGTCGTTTCATCAGCCGTTTCTCAATCACGATGCGCAGGTTTTTCCGCAGTCCGACATTCTGCTCGGCAAGCCATTGCCGGTGCGTTCGGCAGAGCTGTTTTATCAATCCCACAAAGGCCCGTTCGATCCCGCGAAGCAACTGCAATGGCTGCTCGACAGTCCTGAACGTTTGCAGCAATACCTTGCGTTGGCGCAGGGCTTGGGCACACGGATGCGCATCAACATCGAACTGGATGTCGGCCTGCATCGTGGCGGCGTCAGTGATGTGAATGTCCTTGGGCAAATGCTCACGCTGATCAGCGCCAACCCGCAGCATCTGGAATTCGCCGGGTTCATGGGTTACGACCCATTCGTGGGCATGGGCGTGCCGGGAGTTCTCGGCTCGCCCGAGGAGCTGTTCGCCAAGGTCATGGTGATTTATCAGCGCTGCGTCGATTTCACCCGGCAGCAATTTCCCGTGTTGTGGCATGACGGTTTGTGCCTGAACACCGCGGGCAGCCCGAGTTATCGCATTCACGAAAACGAGAAACTGAGTACCGAGGTTTCTGTGGGCACGGCGATGCTCAAACCGACGCACTATGATTTGCCATCGCTCACCGCGCATGTGCCCGCGACCTACATCGCCACGCCAGTTCTAAAAAGCACGGGGGCTGTGAACATCCCGGCGCTGGATGACAAGTCAAAACTGTTCTCGTGGTGGGACGCGAATCAGCGTCAGACTTTCTTCATCTATGGCGGCAACTGGATGGCCGAGTTCGAATCGCCCGCTGGTCTGCAAAGCAACGGCGTGTATGGCCGCAGCTCCAATCAGGAAATGGTCAATGGCTCCAGCGCCGTCGGCCTGACCATCGAAGATCAAGTCTTCCTGCGCCCGACCCAGACCGAAGCCGTGCTCCTGCAATTCGGCGATCTGCTCGCCGTGCGCAACGGCAAGATCGTCGACACCTGGCCCGTCTACACCTGACTTCCAACCACAAACAATCCCCTTGTGGGAGCGAGCCTGCTCGCGAAAGCGTCCCGTCAGTCACCTTCTAATTGACTGGCACACCGCTTTCGCGAGCAGGCTCGCTCCCACAGGGTTTTGTGTTGTCTGTTAAATCCCGATCAATTCTGTAATGAAGCTTTTATGACAAAAGTTCGGTAGCACATCGCCAGTCCGGTCATGCCTATGTAACGCGCTTGAGGGGCCCAACAGGGCGCTTTTCACAAGCCGAGGCGGGACGCCGGGAGTGAGGCAATGGGGACTATGGAACGCTACTCGAAAGTGGGCATGCAGGAACTCGATCAACGCCTGTCGAAGATCGTCGAAGCCGCGCGCAAGAAGCCGGTTTCGGTGTATCGCTACGGAGCGCCGTGGGTCTGGATCGTCTCGCAGGATGACTGGCAGGGCGCCTTGAAAGAGGTTTCCAGCTACATTCCGCCGGGCCATTCGCTGGTGTTGCTGCGCCCGCAGATCGACGATTTGCTCGATGCCCACCGCGAGCTCCTGCACGACCTCAATGCCGAGCCCGGCATGCTGATCCCCGCGCAAACGGTGATGCACATCCTGCTCCTGCAACTGCTGTATTCGGTGCCCAGCGAACAGCAACTGTATGAACAGCTCAACTACAACCTGCTGTTCCGCTGGTTCGTTGGCCTTGGCCTGAACCAGAAAGTCTGGAGCTTCAATGCCCTCAGTCGCGACATTGCCACGTTGCTCAACGAGCCACGGGCGGTGCTGCTCATTCAAAAAATCATTGGCGAAGTGTTCTGCGGCGCGTTGCTGCAAATGCCCGAGTTCTCGCTGAACTTCGCGCTTTTGCACACGTGGCTGGGCAAACACGCCTGCGCCTCGACAGCCAGCAATTGACGCCATACACGCGGCGTTCGAAACGCCAACAGGTCATCGCGAATTCAGGGGGTAGTGTGGAACCGATTTTCAAGTCACGGCTGGCGCTGTGGGGCTGGCTGCTGGTGACGGCGGGCGCGCAGCCGGCATTGGCCGAAGAGGCTGCCGAAAACGCGGCGGCCCAGCGTCTGGTCGACGTCAACGAATACTTCGTGCGCGGCAACACCGTGCTCGATGCGCGGGCGATTGAAGAAGCGGTGTACCCGTTCCTCGGCCCGCAAAAAGCCCTCACCGATATCGAAGCCGCGCGGGACGCCTTGCAGAAGGCCTATCAGGAGCGCGGCTATCAATCAGTGTTCGTCGAGCTGCCGGAGCAAGCGGTGGCCGACGGCATCGTCTACTTGCAAGTCAGCGAAACCAAGGTCGGCCGCGTGCGTGTGGTCGGCGCCAAACACTATTCGCCGCTGGATATTCGCGACGACGTCCCGGCGCTGAAGGAAGGCGAGGTACCGGACTTCGCCAAGGTCCAGGGCGAACTCGCGCAGCTCAACAAGACGCCGGGCCGGCAAGTGATGCCGCTGGTGCGCGAGGGTCAGCGCCCCGGCACCATGGACGTCGATTTGCAGGTCGAAGACCAGAATCCGTGGACCGCCAGCGTCGGCCTCAACAACGACTACAGCGCCGACACGGAAAAGCTGCGCACCGTCACCAGCCTCGGCTACAACAATCTCTGGCAGCTCGGCCACAGCATCTCGCTGACGTACTTCACCGCGCCGCAGGAAACCGACAACGCCAAGGTCTGGTCGGGTTCCTACACCGCGCCGCTGACCGATCGCTGGAGTGTGCAGTTCTCCGGTTACCAGTCCGACAGTAACGTCGCCACCATCGGCGGCAGCAACGTGCTCGGCAAGGGCCATTCCTATGGCGTGTCGGCGATTTACACGTTGCCATCGAGTGGCAACTGGTCGAACTCGCTGTCGGCCGGCATCGACTTCAAGGACTTCGACGAACGTCTGACCCTGTCCGGCGAGAGCGACAAAGTCCCGTTGCAATACGCACCGTTCACCTTCGCCTACAACGGCTATCGCTACACCGAGAAGAGCCAGCTCGGCCTCGGCCTGAGCCTGGTCGCCGCCACCCGTAGCATCTTCGGCTACGGCAGTTCCGACGAAGATTTCGACTACAAACGCTACCGCGCCAAACCGAGTTTCGCCGTGCTCAAGGGCGACACCAATTACACCTGGACCTTCGACAGCGACTGGCAGAGCGCGAGCAAAGCGGCGTTCCAGTTGGCGTCCGGGCCACTGGTTTCCAACGAACAATTCTCCGCCGGCGGCGCCACTTCAGTGCGCGGCTATCTGGCAGCCGAACGCACCGGCGATGACGGCTTGCTGCTCAGTCAGGAAGTGCGCACGCCGTCGCTGGCCAAGTACGCCGGCACGTGGATGCAGGACTGGCGTTTCTATGCCTTCGCCGAAGGCGCACAACTTTACCTGCGCGACGAACTGCCGGATCAGGACGCCAATTACGCCTTGGCCAGCGTCGGCCTCGGCACCCGCGCCAGCCTGAGCAAATGGCTATCCGGCAGCCTCGACTGGGGCTACCCGCTACTCGAAGGGCCGAACACCTCGAAACAGGAATCGCGCCTGCACTTCAACCTTCAAGCCACTTTCTGACAAGGAGCACGTTCATGCAGCGCCTCTTTCTTTCGTTGTTGATCTGCCTGGGCTTCGTGCTCCCGGCCACGGCTCAGGCCTGGTGGCAGGACGACTGGCACTACCGCAAACAGATTGCCGTCGACACCACGCCGCAAGGCGCGGCGATCAATCAGGCCCTCGGCCGCACCGCGTTACTGGTGCGCCTGCACACCGGCAACTTCACCTTCGATGGCGTGAAAGAGGACGGCGCGGATCTGCGCTTCGTCGCCGCCGATGACAAGACCGTGCTCAACCACCAGATCGAAAGTTTCGACGCGCTGATGGGCATGGCGCTGATCTGGGTCGATGTGCCGAATGTCGAGGGCGGTCAGCGCCAGGACATCTGGATGTATTACGGCAATCAGAAGGCCCCGGCGACCGGCAACGGCCAACTGACCTTTGATCCGAATTACACCGCGCTGTATCACTTCGACGGCGCCACCGGCACCCCGGCGAAAGACACCACCGCGTATGGCAACACTGCGCAAAGCGCGACCGGCGCGGCGATTGACGGCGTAGTAGGGCGCGCCTTGCAGTTCAGCGGCCAGCCGTTGTTGCTGCCGGCCAGCCCTTCGTTGCAACACAACGCCGGCAGTTCGTTCACCTTCAGTGCCTGGCTGCGCCTGGATCAAGCCAATGGCGAGCAACTGATTCTCGCCCGTCGCGAAGGCGCCAACAGTTTGCTGATCGGCGCCAACCAAGGCGTGCCGTTCGTGGAAATCGATGGCCAACGCGCTGTCGCCACGCAAGCGCTCAATCCCGGCCAATGGCAGCACGTCGCGCTGACCGCTGAAGGCGCGAAAGTGACCCTGTTCATCAACGGTCGCGAAGCGGCCACGCTCGCCCAGGCGATGCCGGCCTTCAACTCGGTCATGGCCATCGGCGCTGACGTGCACGAAGGTCCGTTCCAGCCGTTCGTGGGCGCTATCGATGAGTTGCGTCTGTCGAAGGTTTCGCGCCCGGCAGCGCTGTTGCTCGCCGACGCCACCTCGCAAGGCGCCGAGTCGAAACTGGTCGCTTACGGTGTCGACGAAGAACAATCCGGTTTCGGTTTCGGCAGCCTCGGCTTCCTGCTCAATGCGGTGCCAATCGACGCCTGGGTGATCATCGCCGTGCTGGTGCTGATGATGTTCCAGTCGTGGATCATCATGCTGCGCAAGAACCGCAGCCTCAGCCGCGTGTCTGCCGCCAACGAAGACTTCCGCGTGCAGTTCGCCAAGGTCGGCACACGTCTGGAGATGTTCGCCGACGACACGCAACTCGCCCAACGCCTGCAGCATTCGTCGCTGTGGCGCCTGTATCTGGTGGCAGTCAAAGAGATCCGCACCCGCCGCGAGCAGGGCGCTGATACCTCGTCGGTTTCCGCCGCAACCATCGAAGCGATCCGCTGCTCGATGGACGGCGTGCGCACCCGCGAAAACCAGCAACTGAGCTCGAAACTCTCGACCCTGTCCAACGCCATCGCCGGCGGCCCGTACATCGGCCTGCTCGGCACCGTGCTGGGGATCATGGTGGTGTTCCTCGGCACCGCAATGGCCGGCGACGTCAACATCAACGCCATTGCTCCCGGTATGGCCGCCGCGTTGTTGGCCACGGCAATGGGCCTGTTCGTCGCGATCCCGGCGTTGTTTGGCTACAACCGCCTGATCACGCGCAACAAGGAAGTCAGCGCCGACATGCGCGTGTTCGTCGATGAGTTCATCACCCGTCTGGCGGAGATGCACGGCGAGAGTCAGTTCAGTGAGTCGTCGCATCGCGGCCATCACGCCAACCACTCTCTACCGGCCTGAGGAGCACTGACATGGCGTCCGTAAATGCCTCCCACGACGATGACGAAGATGCAGCAGTGGACAGCATCAACATCACCCCACTGGTCGACGTGCTGATGGTGGTGCTGGTGATGTTCATCCTCACCGCCACCGCGCAGGTCTCCGGGATCCAGATCAACCTGCCCAAGGCCAGCGCTTCCGTGTCGCTGTCCGAGGCCAAGACCAAGGCGATTTCGGTCAACGACGGCGGTCAGGTGTTTCTCGACGCCTACCCGGTGACCCTCGCCGAGCTCGAAGAACGCCTGCGCATCGAGAAGGCGCAGAGCCCGGATTTCCCGGTGATCGTGCGCGGCGACGCGACGGTGCAGTACCAGAAAGTCATCGAAGTGCTGGATCTGTTGCGCCGGCTCGAACTGTCCCAGGTCGGTCTCGTCACCGGCAAACCGAGTCAGGGCTGAGTCATGACCGCACAACTCCCGATCGAGCCGCTGCCGGTGAAAAAGCCAGTGCTGCGTTATGCGAAGTGGGGCGCCGGCTTGCTGATCGGCGCGCTCGCTGCGTGGTTTTTGTGGCAGTGGGCCAATGACATGAGCGGCATCCGCCGCGAAGCGCCGAAGGTGCCGACGATCATTCCGTTGCCGCCACCGCCACCTCCGCCGCCGGAAAAACCGCCAGAACCAGAAACTCCGGTGGAGGAAAAAGTCGTCGAGCCGGAGCCAACGCCCGAGCCAGAAGAGGTCAAGCCCGAGGAAGAAGCGCCGCCATCCCCGGCGGACGATCTGGCCAACCCGATGCAAATGGACGGCGATGCTCAAAGCGGCAGCGACGCCTTCAACATCGGCGCGGGCAAGGGTGGCGGCATGGCCGGAGCTGGCGGCGGACGTTTGGGCACGGGGACGTACAGCCAGTTTCTGGCGTTCACCTTCCAGCGCTTGCTGCGTGAAAACCCCGAACTGCGCAACCTTGCGTTTTCGCTGCAGGCCGATGTCTGGCTGAGCAGCGTTGGCGAGATCACCCGGGTCGAGCTGATCAAGTCCAGCGGCAATCCCGAAATCGATACTCAGGTGCTGGCGGCGCTGCGCGGTGCCCCGGCGCTGAGTGAACGGCCACCGGCCTCCATCACGTTGCCTGTGCGCCTGTCCCTGCAAGGGCGGCGTCCGGGTTAATTCACTTATTTACGCTTTGCCAAAAGGAGTTGTGTGCAGATGATTTCCAACGTGAATCGATTGTCCCTGGCGGTCGGCATGGTCATTGCGACCCTGGTCGGTCAGGCCGTGGCAGCGCCCGCGCCCTCGGAGAACGCCACGATCAATCTGATCCGCTTGCTGGTCGAGCAGGGCATTTTGAAACAGGACAAGGCCGACGCGCTGATCGCTCAGGCGCAGAACGAAGCGGCGCAGGCCAAACAAGCTGCGGCATCCACCGCCGTGGCGGCCGGGCCAGTGGCGGCGCCGGGCGATGTCCGTGTGCAATACGTGCCGGCAGCGGTGCGCGACCAGATCCGCGACCAGGTCAAAGCCGAAGTCATGGCCACTGCCAAACAGGAAAACTGGGCCGCGCCCAACAGCTTCCCGGAATGGGCGGCGCGCATCAGTTTCGACGGCGACATTCGCTTGCGCAACGAATCGCGCTACTACTCGGACAGCAACAGCAACGAGATCGTCGACTTCGCCAAGCTCAACAACAACGGCCCGTACGACGTCAATCCGAACAGCAGCACCAATCTGCCGCCGCTGCTCAACACCCGCGAAGACCGCACCAATCAGTTCCGCATCCGCGCACGGTTGGGCATGAAAGCGGAGATTTCACCGCAATGGACCGCCGGTATTCGTATCGGCACCGGCTCGGACAACAACCCGGTGTCGACCACACAAAGCCTCGGCGGCGGTTTCGCCAAGAAGGACATCTGGCTCGATCAGGGCTATCTGAACTGGAAGCCTACGGATGAATTGACTCTGACCGGCGGGCGCTTCGCCAACCCGTTCATGTCCACCGACATGCTCTATTCCAACGATTTGAATTTCGACGGCGTGGCAGCGATTTTCGACCACAAGCTCAACCGCGATTGGGGTGTGTTCGGCACCGTCGGTGCGTTCCCGGTGGACTACACCAACGACACCGCCAGCAGCAACGGCTTCGACAAGGAAGAGAGCGACAACAAGTGGCTGTACGGCGCGCAGATCGGCGCCAAATGGGCGATCAACAGTAACAACCGCTTGAAAGGTGCGCTGGCTTACTACCGTTTCGACGACATTCAAGGCCAGCGTTCCAGCCCTTGCGAACCGTGGGCCGGCGCGCCGGGTTGCGACAGCGATGGCAGCCGCGCGGCGTTCATGCAGAAGGGCAACAGCGTGTTCTTGCTGCGCGACATCACGCCGAATCCGCTCAACCCGACCACCACGCCGCAGCCGCAGTTTGTTGGCCTCGCTTCGGAGTTCAATCTGCTTGATCTGAACGTGGTGTGGGACGCCGACCTGCCGGAAGACTTCAAACTGCGCAGCCAGGGCAACTACATCCACAACCTCGCCTACGACGAAGGCGACATGCGCAAGCGTTCGGCCGGGCAGATCGTCAACAACCTCGACAGCAACGGCGACATCGAAAGCGGCGCCAATGCGTGGATGGTGCAGTTCACCCTCGGCAGCGCGCTGGACCTGAAAAAGCAGGGCGACTGGAACATGTTCGCTGGCTACAAGTACATCCAGCCCGATGCCTTGCCGGACGGCTTCAACGACTCCTCGTTCCACCTCGGCGGCACCAATGCCAAGGGTTACTTCATCGGCGGCAACTACGGTCTGGCGAAGAACGTTTACGCCACCGGTCGCTGGATGAGCACCGAAGCGGTGTACGGCGCGCCGTTCGACATCGACGTCTTGCAGCTTGAGATCAACACGCGCTTCTAAGGCGCCGGGAGAGGGTTATGAAAACGCGTTTGTTGTGGCTGAGCCTCGGCTTGTTGTGCGCTACCGGTGCGAACGCCGAAGGCATGGAAGAACGCCTGCGCACGCAATTGCGCAGCACCACGCAACAGTTGCAGGCCCTGCAAAGTCAGCAGGCCCAGGCCAGCGCCGCGCAACTGGCGGCGCAAAACGAAGCCAAGGCTGCGCAGGCGCAAATCAAGCAATTGAGCGCTGAGCTGGCCAAGGTCAA
Source organism: Pseudomonas sp. RU47 (assembly GCF_004011755.1). Classification (GTDB taxonomy): domain Bacteria; phylum Pseudomonadota; class Gammaproteobacteria; order Pseudomonadales; family Pseudomonadaceae; genus Aquipseudomonas. Next base: position 3,630,227 of record NZ_CP022411.1, on the reverse strand, counting down.
AGGCGTTGCCGAGCAATTGGCCGGACAGCAACAGAGCCTGCACAGCCAGGCGCAGGCACAAGTGGCGGCCAGCGCCGAGCAGACCGGCAAGTTCAAAAAGGCCTATGACGAGTTGCTGGTCATGGCCCGTGCCAAAGAGGCAGAACGGTCTAAGCTTCAAGCGCAATTGGCTGAACGTGACACACAAGTGCAGCAATGTTCAGTCAAGAATCAGCAGATGTACGGCATCGCCAAGCAGATCCTCACTGCCTACGAAAACATCGACGTGGCCGAGGTGATGAAGATCCGCCAGCCCTTCGCGGGCAGCGCCCGGGTCAAGTTCGATGAACTGGCCCAGGGGTTCGGTGATGACCTTTACAAGACTCAATTCGACGCGCCGCAAGCCGCGCTCACGCACTGATAAACAAGGAAGAAGTAATGACTCAATTGATCAGCCACGTATCGCCAAAATCTCTGACCGAAGTCCTGCAAGCTGCGGGTTATCGCGTCAACGAAACTGAACAGAACGGCATCGTCCAGTTGCTCAGCGCTAGCCAGGGCATCGGCTACGCCGTGCGTTTTGGCAACCCGGCGGTGGAGCAGGGCAGCTACGTCGATTTCACTTTCAGCTGTGCGCTGCGCGTGCAGGGTGAGTTGCCACAGGGTGTGGCCGAGCAGTGGAACGCCAGCCGTCGTTTTGCCCGGTTGTCGTTGCAGGGCGAGTTTCTGGTGATGGAAATGGATGTGGTGGTGGCGGCAGGTGTGAGCAACGATCACCTGCGCGGCAACCTCGAATTGTGGGATCGCCTGCTGCAGGAGTTCATCGTTTATCTGCGTGACTTCACCCAGAACGGCACCGCGCAGACCGCCAAAGTCGCCGTTGCCGAGCAAGAGGAAGTCGCGCTGTGAAAAAGCCTGCCATGGTGATCAGCGCCGCTGCGGTGGCGCTGTTGGTGGTAGCCGTGGCGCTGGTGGTGCGGCCGGGCAGTGACCCGGTCGCCGCCCAGCAATCGTCACCGCTGGCGACGGTTGCAACGGGGCCGGCGGTGGCGCGCTTGGGCAATCAGCAAGTAACCCCTGCGGAACTTCAGGCGTTGCTGGCGACAGTCCCGCCAGAGACCCGCGAACAATTGCGTGGTAATCGGGAAGCGCTGGAACGCTGGATTCGCACGCGTCTGGCCGAGAAAGCGGTGCTGGAGCAGGCCGATGCGCAGGGTTGGGCGCAGCGTCCGGAGGTTGCGCGGCAGACCCGGGCGGCGACTGAGCAGATTGTGTTCCGTGATTACTTGCGTTCGGTCAGCCAGGTGCCGGCGGATTATCCGAGTGCGGCTGAATTGCAGCAGGCTTATGACGCGGGCAAGGCAAGCTGGCAGACCCCGGCGTTGTATCGGGTCAGTCAGATTTTCCTCGGCGTCAATGATCCGCAGAATCTTGAATCGGTGCGCAAGCAGGCGCTTGACCTGAGCAAAAAAGCCCAGGCGACGCCTGCGGAATTTGCCGCGCTGGCGACTCAATATTCGCAGGATCGCGTCACCGCTGAACGCGGCGGCGATAGCGGTCTGCAACCGTTGCAGCAATTGGTGCCGGAAGTGCGAAGCGCCGTGGCGCGGCTCAAGGTTGGCGCAGTCTCTGATCCCGTCCAAAGTGCCGCCGGGTTCCATGTGATCAAGCTCACCGAGCAACAACCCGCCCGTACCGCAACCCTCGATGAACTGCGCGATCAACTGACCCTGGCCTTGCGTGCGCAACGCCAGGAGCAAATCGCCCAAGCCTATCTGGACGGCATGCTCAACACCGCAACACTGAGCATCGACGGCGCTGAACTCAACAAAGTCCTAGAGGAAAAACACTGATTTCACCTACACCACAAACCCCCTGTAGGAGTGAGCCTGCTCGCGATAGCGGTGGGTCAGGTTAGTCAATGTCAACTGACCGGACGCTATCGCGAGCAGGCTCACTCCTACAGGGAGCTGCGTAAGACAAATACAAAGATCGACAGGGAGTCATCGATGTCATTCACCGAACCCGCAGGACGACAGGGCAACCCCGATTACCACTGGCCACACGACAACAGCGAACCGTGGCTCGCACACGCCGCGACCATCGACGCCGACGTCGCCCAATACTTCCTGGTCAGCGCCCGCTGCGGCTGTTTCATGCAAGCCGCACGCAGCCTCAACGTGCGCTCGACCTTGCTGCGCAAACAACTCGCGCAGCTTGAGCATGAACTGCAACACACGCTGTTCAGCTTCCAGGGCAGCGCCCTGAGCCTGACCCGCGAAGGCCAGCAACTGCAGGCCAAACTCGTGGCGCTGGCCAACGAACGCAAACTCCCGGTGATCGAACAACCATTGATTCGCCTCGCCGTCGCCGAATCGATCCTCCACGACATCCTCGGCCGCGACCTCATCGCACTGCTGCGCCGCAACGCCAGCGTACGCCTGGAAATCATCGCGCTGGACAGCGAACTGTCCCTGCGCGCCGTCAGCGCCGACATCGTCCTCTGGCTCGCCCACGGCGAAACCCCGCACCCCGGCCCGACCTTCGCCACCAGCGAACCGCAAGCGCTGGCGCGCCTCGACTACCTGCCACACATCGCCAAACGCTACTCCCGCGTCACCGCCCGCCCGGACACGCCTGATGACCTCGCCGACTTCATGCTCGTGCAATGGCAACATGATCGGCAGATCGACAGCTTTCGTCCGTGGAATGAACTGGTTGAACAGCGCCTGGCCGGGGTGGTGCAGATGCAGTCTTATGAGTTGATGCTGGAGATGATTCGTTGCAGCGCGTGCATCGGGTTGTTGCCGGCGTATATGAGCCGCTTTGATCGGGGACTGATCGCACTGCCCGGATTATTCGCCGAACCCATGCAATTGCAGGCGTGGCTGGCGGTCAACGCGGACTCACAAAATATCAGCGAAGTCCAAACCCTGACCGACCTCATCCACCACACCTTCAACGAACGCCACGAATGGTTTCAGTCCTGAACGAGATTCCCCTGGAAACCAGCCTGCTGGGGATGACTATCATCACTGATGAGATGTGGGCACACCGCGAACCCTGTGGAAGCTGGTTTGCCAGCGATGCCAGCGATGCCAGCGATGCCAGCGATGCCAGCCTGACAGCCGCCGCATCGACAAACTCGACACAAAAACAAAACCCGCCGCCCCGATGAGTCGGAACGGCGGGTTTCGTTTGTCTGAAGATTGGCTGCGCCTGTCATTCAGCCTTCGCGAGCAAGCCCGTTTCCACACATTCGGCGGTGCAAGCGCAGCCGTGGGAACGATCATCGGGAGGAGGCGCTACTGCGGCAACTCCAGATTATCCATCACCCGATTCACCGCCAGTTCGCCCAGCATGATCAGTTGCGCGATCCCCAGTAGCGTCCTGCGCTGCGACGCGGGTATGAGGTGGGCGAAGTCATGGGCGATGGTTCTGGCGGAGGCGAGTGTTTCGCTGGCATCGGCTAGCAGTTCCTCGTTTTTGAAGTCGGCGGTGACGGCGTACATCCTGCGGGTTTTACGGGGCGGTGGCGTGGAGCCGGGTGGGCAGAGGTAGTGATCGAGGGCGCGGTCGGCGGCTTCGTGGAGTTTTTTCGAATCGAGGGATTCGTAGGGGGAGGTGGGGTCGGTTTCGGGAGGGTTGGGTGTTGGTTTGATCATGGTGAAGCTCCTTGATTGTTGGAGCCGCCACATTTCGCTGCGAAACGAAGAGAGGTGGCAGCTGTACGCAGGTTCGCAGACCGGGAATCAAGGAACCCGGCATACCCGAAGGTATCCCGCGCACAGCCGCCATGAAGCACCGTTGCATAAATCGTGATAGCAACGATTGGGAGCGCTGTGCGCCTTGATTGGTCCGGGCTGCGAAACCCGATCGCTGATTCGTCAGCGACCGCACCACAATAGAACCCGACCCCAAGGCGCACAAGCCGGCGGATTCTGGCTTGACTGTAGGTAACGGCGCAAGGGTTTGTAGCCTCGAAGGCGTGTCTTGAGGTGTCTTTTAAACACTCACGTTTAAAGGACGAAAAGTCGGGCGAAGATCTGGGGGAAACTTAGTCTGTCCCCGTAAATCCCCCACGGTTAACGTATGCAATGAGCGGGCACACAAGTGCACTAACAGAGAAAGGCAAGCGGCGCTCTACACTCAAACACCGCTGTTTAGCTTGCCGAACTCCCTTCAATATTAATGACTGCTTTCCCCATCAGCCTCTCTTAAGCCTAGAGCCTTCCGGGCCAAACCTCTTGAGATTGGGCTGGCGAGATAGGAGACCTGACCCCGCAGGAGATGCTGGACGGCGCTGCTGTCCTCACCACTACTTTTAGATCCCCAAGTCACCACGCGTCCGTCAGCAGTGAGTGCCGTGAAACTGCCCATATTGCTGTATATAGCGCGCACTTGAGTGAGTTGGTCGTCATCGCCACCCTCGCCTAAGGCACCCCATTTAACTACAGTCCCGTTTTTACGTAAGGCTGCGAATGAATAGCGTGTACAGCAAACTTGAACGATATCGTCAAGTTTTCCGATTTCGGGTGGTAATGGCGAGTTGTACGCTGAACCCCATGCCAAGATTTGACCATTTGCTCTAAGGGCCACGAATAGGTGTTCCGTGGAGATGATTTCTACAATATCTCTTAACTCACCGATCACTGGGTCAATGCTGCCGCCTGACGAAGCACGGCCCCACGCTACCGCTTGACCATTGGCACGCCTCGCTGCAAAAGCACCACTTGTGTGTGCGCATAGCTCGACAATGTCAGTCATTTCTGCAATATCATCCGGTACATGGCCACCGGAAGATGCATCGCCCCAAGCAACAAGCTGCCCATTATTTCGTAAGGCTGCGAAAGCTCCATTGTTACCGAGAAGGGTTTTTACATCAGTTAGATTTGCAATATTATCTGGAATGTCACCGGCTACTGGCGCCCCCCAAGCCATCAGTTTTCCGTTGGAACGCTGCAGAGCAAAACTTCGAAAACCGGGAACTAACTGGACAACATCGGTCAGCTCACTTATTGGCTTAGGGAGTCGGCCGCCAAACTCTTGATAACCCCATGAGACAACACTGCCATTACTTTTCAAGGCGGCGAACGCAACGCTATTGCCGACAACCTGCGTGAAGGCACTTGGATTGATTGAGCCCATATCTCCGCCATAAGCTGGATTTCCCCAAACAAGCACTAATCCATTACCAAGCCGGATCGCATAAGCGTAATGAGTGCAGCTTACTTCAACTACATCTTTATAATGAATAATTAATCCGGGAATGTTTGCTCCATAGTCCCGGTGACCCCACCCCACCACGTTACCCTCATCTCGCAGAGCGACAACGGCGCCTATCGTATTCGAATGCCAGCCATTTCCGATGATATTTGCGGGGTTAAGCGTCAGATGATCGTCTAACGTGCGAACTTGAAGCGGTTCTTGCGGAGAGGTGTCGCGCCAGGAATCTGTGATTGTCCAATGATTATCTGACTGATACTTCCACTCCGCAGCGACGGGTAGACCCGTATATTCATCAAAAGCTTTTAAAAAACGCGTATTACTGTTCGGACGGTGGGCACTTCGATTGACGCGCGCTCCGAAGACTTTCAGCCTGCCTGTATCGACTGACTTACGCACATCGTAAACCGTCGGGTCCGATGGTCCGTCAGTGCCCCCAGCGTTCCGGCCAACCGTGTAACTCAGCACAATTTCACCACCGTCTTCCGCTTCGATCCGCGCATACGGGATTTTGATCGAGGTGAGTTCCTTGTCCGCTTCGGCCTGTGAGACTCTGTGCGGATGAGTCGTGGTGGTTTTGCCTTCGACGGTGACAATTACTTCATCATCTTCTTTCAGTAGTGCTTCTGCTGGGATGACCGGCGTAGCGCCGTTCGGGTAAACGTCATTAGGGTTCAATTGATCTCTTTGTGCCCCGGTTGCTTCGAGGAATGTGGCAACAGGTAACTCGACTCTCACCCCAACACTGAACTCCAGCGTATCCGAATAACTCGTCCCACCCGCTGCGCGTTTGAGTTCGTACGAGGCCTTCACTGTCCCGCCTTCATTGCCCTTGATCAGTTCGGCCTTGATGGTGAACGGCACAGGCTGGCCGGCGGTGATGGTACTCAGTTTGACCCAGTCGCTGCTTACGCCAGTGATCGAGCCTTCCCAGAAACGGGTGACGATGTCGTCCTTGAACGTCTTGAGGTAGTTCACGGTCAGCGTGGTGCTGCTGGTATCGGCTGGCAGGGCGCCGTTGACCACGCCGTCAACTGTCGGCTCCGGCAACTCTTTGCGTGGTTCGCCGATCTGCAGAATGTCGGCGTGGATCGATTCGCGGATGGCGTGGGTCTGGTTGAGTTTGCTCATGGTGGCGAGCACCGAGTCATCGATCAGCAACTGGTAATACAGCTCCAGTTTGCCGCCAATGATCGGTGTCAGGTGCTGCTTGTCGACGATGATCTGCAGCGGCAGTTGGGCGTCCATATCGCCTTGGGTAATCGGCCGCAGGTTCAGGTTCGGCAGGTAGGTGCTCAGGTCGGGGCGAGTGCCGAGCCAGAACAGCTTGATCGCTTGGCCGACGTCGAAGGCGGGGTCGAAGGCGAATTCGATGGTGACCTGTTTCAGGTCCGGATCCAGCGGATCGATGGCGCCTTGTTTGGCCTCCAGTGCCACGGGAGCGGCGAGCCGATGAATCTCGCCGATGGCGCTGATGAACTGGGTTTTGGCATTCCGTGGTGCGCTGCCGTCGGCCTTTTCCAGGCGATAAGAGAGGGCGATCTGAGCCTGAGCCAGTTGGCGCAGCACGGCGTTGGACACAGTGATCTCGGGAACGCTGGGCACGCCGATCAAGACCTTTGCCGGCAATTCAATGTCGATCGGCGGACCTTCTTTCGGGGTGCCTTTGATTCGGACAAAAATGGTGTCACCGACCTCGAAGTCAATCGGTCGAGGGGGGATTGGAGGGGGGGAAGGGTTTACGGCCACAACTTGAACCGTACCGTCGGCGTCGCCCAGTTTGTCGACGTCCAGCACGTTGTTCAGTGCCTCCTTGAGCAACGGCGCGCCTAGCCGGGTTTCGTCAAGCGTCACGACGACCCGTTGCTCGACACTCCAGCCGTCGGAGCGATTGTCGACCAGGTCGTACACTTCGAAGGCGACGGCCAGCCCGGCCTCGCCAGAGTCGCCGGCGTCCACAATGGTTTTCTTTGGAATGGTCACGATAACCGGCGTCTTGCCTTCAGCCTGTTCCTGGGTCAGCGCAGGGCCAGAAACGAACACCCCGCCCCAGCTGAATTGAGGCGTATCGCCAGCGGCGGCGAACGGATAAGGCGGCGAACCGTCCGCTTTTCCGAGGGCGATCGATATGCCAGTGCCAATGTTGTCCTGGTGGACACCGTCCTTGAGAATCTCCTCGGGAATGCGCATCACCAGTTCCGGATGCCCCGGCCCCTCGCTGTGATCAGGGCCGCCGGGGAGGGTGAGTTTGACCAGCACCTGCATCTCTAGCGAATTTTCGGCCGTCCCGCCCAGGCGGGTAACGCTGTAGGACAAGGTGTATGTGCCCTCGGTGATATGCCGCGCCTCCACGAACATTTGCAGCTCGGTGCCGACTTCGTTCTCATCAACGGTTTTTGGCAATATCTCCTGGGTCTTGTCCTTGTAGATCACCAGTTTGTCGAGGCGATTCATCGGCGCCCAAGGCCCGGCCTGGCACAACAGACCCTGACGCGGAAAATTGTCCAGCGCCGCGGCGCGGTTGATGCCCCAGACCTTGGGCGTTTCGGACACTGGCCCGGTACGGCCGGGGATCTTGAGTTCATTGAGGATCAGTGGGGCGTTGTCAGGCTGGTCTTTGGCGGACATGGGAGGGGGACTCCGTGGCGGAAAGTGACGGAGTGATTGAACGGCTAAAAGTTAGTTTGCGCACCTGTCAGATCTGACAGGTGCGAGCTAAAATCCGACGGGCGGTAGAGGAGTGGCTGAGTTGCAGGTTTGTGTCAAATAACGCAAACGGTGAATGACAGATCGCTTTCGCGAGCAGGCTCGCTCCCACCATTTTCGCTCTCGCCAGGCGGGTGGCGTGCGGTTTAGAGTGATCAGCCACACATCGATCCAGGAAGGATCCGCCATGCCCGATCACAACGCCGCCATTCACATCGAACGTTTCAACGAGTCGCACCTCGAGGCTGTCACTGCGCTCTACAACGAGCGGGCTGTCACCCGGCAGGTGTTGCAGATGCCGTTTCAGTCCGTCGACGTCTGGCGCCAACGGCTGCTGGCGGAAAATGAACGGGTGTTGAAGCTGGTCGCGTTGCATCAGGGCCAGGTCATCGGCCACCTGGGGCTGGAAAACTATTCGCGGATTCGTCGCAGTCATGCCGGCAGTGTCGGTATGGCAGTCGCCGTGGCGTGGCAGGGCAAAGGCGTGGGGTCGCAGTTGTTGGCGGCGGCGCTGGACGTCGCCGACAACTGGATGAATCTGCACCGCGTCGAACTCTCGGTTTACGCCGACAATGAGGCAGCCATCGGCCTCTACCGCAAATTCGGTTTCGAGGACGAAGGCCTGTTTCGCGATTACGCTGTACGCGACGGGCAGTGGGTGGACACCCTGAGCATGGCCCGTTTGCGCAATCGCCCGAAAACCTGACTCAATCGCCCAGCGCGAACGCCACCGCCGACTGTGCATGCAGTTCGGTGGTGTCGAGCAGGGGCAGGGCGCTGTGTTCGGGTTTGACCAACATGCCGATTTCGGTGCAACCGAGAATGATCGCCTGCGCGCCACGCGCGGTGAGGGATTCGATGACCCGCTGATAGATTTGCCGCGACTGATCGCTGATCACGCCGACGCAGAGTTCGTCGTAGATGATCCGGTGCACGTCCTTGCGCTCGGCTTCGTCCGGCACCAATACCGTCAAACCCTGAGCAATCAAACGTTGCTTGAGAAAGTCCTGCTCCATCGTGAATGCCGTACCGAGCAATCCCACCGTGCGTGCGTCGATCGACAGGGCAGCCTGAGCGGCCGGTTCGGCAATGTGCAAAAACGGGATGCTGATCGCCGCCTGAATCTGCTCGGCGACCTTGTGCATGGTGTTGGTACACAGCACCACACATTCCGCGCCGCCGGCTTCCAGCCTGCGCGCAGCATCGACCAGAATCGCCGCCGCATCGTCCCAGCGCCCGGCGTGCTGGGCCTGTTCGACGGGGCCGAAATCGACGCTGTGCATCAGCAATTGCGCCGAGCGCAACGGGCCGAGACGATCACGGACTTGCTGATTGATGAGTCGATAGTATTCGGCGCTGGATTCCCAGCTCATGCCGCCGATCAGGCCGATGGTGCGCATTGGATGTCCTCAGGCAAATGACAGTGTCGAGTGTTCAGGTCTGACGGGAGTTTCCTGTTGTTCATGCTTCGATACCAGCAGCAAGTGACTGTACCGCTGATCTTTCACGCAAGTGTCATGGTGCTTTGTCGGGGCGGGTGCAGGTTAAACGTACGCCGGGGCTGGTATCTGCCACTATCGACCTTTGCAGGTCCTTTCCGAGGAACACCGCTATGGACGATGTACAACAACTAGGCGAAATGCTCCGTCATTACGCCGAAAGTGAAGCGCACAAGAAACAATTGTTCGAGACGCAATCGGCGGCTTGGGCTACACGGATTACCGCGTTGTTCGGTGATATTCAGCAATGGCTGGAACCGGTGCAGGCGCCGAATCTGCTGGAGGTGAGTCGTGAGGCGTATGTCGCGTTCGGGCCGAGCACGCCGGTGGAGACCTCGACCTTCAAGACAGAGAAGCTGAGCATTGTGATCGCCTGCAAACCGGTGGAGTTTGTGCCGGATGTGATGGGCAGTGCGGGGCAGATCTCGCTTGCGGTGATGGGGCTGACGGCGGCGCGTTATGGCAGCATTTCGCTGGTGGGATTGGCGAATGGTGAGTGGCAGTGGCGCAAGACCAATGGTTTGAAGGATCCGGATACGTTTGTGTTTGATGCGAACTTTCTGGCGCAGCAGTTGCAGAGTCTGATTCCTCGCGAACGCGGTTAAGATCAAGAGCTTACCCCCTCACCCCAGCCCTCTCCCCCAAGGGGGCGAGGGGAAAGGGAGCCGATCTTCATTGGTTTTGAGATTGCATTCACCTTGGATATTTCAGGTCGGTGTAACCCGAATAATCAGCTCGGTCAGTTCCCGCTCCCTCTGGGGCGAGGGGGGGGAAAGGGGGCAGACCGAGTGCTGTTCAGAACCTGAGTTCAACTTGATATTTCAGGTCGGCGTAACCCGAACAAACGACTCGGTCAGTTCCCTCTCCCTCCGGGAGAGGGCTAGGGTGAGGGCAACCCACCTGACACACCTCACATCTCCAGATTGACCCACCCCGGCTTCGCCACCTCCGGCGCCACCGCTTTCACGGTTTTTCCGGTAGCCAGCTCCACCCGCCGCGCCACCTCCGGGTCATCGGCAAACGGCACCATGCTCGCTTCATCCAGACTGTCCGCCGTCTCCCGTCGCAAGCAGTACTCCACCGCCAGCCACAGGAACACCACGCCCAACACATCAAAGAAAATCTCCATCACGAGCGGCTCCCTGCCTCAGGCGATCTGCGCTTCACGTTGGGCCAGTGCGACGTCGGCGACCCGCACCGTACGCCACACGTTGTAAGCCATCAGCAACATCCCCGTGAGGAAGAACACCCCGCCGGCAAAGCGCACGATGAATCCCGGATGACTGGCCTGCAGCGCCTCGACAAACGAATAGGTCAGCGTGCCGTCCTCGTTGATCGCCCGCCACATCAGGCCTTGGGTGATGCCGTTGACCCACATCGAGGCGATGTACAACACCGTGCCAATCGTGGCCAGCCAGAAGTGCAGGTTGATCAGCGGCGTGCTGTACATCTGCTCGCGGCCAAAGACTTTCGGCACCATGTGATAGGTCGCGCCGAAGGTGATCATTGCCACCCAGCCCAAGGCGCCGGCGTGCACGTGGCCGATGGTCCAGTCGGTGTAGTGGGAGAGGGCGTTGACGGTTTTGATCGCCATCATTGGCCCCTCAAACGTCGACATGCCGTAGAACGCCAGCGACAACACCAGAAAGCGCAAAATCGGGTCGGTGCGCAACTTATGCCAGGCGCCGGACAAGGTCATCATGCCGTTGATCATTCCGCCCCAGCTCGGCGCCAGCAGGATCAGCGACATGGCCATGCCCAGCGACTGCGCCCAGTCCGGCAGCGCGGTGTAGTGCAAATGGTGCGGGCCGGCCCAGATGTACAGGGTGATCAGCGCCCAGAAATGCACGATCGACAAGCGATAGGAATACACCGGGCGATTGACCTGTTTCGGCACGAAGTAATACATCATCCCAAGGAACCCGGTGGTCAGGAAGAAGCCCACCGCGTTGTGCCCATACCACCACTGCACCATGGCGTCGGTAGCCCCGGAATACACCGGATAGGATTTGAACCAGTCCACCGGAATTGACAGGTGGTTGACCACATGGAGCATGGCGATCACCAGAATGAACGCACCGAAAAACCAGTTGCCGACGTAGATGTGTTTGGTCTTGCGTTGCACCACGGTGGTGAAAAACACCACCGCGTAGGCCACCCACACGACGGCCATCCACACCGCGCCGGAGAATTCGATCTCGGCGTATTCCTTGGTGGTGGTGTAGCCCATTGGCAGGGTGATCAACATGATCACGATCACCGATTGCCAGCCCCAGAAAGTGAACGCGGCAAGGGTGTCCGAGTACAGCCGCACCTGGCAGGTCCGCTGCACTGCGTAGTAACTGGCGGCGAATTGCGCGCTGCCGGCGAAACCAAAAATCACCAGGCTGGTGTGCAGCGGGCGCAAGCGGCCGAAGGTGGTCCACGGCAGGTCCAGATTCATCTCTGGCCAGACCAGTTGCGAGGCGATAAACACGCCCATTGCCATGCCCACCACACCCCAGAAAATTGTGGCAATGACGAATTGGCGGACGACCTTGTAGTTATAAGCCTGTCCGATTGTTGCTGTGCTCATGGTCAGTTCATCCACGGTTGCAAAGTCTTGCCAGGCCACCCGGTCTGGCATGAGCTGCACTGTAGAAACCCCGCCAGAAACAAAACAGGCTCAGGAATCTTTCATTTATGCGGATCAGATTGAAGGGCTGACTGCGGCGTTCTGCCGCGCCCTGATATGGTTTTTATCGCCTCAGGTGAATCTGTAACGTGCTGCGCTGCTTCGTCATAGTGCTCTGAAGAAAACTGTGGGAGCGAGCCTGCTCGCGAATGCGGTGTGTCAGCCAACAATGCAGTTGCCTGACACACCGCATTCGCGAGCAGGCTCGCCCACAGGAATAACTGATGAGGTGGCAGGCATGTATCAATACGATGATTACGACCGGGCGCTGGTGTTCGAGCGCGTTGCGCAGTTTCGAGATCAGGTCGAGCGCTTCATGGCCGGGGAACTGAGCGAAGAGGAGTTTTTGCCGCTGCGCCTGCAAAACGGCCTGTACATGCAAAAGCACGCCTACATGCTGCGCGTGGCGATTCCCTACGGCACGTTGAACGCCAAGCAGATGCGCACGCTGGCGAGCATCGCCAGCGACTACGATCGCGGTTACGGCCACTTCACCACGCGGCAGAACATGCAGTTCAACTGGATCGAACTGAGCGACGTGCCGGATATTCTCGAACGTCTGGCGCAGGTCAATATGCATGCGATCCAGACCTCCGGCAACTGTGTGCGCAACATCACCACCGAGGCGTTCGCCGGGGTCGCGGCGGACGAGTTGATCGACCCGCGTCCACTGGCCGAGATTCTGCGGCAGTGGTCGACGATCAACCCGGAATTCCTGTTTCTGCCGCGCAAATTCAAGATTGCCATTTGCTCGGCGAAGCAGGATCGCGCGGCGATCATGATGCACGACATCGGCCTGTATCTTTACCCCGGTCGCGACGGGCAGATGTTGCTGCGAGTGATCGTCGGCGGTGGTCTGGGACGCACGCCGATTCTTGGTTTGCAGATTCGCGAAGGTTTGCCGTGGCAGCATTTGTTGTCCTACGTTGAGGCCGTTTTGCGGGTGTACAACCGCCACGGCAGGCGCGACAACAAGTACAAGGCGCGGATCAAGATTCTGGTCAAGGCGCTGGGCATCGAGGCGTTTGCCAAGGAAGTCGAAGAGGAATGGCAGCACCTCAAGGACGGCCCGGCGCAGTTGACCGAGGCCGAGTACCAACGGGTCGCCAGTGCCTTCGTGCCGCCGGTTTATCACATCCTGGCCGACACCGATCTGGACTTCGGCACACGCCTGGCTGAAAGCCCGGCGTTTGCACGTTGGGTCGCGCGCAACGTGCAGCCGCACAAAGTGCCGGGTTACACCAGTGTGGTGTTGTCGACCAAACCGGGCATGGCGTCGCCGCCGGGAGATGTCACCGGTGTGCAGATGCTGGCGGTGGCCGACTGGTCGCAACGTTTCGGTTTTGGCGAGATTCGTATCGCCCATGAGCAGAACGTCGTCCTGCCCGACGTGGCGAAAACCGACCTCTTTGCGTTGTGGCAACTGGCGTGCAAACACGATCTGGGCAGCGCCAACGTCGGCCTGCTCACCGACATCATTGCCTGCCCCGGCGGCGATTTCTGTGCACTGGCCAACGCCAAATCGATCCCGATCGCCCAGGCGATTCAGGCACGTTTCGATAATCTCGATTACCTACATGATTTGGGCGATATCAGCTTGAACATCTCCGGCTGCATGAACGCCTGCGGTCACCACCACATCGGCAATATCGGCATCCTCGGCGTCGATAAGAACGGCAGCGAGTGGTATCAGATCACCCTCGGCGGCGCCCAAGGCAAGCACAGCGCGCTGGGCAAAGTCATCGGCCCGTCGTTCAGCGCTGCCGAAGTGCCGCAGGTGATCGAGCGGATCATCGGCACGTTTGTGCGCTATCGCGAGCACGAAGAGTTGTTTGTCGACACCGTGGCGCGAATCGGGATGGAGCCATTCAAGGAGCGGGTCTATCCGAAGACGCTGGAGGCCACGGCATGAATAATCTGTTGCGGCTGGAGCAGGGCGTAGCGCGGATAGTGACAGACGATCCGTGGACGTTGGTGCGTGAGCCATCGACGCCAAGGCCTGATGGTTTGTTGATGCTGCCGCTGGGGCATTGGCTGGAATCGCCGTCGACCCACGCCGTGTGGCTGGGCCCGGACGATGACGTTGAAAGCCTGGTGCCGTGGTTGCGATCGTTGCCGCTGATCGCGCTGGACTTCCCGAGTTTTCGCGACGGCCGCGCTTACAGCCAAGCGTATCTGCTGCGCAGTCGTTTCGGCTGGGCAGGGGAGTTGCGTGCGATTGGCGACGTGTTGCGAGATCAGCTCAGCCACATGCGCCAGTGCGGGTTCGACAGTTTTGCGGTGCGCGAGGACAAATCTGCCGAGGATGCGCTGAAGGGGTTGGCCGGCATGAGCGTGTTGTATGGGCGTTCGGTGATCGAGCCGCGTCCGCTTTTCCGTCGGCGTTGACGGTTAAAAAAGATCGCAGCCTGCGGCAGCTCCTACAGTGGATCGCGTGTAGGAGCTGCCGCAGGCTGCGATGTTTTGATCTTCGATGTACACCGGGGAAACCCCTAGAAACCTGACGAATCAGGCATTTTCCCTTGGGTCGATGGTGGCCTTTTGGTAGAGTCGCCGTCGCCAGCGGGTTTTCGGCTGGACGATGGAACCGAAGAAGGGAGTCTGATCAGTGAGTCCGGGCAAAAAAATCCTCGGCCTCACAGCGTTGCTGTTGATGGTGACGCTGTGGGCCAGTTACTTTTACGTATTCAAGGAAAACCGCAGCGGCCAGCTCGGCGGTGTCGGCGAAAGCACCGCGTGGTGCGGCACGCCACCGTCCACGGAAGCGGCGTTGCTGGGCAAGGACCAACTGACCTTGCGCGTGACCAATAACCTGCGCGGCGAGTTCATGCTAAGCGGCTCCCTGGTGGTTTCGGAGCGCACCTTCAACCGTTACGACCTGGGTCGCAATGAACTGCGCCTGCGTCTGGAACCCTTGCAGTGGTCCTACGGCGTCACGCCGATCTTCCTTGAGCAGGTCAAGGTTCAACCGCTGAGCCGTAACCTGTCGGCCACCAACAAAAGCGCCTACGCCGAACTCGAACCGCGCCCGATCGGCGTGCAGGGTCAGGTCACCGAATTCCCTTTCGACACCTATCGCTACGGCTATAAACCGGTGCTCTATTACCTCAAGGGCAGCGAGCGCGTAGACCTGCGCTTCAAGAACATCACCACGTTGATGGAGATGTCCAACACCTTCACACCGATCCAGAAGTACAACCGCGTCGACTACATCAACGAGAACAACTCGATGATCCGCGATGACGACTACAAGGCTTACGGCCCGCACGAATGTGCGTTTAGCGTCGAGCGCAAAGGTTCGTTCAAGGTTGTGGTTTTGTTGCTGCTGCTGGTGTTGTGTCTGCCGTTGCTGCTGGTGTTTTACCGTAATGAGCCGGGGATCGACTTCCTCGCCACGCTGTTGGGCGCTGCGATCGTGCGGGTGCTGCTGATCGGGCCGGTGCAGGATTTTCAGCTGTACAACATCGACTTTCTGTTGGGTGCGGCGATTTTGCTGGTGGGCACGGTGTCGCTGATCAAGGCGATGCACATCAACAGCCGGCGCGAGATGGCGTTGCGTAGTGGTGAGACTTCGTCCTGGTAAATCGGTTGAACCTTGAAAAGCCCCTCACCCTAACCCTCTCCCGGAGGGAGAGGGGACTGACCGAGTTGTCTGGCGAGTGACACCGACGTGAAAAACCGAGTCGATTATGGATTCAAAGCCAATCGTTCACGTCGGTGTAATTTCTTGAGTATTCCCCAATCAGTTCCCTCCCAGTGGGAGAGGGGACTGACCGAGTTGTCTGGCGAGCGACACCGACGTGAAAGACCGAGTCGATTATGGACTCAACGCCAATCGCTCAAGTCGGCGTATCTCTCGAATATCCCCCAATCGGTCCCCTCTACCTCTGGGAGAGGGCTAGGGTGAGGGAAGCCAATCTCCAGCCAATCACTTAAGCGCCGGATCCCCCATATTCATCTTCTTCCACCCCTGCAACAGCACCTGCGCCTTCGGCTCCTGCCCGCTGTCGAGATACCACTGAATCAGCGACAACCGCGCATTGCGGTTCGCCGGTTGAGCCTTGAGCAAACCTTCGAGCACCGCACACGCCTCATCGACCTTGCCACTTTCATGCAGCGCCACCGCCAGCACATAACCGTATTGAGCGTTCTGCGGCTCCAGTTGCGCGGCTTTCTTAAGTGGTGACATGGCGTCGCCAGCCTTGCCAGCGCGGATTAGCGACAAGCCTCGAGTGTGCTGCAACAACGCCGCGTCCGGATGCTGCTTGAGGCTGTCATCCAGCAGTGTCTGCGCCTCTTGGCCACGGCCATTGGCCTCCAGCCACTGCACCAGCGTCACCAGCGCCGGGTAGAAATCCGGGTCGCGCTTGAGTGCCGAGCGCAGCAGACCTTCCACTTCCGAACCACGGCCACTGGCCTGATACAGCATTGCCAGATTCAGATTGGCCTCGGCACGTTCCAGCAGGCTCTTCTGCACCGCTTCATATTCGGCAATCGCCGCATTCCAATTGGCTTGCGCTGCGCCAAGACCGCCATTGCGCGCAACACTCAACAGATCCCGCGCAGCAACGATGCGCACGGCTTTCACCGGATCGCCCAGCAACGGCGACAATAACGGCGCACGCTCCTCTGGCGGCAGGAATGCACTGATCGCCCGCACGGCACTTTCGCGTACTTGCGGCGCCGGGTTTTTCAGATCCTGCGTGGCCAGTTTCAACGCCTGTTCGCTCGGGTACAGCGGCAGCTCGGCGAGCAGCGTCGCGCGTTGAATCGCCGGCAAATTGCTGCGTTGCAACTGCTCGGCCAGCGCATCAGCGGCGCCCGGCTGACCGTTGCGGATCAGCCACAGGCTTTCGTCATAGCGCGGTGCCTGCGCTGAGGTGGACGCGCTCCACAACTTGAACTGCGCGGTGACCTTGTCGCCAGCCTTGCTTTGGTGACAGGTCAGGCAGGCGTCCGGCGTGCCGAGCTTCTGCGCTCGCTCCGGGTTGGGGATGCTGAAACTGTGGTCATGCCGGAAGTCGTTGCCCATGTAGAACTTGCCCGGCATGTGACAATCCACGCATTGCGAACCAGGCTGGCCCGGGGTGTGCCGGGTGTGTTCGATGGAGTCGTAGTTCTTCGCCTGCAGGCCTTTGCCATCAACGCCTTCGACTGACGTTTTGCCGGCATTGTTGTGGCATTGCAGGCACACCGCGTTGCCCGGTGCCTTCAGTTCGCTGCTGTGCGGGTTGTGGCAATTGCTGCAACGCACGCCCTTGTCGAACATTTTGCTTTGCAGGAACGAGCCGTGTTCGAACACCTCATCCTTGATCTTGCCGTCCAGCGCATACAGTTCGCGGGTGAGGGTGCTCGGCAGGTAGTCGTCCATCAAGCGCTTGCCGACGGTGTAGCCATCGCCCAAAGGCGCACGGCGCGCGTGGCAGCGGGCGCAGGTTTCGATCTCGACGGTGGCGTTCTTGTCCTTGAGGTCGACGTCAAAACCCTGATGGATCAGATCGGTTTTTTTCTGCGTCCATTCCAGATGGTTCGATGCTGGACCATGGCAGGCCTGGCAACCAACGCCGAGGCTGTTCCACTGACTGTTGAAGGTGTTGCTGGCCGCATCGAAATTGCGCTTGAAACCGGTGGTGTGGCACTCGACGCACATGAAGTTGGCGTTCTGGCTTGGCTTGCTCCAGTGCAGCGGATTCTTGAAGTTGACGCCTTGGCCGGGATAGAGATGAAACCAGCGATGTTTCTCGGTATCCCACGCCACGCCGAGCGCCTGCAAACGACCTTCGCCGACCTCGATCAGGTATTGCTGCAACGGCGCGATGCCGAAGGTGTAGGCGACTTTGAAGTCGGCGTTCTTGCCATTGATGCCAGGGGTATTGACCCAGAATTCATCGCCCTTGCGCGAGAATCGTGTGGTCTCGCTTTCGGCTTTGAATGTGACGTTATTGAAATCGCCGAGCATCGTTTCAGCGTTCGCCGGCTGCATCGCCAACTGGTGATGTGAACCTTGCCAGTCCTTGACCTGTTCGCTGTGGCAGCCCTGGCATTGTTGTTCATCGACCATCGTCGCCGGTTTGTTCGCCACAACGGGCTGCGGCTTTACGGCTGCTGACACGCTTATTGGCGCAGGTTTTACGGGGGCGGGCGCAGGGCTGAACAGAAACCAGCCGATCCCTGCCACGGCGGCCAGCAGCACGCCAATGGTGATCGGGAACAGATATTTTGAGAGTGTAGATCGAGGCGAATCAGGGTCAGGTTGTGCTGTTTTATTTTTATGCTTGGGCATTGCGACTTCCGTAGTCCAGGTGCATTTGCCGTCTGGCGTGCGTTCAAGCTCGGTGCAGCTTTGCCGGATGACCGGCGTCTGTCAAATGACGCTTGTGATGCGCCGCGCAGCCTTGCGTGAATATTGTGCTTTGCAATCGCAATTACTGAGGTTTTAGCTATACCTGTAACTCCCCCAGGCAAAGTTTTCGGCCTTCTGACAGGAGTTACAGCATGAAGCTAGCAGTGATGATGGGCACTCTGTGTTTTGCCACTCTCGCGGTGGTGGGTTGTTCCAGCAAAACCGTCGACCCGAAAGAGTACTCCGGCTTCCTCAAAGACTACAGCCAGCTCAAGGAGGCCAAATCGCCGTCCGGTGCCGAGGTCATGCGCTGGATCGATCCGAAGGTCGACATCAAGAAATTCACCAGTGTGTACATCGAGCCGACTCAGCTCTATCCGAAACCGCAACCGACCGCGAAGATCTCCCAGCAGACCCTCAATGGCATCACTTCCTACTACGATCAGGCGCTCAAGCGTGAGATCGGCAAAGACCTGCCGTTGGCCACCGGCCCAGGCCCTGGCGTGATTGTGGTGCGTGCGGCGATCACCGCCGTGAGCAGCAAGACCGAAGGCCTGCACGCTTATGAGGTGATTCCGATCGCCCTCGTCGCCGCTGCTGTAAGCACGGCCAGCGGTATCCGCGATCAGGAAACCACCCTGGCCACCGAAGCGGTGTTCCTTGATGGCGCGAACAACAAGGTTATCTCGCAAGTAGTGCGCAAAGGCACCGGCAAGCCACTGGAAAATGACTCGCAGGCGATGACGGCGAATGACGTCAAACCGGTGATCGATGGCTGGGCTTCGGACATGCGTCAGTCGTATCTGAAGCTCAAGGCAGCAAAATAAGCGCATTCGGCCGGAGGTCCGCGAGGATTCTCCGGCCGGTGCAACTCCTCAGAAATTGGCGCGTGCCTGACGGTTGTAGTGGCTGAGCAGGGCGTCATAACCTCGGGTGACGGCGTAGTAGTCGTCGCTCAAACGCTGCGGTTCAGCGTGGTCCTGCCAGTCCTTGTGCAGGGTGTTCAGCGCGTCGAGATAGTGCTGCGCAGGCTCACGGATGTGGCGCCACAGCTCGCGCGCATCATCGTCTTTGTTACGGAAACCAGGCTCACGCGGACCGATAAAAGGCCCACCGCGATTCCACGCCTGTTGCAGATCGGCGCTGGTGTCGGCCACGGCTTGCGCGGTCAGGGTGCGGTGTTTTATCCCGTCTTCCAGCAGTTCCAGTGTCTCCCGGGCCTGAATCATGTACGCCAGCAGCGACCAGTGGATCTCCTTGCCTACGCGTGCTTCAAGAAGCTTGAGCTGTGCGAGGCGCTGCGCGACGTCCAGTGGCAGCAGTTCTTCTCTCAAGGCAGTCGATGCGCTGATATAGGCATTGCTGGCGGTTTGAATTTGCGCAAGCAGCTGCGGTGTCTGGTTGAACGGGACGACAAAGAAGCTCGCACTTTTATCGAGTCGAGTCGGTGGAGAAATCACCGATGCCCACTTCAATGCTTGCGCGTAGTCACGGACTTTCTGCGACAGCGCTGGCTGGTAGGCCAGCAGCTCGAGCTTTTCGTTGATATCCCGCAGGCAGGTGTCCTCCTGGATGTCACGCACAGTGAACGCATCGCTGTTATCGAAATCCTGTGGCTCGGAAATATACTTTCCGTATGCATCACTGGTTGGCCGCTGATGTTCGTTTTTGTCGTAGGCGTTGCGCCAGTGCACATCGACGCGGTTGACGCAGGCGATGACCGGGCTCAGCGCGTTGGCCTGCGCGGTCACGGGGGATTCGCGCTGATCAAGCCACAGATCGAGCTTCAGGAACGGCCGGGTCGCGCTCGACAGCCCCATCACCACCAGAACGACCACTACGCCGCTGACAAACATGAGTCTTGAGGTCATGGTCGTGCCTCCGCCGGATACCACTGTTCACGGGTGGCGGGCGCGCCACAGTCGAAAGAACTTGCCGGCAGCCGACTGCACAAGCGCTCCGCCCACGGTTGCAGGCCCTGATTGCGATTGACCGTGCCTTGGCTGGCGGCCACTTTGAACACGCCCAGCACCAGCACCAGGGCCACAACCCCGAGTAGCGTCAGGCCGATTTTCACCGGCAGGTTGGTCTTTTCCCAGGAAGTGTGTGGCTTGACCTGACGGCGACGGATCAGACCGACGCTCGCCAGGGTGGTGGCATAGACACCGCCAGCGATGGGGCCGAAAAACCAGCTGAGCCCGGCCATCATCAATGCGCATGGAATCAGGTCACGCAATATGCCGAACGGTGCAGCGTCCTTGGCGAACCCTGGCCACAACCGCGCGCTGAGGCGGTCGTCCAGCAGCCAATGGGTGTGCGCCGGTTCGTGAGTCAGCCAGTTGATGCCCGCAGCGATCACGCCAAACACGATCGTTGAGGTCATGACGATATTGATCAGTCCGGTGACGCGCAGCTCCAGCGGGATAAAATGAGTAAACGCACCGATCAGACAAGCCAGCACCACGCCAACGTAGGTCGGCCATTCGCCGCGTTTCAGTTCCCAGTCGCGCCAGAAAAACGCGGTGCCACCGGGCAACTCTGCGCAGACCTTCGGATGATTGGCATACAGCGCCGAACTCAAATGTCGGCAATGCTCCCAATCTTTCTCACGCAGGCGCCGGGCCAATGCGCGGCGCTGGCTGAACGGGCCGGTGCCGAGCAACAGGCGTGCGGCACGGTGTTCGGCAGTGGCGGGCGGCTCTTCGGCGAGTTGCCTTTGCTGCGCGATAAACAGCGGTGCCTCATGGCGCGCGACCAGACGCTTCCATTCATCTTTCGGGCAACGGTTGGCCGGGCCGGAATGCCAGCCCTGGCCCGCGCACACCTGTTCGAAAATAGCGGAGGACCAGTATTCGCTGTCCAGCAGCAATCGACTGAGGAACAGGTTGAACCACTGCCGGTGCACTTCAGCGTCGAGCCACAGGTATTGGCCGCACTGTGCGTAGGCCTGCAAAAAGGCCGCACTGTCCTCACGATCGAGGGCATCACGCAGCGGTCGAGTAATGCGTTCCCGCTGCTGATCGAGTAAATGTTCAATGGATTCCTCGTCCAGTTCCAGGCGTTGCCAGGCACTGAACCAGTGATAGGTCTGCACTGCCCAATCGACCATCGGCGCCGATGTTTGCGGGTTCTCGATGCAATGCTGCAGCAGGGTCTCTTCGAGGATATGCGCGCAGCCCTGTTCAACGGCGAGGGCATGGCGCTGTTGCAATTGTGCAAGGCTGGTGCCGTGCAGTGAGCGCGTCGCCTGCTGCAAGGCATCGACTTCGACCACGGTCAGGCCGGTCAGGTCCCAGGTGTCGTCATCAGCCTCGTTGTCTTCGTTGGCCTGCGCCCATTCCTTGTAATGCAGGGCTTGCTCATAGGCGTCCCGCAGACGCTGGAAGCCCTCAGCGTCTTCGTCCGGGCGGGTCTGTTTGAGCAGGGCAGCGTATTGGCGTTTGATACTGCGCGTATCGGCGTCGGCCGTAAGGCCAAGCACGGTCCAGCAACTCATTGCGTGTACAACTCCATGAAAACCTTCGACGCGGCCCAGTGATGGCACTTTGATTTTTGCGCACCCTACCTGTTTCGCGTCGAAAAGTCCTCAGCCGTCACTTATTTGCCGACGAACCAGCGGAAATACGGGTTGCCGCCATCGCCGCGCATCACCTCGCCGATATCCCGCGCCCAGGCATCGCGGTCGCCGTCATAGGCATGCAGGCTGGCGCGATAGAACTGCATCAAGCGCTGGCGATGGCTTTCCATGCGTTCATTGAATCCGGCGTCGGCATTCACCAGCGGCGGCGTCTGATACAGGTCCAACAGTGCTGGCAGCACGCGCGTGATTTCCTTGCTGCGCACCCATGGTGCGTACTCAATGCGCGGTTGATCGTCGGTCACCGCAGGTGCATCGGCGGCAAAGCGTTCAAGCCCGGCGCGGTCGGTGACCCAGGTCGAGAGCAGGGCAGCGGCTGAGCCGATGCCGACATCCTGCAAGGTGCTGCGTACGCTGTCCTGCTGGAAACGCGCGGTGATTTTCGCGGCATCCAGTTCCATTGGCTGCAGCGAACCGACCAGCAACATCTCATGGAATTCGCTGGTCCACAGCGAGGCATACGGGAACACATCAAGGAAACTGCGCACCAGTGAACGCGAGTCGTCGATGTTCTGCGTCGGTAATGGCAGCCACTGGGCGACGATGCCTTTGTCCTCCAGACGACTGGCCGCCAACTGGTAGAAGTCCCGCGAATACAGGTTGACCACGCCGGCCGCAGAGGGCGGCGGCGGTTCGAGGGTGATCAGGTCGTAGGTTTGCGCGCTGCGCAGCAGTTCCTGGCGCCCGTCGCGCAGACGCACATCCACAGCGGGATCGCTGGCGGCATTGAAGTTGCCTTTGAACAGCGGCGCGGCTTTGACCACCGACGGCAGCAGTTCGGCGACCACCCGCTGCTCCAGCCGCGGATAGCGCAACATGGCGCCGGCGGTGATGCCGGTGCCGAAGCCGATCACCAGCGTCGAGCGCGGTTCGCCGTTGTGAATCAGCAGTGGCAGCAACGCTTGCACGCGCATGTAGCGCAGTGAAGGCATGGCGTCACCGGTGTTCGACACGCCTTGAATATACAAACGGTGGAAGGTGTTTTCGCCACGCCCCTGAGCGACCACCGCCACGGTGCCGCCGCGACCTTCTTCGTAGAATGCGAGCGTGCCGTTGCGCGCGCCGGGCAACAGGCTGGCGAGTTTGTCGACCGGGATGAACACAGCAAAAGCAACCGAGACCAGACCGAGAGCAACCACGGCGTGACGCCGGCCTTTTTTGGCGTGATGACCTTTGCGCACGGCAAAGTAGCCGACGCCGGCGGCGATAATCGCCAGCAGGCCCAAGGTGCGCACCAGCCCCAATAGCGGGATTAGCACAAAGCCGCAAAGCATCACCCCGACAATCCCGCCCAAGGTGTTGAACGCCACCACGGCGCCGACATCACGGCCGACACGCTCTTGACCGACACTCAGGCGCAAGGCCAGTGGAAACGCGGCACCGAGCAACAGCGTCGGCACAAATACGATGCTCAATGCTGCCACCGCAAAGCGTGCGCTCATGCCGGCCAGTTCAGTGGCGCCCAGACTCAACAGCCACATCTCCGCCTGACTTTGCGCGATCACCAGCCAGCGCCCGAGCACGGCGATTTCCAGCAGCGCGATCAGGCCGGCGCCTGCAATCAGCAAGCCGAACACGCCCCACGGATCACGGATGCGCTCGACCCGCCGGGCGAGCAGGGCGCTGCCGATAAACAGCCCGGTCAGATAGGTCGCCAGCACCACGGCAAACGCGTAGGTGCGGGTGCTCATGAACTGCACGATCGATTGCGACCAGACCACCTCATAACCGAGCGCCACGCCGCCAGCGATCGAGTACAGCCACAGCGCGGTGCGATCCGCCGTTTTTTCACTGTGATGTTTGACTGCGGTTATCGCAGGCGCCGGATGCTGACGGGCAAACCACAGCGCGCCGACAGCAGCCAGCAGATTGAGCATCGCCGCAAACAACGCGCTGCCCCGCACGCCGAGGCTGGCAATCAACACGAACGCGGCGAGCAGGGTGCCGACAATCGCCCCCAAGGTGTTGGCCGCATACAACTGACCGCCAGCCTTGCCCGGATCGGCGGCGAGCGAACGCACCAGCACCGGCAGGGTGCCCCCCATCAACACCGCCGGCAGGCCTACCAATGCGAACGGCAATATCCACGCGAGCAGGCCGACATGCTCTTGCAGCCAGGCAAACGGACTGGCCGCCAGGCTCATGGCCACGGTCGCGCCGACGCCGAGAATCGCCACCAGCACTTCCAGCCCGGCATACAGCAACACCGGTTGTTGCAAGCGATCCGCCCAGCGCCCGAACAGCCAGCCACCGATAGCCAAGCCTGCGAAAAACGCACTGATGCCGGTGGTGATCGCGTAGACCTCGACGCCGACCACCAGCGACAGTTGCTTGATCCACAGCACCTGATAGACCAACGCAGCGGCACCGGAAATGCACAGCAGCAGGGCAGGGACGAGCAGGGCTTGGGAAGTGGTTTGCGAAGCGGGTATGGCCGATGGCTTGCTGGCGATACGTGAGGACATGCGAAGGCCTTAATTCAAGAGTCACGGTGACGGTACTGGCCCCTTCGCGAGCTGGCTCGCTCCCACATTGGACTTGTGTACGCCACACATCCCTGTGGGAGCGAGCCTGCTCGCGAAGAAGCCGACACGGTCCCAAGTCGAAAATAAGGCCGCCCGCCAATGACGGCGGGCGGCGGTCCAGCGGTTCTACTGTGCAGCTTTCATTTTCTCAGCGATTTTGGCGTCAACTGCAGCACGGATCTGGTCGATGCTGAAGCTGGCCGGTTTCTGGCTCGGTGGATATTCGATGAACGTCTGCAGGAACGCCGCCGACTTCATCACGGCCATTTCAGTCAGATAAACGTTCTTGGTCGTCCAGTCGTAGTACTGATCGGAAACGATGTCAGCACGTTCGTACGGGTCCATGCGCAGGTTGAAGATTTTCGGTACCCGCAGGCACACGAACGGTTCGCTCCAGACCTTGAAGCCACCCGGTGCGCGTTGTTCGCAGAACACCGCTTTCCAGTTGCCGTAGCGCATCGACACCAGTACGCCGTCGTCGTTGAAATAGTAGAACTCTTTACGCTCACTCTTAGGGCTTTGGCCGGTCAGGAAAGGCAATTGGTTGTAACCGTCCAGATGCACCTTGAAGCTGGTGCCGCCGGAGGTCGGCGCCCAGCCTTTGAGCAACTTGTTGGCGACATCGGTTTCACCAGCCGCTGCGAGCAAGGTCGGGAACCAGTCCAGACCCGAGAACATCTCGTTGGTGACTTCACCCGGTTTGATCTTGCCCGGCCAGCGAACCATTGCCGGCACGCGATAAGCACCTTCCCAGTTGGAGTTCTTCTCGTTGCGGAACGGCGTGGTTGCCGCGTCCGGCCAGGAGAACTGGTTCGGGCCGTTGTCGGTGGTGTAGACGACGATGGTGTTGTCGGTGATTTTCAGGTCATCAAGGGTTTTCAGCAGTTTGCCGACGTCGGCGTCGTGCTCGAGCATGCCGTCCGCATATTCATTGCCGGGCATGCCGCTCTGCCCCTTCATTGAATCACGCACGTGGGTGAACAAGTGCATGCGCGTGGTGTTCATCCAGACGAAGAACGGTTTGTCCGCCTTGGCCTGCTTCTCGATGAACGCCTGCGCAGCAGCTGTGGTTTCGTCGTCGATGGTTTCCATGCGCTTGGTGGTCAGCGCGCCGGTGTCTTCGATCTTGCCGTCGGCGAAGCTATGGATCACGCCACGCGGAGAAACAGCCTTGACGAACTCGGCGTCATCTTTTGGCCAGTAAGCACGCTCAGGTTCTTCTTCCGCATTGAGGTGATACAGGTTGCCAAAGAATTCGTCGAAACCGTGGTTGGTCGGCAGGTATTCGTCTTTGTCGCCCAAGTGATTCTTGCCGAACTGGCCGGTCGCATAACCCTGCGACTTGAGGGCCTGAGCAATGGTGATGTCTCGTTTCTGCAGGCCCACCGGTGCACCGGGAATGCCGACTTTCGACAAACCAGTACGCAGCGGCGTCTGCCCGGTAATGAATGAGGATCGTCCAGCCGTACAGCTGTTCTCCGCATAGTAATCGGTGAACATCATGCCTTCTTTGGCGATACGGTCGATGTTCGGGGTCTTGTAGCCAACCACCCCCATCGAATAGGCGCTGATATTGGTCTGGCCGATGTCATCGCCGAAGATCACCAGAATGTTGGGTTTTTCAGCCGCCGTGGCCGTAGCCGACAGCGCCATGACCGAAGTCGCCACGAGGGCGAGTTTCGGTAGCCATTTGCGTATGCGAGTCATCTGACTTGCTCCTTTGCGCGGGGGTCGTTTATTGCGACTAACGTTTATTGCAGTCCTGCAGCACGCTTTCTTATTGCACCTGCCCGGTGACCGGCGACTCGAACGGGTAGATCCGGCGCCATTCCGACGCCATGTCGACCACTGTCCAGCCACGGGAATTTGCTTCATCGAGGGCTTTGTCGAGCCGGCCGATATCGGATTTTCGGTCATAGGCCCATTCACGCTTGGCGTCGGTGTGGTGCACCAGCCCCATAAACCGTTTGCCGGAACCGGCGGCCGTCCACTGCAGCATCTGCAGGTCGCCGTCGGAGTTGCCGAAGGCGAGGATCGGCCGCTTGCCGATCACCGCGTCGATGCTCTCCGGTTTGCCGGGGCCGTCGTCGTTGTGCGCCAGTTTCGGGGTGCGCACGATCGAGGCCTGGCCGTCCTTGTATTGGAATGAAGTGACGAAGGTGGTGCCGATCACCTGTTCCGGCGGGATGCCGTAGACCTTCTCGGCGAATGCACGCATGAACGCGGTATCGCCGCCGGAGACGATGTAGGTCTTGAAGTCCTGTTTGCGCAGGTAGTCGAGCATTTCCAGCATCGGCTGGAAGATCATTTCGGTGTACGGCTTGCCGGTCCTTGGATGCCGCGCCTGACTGAGCCAGGTCTTGGCGTGATCATCGAAGGCTTCGGTGGTCATGCCGGTGTGGGTCGCGCCGACGATTTTCAGCAGGCCCTCCATGCCGGACGCAGCGAGGGCTTGGTGGTCGCTCTCCAGAACCGCTTTGAACGGCTGGGTGGTTTTCCATTCCGGATGCTGTGCGGCGTTGCGCTTTACCTCGTCGAAGGCGAACAGCAATTCGAAATAGGCCGGTTGCTCGCTCCACAAGGTGCCGTCGTTGTCGAACACGGCAATACGGTCGGCCGGTTTGACGAAATCCTTGCTGGTCTGGTCGGTCACCGTCTGCACGAACGCGATAATGCTCTTCTTCGCCGGGCCGTCATTCCACGACGGCAGTGGCTCGTTGGCCTGAGCCAG
Source organism: Pseudomonas sp. RU47 (assembly GCF_004011755.1). Lineage (GTDB taxonomy): Bacteria > Pseudomonadota > Gammaproteobacteria > Pseudomonadales > Pseudomonadaceae > Aquipseudomonas. The sequence goes on along the minus strand of NZ_CP022411.1, from coordinate 3,602,907 downwards.
CAGCGGCAGGGCAAGGCCCAACAACAGGGCCAGTCCAAAACGTTGGCGGTGCAGTAGCGCGGTCGTCATGGGAAATCCTTCTCGTGAACGGGGTTGAGCGGGCGCAGGGCCGAGGCCGGTTTCGCGTGCTGCTGTTCGGCCTGACTGTGAAGCGTAGTCAATGATTCGCGCAGTTGAACGAGTGTTTGCTCGGTACTGGGCTGACGACCGTAAAGCCCGCGTAACAGCCCTTGCAGGCGTGGGCCGGCGTCGACCAGTTTCAGGCCCAGCCGACTGCGGCGCAGCCACAGGTACAGCGCGCTCAATTGAGCGGGGCTGGCTTGCAGTTGTGCATCGATTTGTTGCCAGGCGAAGTCGGGCGATTGCTGCCATGCCCGTTGTTGCGCCTGCCGGCGCGCTTGCCAGTTTTTTCTGGCGCGGATGAGTGCAGGACGCAGCAGATAGGCGGCGGCAACGACAGCGGCGATCAGGGTCAGCCACAACAGCCAGCGCGTGGAGAAACGCAGGTGATTCTGGCCCAGTTGTTTGAGGTCTTCGCTGATCGAAAATACCGGCTTGTAAGGCGTGCCGGCTGTTGCCTCGAACGTCACCGCCGGCACTTGCGCGGTGCGCGATTGGCGAGTACTGGCGTCCCACCACTTCACGTCAATGGCCGGCAAGGTGTGAGAACCGGCCTTGTCGATGCGGTAGCTGACGCTGTCGATGCGCTGACCGCCGAGGATGTCACCGCGACCGTCGTCCAGAGCGGTGACTTGCGGGGTTTTCGCATAGCGGCTCAGACCGGGAACATCACCGAGCGTTGGAATCGGCAGGGCCATGGCCAGTGCGCCGTCCGCTTGCAGGGTCAGTTGGCGGGTGATGCTGTCGCCGACTTTTAATGGCGTGGCCGAGTTGACGAGGGTTTGCGTGAAACGCAAAGCGCTGGCCACCAAAGGTGTTTCCCCGGATTTGAAACCCGGTGGCTGGGCGGCGCTGAACTGCACTGGTTGGCTTTGCGCACTGATTTCTGTCGTGGCCTGGCCGGGTGTGGCGCGCACGGTCAGCGCCGGAATATCGAACCTGCGGGCGACGTTCGGGGTGATCAGGTAGCTGTAGCGCAAACCGCTGAAAGTCTGGCCGTCGATGGTTTGATTCAGGTGCCGGGCCTGACCGTCTGGGGGCATGACCAGGGCGCCGTCGAGTTTCAGGTCGGGGAGGGTGGCGGCGCTGGTGAACCAGGTGTCGGTGAGGACATCGATTTGCAGTTCGATCAGGCCACCGACCATGGCGCCTTCGGCGGGTTGCAGGTGGGCCTGGACTTTGAGTTGGGGGTCGGCGGCAAAGGCCTGAAGTGTGAACAGGCCACTAGCTAGACCTATCAGCAGAGCTGTGGTGATCCGGCGGGCCCCTTCGCGAGCAAGCTCGCTCCCACAGGGGGGCTGGGGTGTACACAAGTCCACTGTGGGAGCGAGCTTGCTCGCGAAGGCGGCAGGAGGGTTTGGAAGCTTCATGGCTTGGCCCCTACCTGATCCTGCAAGCTGAACTTCTGCCTGAGAAACTTCGCCGGCGAGGTGGTCAGGTTCTGCAGCCACAATGCATCGGACGCAGCCTGCTCGGTCTCGACCTTTTTGCTCTGTCCCTTACCCGGCGCCTTGTCGAATTTCACCTCATCGGGTTTGGTCTCCGGGGCGTTTTTCTCGGCACTTTCGGTGTCTTTGAGCAACGCCTGCGCCAGCGCCAGATTGGTCGTGGCTTCTGGGAACTGCGGTTGCAGTTTCAAGGCCTGGGTGTAGGCGGCGATGGCTTCATCGAACTTGAAGCGGCGCACGTAAATATTGCCCAGATAGAAATACGCCTGTGGCGTGTCCAGCCGCGCAAACGTTGCCAGCGCAAGGTCGTAATCGGCCGCGTGATAGGCCGCGACGCCTTTCCAGTACGGGTCGACAAACAGCGCGGCGGCTTGCGGCAAGTGATCGTGTTCAAAGGCCCAGCGACCTTGCTGATCGCGGGTGAAAAACGCATCGGTCAGCGCGTTGGCGTGCGCCGGGGCGGCAGGCCAACCCAGGCCAATCGCCAATGCCAGCACGGGCATCCAGTTGACGCTCCAGCCCTTGCGCACATTGAGCAAGGCCAACAGCAACAGCGGCCAGCACAGCCAGTAACCGGCGTCTTTCCAGTGCAATTCGCGCTGCTCGGCGCTGGCACTCTGAAAATGCTGCTGCGCGTGCAACTCGATCCAGTCCAGATCATCGTCATTGACGGTCAGGCTACCCAGTGGCGCATCGAGAGCGGAGGCCAGTTGCTTGATTGCTGCCGGATCGAAACGGCCCAGTGCCGGGCGCCCGTTGGCATCGGTGCGCGGCTGGCCGTTGGCGTCGTGAATGATGCCGCCGTCCTCACTGCCAACGGCCAATACCAGCACTTGCAATGGACTGTCGCCCACACGCTTGTCGAGGTCGTCGAGTTCTGCGGTATCAGCGCCATCGGTGATCAGCAGCAGACTGCCGGGCGTTTTTTCGGCGTTGAGCAAGCGCTTCGCCTGATCGATCACGGCGCCGACGTCTTTGCCCGGTTTGTCGATCAATCCGCTGCCCAAGGCTTGAATGAAGGTGTCGAGCAGTGCCGGATCGTCGGTCGGCGGCAACACCAGATGGGCGCTGCCGGCGTAAGCGATCAGCGCGGTACGGGCGCCGGCGCGGCGCTGGATCAGATCGTGCAGTTTGTGTTTCGCCGCTTCCAGTCGGCTTGGCTGTACATCGCTGGCGTCCATCGATGGCGACAGATCCACGGCGACGATCAGCGGCGCACGGTTCTCAAGAAAGTCCGGCCGATCCTGTTCCCAGGTTGGCCCGGCGGCGGCGACGGCGCCGAGCATCAACAGCGTGCACAACAGATGCACCGGACGCAGGCGCTGATGGTCTTGAGGGGTGATGAGTAAATGCGGCAACAGGTGCTCGGCGATATTGCCGCGCAGCCGTCGTTGCAAGTCGCGACCGCGCCGCCAGAGCAGCGGCAGCACGGCACCGAACAGTGCGAGCAGCAGCCATAGGGGGCGGAGGAAATGGAAGTCGCTGAGGTTGATCTCCATCTCAGGCCTCCTGCCGCTGACGGGCAAACGCCAGACGCACACGCAGCAGCGCGCCGAGGTGATACAGCCCCAACAGCGTTACCGCCGCGCCCAGCGGCCAGTAGAACAACTCGCGTTGCGGTTGATGGCTGAGGGTTTTCACCTGGCGCGGGGTGAGGCGATCGAGGGTGGCGTAGACCTGATCCAGTGCGTTGCGGTCCTCGGCGCGGAAGAACTGGCCGCCGGTGGTTTTGGCGATCTGTTCCAGCGCCGACAGGTTGACCTTGGCCTCGCCGGACGCGCTCGGGTCGCCGATACCGATGGTGTGAATGATCACGCCTTTGTTCGCGGCCATTTCAGCGGCGTGATCCGGCGTGATCGCGCTGCTGGTGTCATTGCCATCAGTGAGCAGGATCAGTACTTTTTCCTGCTCGTGGGCCTTGTCCAGCAGCTTCAGGCTTAAACCGATCGCGTCACCGATCGCCGTATTGGGGCCGGCCATGCCAATACCGGTGTCGGCCAGCAACAGCGAGAGGCTGGCGTGGTCGAGGGTCAGCGGCGCCTGCGGGTAGGCGCCGGTGCCGAACACGATCAGGCCGAGGCGGTCATCCTTGCGCTTGTCGATAAAGCCTTGCACCACCTCTTTGACGGCGGCGAGGCGATTGATCTTTTCACCGTTGGCGTTGGTGAAATCTTCAGTCTCCATTGACTGCGAGAGGTCGATGGCGAGCATCAGGTCGCGCACCGGTTGTTGCCGTTCGATCGGTTTCTCCACAAATACCGGGCGTGCGGCGGCCAGCAGAATCAATGCCCAAACGAGGACGTTCAACAGCAATTGCCAATGATTGCGCCGGTTGCCGACGATGCCCGGCGCTTCACCGACCGCGCGACTCATGGCGGCGAAAAACGGTACGCGCACGGCGCTGCGAGCCTCGTTGTAGGCGGGCAGATAGCGGTACGCCAACCAAGGTAACGGCAGCAGGAGCAACAGCCAGGGGTAATCAAGCTGCCACATGGTGATACTCCATCCACGATTGGCAGGTGTCGAACAACGCCTGACGTTGCGGCGCGGGGAGGGCGCGCAGGGTGTCGTCGGGGGCGTAGGCGAGTTGCGCGAGTTGTGTGCTGAAGTCTGCCGGGAGCTGTTGCTTACAGTGTTGTTGCAAAAAGACTTGCCAATCCTCCCGCCCACGCGCTGCAACCCCCTGTGGGAGCGAGCTTGCTCGCGAAAGCGGTGTGTCAGACACCACAGATGTTGAATGTGCCGGCCTCTTCGCGAGCAAGCTCGCTCCCACAGGGGTTGCATTCCAGCGGGTAGGATTGTGGGTGGGCATCGACAGCGCCACGCGCTTGAGCAGTTCCGGCAATTCGCGCAGAGCATTCAAGTCATCACTGCGGCTGCGCAATTGCGCCAGACGCGCCAGGCCTTCACGCCGATAAGAGTCCCTGCGCCATTGCACGTAGCGCCGAATGCCGATCAACAACGCGGCCAAAACCAGACCGGCGAGCAACACCCACCAACCCCACGTCTGCGGCGCGTAACTGACCGGTGCAGGCAGGCTCAGCTCCTTGAGCTGTTCGATGCTGGGGATCTGCGGATTCATCGTTTTGCCCCGGCACTTTTGCCCAGCTCTGCGCGCAGTTGCGTATGGGCCTCTTCGGCGGTGCTGAACATCATCAGCGGCACCTGACTGCGTCGCAGCAGGGTCGCAACGTCCTGCAGGCGACCGCTGAGAAAGTCCCCCAACGGTTGGTGCACGTTGCGTTTTTCCACCGCCAGTTCCACTTGCAATTCGCCTTGGGTAACCAGCAGGCGGCCATTGGTTGGCAGCTTCATGGCCAGCGGGTCGTAGACCTGCAGCGCGATCACATCGTTGTGCGCCGACAATTGCCGCATCAACTGCAAGGTGCGTTCGCCAGCCCCGGCGAAGTCGCTGACGATGCAGATCAAATGATCATGCCCGGCCAGGGCGAGGCAGCGCTGCAGGACCTTGTCCAGCTGATCTTCGTCTTCAGCGTCCGGGTTGGCTGCGCTCAGCGCCTGATTCTGTTCGGCAATACGGCTGAGCAAGGCTTCCACGCGTTTACGGCTGCGCAACGGCGCCACGCTGTCGATGCGCTGATCATTGAACACCAGCCCGCCGACCCGATCGCCGGCGTTGAACACCATCCACGCCGCCAGTGCCGCGAGTTCGGCGCCGAGGGCCGATTTGAAGCTGCGTTGCGAGCCGAAGAACATCGACATGCGCTGATCAACGACGATCAACGCCGGGCGGTCGCGCTCTTCGGTGAAGGTACGCACCACCGGTTTGCCGGTGCGCAGCGAGGCGCGCCAGTCGAGGTGACGCAAATCGTCGCCCGGCTGATAGCGACGCAGCTCATCGAAATTCAAGCCACGCCCGCGCAGGCGCGAAGCATGGTTGCCGGCGAGGATGCTGCCGCGCGGTTGCCGGGCGAGAAAGCTCAGGTCACGGGCCTTGAATTCCAGCGCCATCAATTGCGCGAGAGAGACGTAGACCAGACCTTCATCGTTCATGCCGGAATCGCCACTTTATCGAGGATCCGGTCGAGCACCTGATCGGCACTGACGCCGTCGGCCACCGCGTCGTAGCTCAATTGCAGGCGATGGCGCAGCACCGGGTGCACCACCGCGCGCACGTTATCCGGCGAAACGAAGTCCTGACCCTGCAACCAGGCATCGGCGCGCGCGCAACGATCCAGACCAATGCCGCCACGCGGACTGGCGCCGATGGCAATCCAGCGCGCGAGGTCTTCGTCGTAATCGGCGGGGTGGCGGGTGGCGTTGATCAGGTCGATCAGGTAGCTGTCGATCGCCGGGGACACGTGTACTGCGCTGACTTCCTTGCGGGCGGCGAAGATCACGTCCTGCGGCAGGCTGAAACCTTTGGCAGACGTGGTGCTGGCGCCCTGAGCGAACTCTTCGTTGCGCAGCAGGCGCAGCACCTGACTTTCGTTCTCGGCGCTCGGGTAATCGAGCAGGACTTTCATCAGAAAACGGTCCATCTGCGCTTCCGGCAGCGGATAGGTGCCTTCCTGTTCGATCGGGTTTTGCGTTGCCACCACAATAAACAGGTCGGGCAGGGCATGGCTGTTGCCGGCCACCGTAATCTGGCGTTCTTCCATGGCTTCGAGCAGTGCCGCCTGCACCTTGGCCGGCGCGCGGTTGATCTCGTCGGCGAGGATCAGGTTGCCGAACAGCGGCCCCGGCTGAAAGCGGATTTCGTTTTTGCCTTCGACCTGATGCAGCACCTCGGCACCCGTAATGTCCGAGGGCAGCAAGTCCGGGGTGAACTGGATGCGGCTCATCTTCGCGTCGAGGTGTTTGGCCAGCGCCTTGACCGTGCGGGTCTTGGCCAGCCCCGGCAGACTTTCCAGCAGCAAGTGACCGTTAGCCAACAGGCCGAGGAGGATCTGGCGGATCACCTGATCCTGGCCGAGTACGGCTTCGGCGATGCTGGCTTGCAGGGCATTGAGGTCGGTAAGCGCAGTCATGGGGGCAGTCCTTTGTGTCCGGTCTAGAAAAAGGCCAGGGTCAGGTTGACGCTGAAGCCGTTGCCTTCAGGGCGGTTCTTGGTGTCGAACTCCGGTACCCACCGCGCACTGATGTTGGCTTGCGCGTCGGCGAATTTGCCGGCCCAGCCGATCACCGGGCCGGCACCCACCGCGCGTCCGCGATAGCCGTGCAGGAAATCGGCAGTGTCGCCTTTGTCATCGGTGATCTGTTGGATGTAGCCGGCCGCCAGCCCGGCACTCCAGCCGCTGCCCAATCCGTGGGTCCACAACGCATCGAGGGTGAAAATGTTGCCGTTGCGATAATCCGTGGCGCGGTTCTCGGTGTAGAACTCAAGCCCGCTGGAGAGAGTGAATTCGCCACCCTTGCCGTCGAGATGCGTGAAGGCCACGGTCGGCATGAACGTGTAGTTGTTCTGTCCGGGGTTGGCCAGCCGGTCTTTGTTGTAGGCCCCGGTGGGCACATAGATCGGCAGCGAAAACGCGATGTGGTTGAGTTCGTCGAAGTGATAACCGGCGGCAATCGGTGTGATCAGCGGGTCGGCGAACTGCGTGCCGGAATCACTGGTGCCGAGGGTCCGTCCACGAGGCCCGGTGATGGCCGCATTGATGTCGGTGTACTGCAGCGGGATGCCGATGGCGGAGGCGAAATTCCATGGCCCTTTGCCGGTGTCCCACACATGCGTCAGGTTTGTCATGGTGTAGGACACCTTCAGGTCGAGCCCGGTACTGACTTCACCGGAGATCGGCGCACCACGGCTGCCTTTCAGCGAGCCGTCGTACCAGATGCTGGTCACCGAGACCACCCAGCCCGGCTCCGGCGGGACGATCCCGGCATTGGAAAACACCTGCTGACCAGTAATCGGTCGGCCGACGCCGCCCTCAGCTGCGTAAAGCAGAGGACTGCCGATCATGCACAGCGCCAACAGCGGGCGCACAACGTTGGGCTTGATCATCAAAAACTCCGCTTATTGTTTTGAGTTGACTGGATTGAGCAACGGCATTTTCCATTCACCGCTGGCGACTTCTGGTTTCGGCAGATAAAGACGCAGGATCCCGTAGAACGGCCCGTTCGGCGCTGGTAGCCAGTTGGCCTGTTTGTCCTTGCCGGGATTGCTGTGCTGGACATAGAGGGTCAAGCCACCGTCGGCGTCGAGCGCAAGATCCGGCAGCATTCGCGAGTTGATCAGGTAGCGATTCAGCGGGTTGGCCGTCAACAGTTTGGTCTTGCCGTCGTACATCGTCAGCGACCAGAACGCGTCCGCCGGGGGCAGGGCGCCCTTGTCGAAATGCAGGGTGTAATCGTGTTTCGAGGCGTCGGCTGGCTGGCCGTCCTTGTCGACGAAATAGCCGATGTAATTCGCTTCTTCAGCTGAGTTGCCAAAGATGCCCATGTTGGCGCCGGCGAAGCGGTACAGGTAATTGCCCTTGAGGTGATCGCGGGTGCCGAAGAAATCCCCGCTGGTCACTTGATGGGTGTCGACCTTGTCCTTTTTGAACGCGGCAAATTCGGCTTTGGCATCGCTGATGCCGTCCTCGAGCGCTTTGCGTTGCTCGGCTGAGAGTTTCTTCAGGTCGAACGGCTGGCCAGCGCCGATGCCGATTTTGCTGAAGCGGGCGAGCAGATCCTTTTCGACATCCTGCGGCGGGGTGAACGCCAGCATGAAATTCAGGTAACGAAACAGCTCCGGCGTTTCGCTCATGGTCGGCGTCGGTTTTGGCCAACTGACCTTGGGTGCCTGGGCCGGGGCTTTCTGTTTGACGTAATGGCTGAGGGTTTCGACCTTGTAACCTTTCTGGATCTGCTTGACCTTGGCCAGGTCCTTTTCATCAAACAACTGCGTGCGGTACAGCGCGTAGGTGATGTTGCTTTCGCTGCGCAGCAGGCGGTCGATGTTGACCGGTTGCTGACCTTGCCAGTCAGGCCCGGCAATCATGAAATGCCCACCGTTGTTGCCGGTGCTGCGCGTGCCCAGATAGGCGAAGTTCTGCGTGTAGGCGTCGATCAGTTGCACCGAGTAATAACGGTGTTCTTCGATCGGCGGCAGGGTCAGGATCAGCGGCTCGGTGCGCAAGTCCATCCAGACGAAGGAGTAGGGCGTGTCGGCGTTGGGCGTGACAAACGCAGTGTCTTTGGCGGTGAAGGCCTTCGCCGTGTTGCCGATCTGGTTCAGCGGGGCCTTGTAGTTGGGGCTTTTGCTGTCGATAGCCTGGGTGTAGAGGGTTTTGTACATCTCGACCACCGGGAAACCGTAGAGGTAGGCCTCTTTGGCAATGCCCCGGGCTTCGTCACGGCTGGCGCTGAAATCGGCCAGGACGCTGGTGCTCAGGGTGAGGGTCAGGCTGGTCAGCAACAGAATGCGTGTGTGCATGGTACGTCCTTATTTATTGCGCGAGCGTGATGTCGTCGAGTTTCCAGCTCTTGTCGAAATACGCTTCAGTCGGCGCGTACAGACGGAAATAACTGAACCAGTGTTTGCCGGGCAGGGTTTGCACCCAGTTGCTTTCCAAGCCCTTGGGCGCGGTCGGACCGAAGTACAGGTCCACCGAGCCGTCGGGGTTCTTCTGTAAATCCTGACGCGAAGAAAGGTCGGCCTTGCGCTGCGGATTGTCGATCAGGCCGCGGCTGGTGATGTCGTAAACGGTCATCGACCAGAATTGTTTGGCCGGTGGATTGGCGCCAACGTGCAGGCGATAGCTCTTGCCACCGTCGAGCCAGTCACCCTTGGCATCGGTGTAGGCGCCGAGGTAGGTCTGGCCCAGCCCCGGCGTTTTGGAAACCATGCCTTTGGTGTTGGTGACCGCCTCGTAGAACCAGGCACTGCGTTCCCACAACTGGTCGTAATAGGCCACGCGTTGGGATGGCTCGGCGATGTTCAGCACCGTGTCCCAGTGCCGGTCGGGCCAATACTGAGCGTCAGGAAAACGCTTGGCGAAGGTGTTGGCCTTGGCAATCAGTTCGCCGACCTGCGCACCTTGCTCAAGGGCCTGACGTTGATGGGTGTTGGGGTTGAAGGGTTTGTCCTTTTCGATACCGAGGCTCGCAAGCATCGCCATGTAGAACCGGTCACGCTCGTTGACCGGTTCTTTCTGAATGATCTGGTGCAGGCGTTCCCAGTAGGCGATGCCTTGAGGTTGCGTGCCGGACCAAGGTTTGCCTTGCGGCGAGAGCAGGCGAGTATCACCCGGCTTGTTGCGTTGGGCGTAGGGGTACATCTTGAACTTCTCGACCAGTGCCTTGCCCTTGGCTGGGTCCGGATCGAGCACACGGAAACCCACCAGCACGTTCATCGTTTCCGATTTCGCCAGGTAGTATCGGCCGGCATCTGCCGGTGGTTCGGCACCGGGTGGCAGCACCAGGTATTTGCCGCCCTGGCCCTTATCGGGGCCGGTCTGCCCCATGTCGATGATCGCCCGCTGCCAGAAATCACCGATGCCGCCAGCGGTCGGCCCCGGCGGCAACTCGATCACCAGTGGCCCGGTTTCACTCAGATCGACGAAGCCGAGAATGTACGGGGTAGTGGCGTTGGCGGTGATCACCCCGAGCTTGTCTTCGTAGCTGTTGAGTACCATCAGATCGCCGCTGCGCGCGCCGAGCTTGTCGCGAAACTCTTCCTGCCACTGGGCATAAGACACCAGCGGCAAGGCCCACAGATAACTCTGGGTCGCCTGCTGGAAATCCAGTTCGGCGTACAGTTTGGCAATCGAGTCATGGCTCGGCAGCTCGCCTTCCATAGCGATCTTGCCTATAGGGGTATCGAGGTCCTGGGCGCCGACGCCGCAACTGACAAACATCGTCATCAAGCTGAAACCGGCGGCTTTGAGGGTTGCGTGCATAGCGAATTCCTTATTTGCCGAACGTCACGTTAAGACCGGCATAGAGGGTGAACTGCGGCAGGCCATCGCCCTTGCGGTCGGCCGTCCACTGCGGCTCGACAAAGGCGTTGAGAATGTTGCTGCCGGACTTCCAGGCTTTGCCGACACCCAGACCGAGCGGGATGTAGTGCGTGTCGTTTTTCAGGTCGAAAGTCCAGGTGCCGGTGGAGCGCAGGTACCAGCCTTTTTCCAGGTTATGGATGATGAACGGCTGCAGGGTTGCGCTTTCGACGTGAGGGCGATCGTTGTCGCCGGCAAACGAGCTTTGGTACTGCACCAGCGCGCCGAGCAGGCCGCGCGGCGAAGCGTCGATAGCCACCGCAGCCAGACCCCCTTGCCACTTCCCGGTGCCGAGTTCGTCCTGTTCGGCGGTCGGCGCGGTGATCAACGGGCCCACGCCCAGTTGCACGCCTTCGGATTTAAGAATGAAAATATCGAACAGGTTCAGATCGCCGATTCCGGTGCTGTAACCCTTGTGCGGATCGGGGCGGGTGCTGATCGGCAGCGTCGCGCGAACCAGTTGCGGCACGCCGATGAAATCGTTGGGCGCAATCGGCAGGGTGCCGCGCAGCAACACGTCATTGCTGTGCGCGTTGCTGTCGTAAAGCTTAGGGGTGTAGTAATCCTGCAGATTCGCGCCGGGCGCGATGTTCAACGGGTTGTTGCTCTTGTTAGAGTCCTCGGCGTTATCCGCCTGCGCGCAACACGCAGCCGCCAGCGAACTCGCCAGAAAAAGAGTTTTCCCCACTCGATTGAACATCATCCCCGATTCCCTGGTGGCTTTTGGATACTTGGCACTTCGCGGCCGTTACTGCGTAATCCCTTTCTTATCAAGCCTGTAGGACACGTCTGAATGACGCTAGCAGCTAATCGGGAGTTAGCCAGTCGAATGGATTAATTCTTTGGTTTTGTCTACGGGTTCACAGGTGATTGTGTACCAACTATTCCATTGCTTACGGTGTAGGAGCTGTCGAGTGAAACGAGGCTGCGATCTTTTGATCTTGTTTTTTAAATGCAAAATCAAAAGATCGTCCGATCGCGGCCCGATCCTTCGGCAGCTCCTACCTGTGCGTATTTCAATTCGGGATGTTTAAAGGTTGTTTCGATTTTGCGGAACGTTCCCACAAGGTTTTCAGGTTGTCCGTCGGACGTCGGGTCTCTAGCCTGTGTTCGTCGCTGCCAAATCAGCGACCGGGACTGGAAACCCCGACGGGTATTAGTGGCGCGTACACGCCTTTCATAACGTATCCTTGCGCACTTCGAATGTGTGCACTCCGTTATGGCGGCTGTGCGCGGGAGACCTTCGGGTCGACCGGGTCGCCGCTGCCCGGGTTTCCAACCTGCGTACAGCTGCCACCTCTTCGTCCGGAAACCGAATGGGGCAGCTCCAACTTTCCAGTGGAGTTACACCATGAAAAAACCAACACCCAATCCCCCAGAATCAGACGCCGACACCACATCCCCCTACGCCTCAGTCGACAGCAAAAAACTCCACGAAGCCGCCGACCGCGCCCTCGATTTCTACCTCAACCCCTCCGCCCACATCATGTCCAGCGCCAACGAGCCGGAACCCATGTACCTCGCCAATCCCAGGTACAACACCGAATCCCTGCTCGCCAACGCCAGCGAAACCCTCGGCTCGGCCAGCGAAATGCTGATCAACTTCGCCGCATCGCTGGAAACCTCGCACCGCAAGACTGCACTGGGGATCGCACAGGTCGTCATGTTGGGGGAGTTAGCGGTGAACCAAGCCCTGGATCACGTAGAACTCAAGAACTGATCTCTGTTGAATGATCGTTCCCACGCTCTGCACGGGAATGCAGTGCCTGACGCTTTGCGTCTAATCCGCAAGCTGGAACGCGGAGCGTCCCTTGAGGCATTCCCACGCAGAGCGTGGGAACGATCAAGACAAATCGTAATGCTGGTGAACTCGCGGTGAATCATGCCCTGGATCACGTCGAACTCAAGAATTGATCTCTCTTGAATGATCGTTCCCACGCTCTGCGTGGGAATGCAGCCCTTGACGCTCTGCGTCACATTCGCAAGCTGGAACGCGGAGCGTCCCTTGAGGCATTCCCACGCAGAGCGTGGGAACGATCAAACCATCAAGAAGAGCGTGTACTAAAGCGTTCGGGTTGGAAGTTGACGTGAGTACTGGTGATATTTACACCCTGTCAGGTTTGACAGTTGTCGTGGTGAGAGGGAAGGCGTTTGATTGCTGGGTGACGCGCAGAAATCTGGCATGCGCGAAAAAAATGAAAGGAGACGAATATGAATACGGTTACGGGAACAGTGAAGTGGTTCGACGATGGAAAGGGGTTCGGCTTTATTACACCAGATGGAGGGGGCGAGGATCTGTATGCGCACGTTTCTGCGATTAGTTCCAGTGAAGTTAAAACGCTAAAAGAAGGCCAGAGGGTTGCGTTCGGGATTACGCAGTGGGCCAAAGGACTGGCAGCTTCAAATATCCAGGCGATCTGAATATCACTGCTTTTGTAGGCGCTGCCGAAGGCTGCGATCTTTTGATGTTTGATCTGGAAAAACAAGATCAAAAGATCGCAGCCTTCGGCAGCTCCTACATGGGATGTCCGGTTCAGCTGTTTTTCTTGGCTTGTTCGCGAACGCGTTCTTCTTGCGCACGTGCTTCGGGGGTGAATTCGGCGCCGAAGTCTTCGGCGGAGAATATCTGGCGGATTTCAATATCGGACTCGCCTGGCATCGGGTTAGGGCAGCGCTTGACCCATTCGATGGCTTCTTCTTTCGATTTCACTTCCCAGATCCAGTAACCCGCCACCAACTCTTTGGTCTCGATGAACGGCCCGTCGATGACCGTGCGTTTGTCACCGGAGAAATGCACACGCGCACCTTTGCTGCTCGGGTGCAGGCCGTCGGCGTCGATGAGAATGCCGGCTTTGACTAGCTCTTCGTTGAAGTTGCCCATGGCGGTGATGAGTTCTTCGCTGGGCATGATGCCGGCTTCCGAATCGGCGCTGGCTTTGACAAGGATCATGAATCGCATGGCGGTGACTCCGAGGATTGTGGGGATTCGTTGTTTAGTCGAACGGGCCAGCGGTGAATCGACAGGGATCCTAAATAAAAGACCAGTAACACCACAGAATCCAATGTGGGAGCGAGCCTGCTCGCGAAGAGGTCGTCACATTCGACATTTATGCTGACTGATCCAGCGCCTTCGCGAGCAGGCTCGCTCCCACAGTGGGAATAGCGGTAGTTTTGTATACAATTTTTCGCGCAGGCACCCAACAATTTCATCAAAGGGCATAGGTGCTTGAAACATTTCGTGGTTAACTTCGGCCTCTTGCATGCTTTCCAATCAAAACATCAGAAGGACTCAAGTCATGGCTCAAGTCACCCTTAAAGGCAATCCGGTTCAAGTCAACGGCCAGTTGCCACAAGCCGGTTCCAAGGCGCCAGCCTTTTCTCTGGTTGCCGGCAATCTGTCCGACGTCACCCTGAAAGACTTTGCCGGCAAGCGCAAAGTACTGAACATCTTCCCGAGCGTTGACACCCCGACCTGCGCCACTTCCGTGCGCAAGTTCAACGCTCAGGCCAACGAAGTGGCAAACACCGTAGTGCTGTGCATTTCGGCTGACCTGCCGTTCGCCCAAGCGCGCTTCTGCGGCGCCGAAGGTCTGGAAAACGTCCAGAACCTGTCGACCCTGCGCGGTGCCGAGTTCATCGAGAACTACGGCGTGGCCATCGCTGACGGCCCGCTGAAAGGCCTGACCGCTCGCGCCGTTGTGGTTCTGGACGAAAACGACAACGTCCTGCACAGCGAACTGGTCAAGGAAATCGCTGAAGAGCCTGACTACGAAGCGGCACTGTCCGTTCTCAAGTAAGCGCTTTTACAATTGTTAACGGCCTGGCCCTGTCCAGGCCGTTTTCATTTGTGTATCAGTGTTTTGCCTCACACCTTGAAACGTAAGGTGTAAGTAAATTGCCGGTAAAGCTGCTTTGCTAATTCCCCATCAGTGCTTATCGTTCAGCCTCCCGTAATAGAAGCCCACGCGCCCAATGGTTAATCACTCCATGCAATCGTCCCCCCGTAACTCCCGTCGCTGGCTGATCAGCCTGCTTGTCTTGTTGGTGATCGCCGTTCTGTGCTGGAAATTCTGGCCCGCCGGTTCAGCCCACAAGGAGGGCGCTGACAAGGCTGCAGCCGGGCACACCGGGCGTTCGGGAATGATGCGGCCGGGCTTCGGTGGCGGCGCCGGGCCGATTCCGGTGCGCGTGGCGCCGGCGGTCACCGGCGACTTTCCGCTGTACTACAAAGCGCTGGGTACGGTGACGGCGCTCAACACCATCAATGTGCGCAGCCGGGTGGGCGGCGAACTGGTGAAAATCAATTTCGAAGAAGGGCAGATGGTCAAGGCTGGCGACCTGCTGGCAGAGATCGATCCACGTCCATACCAGAACGCCTTGCTGCAGGCTGAAGGCACGTTGCTGCAGAATCAGGCGCAACTGAAAAACGCCCAGGTCGACGTCGAGCGTTATCGCGGTCTGTACAAAGAGGACAGCATCGCCAAACAGACGCTGGACACCGCCGAAGCGCTGGTCGGTCAGTATCTGGGCACGGTCAAGACCAATCAGGCCGCGGTCAACGACGCCAAGCTCAATCTCGAATTTACCAAGATCCGCGCGCCGATTGCCGGCCGTGTCGGTCTGCGTCAGGTTGATGTCGGCAACCTCGTTACCGCTAACGACACCACCTTCCTTGCAGTGATCACCCAGACGCAACCGATCAGTGTGGCTTTCACCTTGCCGGAAAACAGCCTTGAAACTGTGCTTGCGCGTTATCGCAGCGGCGCCAAGCTGCCGGCCGAAGCCTGGGATCGCGGCGACACCAAACTGCAAGCCACTGGTGTTTTGCAAAGCCTCGACAACCAGATCGACGTCGCCACCGGTACCCTGAAGTTCAAGGCCCGCTATGAAAACCGCGATCAGGCGCTGTTCCCCAACCAGTTCGTCAACGTGCACTTGCTCGCTGACACGCTGAAAGGCGTGGTACTGGCACCGTCGGCAGCGATTCAGTTCGGCACCAACGGCACCTTCGTCTATGCGCTGGATGGCGACAAGAAAGTCACTATTCGCCAACTGAAGATTGGCGCCAGTGATGGCGAAAACACCGTGGTCACTGAAGGTCTGGCCGCTGGCGACCGCGTGGTACTGGAAGGCACTGACCGCCTGAAAGAAGGCAGTGAAGTGGAAGTGGTCAACGACAGCAATCAAGTGCCAACCACCCCGACCGAACACCTGCAAGGCAAGTCCGCCGCCCAGACGCCAGACGCTGCGGTCACTGACAAGGCCAAGAAGGGCGCATGAACATTTCGCGGCTGTTCATCCTCCGACCGGTAGCCACTACCCTGAGCATGCTGGCCATTGTTCTGGCCGGCCTGATCGCTTATCGCTTGCTGCCGGTATCGGCGTTGCCACAGGTCGATTACCCGACCATCCGCGTCATGACCTTGTATCCCGGCGCCAGCCCGGACGTGATGACCAGTGCCGTGACCGCGCCACTCGAGCGCCAGTTCGGGCAGATGCCTGGCCTGACGCAAATGGCCTCGACCAGTTCCGGCGGTGCGTCGGTGCTGACCCTGCGTTTCAGCCTCGACATCAACATGGACGTCGCCGAACAGCAGGTGCAAGCCGCGATCAACGCCGCGACCAATCTGCTGCCGACCGATTTGCCAGCACCGCCGGTGTACAACAAGGTCAACCCGGCGGACACCCCGGTGCTGACCCTGGCGATCACCTCGAAAACCATGCTGCTGCCCAAACTCAATGACCTGGTCGATACGCGCATGGCGCAGAAAATCGCCCAGATCAGCGGCGTCGGCATGGTCAGCATTGCCGGCGGTCAGCGCCAGGCCGTGCGCATCAAGGTCAACCCGGAAGCGTTGGCCGCCAATAGCCTGAACCTGTCGGACGTGCGTACCTTGATCGGCGCTTCCAACGTCAATCAGCCGAAAGGCAACTTCGACGGCCCGACCCGAGTGTCGATGCTCGACGCCAACGATCAACTGACCTCGCCCGAGGACTACGCCAATCTGATTCTCGCCTACAAGAACGGCGCGCCGTTACGGCTCAAGGACGTGGCGGAAATCGTCGACGGCGCCGAGAACGAACGCCTCGCTGCATGGGCCAACCAGAATCAGGCGGTATTGCTGAACATCCAGCGTCAGCCGGGTGCCAACGTGATCGAAGTGGTCGACCGCATCAAGGCACTGCTGCCGAGCATCACCGACAACCTGCCGGCCGGCCTTGATGTCACTGTGCTGACCGACCGTACGCAGACCATCCGCGCCTCGGTCACCGACGTGCAACACGAACTGCTCATCGCCATCGCCCTGGTGGTGATGGTGACATTCCTGTTCCTGCGTCGCGCCAGTGCCACGATCATTCCGTCGGTGGCCGTGCCGCTGTCGCTGATCGGCACCTTTGGCGTAATGTACCTGGCCGGGTTCTCGGTGAATAACCTGACCCTGATGGCCCTGACCATTGCCACCGGTTTCGTGGTCGACGACGCCATCGTCATGCTCGAGAACATCGCGCGCTTCATCGAAGAGGGCGACAGCCCGATGCAAGCCGCGCTCAAGGGCGCCAAGCAGATCGGCTTCACCCTGATCTCCTTGACCCTGTCGCTGATCGCGGTACTGATTCCGCTGTTGTTCATGGCGGACGTAGTCGGGCGCTTGTTCCGCGAGTTCGCCATCACCCTGGCCGTGGCAATCCTGATTTCCCTGGTGGTTTCGCTGACCCTGACGCCGATGATGTGCGCGCGTTTGCTCAAGCGTGAGCCGGAAGCACATGAGCAGGGCCGTTTCTACCGTGCCAGCGGTGCTGTCATCGACTGGATGATCGCCGAGTATGGTCGGATGCTGCGCTGGGTGCTCAAGCATCAGCCGCTGACCCTGCTGGTGGCTATCGGCACACTGGCGTTGACCGTGTTCCTCTATATGGTCGTGCCAAAGGGCTTCTTCCCGGTACAGGACACCGGGGTGATTCAGGGCATTTCCGAAGCGCCGCAGTCGATTTCCTTCGCGGCGATGGGCGAGCGTCAACAGGAACTGGCGAAAATCATTCTCGAAGATCCGGCGGTGCAGAGCCTGTCGTCCTACATCGGCGTCGACGGCGATAACGCCACGCTCAACAGCGGGCGCTTGCTGATCAACCTCAAGCCCCACGGCGATCGCGATCTGAGCGCCACTGAAGTGATTGCGCGCCTGCAACCGCAACTGGACAAACTGGTCGGTATCCGTCTGTTCATGCAGCCGGTGCAGGACCTGACCATCGAGGACCGCGTCAGCCGCACGCAATATCAGTTCAGCATGTCCTCGCCGGACTCCGAACTGCTCAGCCAGTGGAGCGGCCGTCTGGTCGAAGCGTTGGCCCAGCGTCCGGAACTGACCGACGTTGCCAGTGATTTGCAGGACAAGGGTTTGCAGGTCTATCTGGTGATCGACCGCGATGCGGCATCACGCCTTGGCGTCTCGGTGGCGAACATCACCGATGCGTTGTACGACGCTTTTGGCCAGCGCCAGATCTCGACGATTTACACCCAGGCCAGCCAGTACCGCGTGGTACTGCAAGCTCAGGCCGGGGAGAAGATCGGCCCGCAGGCGCTGGACCAGATTCACGTCAAGACCACTGATGGCGCACAGGTTCGCCTGTCTAGTCTGGCGCATATCGAGGAGCGTCAGGCGCAACTGGCGATCACTCATATCGGCCAGTTCCCGGCAGTGATGATGTCGTTCAACCTCGCGCCCGGCGTGGCGCTGGGGCATGCGGTCGACATCATTGAACAGGTGCAGCAGGACATCGGCATGCCGGTTGGCGTGCAGACCCAGTTCCAGGGTGCGGCCGAAGCCTTCCAGGCCTCGTTGTCGAGCACCTTGCTGCTGATTCTGGCGGCGGTGGTGACCATGTACATCGTGCTGGGCGTGCTGTACGAGAGCTACATTCACCCGATCACCATTCTCTCGACTTTGCCGTCGGCGGCGGTCGGTGCCTTGCTGGCGTTGCTGCTCAGTGGCAATGACCTGGGCATGATCGCGATCATCGGCATCATCCTGTTGATCGGTATCGTGAAAAAGAACGCGATCATGATGATCGACTTCGCCCTCGATGCCGAACGCACCCAGGGCATGGCGCCGGAACAGGCGATCTATCAGGCGGCGCTGCTGCGCTTCCGGCCGATTCTGATGACCACGCTGGCGGCGCTGTTTGGTGCGGTGCCGTTGATGCTCGCCACGGGCTCAGGTGCTGAATTGCGCCAGCCGCTGGGTCTGGTGATGGTTGGCGGTCTGCTGGTGAGCCAGGTGCTGACGCTGTTCACCACGCCGGTGATCTACCTGTACTTCGACCGCCTCGGGCGACGCTTTGGCAAGACCAATGCGGATGCTGAAGAGGTGTCGGTATGATTTCGCGAGCATCACACATCCCTTGTGGGAGCGAGCCTGCTCGCGAAAGCGGCCTATCAGGCAACATCATTGTTGAATACAAGATTGCATTCGCGAGCAGGCTCGCTCCCACAGGGATCTGCGGTGAAGGCGGAGATCGCGTTCGATGAACCTCTCCGGTCCTTTCATCAAGCGCCCGGTAGCGACGATGCTGCTGAGCCTGGCGATCATGCTGCTCGGCGGTGTCAGCTTCGGCCTGCTGCCGGTGGCGCCGCTGCCGCAAATGGATTTCCCGGTGATCGTCGTGCAGGCGAGCCTGCCCGGTGCCAGCCCGGAGGTCATGGCGTCCACCGTGGCCACGCCTCTGGAGCGCTCGTTCGGCGCGATTGCCGGCGTCAACACCATGAGCAGCCGTTCCAGTCAGGGTTCGACCCGGGTCATTCTGCAGTTTGACCTCGACCGCGACATCAACGGCGCCGCGCGGGAAGTGCAGGCCGCGATCAACGCGTCGCGCAACCTGCTGCCGAGCGGTATGCGCAGCATGCCGACCTACAAAAAGGTCAACCCGTCGCAAGCGCCGATCATGGTGCTGTCGCTGACCTCCGATGTGCTGGAAAAAGGCCAGCTCTACGATTTGGCCTCGACCATTCTTTCGCAGAGCCTTTCGCAAGTGCAGGGCGTTGGCGAAGTGCAGATCGGCGGCAGTTCACTGCCGGCGGTGCGTATCGAACTCGAACCGCAAGCGCTGAACCAGTACGGCGTGGCGCTCGACGATGTGCGCAAGACTATCGCCGATGCCAACGTGCGCAGGCCAAAAGGTTCGGTCGAGGACGGTCAGCGCTTGTGGCAGATCCAGGCCAATGACCAACTGGAAAAAGCCAAGGATTACGAATCACTGATCATCCACTATGCCGACGGCGCGGCGTTGCGCCTCAAGGACGTGGCCAAGGTCAGCGACGGTGTCGAGGACCGCTACAACAGCGGTTTCTTCAACGATGACGCGGCGGTGCTGTTGGTGATCAACCGCCAGGCTGGCGCCAACATCATCGAGACGGTCAACGAGATCAAAGCGCAGTTGCCGGCCCTGCAAGCCGTGTTGCCGGCCAGCGTGAAGCTGAATCTGGCCATGGACCGTTCGCCGGTGATCAAGGCAACGTTGCACGAAGCAGAGATGACGCTGCTGATTGCCGTGGCACTGGTGATTCTGGTGGTGTTCCTGTTCCTTGGGAACTTCCGCGCCTCGCTGATTCCGACACTGGCCGTGCCGGTGTCGCTGGTCGGCACCTTTGCGGTGATGTACCTCTACGGATTTTCGCTGAACAACCTGTCGCTGATGGCGCTGATTCTCGCTACCGGTCTGGTGGTGGACGACGCCATCGTGGTGCTGGAGAACATTTCCCGGCACATCGACGAAGGCGTCAAACCGATGCAGGCCGCGTATCTCGGGGCCAAGGAAGTCGGTTTCACCTTGCTGTCGATGAACGTTTCGCTGGTGGCGGTGTTCCTGTCGATTCTGTTCATGGGCGGCATCGTCGAGAGCCTGTTTCGTGAGTTTTCCATCACCCTGGCGGCAGCCATTGTCGTCTCGCTGGTGGTTTCCCTGACGCTGACGCCGATGCTCTGCGCCCGTTGGCTCAAGCCGCACACGCCGGGGCAGGAGAACCGTCTGCAACGCTGGAGCCGCCGCACCAACGACTGGATGGTTGGCAAATACGCCAGCAGCCTCGACTGGGTGTTGCGCCATCGTCGTCTGACCTTGCTCAGTCTGCTGATCACCGTTGGCGTGAACGTCGCGCTGTACGTGGCGGTGCCGAAAACCTTCATGCCGCAGCAGGACACCGGCCAGTTGATCGGTTTCGTGCGCGGTGACGACGGTCTTTCGTTCAGCGTGATGCAGCCGAAAATGGAAATCTTCCGCCGTGCCGTGCTCAAGGACGAAGCAGTGGAAAGCGTCGCCGGGTTCATCGGTGGCAGCAACGGCACCAACAACGCCTTCATGCTGGTGCGTCTGAAGCCAATCAAGGAGCGCCAGCTCAATGCGCAAAAGGTCATCGAACGCCTGCGCAAGGAAATGCCCAAGGTCCCTGGTGCACAATTGATGCTGATGGCGGATCAGGATCTGCAGTTTGGCGGCGGCCGCGAACAGACCACCTCGCAGTACAGCTACATTTTGCAAAGCGGTGATTTGAGCGAGTTGCGCAAGTGGTACCCGAAAGTGGTTACCGCGTTAAGGGCCTTGCCGGAGTTGACGGCCATTGACGCCCGAGAGGGAGCGGGCGCCCAGCAAGTGACGCTGATTGTCGACCGCGATCAGGCCAAACGCCTCGGTGTCGACATGGACATGGTTACCTCGGTGTTGAACAACGCCTACAGCCAGCGGCAGATTTCGACGATCTACGACAGCCTCAACCAGTATCAGGTGGTGATGGAGGTCAATCCGAAATACGCCCAGGACCCGGTGACGCTCAAGCAGGTGCAGGTGATCACCGCTGACGGTGCGCGGGTGCCGCTGTCGACCTTCGCTCATTACGAAAACAGCCTGGAGGACGACCGCGTCAGCCACGAAGGCCAGTTTGCCTCCGAAGACATTTCCTTCGACATGGCCGAAGGCGTGACGGTGGAGCAGGGCAGTGCTGCCATCGAGCGGGCGATTGCCAAGCTCGGCCTGCCGGAAGACGTCATCGCGAAAATGGCCGGCACCGCCGACGCTTTTGCCGCGACGCAGAAGAGCCAGCCGTTCATGATTCTCGGCGCGTTGCTGGCGGTGTATCTGGTGTTGGGCGTGCTGTATGAAAGCTACATTCATCCGCTGACGATTCTGTCGACCCTGCCGTCGGCCGGTGTCGGCGCGTTGCTGTCGATCTATGCGCTGGGCGGCGAGTTCAGCCTGATCTCGTTGCTCGGGTTGTTCCTGCTGATTGGCGTGGTGAAGAAAAACGCCATTCTGATGATCGACCTCGCGTTGCAACTGGAGCGTCATCAAGGCCTGTCGCCTCTGGAATCGATCCGCAGCGCCTGTCTGCAACGTCTGCGTCCGATTCTGATGACCACCCTGGCGGCGATTCTCGGCGCCTTGCCGTTGCTGATCAGCCGGGCCGAAGGCGCGGAAATGCGCCAGCCGCTGGGCCTGACCATCATCGGCGGGCTGATTTTCAGCCAGGTACTGACGCTTTACACCACGCCTGTGGTTTACCTCTATCTCGACAAGCTGCGCCATCGTTTCAACAAATGGCGTGGCGTGCGTACTGACGCCGCTCTGGAAACTCCGCTATGACTGACCGTTCGCTTTTCAATCTGGCCACTGTGCGCGGCTCGCGTCTGCTGAGCCTGTCGCTGTGCGTGGCGATGCTCAGTGCCTGCGCTGTCGGCCCGGACTACCAGCGTCCGCAGACCGCTGAAATTGCCCAGTACAAGGAAGCCGAGGGCTGGACCCAGGCCAACCCGAGCGACTCGCTGGCCCGGGGTGCGTGGTGGGAGTTGTACGGCGATCAGCAGCTCAACGGCTTGATCGAACGCCTGAACAATGCCAACCAGACCGTCGCGCAGTCGGAAGCCCAGTACCGGCAAGCGCAGGCTTTGGTGCGTAGCGCGCGCGGGGCGTTTTACCCGAGTGTCGATCTGAGCTTGGGTAAAACCCGCTCCAGCCAAGGCACCGGCAGCAGCAGTTCGAGTCTGAGCAGTTCCTCCAGCGGCATCCGTGATACCTACAACGCTGAACTGGGCGTCAGTTGGGAAGCCGATGTGTGGGGCAAGTTGCGCCGTGGGCTTGAGGCTGACGAGGCCAGCGCCCAAGCCAGTTTTGCCGATCTGGCGGCGATGCGTCTGAGTCAGCAGTCGGAGCTGGTGCAGAACTACCTGCAATTGCGGGTGATCGATCAGCAGAAACGGCTGCTCGAAGCCACGGTTGCCGCTTACGAACGCTCGCTGAAAATGACCCAGAACCAATACCGCGCGGGCGTTTCCGGGCGGGATGCGGTGGCCCAGGCGCAGACGCAACTGAAAAGCACCCAGGCCGATCTGGTTGACCTGATCTGGCAACGCGCGCAGTTCGAAAATGCGATTGCCGTACTGACCGGTCAAGCACCGGCGGATTTCAACATTGCTGAAGTGCAGACCATTCCCAAGCTGCCGCAGGTGCCGTTGAGCTTGCCCTCGCAGTTGCTGGAACGGCGCCCGGACATCGCTTCGGCGGAGCGTTCGGTGATCGCCGCCAACGCCAACATCGGTGTGGCCAAAGCAGCGTATTACCCGGATCTGAGCCTGAGCCTGAGCGGCGGTTACAGCAGCAGTACCTCGCAGAACCTGATCAGCCTGCCGAACCGCTTCTGGTCGGTCGGGCCGAAACTGGCGCTGCCGCTGTTCGACGGCGGCATTCGTTCGGCGGAAGTCGATCGTACCGAAGCGGTGTATGACCAGACCGTGGCCAAGTACCGCCAGACCGTGCTCGACGGTTTCCGCGAGGTGGAAAACTATCTGGTGCAGCTCAAGGTTTACGAGGATGAAGCGGCGGTGCGCCAGGAAGCCCTCGATGCTGCCCGCGACTCCCTGCGCCTGACGGAAAACCAGTACAAGGCCGGGCTGATTGCCTACATCGATGTGGTGGTGGTGCAAGCCACGGCGTTGAGTAACGAGCGCAGCGTGCTGAACATTCTGCAAAGCCGCTTGATTGCCAGCGTGCAATTGATTGCCGCGCTGGGCGGCGGTTGGGATGGGCAACTGGATGTCAGCGATAACACCCGCTGAAGGCTGGCTTCACTGATCATTCCCACGCTCTGCGTGGGAATGCAGCCCGGGACGCTCCGCGTCCCATCCAGAGCCGAACGCAGAGCGTCCGCTGAGGCATTCCCACGCAGAGCGTGGGAACGATCGTGTAAAGGCGTGAGCGCCGGGCCAGAGCCTTGTCGGACGATCGAACAAGCGTTTCATCGGCTTGATGGCCATTTGATTACTTTGTCAGTGCGTTCTTCTGTGCAATCAGTACAATCGCCGCATTTGCCCGACCGGGAACGGACGCAATCCGCGTTGGGTGGTCACGAGAATCCCCATGCTCATCGGTAGTTATTCCTCCACCCTGGTTTTCATTTCGTTGTGTGTGGCGATTCTCGCTTCGTACACCGCGCTCGACCTCACCGGTCGCATCGCCACGGCCAAGGGCCGTGCCGTGCATTTCTGGACGGCGGGGGGAGCGTTCGCCATGGGCATCGGCGTCTGGTCGATGCATTTCATTGGCATGCTCGCCTTCAAACTGCCGATTGATCTCGGCTATGACATCAGTCTGACCGTGCTGTCGCTGCTGATCGCCGTGTTGTCCTGCGGGTTCGCGCTGTGGCTGGTCAGCCAGCCGAAACTGCCAATGCTGCAACTGGCATTGGGTGCGTTGATCATGGGCAGCGGGATCAGCGCCATGCATTACACCGGCATGGCGGCGATGCGCATGACGCCCGGCATTGATTACGACCCGACGCTGTTCGGCGCCTCGTTGCTGATTGCCGTCGGTGCGTCGGCGGCGGCGCTGTGGATCGCCTTCCGCTTGCGTCAGCATTCTCCCTATGTGCGTCTGATTCGCGGCGGCGCGGCGATCATCATGGGCATCGCGATTGTCGGCATGCATTACACCGGCATGGCTGCTGCGCAATTCCCTGATGGCAGTTTCTGTGGTGCCACCGTCAAT
Organism: Pseudomonas sp. RU47; assembly: GCF_004011755.1. Taxonomy (GTDB): domain Bacteria; phylum Pseudomonadota; class Gammaproteobacteria; order Pseudomonadales; family Pseudomonadaceae; genus Aquipseudomonas. Next base: position 3,578,366 of record NZ_CP022411.1, on the reverse strand, counting down.
GGCTTGAAAGGCAATGGCCTCGACAGCCTGGTGTTGATCACCACGTTGGCGGTGCTGTCGATTGCCTTGCTGACCTCGATTCTCGACGCACGCCTCGAAGCGCGCACCGCCGATCTCGCGCACTCGTTGACCGTGGCCAACCGCGAACTCACCCAGCTGGCCCTGCACGACACCCTGACCGGGCTGCCGAACCGTATGCTGCTGGACGACCGCATTAATCAGGCAATGAAAAAGGTCCATGAGCAGGGCGGCTGTTTTGCCTTGATGTTCATCGATCTGGACGGCTTCAAACCGGTTAACGATGCGTTTGGTCATCACATGGGCGATCAGTTGCTGCGTGAAGTGGGGTTGCGTCTGCGTGAAGACTTGCGCGGCCCGGACACGCTGGCGCGGATCGGTGGCGATGAATTCGTGTTGTTGGTGCGCCTCACCGAACCCAATGACGCTTTGGGGTTGGCGGCCCGTCAGGTCGGCTTGATCGCGCAATCGTTCCGCGTCGCCGAGCATGACTTGCAGATCTCCGCCAGCGTCGGCATCGCCCTGTATCCGGGCAATGGCCAGAACGCGCAGGAACTGCTGATGAACGCCGACGCAGCGATGTACCACGCCAAGGGCGGCGGCAAAAACGGCTACAGCTTTTTCGATGCGTCGATGAACAACAACGCACGCAAGCAGTTGCAGTTGTTGCAGGACCTGCGTGCGGCACTTGAGCACAGCCAGTTCAGCTTGCACTACCAACCCAAGTTCGATGCCGCCAATGGCCGTCCGGTCGGCGCTGAAGCGCTGTTGCGTTGGCAGCACCCGACCCACGGCATGCTGATGCCGGACAAGTTCATCGAACTGGCCGAGAAAACCGGTCTGATCATTCCGATCGGTGAATGGGTGCTCAACGAAGCCTGCCGGCAGATGCGCGAGTGGTACGTGCTCGGTTACACCGATTGGCGCATCGCGGTGAATCTGTCGGCGTTGCAGTTTTGCCACACAGGGCTGGTACGCAGCGTGGCCAAGGCGCTGGCCACCCACCACTTGCCGGCCAACAGCCTGACCCTGGAAATCACCGAAACCACGGCAATGAGCGATGCCGATGCGAGCATGACGGTGTTGCAGGAGTTGTCGGACATGGGCGTCGATCTGTCGATCGATGACTTCGGCACGGGTTATTCCAGTCTGATGTATCTCAAGCGTTTGCCAGCCAATGAGCTGAAGATCGACCGTGGGTTTGTGCGCGATCTTGAGCATGACAGCGACGATGCGGCGATTGTCTCGGCGATTGTTGCGTTGGGGCAGGCGCTCGGTTTGCGCATTGTCGCGGAAGGCGTGGAAACCGGCGTGCAGCAGGAATTTCTGACGCAGTTGGGTTGTGATTCGTTGCAGGGGTATCTGCTGGGGCATCCGATGCCGGCGGAAAAATTCATGCAGGATATTGCGCGGGGTGAGCAGTTAGCGGTGGTCTGATCGACCGCGTTATCGTTCTTCGCGAGCAGGCTCGCTCCCACAGGGGGGCGGCGTGGAGCACAAATCCAGTGTGGGAGCGAGCCTGCTCGCGAAGGCGTCTGCCCAGACACCACAGACTCCATGCAAAACCCGCCAATGGCGGTTATTCTTCCCCCCGACTGTTACGTGTGCATTTGGGGGAAAGGCCAGCATGGATAAAGTCATTGTGATCACCGGTGGCGGACGCGGAATTGGCGCCGCGACGGCGCTGTTGGCTGCCGGGCAAGGCTATCGGATCTGCATCAACTATCAGTCGGATGAACAGGCTGCGCAAAGCGTGCTGGAGCAAGTCCGTGCCTTGGGTGCACAGGCCATCGCGGTGCGGGCCGATGTCAGCATCGAAGACGAGGTGATCGCGCTGTTCCAGCGGGTCGACAGCGAACTGGGCCGCGTCACCGCTTTGGTGAACAACGCTGGCACCGTCGGACAAAAGTCGCGAGTCGACGAAATGTCCGAATTCCGTATCCTCAAAATCATGAAAACCAATGTCCTGGCGCCGATCCTCTGCGCCAAGCACGCGATCCTGCGCATGTCGCCCAAGCACGGCGGGCAGGGTGGCAGTATCGTCAACGTGTCGTCGGTGGCTTCGCGTCTCGGCTCGCCGAACGAATACGTCGATTACGCCGCGTCCAAAGGTGCACTCGATACCTTCACCATCGGTTTGTCCAAGGAAGTGGCGGGCGAGGGAATTCGCGTCAACGCGGTGCGTCCGGGTTACATCTATACCGATTTCCATGCCTTGAGCGGCGATCCGGATCGGGTCAGCAAGCTGGAGTCGGCGATTCCGATGGCCCGTGGCGGGCGCCCGGATGAGGTGGCGGAGGCGATTGTCTGGTTGTTGTCGGATAAGGCTTCGTATGCGACCGGGACGTTTGTTGATTTGGGGGGTGGGCGTTAAGTCCTGAACATTTCGTTGCCAGGTCGGCCCTCTTCGCGAGCAGGCTCGCTCCCACATTGGTTCTGTGTCCGGCACAAATCCAAAGGTGGGAGCGAGCCTGCTCGCGAAGGCAATAGCCCAAGCAACACAGGACTGTCAGAACGACCGCACAATCCGCCCCAACGTCTCCATGGCCTTCTCCGAATCCTCAGTCCAAGGGCTGCCATAGTTCAGACGAATACAGTTCCTGAACCGCTGCGTCGGCGAGAAAATCGGCCCCGGGGCAATGCTGATGCCTTGCGCCAGTGCCATCTGAAACAGCTTCAATGAATCCATCTGCGGTGGCAATTCCAGCCACAGGAAGTAACCACCTGCGGGTTGGCTGACCCGCGTCTGCGCCGGGAAATAACGGGCAATCGCGGCGAGCATCGCGCTCTGCTGTTCTTCGAGGGCGTAACGCAATTTGCGTAAGTGACGGTCGTAGCCGCCGTGTTGCAGATAGTCGGCAATCGCTGCCTGCGCGGGCATCGAGGCACACAGCGAGGTCATCAGTTTCAGCCGTTCGATTTTCTGCGCATAACGCCCGGCGGCGACCCAGCCGATGCGGTAACCGGGGGCCAGGCTTTTGGCGAACGAGCCGCAATGCATCACCAGGCCTTCGGTGTCGAAGGCCTTGGCCGGTTTCGGTGCCTGTTGGCCGTAATAGAGTTCGGCGTAGACATCGTCTTCGATCAGCGGCACTTGGTGGCGGCGCAGCAGTTCGACCAATTCCTGTTTCTTCGCCTCGGGCATGGTGGCGCCCATCGGGTTCTGGAAACTGGTCATGCACCAGCAGGCCTTGATCGGATGGCGTTCCAGGGTTTGCGCTAGCACGCCGAGGTCGATGCCATCGCGCGGGTGCACGGGGATTTCCACGGCTTTGAGTTTCAGCCGTTCCAGTACTTGCAGGCTGGCGTAGAACGCCGGGGCCTCGATTGCCACCAGATCGCCGGGTTCGGTCACGGCTTGCAAGCACAGGTTCAGCGCTTCGAGGGCGCCGTTGGTGATCAGCAGTTCTTCCATCGGCAGCATCAGGCCGCCGACCATGTAGCGCAGAGCGATTTGCCGGCGCAGTTGCGGATTGCCCGGCGACATGTCGGTGACGACCATGCGCGGGTCCATCTCGCGGGCGGCGCTGGCCAGCGAGCGCGACAGGCGTTGCAGCGGGAACAGCGTCGGGCTGGGGAATGCCGAGCCGAAGGGGATCGTGCTCGGATCTTTGATCGAATCGAGGACCGAGAACACCAGTTCGCTGACGTCGACTTCGGTGGAGTCGTTGACGTGGCTACTGATCACCGGCTCGGAAAACGGGCTCGGCGCGTGGGTGTTGACGAAGTAACCGGAGCGCGGCCGCGCGCGGATCAGGCCGCGGCGTTCGAGCAGGTAGTAGGCCTGGAACACCGTGGACGGGCTGACACCGTAGGTCTGGCTGGCGTAGCGCACCGAAGGCACGCGCTGGCCGGGGCCGAGGACGCCGGAGCGGATCAGTTCAGCGATGTCGTCGGCGAATTTTTCGTAGCGTTTCATCGAGGAGCCTTGGTGCTGGTTGATGATGAGGTGTGTCAGGGGAACTGCCCCTCACCCTAACCCTCTCCCAGAGGGAGAGGGGACTGATTGCGGGATGCTTGTGAACTACACCGACCTGAAAGTACTTTGTTGAATCCATAATCGACTCGGCCGGAAAGTACTTTGTTGAATCCATAATCGACTCGGCTTGATAGTGCTTTGCTGAATCCACAATCGATTCGGCCTGAAAGTGCTTTGCTGAATCCGTAATCGACTCGGCCGGAAAGTGCTTTGCTGAATCCATAATCGACTCGGTCTGTCAGGTCGATGTATAGCGACAGACACCTCGGTCGGCCCCCTCTACCCCTGGGAGAGGGCTGGGGTGAGGGAGCGGATTCTAAGGGATCAGCGATTCATCGGCGCCACAAACCTGCTCTTCGCCACGCTATAAACCTCAGGCTCATCGCTGTCGGCAATCTTGAAACTCAAGGTCTGCGAGCTGCTGGCCGGGCGTTCCGTGGTCATCGCCACCGACACCGGCACATCGACAATCTCACCCGGGGCCAGGCTCAGTTCGGTCTTGCCTTGCAACTGGAAGCCGTCGCCGTCGACCAGGCTCAGGTTGTAGTCCTGGCGTTGCTGGGTCTTGTTGATGACTTTGAGGCTATAGATGTTTTCGATCTGGCCCTGACCGTTTTCACGGAACAAGCCGCGATCCTTGGTCACGTCCAGCGAGACCATCGGCCGCTCCACCAGCGCCAATGCCAGCGCGCCAATCATCGCCACCAGCACCACGCTGTAGCCGATCAAACGCGGCCGCAGCAGATGGGTTTTGCCACCCTGCAATTCGCGCTCGGAACTGTAGCGGATCAAACCGCGCGGGTAGTTCATTTTGTCCATGATCGAGTCGCAGGCGTCGATGCACGCGGCACAGCCGATGCACTCCATCTGCAAGCCGTCGCGGATGTCGATGCCGGTCGGGCAGACCTGCACGCACAACTGACAGTCGATGCAATCGCCCAGGCCTGCTTCCAGCGGTTTCACGTCGCGTTTACGCGGGCCACGGTTTTCGCCACGGGCCACGTCATAGGAAATCGCCAGGGTGTCCTTGTCGAACATCACGCTCTGGAACCGCGCATACGGGCACATGTGCATGCACACCGCCTCACGTAACCAACCGGCGTTGATGTAGGTGGCAGCAGTGAAGAACAGCACCCAGAACAGACTGACGCCGCCAATTTGCAGGGTCAGCAGTTCTTCGGCCAATGGCCGGATCGGGGTGAAATAACCGACGAAGGTCAGGCCGGTCAGCACGCTGATCGCCAGCCACAGGGTGTGCTTGGCCGCACGGCGCGCCAGTTTGTTCAGGTTCCACGGCGCGGCTTGCAGTTTGATCCGTTGGTTGCGTTCGCCTTCGGTGATTTTCTCGCACCACATGAAGATCCACGTCCACGAACTCTGCGGACAGGTGTAGCCGCACCAGACCCGGCCGGCAAACACGGTGATGGCGAACAGGCCGAACGCGGCGATGATCAGCAGCGCGGACAGCAGGATGAAATCCTGTGGCCAGAACGTCGCGCCGAAGATGTGGAATTTACTTTCGGAAAGATCCCAGAGCACTGCCTGACGCCCGCCCCAGTTCAGCCACACGGTGCCGAAAAACAACACGAACAGAAAACCCGCGCCGCTCATGCGCAGGGTGCGGAACAGGCCGGTGAAGCTGCGGGTGTGGATCTGGTTGTCGCTGGACCTGGCCGTCGCCTTCATTGGGCGTGCGGGCACACTTTTGATAGTTGGAGATGCTTCTACGGTTCGGACGGGGATTTGTTCGCTCATGGTTATTCGCTCATCAGCCTCCATCAGGCCAGAGCACTATGAGCGCCGATCTGTTTGCATAACAGACTCAGCTATTTCAATAAAAAGCGGATCAGATGCGTTTCTGCGCAACGCCTGCGACAACTTGAAGCAGCCCGCAGACACGGGCGCAAACGCCTATCGCAGGCGTTTGCGCGGGGTGTTGATCAAGGTCAGTCAAATCACCGAACCACTCTCGTCGGCCTTCAAATGCTTGCGGCCGTCCTTGGCGCCTGCGACGGTCAATTCGTCGGCTTCTGCCTCGGTGATGTAAACGCGGCGGCCTTCTATTTCCACGAATGACATGGATTTTTCGCTGTCCGTCCTGACTTCCAGGGTGTCGCAAATGCGAATTTCCTCGCCGTGTTCGACGGTGAAAAAACACACTTTTTGCTCGGGGTTGGATTCATCGACTCGAAGAGGCATAGGGGCAGTCCTTTTTTCAGGGAGGTCTGCAAGATTAGGGCGCACGCTGCGCGGATCGTTCTGCGCAACTGATTAATGGTCGCCGCTGTCCATCCTCTATAGACCCAATAACAAGGACTGCACGATGAACGCGTGGTGGCATGAAGTGTGGGAAACCCTGCAGGCGGAGTTCGCCGACGTTGGCGATGCTTCGCAATTGACGCGCATTACCGTGCGCCTGCTGATGGCAGCGATTCTGGGCGGCATTCTCGGGTTCGAGCGTGAGCACAAGGGCAAGGCTGCAGGGGTGCGCACGCATATGTTGGTGGCGCTGGGGGCGGCGTTGTTTGTACTGGTGCCACAGACGTCCGGGGCCGAGTCCGATGCGATGAGTCGCGTGGTGCAAGGGGTGATTGCCGGGATCGGTTTTCTCTGTGCCGGGACTATCCTGAAAAACAAGGAAGGCGATGAGGGCCATGTCAAAGGTCTGACCACGGCTGCCGGGCTGTGGATGACGGCGGCCATTGGTGTCGCGGCCGGCCTTGGCCGGGAAGCCACGGCGCTGCTCAGTACCTTTCTGGCGCTGGGGATTTTCAGCGTGATGCCGCGCATCGTAAAACTCTTCGAAAAAGAAGAGGAGAAGACTGATGATCACTGACTGATCGTTGCCACGTTGATCGTTCCCACGCTCTGCGTGGGAATGCCTCAATGGACGCTCCGCGTCCGCTTTGGGACGCGGAGCGTCCCGGGCTGCATTCCCACGCGGAGCGTGGGAACGATCAGTCAGACGATGACTGGTGGCATCGTCGTTGGTGGTTCTTCTTTCGGCGGTGGCGTGGTGCCAGGTGGTTCCTGCTCGGGAACCGGTTGCGGCTCAGTCTCGGGCAAAGTGGGTTTGTCGATGTTCGGATCGGGCGTTTCCGCCGGGATCGGGATGTTCATCTGATGACCTCCGTGTGGCACATGGCGTGAGAAGTGCTTAAGTGGATTGACCACCCTGCGCGCAATTCGATCCGCTTTTCTGACACGGCAATTTCATCTGAACTTTTCCCGGCGCCGGTCGCTCGGAACCTAAGTGAGTTCATTTCGGGGCAGGTGCTTCGTTGTGAACACTGATCCGGCACAAGAGCGTCCTTGGGGCGTTAAGGAGAGATGCTCAATGACTGCTGAAAAACCTTCGGAACTGAGCTACAACCCGCACATGCCGCTGTCGCAGGCACTGCTGCTGCCGCGCATTGTCATCGAAAACACCATGCCGACGCTTGATGGCGGGCAGTTCGCCGTGAAGTCGATTGCCGGCCGCGAAGTGGTGGTCACCAGCAAGGTGTTTGCCGACGGCCACGACAAACTCGCCGTGCGCATCCGCTGGCGCGAGGAAGGCGAGGAGACCTGGCAAAGCGAAGTGATGGCCGATCAGGGCAATAACGGCTGGCAAGGCCAGTTCCGCCCTGAACATCAGGGGCGCTACCTGTATTGCATCGAAGCGTGGATCGATCAATTCGCCAGTTTCCAGTATGAACTGGAGAAGAAGCACAACGCTGCCGTGCCCGTTTCGCTCGAGCTGCAAGAAGGCCGCAGCATGGTGCAACAGGCCGCTGAACGCAGCGAAGGCCAACTGAGCGAGCAGCTCGCAGCGTTGCACCATGAACTCTCCGGGCTGCTCGAAACCGAGCAAGTTGCGCTGTTTCTGCACTCGCGCAGTGCGCAACTGATGGCCGAGGCCGATCATCGGGCTTACTTGAGCGTCAGCGCCGAATTCCCCATGGACGTCGAGCGCGAACTCGCCGAGTTTGCCAGTTGGTACGAACTGTTTCCGCGCTCGATCACTGACGATCCCCACCGCCACGGCACCTTTAACGACGTGCACTCGCGTCTGCCGATGATTCAGGACATGGGCTTCGACGTGCTGTACTTCACGCCGATCCACCCGATCGGTCGCGCCCATCGCAAGGGCCGCAATAATTCCCTGACCGCCGGCCCCGATGATCCGGGCAGCCCTTATGCGATTGGCAGTGAGGAGGGCGGTCACGAGGCGATCCACTCGCAGCTCGGCACCCGCGAAGACTTCCGCCGACTGGTCGCCGCTGCTGCCGATCATGGCCTGGAAATCGCCCTCGACTTCGCCATCCAGTGTTCCCAGGATCACCCGTGGCTCAAACAGCATCCGGGCTGGTTCAACTGGCGCCCGGACGGCACGATCAAATACGCGGAAAACCCGCCGAAGAAATACCAGGACATCGTCAACGTCGACTTCTATGCGCCGGAGGCGATTCCGAGTCTGTGGATCGAGTTGCGTGACATCGTCATCGGCTGGGTCGAGGAGGGCGTGAAAATCTTCCGCGTCGACAATCCGCACACCAAACCGCTGCCGTTCTGGCAATGGCTGATCGCTGATGTGCGGGCGCTGTACCCGGAAGTGATCTTCCTCGCCGAGGCCTTCACCACGCCGGCAATGATGGCGCGGCTGGGCAAGGTCGGGTACACGCAGAGCTACACCTATTTCACCTGGCGCAACAGCAAGGCTGAGCTGGCGACGTATTTCACTGAACTGAATGAATCGCCATGGCGCGAGTGCTACCGGCCGAATTTCTTTGTGAATACCCCAGACATCAACCCGGCGTTTCTGCACGAGTCAGGCCGCCCCGGCTTCTTGATTCGCGCGGCGCTGGCGACCATGGGCTCGGGGCTGTGGGGCATGTATTCGGGGTTCGAATTGTGTGAGGCGGCCCCAGTGCCGGGCAAGGAGGAATACCTCGACTCGGAGAAATACGAGATCCGCGTCCGCGACTTCACCGCGCCCGGCAACATCATTGCCGAGATCGCCCAGCTCAACCGCATTCGTCGGCAGAACCCGGCGTTGCACACGCACCTGGGCCTGAAGGTCTACAACGCTTGGAACGACAATATTCTGTATTTCGGCAAGCGCAGTTTTGACGGCAGCAATTTCATTCTGGTGGCGGTCAGCCTTGATCCGCACAACGTGCAGGAGGCGAATTTCGAACTGCCATTGTGGGAAATGGGCCTGCCCGACGACGCGACGACCCATGGCGAAGACTTGATGAACGGGCATCGCTGGGACTGGCATGGCAAATACCAGTTCATGCGCCTGGACCCGGCGTATCAGCCGTTCGGCATCTGGAGAATCACCGCTACGTAATGATCGTTCCCACGCTCTGCGTGGGAATGCATCCCGGGACGCTCCGCGTCCCAGAAACGGACGCAGAGCGTCCATGGCGGCATTCCCACGCAGAGCGGGGGAACGATCATCGTGGGGCGCTTTTAAAGCATTCAGCAGGAGTTTCACATGGCGAAGAAACCCAAGGCAGCCACCTTCATCAAAGACCCGCTCTGGTACAAGGACGCGGTGATCTATCAAGTTCACGTCAAATCGTTTTTCGACTCCAATAATGACGGGATCGGCGACTTTCCCGGCCTGATCGCCAAACTCGATTACATCGCCGACCTCGGCGTCAATACCATCTGGCTATTGCCGTTCTATCCCTCGCCGCGTCGCGATGACGGTTATGACATTGCCGAATACCGAGGCGTACACAGCGATTACGGGACCATGGCCGACGCCAAGCGCTTTATCGCCGAAGCGCACAAACGCGGCTTGCGGGTGATCACCGAGCTGGTCATCAACCACACCTCCGATCAGCACCCGTGGTTCCAGCGTGCACGCAAGGCCAAACCCGGCTCGGCGGCGCGGGACTTCTATGTGTGGTCGGATGACGATCAGAAGTACGACGGCACGCGGATCATTTTTCTCGACACGGAAAAGTCCAACTGGACCTGGGACCCGGTCGCCGGCCAGTACTTCTGGCACCGTTTCTATTCGCACCAGCCCGATCTGAATTTCGACAACCCGCAAGTGATGAAGGCCGTACTGTCGGTGATGCGCTACTGGCTGGACATGGGCATCGACGGTCTGCGCCTCGATGCCATTCCATACTTGATCGAGCGCGACGGCACCAACAACGAAAACCTGCCCGAGACCCACGACGTTCTCAAGCAGATTCGCGCGGAAATCGACGCCAATTATCCCGACCGCATGCTGCTCGCCGAGGCCAACCAATGGCCGGAAGACACCCAGCTGTACTTCGGTGACACCGATGCCGCTGGCCTCAACGGTGATGAATGCCACATGGCGTTCCACTTCCCGCTGATGCCGCGCATGTACATGGCGCTGGCTCAGGAAGATCGCTTCCCGATCACCGACATTTTACGCCAGACCCCGGAAATCCCTGCCAACTGCCAGTGGGCGATCTTTCTGCGCAACCACGATGAGCTGACCCTGGAAATGGTCACTGACAAGGAACGTGACTATCTGTGGAATTACTACGCCGCTGACCGTCGTGCGCGGATCAATCTCGGCATTCGTCGGCGTCTGGCGCCGTTGATGGAGCGCGACCGCCGCCGCATCGAGTTGCTCAACAGTTTGCTGCTGTCGATGCCCGGCACGCCAACCCTGTATTACGGTGACGAGATCGGCATGGGCGACAACATTTACCTCGGCGACCGCGATGGCGTGCGTACGCCGATGCAATGGTCGATCGACCGCAACGGTGGCTTCTCCCGCGCCGATCCGGCGAGTCTGGTGCTGCCGCCGATCATGGATCCGCAGTATGGTTATTTGTCGGTCAACGTCGAAACCCAGTCCGGCGACCCGCATTCGCTGTTGAACTGGACCCGCCGTCTGCTCGCGGTGCGCAAGCAGTCCAAGGCCTTCGGCCGTGGCACCTTGAAGATGCTTTCACCGAACAACCGTCGCGTGCTGGCCTACACCCGCGAATTCACCGATGCCGACGGCAAACACGAAATCATCCTCTGCGTGGCCAACGTTTCGCGCAGTGCGCAAGCGGTGGAACTGGACCTGTCGGCCTACGTCGGCATGGTGCCGGTGGAGATGCTCGGCGGTAATGCCTTCCCGCCGATCGGTCAGTTGAATTTCCTCCTGACCCTGGCGCCGTACGGTTTCTACTGGTTTGCACTGGCCGCGGAAAACCAGATGCCGAGCTGGCACGTCGAACCGGCGCAGAGCCTGCCGGACTTCACCACGCTGGTGTTGAAGAAACGCATGGAAGAACTGCTCGAAGCGCCGTCACGGACGACGCTGGAGCAGAGCATTCTGCCGAGCTGGCTGCAGAACCGCCGCTGGTTCGCCGGCAAGGATGCAGCCATCGACAAGGTACATCTTGCCTACGGCGTACGATTTGGCGATGCGCAGCATCCGGTGCTGCTGAGCGAAATCGAAGTCACCAGCGCTGGGCAGACCAGTCGTTATCAATTGCCCTTTGGTTTTATTGCCGAAGATCAGGTTGGCCCGGCGTTGCCGCAGCAATTGGCTCTGTCCCGTGTACGCCGTGTACGACAAGTCGGTCTGATCACCGACGCGTTCAGCCTCGAAGCGTTTATTCGTGCGGTGCTGCAAGGCATGCAGAACAACACGGTATTGGAGTCGAATGAGGGTGAAATCCGCTTTGCACCGACGCCGCATCTGGAAAAACTCGGCCTCGGTGCCGAGTCGGAAGTGCGTTATCTGTCCGCCGAGCAATCGAACAGCTCGGTGGTGATCGGCAACAGCATGGTGCTCAAGCTGATACGTAAAGTCGCTTCTGGCGTACACCCGGAACTGGAGATGAGCGCTTACCTGACCGAGGCCGGATTTGCCAATATCTCTCCGCTGCTCGGCTCGGTGATCCGTCGCGATGGCAAGGGCGAAGACAATCTGCTGATGATCGCTCAGGGTTACTTGAGCAATCAGGGCGATGCGTGGGAATGGACGCAGAACAACCTCGAACGGGCGCTGCGTGATGAGCTGGCCGACGCCATGTCCGAGCAGGAACAGCATTACAACGCCCTCGGTGAGCTGAGGGATTTTGCCGGCATGCTCGGTCAGCGTCTGGGTGAGATGCACAAGGTGCTCGCCGCGCCTACCGACAATGCCGACTTCGCGCCGCAGGTGTCGACGGCCAAGGACATGCAGGCGACGGGCAAGGATGTCGTGGCCCAGGTCGAGCACGCCTTGAAACTGCTCAAGCAGCATCAGGGCGAACTCAGCGCAGCGGATCAGAAACTGGTGAAGAGGCTGGTCGACGAGAAGAAAACCATTCTCGCCCACGTGCAGGATCTGGCGAAAAAAGCCGTCGGCGGTTTGCGCATTCGCGTCCATGGCGATCTGCATTTGGGCCAGGTGCTGGTGATCAAGGGCGATGCCTATCTGATCGACTTCGAGGGTGAGCCGGCGCGGCCATTGAGCGAGCGCCGTGGCAAACACAGTCCGTACAAAGATGTCAGCGGCGTGCTGCGCTCGTTCGATTACGCGGCAGCGATGACGATCAACGTGCACAACGTCGACCACAGCGCTGAGTCTGAAACCGCGCGGCGTCTGGTCGCCGAGCGTTATCTGCGTGAGGCCCGTGAGGCATTTGTTCAGGCATATCGCCGTGCGGCAGCTAGTCTTGATCATGCCTGGCAAGATCCTGAAGGTGCCGACGCCGCTTTGGCGTTGTTTGGCCTGGAGAAGGCGGCCTATGAAGTGGCCTATGAAGCCGAAAATCGCCCCACGTGGCTGCCCGTGCCGTTGCACGGTTTGTACGGGTTATTGACGGGGCTTAAACCCTTTTCCGATCTTGGTGGAGAGTAGTCATGAGTTTCTCGAACAAGGAACAGGGTCAGGTCAAAGAAGCACTGCTGCCCTCGGCGAAAGATATCGACGCCTTGGTCCGCGCTGAACATCACGATCCTTTTTCCATTCTTGGCCCGCACGGCGATGGCGCTGGCGGGCAGTTCATTCGCGCCTATCTACCGGGTGCGTTGAGTGTCGTGGTGCTGGACAAGGACAGCGGCGAAGAACGCGGTCCACTGGAGCAGACCGAAACGCCGGGGCTGTTTGTCGGTCATTTCGATCAGGCGCGACCGTACCAGCTGCGCACGCGCTGGGCGGGCGGCGAGCAAGTCGCCGAAGACCCGTATAGCTTCGGTCAACTGCTCGGTGAAATGGATTTGTATCTGTTCGCCGAGGGCAATCACCGCGACCTCAGTGCGTGCCTCGGCGCCCAGCTGAAAACCGTGGATGGTGTCGACGGCGTGCGTTTCGCCGTGTGGGCGCCGAATGCCCGACGCGTGTCAGTGGTCGGTGATTTCAACGTCTGGGACGGGCGTCGCCATCCAATGCGCCTGCGTCACCCTTCGGGGGTCTGGGAGTTGTTCATCCCGCGCCTGCAAGCGGGGGAGTTGTACAAATACGAGATTCTCGGCGCTCACGGGATTCTGCCGCTCAAGGCCGACCCGATGGCGCTGGCTACCAGCCTGCCGCCGGATACCGCGTCGAAAGTCGCTGAGCCGCTGCAAATCGACTGGCAAGATCAGGACTGGATGAGCAGCCGACGCGACCGGCAGAAACACTCGGCGCCGCTGTCGATCTATGAACTGCATGCCGGTTCCTGGCAATGCGAGCTGGACGATCTGGGCGAAGTGGCGCGCCAGTACACCTGGCCGGAACTTGCTGAAAGGTTGATCCCGTACGTCAAGGAACTGGGTTTTACCCATATCGAACTGATGCCGATCATGGAGCACCCGTTTGGTGGCTCCTGGGGTTATCAATTGCTTTCGCAATTCGCGCCGAGCGCGCGCTATGGCTCCCCGGCGCAGTTTGCCGAATTCGTCGACGCCTGCCACCGGGCGGAGATCGGTGTGATCCTCGACTGGGTGCCAGCACATTTCCCCACTGATACTCACGGTATGGCGCAGTTCGACGGCACCGCGCTGTACGAGTACGGCAATCCGCTGGAAGGCTTCCATCAGGATTGGGACACGCTGATCTATAACCTGGGTCGTACCGAAGTGCACGGCTACATGCTGGCGTCGGGGCTGCACTGGTTGAAGCATTTCCATGTCGATGGTTTGCGCGTCGATGCGGTGGCTTCGATGCTCTATCGCGACTATTCGCGCAAGGCCGGCGAATGGGTGCCCAATCGTCATGGCGGCCGGGAAAATCTCGAAGCCATCGACTTTCTGCGGCACTTGAACGATGTGGTTGAACTGGAAGCGCCGGGTGCGCTGGTGATCGCCGAAGAGTCCACCGCGTGGCCGGGTGTCAGCCAAAGTACGCAGCAGGGCGGCTTGGGGTTTGCCTATAAATGGAACATGGGCTGGATGCACGATTCGCTGCATTACATCCAGCAGGACCCGGTGTACCGCGCGCATCATCACAACGAGTTGAGTTTTGGCCTGGTCTACGCTTGGTCCGAGCGGTTCATCCTGCCGATTTCCCACGACGAAGTGGTGCACGGCAAGCATTCGCTGATCGACAAGATGCCTGGTGATCGCTGGCAGAAATTCGCCAACCTGCGCGCCTATCTGAGTTTCATGTGGACCCATCCGGGCAAGAAACTGTTGTTCATGGGCTGCGAGTTTGGCCAGTGGCGCGAGTGGAATCACGATCAGCAGCTGGACTGGTATCTGCTGCAGTACTCCGAGCACAAAGGCGTGCAGAAACTGGTTGGCGATCTCAATCGGCTCTATCGCGAGGAGCCGGCGCTGCACGATCAGGACGACGCGCCGCAGGGTTTCCAGTGGCTGATCGGCGACGATGCGATCAACAGCGTTTATGCCTGGCTGCGCTGGAGCAAGGACGGTAAACCGGTGCTGGTGGTGGCTAACTTCACGCCGGTGCCGCGTCAGGCCTATCGCGTCGGTGTGCCGTTTGCCGGGCGCTGGACTGAATTGCTCAACAGCGATGCCGACACCTATGCCGGTTCCAATTACGGCAATGGCGGCGGGGCGTTTACCGAGGAAGTGCCGAGCCATGGCCAGTCGTTGTCGCTGGAACTGAATCTGCCGCCGTTGGCGGTGTTGATCCTCAAACCGGAGGGTTGATCCGAGACCGCGTCGCTGCCTTCGCGAGCAGGCTCGCTCCCACAGGGTAAATACATTCCAAATGTGGGAGCGAGCCTGCTCGCGAAGGCGCCAGTTCAGACACCTTCAAAATCCGGCTCAGCGCTCACCAACGCATCCGCACCCCAAGGCTGCCAATGATCCCGTTCAAATCATTGTCATCGACATCACTGCTGTAATCGGCACTGACATACAGACTCACCGCCGGTGTCACCCGCGCCACCAGGCCTAATCCCAGTTCGACGGTCGAGGACTTGCGGCTGCTGCTGATCTTGTCGACCTGATCCAGGGTCACGGTATTGCCGGTGTAAACGGTGTGCCAGAGGTTGGTGCGCACATAGGGTTCGACTGGCAGACCATTCAAATCGTAACTGCCTTTCAAGCGTGCGCCGACGCGGCCGCTCCACGCCGTCAGATCGGAGGAAGAGGCATTGCCCGAACCGGCGTAGGGCGTGTCGAGGGTGATGCGCTGATTGATCAATTGCGCCTGCGGTTCCACCACCCAGTTTTCACTCAAGCCAATCGGGAAGCCGCCTTCGACCGAGAAGGTCATGGCACTGCCTTCGGTGGCTTGCCGCGCGCCTTGGCCGTTGCGACTGAAGCCGCTGACCCGGCCGCCACTGGCGGATAAATCCACGTGCCAGCCCTGGGCGCCGATCAGGCTGTAATAGGCGCCAAGGCTTTGGCCTTGCAGATTGAGGGTGTCACTGTTCGGGTCTGCCAGGGCGCGGCTGGTAAGTGGGCCGTTGCCATTGGCTTGAATCTGGTTGAGACCACCAATCAGGCCGATTTTCTGGGTATGGCTACCACTTTGCAGAGTCAGCACGGCTGGCCCTTTGAAGTCGCCGCTGCCGGGTGTCGCGTAACCTGACGACAGCACGTCGGTCTGTGCCTGCCGGGCGCTTCTGCCGTACAACTCATCCCAGGCTGACGGAGCGAGGTCTTCGGTGATCAGGCGCGTGCCTTGCAGATCGGGGCGTGGACTGAAGCGTTGCGGGCCGGGCGTAATGACGGTGGCGGGCAAGGTCATGACCGGCACGTCCGTGCGATACCACGGGGTCGTTTCATCCGCCGCAGAACCGGCCTGCGCCTCCATGGATGAGCACAGCAAGATTGAACTCGACACTGTGCAGAAAGTGATTTTGATCTCGCGTGGGCTTATTGAAGTTTTCATGGAGGTCTACCTTGCAGGCGCATGCATTCTCTCTGTGTGGCGTCTCTCCTACCCCGAACGAGGGGCGACCGAATGGAGCGGGGCGAACTCTGACCGCTCGATTTCGCGAGTGTCCGAAGGCTCGTCCCGGGTAGTGATTCCGGGGGTAGTAAGGTAGAGATAAGAAGAGTCGCGCGTGCCCGTCAAGAAATTGAACGATGAGCGGTAGTGGCAAAACGGGCTTTGCAAGCGTTTGTTTTTCTGCACATAACTAAGTGGTTGTTTGTATGGAAAAACGCAGCCTAAGCCCCGACACAGAGGCATTCAGTTACCGACAGATGGTCTGTCGGTAACTTTCAACCAACGAACGAGCTGCCTCATTGCGTCCTGCATTGCTGTCACTATTGCGGCTACAGGTGCACTTCGACGGCCAGCGGCAGATGATCGGACAGATGCGTCCACGGCTTGTTGCCGAGGATCTGTGGGTCATGACTGCTGGCATTGCGCAGGTAGATCCGGTCCAGTCGCAGTAATGGAAAACGCGCCGGGTAAGTCTTGGCCGGGCGCCCGTGGTGACGCTCGAAGGCTTCGTGCAGATAGTCGCGACGGGCGAGGGCGACATTGCCCTGCAGCTGCCAGTCATTGAAATCGCCGGCGATGATCACCGGCGCATCATCAGGCAGGGATTCGAGCAACTGACAAAGCAGTTGCAGCTGCAATTGCCGATGGCTTTCCAGCAGACTCAGGTGCACACAAATCGCGTGGACCTCGGCGTGCCCCGGCACATCGAGCACGCAGTGCAGCAGGCCACGGCGTTCAGGGCCGGTGATCGACACATCGAGGTTGCGGTACTCACGGATCGGGTATTTCGACAGCAGTGCATTGCCGTGGTGGCCGTCGGGGTAGACGGCGTTGCGCCCATAGGCGAAATCGCTCCACATGCTGTCGGCGAGAAACTCGTATTGCGAGGTTTGCGGCCATTCGTGGTAACGACTGGAATGCCTTTCGTGTTCACCCACCACTTCTTGCAGAAACACCAGATCGGCCGAAGTGCTGCGCACCGCTTCACGCAGTTCCGGCAGGATGAAGCGCCGGTTGAGCGCGGTGAAGCCCTTGTGGGTGTTGACCGTCAGCACCCTGAGACGATGGATGACGGGCGCGTCGACAACATGACGCTTGGGATCGCTGGACACGTTCACTCCTCTGGATTGCGGGCCACTTGTTCATGCGACTGACGGGGAGGGGCGGCAGTTCCTTGCAAATCATGGTTGA
This sequence comes from Pseudomonas sp. RU47, assembly GCF_004011755.1. GTDB lineage: Bacteria > Pseudomonadota > Gammaproteobacteria > Pseudomonadales > Pseudomonadaceae > Aquipseudomonas. The sequence continues at coordinate 3,560,868 of NZ_CP022411.1, read as the reverse complement.
TGACAACCCAATTCCTGTGGGAGCGAGCCTGCTCGCGAAGGCGTCGGCAAATCCAATACATGAGTTGGTAGAACCACCGCGTTCGCGAGCAGGCTCGCTCCCACCCGAAACGGCGTCAGACAAACACGATTTCGTAGGGCAGGCGCATTCTTTCGAGAATCACCGGCGGCAGCATCGGCGCAATGCCGATCGCCGGTTCACCGTTGAGCTGGCTGGCGTAGGCGTGGGTGGCGTGGCTTTTGCGCGCGACGGTCCAGGTGTCGAGGCGCAGTTTGCGCGCGCGTTCCCAAGGGATCAGTTGCTGATCGCGTTCAGGCCAGTGCCAGGCCCACACCGGTACATCATGAAAGGTCGCTCCGGCCTGTTCAGCCGCTTGCGCACTAGCCCGGCCCACGGCTTCATGGTCGTCGTTGCCATCGCCGCGCCAGGTGCTGAACACCACGTCGCCGGGGCGCAGGTAGCGGCTGATGAATTCGGTCACTTGCGCCTGTTGTTCGCACAGGGCGTTGTCAGTGAAGCCACCGCGCACCCATTTCAGGCTGTGCATCGGCAGGCCGAGGCGGCGCAGGGCTTCGACGCTTTCCTGTGGGCGGAATACGCTAAGGCGTTTTTCCGACCATTGCCGCGAACCCGGATGGCTGGCGCTGCCGTCGGTGATCGAGAGCAATTGCAGCGGATGACCGAGGCTGGAGAGTAATTGCAGCAGGCCGCCGCAGGTGACCACTTCATCACCCGGATGCGGCGCGATGACCACGGCGCGGGCGCCGTCGGGCACCAGGCTGCGGGTATTGATGACGGGAATGTTGTCCAGTTGCGCGGCGCTGTTCCAGATTTGCGCAGACGAACTGCTGTCGCTGAGGGTTAACGGTTTCATGATATGACGTCCTTGTGTTGACTCGCCCTCAGTCGTGCGCGTGACAGTGATTGCCCGACGCTACCGACCCGTGAAGGCTGGTTGATTGCCCTGCGACGCTCCGAACCCTGGATTGCCGCGCAGCAGAGTATTGCTCATGAAGCGAAGTTCGTCGCGTCACAGATCAATCTGATCCGCTTTTTTTTGCTCCATCTGTGCCAGATTTCGCAGATAGTCACCAAAGCCTCCGCGCGCACGGCTGTCGAAGCGCGCGCTGGTGAGCACTTGCGGGCGATGGCTCCAAGCGATGTTGGCGCCGTCGAGTTCCAGCTCCCGCACCAATTGCACATCTTCGTCGCAGGCCAGCGGTTTAAAGCCTCCGGCCCAGCGGTAGGCGTCGGCGCTGATGCCCAGATTGGCACCGTGGATATGCCGATGGCCATCGCAGGCCCGGTAATGCCGGTGGTAGCGGATTTGCGCCGCGGCATCGAATGACTCGTGCCAGTGCTCGACGGTGACGGTACCGCAGACTGCGTCTGCACCCAACCCCAGTTGTGCCACCAGCCAGTCATCGGCGACGCGGCTGTCGGCGTCCGAACAGGAGATCCAGCGCGCGCCGCGCTCCAGCAACAGCTGTGCGCCAGCCGCGCGGGCCTGACCGACATTGCGCGCGTCGATGTGCAGGCTCAGCACCGGATAGCCGCTGACAATCTGCGCCGAGCGATCGGTGCAACTGTCGAGCACCACCAACACTTCGACGCGCTCGCCGGCCAGCAAGCCATGCCGGCTGGCGCGCATGGCCGCGCTGAGGCATTCGTCGAGCAGGTCTTCTTCGTTGTGTGCCGGGATCAGAATGCCGATCATCGCAAACCCTCCAGCGCCGCTACCGAGCGCGGTTCGCGGCTCCAGACTTCAAGAATGAAGTCCGCTTCCTGATGCAAAACCAGCCGTGGCAGCTGCAGTTTTTCGTGGATCAGGTCGTGAACCTGCCGGGCATTCAGCGGGCAGCCCTCGATGGGCGGACGCCAGTGACAAGCGAGGAACTGGCCGTCGGCAGTCAGACAATCACTGGCCCGACGGATCACTTCTGTCAGATCTTCGCCGTCGAGGTAGTAGCCGATCTCGCTAAATACAATCAGGTCGAATTTTTCCTCCGGCCAGTCGCCGGGAAGACGGTTTTGCCGCACTTCGGCGTGTTCGAACAGACTCAAACGCGTGCGCGCCAGGGTCACTGCGGCACTGGCAGTGTCGCAGCACAGCAAGCGATCGCAACGGGAGGCGAGTTCGGCGCTCAACTCGCCGTTGGCGCAGCCCGGTTCGAAGATCGCCCGATAGTGCGGACGCGGCAGGGCGGCGAGGGTGATCGCGCGTTTGCGTTGCTCGTACCAGCGCTCACGGAACGCCCACGGGTCGTCGTTACCGGCAAACAGGCCGTCGAAATAGCGATCCTCGACACTCATAGAAACACCACTTCGAAAGGCTGTAAGAGGCGATCGAGCACATACGGCGCGAGCACCGGGCCAAGTCCGGCGTCAGGATCGCCTTCCAGTTGACTGGCGAAGGCGTACACCGCGTGGCGCTTGCGTGCGACTTGCGCTGGCGTCAGGAGAATCTTGCGCGCCCGTTGCCACGGTACGAAGGCGTCTTCCGGGGTCGCCCAGTGCCACGTCCACACCGGCAATTCATGGCAGCTCGCACCGACCCGGCGCGCGGCTTCGGCACTGGCGCGGCCGACGGCTTCGTGGTCGCAATGGCCGTCCTCGCTCCACGTGGTGAACAGCACGTCGTCCGGGCGCAGATGACGTTCGATAAATTCGATCAACTCGCTTTCCTGCGCCGCGACCTGAGTGTCGGTGAAGCCGCCGCGCAGCCACTTCACGCGATGCATCGGCAGACCGAGTCGGCGCAGCGCTTCGGCAGACTCCTGTGGGCGCACCACGCTCAGTCGCTCCACCGGCCAACGACTGGAACCGGGGTGACTGGCGCTGCCGTCGGTCACCGAAATCAATTGCAAAGGCCGGCCAGCAGCCGCGAGCAATTGCAGCAAGCCACCGCAGCCGAGTACTTCGTCGTCCGGGTGCGGCGCGACAATGACTGCCCGTGCGCCCGGTGGCACCAGACTGAGGATGTCGATGCTGTCCAGCTCCGCCAGATGCCGCGAAGCCTGCCATTGATGCAGGCTCGTGCCCTGACCGACAATCGGATTGGTTTTCATAGCGCCCATGCCTCCGCGGATTGCCCGGCAACCATTTGCCCGAGCGCCGCCAGATCACGTTCGGCATGACTCTGACGCAAGAACACCGGCAGGTCGGCGCTGAGCCGGGCAAAGTGGCGATCCTTGCAAAACGGCCCGGCGCCGAGGGCGCGGCCGACCTCACGCATTACCTGTTCGGCTGACTGCTCGACCACCGCACGGGCCCGACGGGCGAGCAATTCGGCGTTGTCCTCGGGGTGTGCATCGATGTGCAGGGCGCTGAAACGCAGCACATCGGCGGCCGCCTGCAAGGCACTGTCGACCGCGCCGAGATGGGCGAGGGCGTGCGGTTCCGGGCGTTGCCCACAATGGTTGCGCAACGCTTCGGCAATTTGCCGCGCGGCGCCGTACCAGCATGCAGCAATGCCGATCCCGCCCTGCCAGAAACCCGCACGTTGCAGATAGTCGCCGGGGTTGCCGATGGCCTGTGCTTCGGCGCCGTCGAACAGCACTTCAACGCTGCCGGTGGCGCCCATGCCCACGGCTTGCCAGCCTTGCTCGGTGATGGTCACGCCCGGTTGGTCGAGGGCGACGGCCACCAGTTGTTGCTGATCATCGGCATCCCACGCGGTGAGCAAGGCATGGCTGAGCACGGCGGCGCCGGAGCACCACGCCTTGCGTCCGTGCAGCGCGACCATGTGCCCGGCCGGACTGACCTTGACCCGTGCCTGCGGCGGTTCCGCTGCCCACATGCCCCAAGTGCTGCCCGGTGTCGGCGTACCGCCCAATTGCTCGATGATCGCCAGTGCGTCGGTATGACCTTCGAACAATTTGCACAAACCCAGATCATGCCCACCGACCTCGGCCAGCCGCTGAAAGCGTTCCAGCGTGTGACCGCTGCCCGGCAACGGCAACCGATCCAGCCCGGCCTCGACCAGCGCCCGCAGGCAATGGCCGAGGGCTGCGGTGTGCGGATAATCCGCTGGACGTCGGGTCAGATAACTGTGCAGATCCATATCAATCTTCTTCATCACGTTGCAGTTCGAACAGCAGCAGCGAGCGCCCGGTGACCGAGTATTGGTGACCGAACTCGAAACGTTCCTGACCGCGAATCGACGGCTGATTGGTGTCGACCATGCATGTCCAGAATCCACCGTCGGGTACTTCCGGCAGGGTGAAGTTGACGATGTCGTGGTGCGCGTTGACCACCAGCAACAGCGTCGCATCCGCGCCTTTGCGGCGAATCCCGGTTTCCTGGGCGCGACCATCGAGCAGCATGCCCAGGCAACGGTTGTGCGCGTCGTGCCAGTGTTCGGTGGTCATCTCGGTGGCGTCCGGTGCCAGCCAGGTGACGTCCTTGACGCCGATGTCCTCGTTGTACTCGCCGACCAGAAAACGCCCGCGACGGAGGATCGGATAGGTCAGGCGCAACTTGATCAGACGTTTGACGAACTTCAGCAGTGCCTTGCCGTCCTCGCTGAGGTCCCAGTTGACCCAACCGATCTCGCTGTCCTGGCAATAGGCGTTGTTGTTGCCGTCCTGGGTGCGGGCGAATTCGTCGCCGGCGACAATCATTGGCGTGCCTTGAGCGAGCAGCAGGGTGGCGAAGAAGTTGCGCATCTGCCGATGGCGCAGGGCATTGATTTCCGGATCGTCGGTCGGGCCTTCGACGCCGTGGTTCCACGACAGATTGTTGTTGCTGCCGTCCTGATTGTTCTCGTCGTTGGCTTCGTTGTGCTTGTCGTTGTACGAGACCAGATCGTTGAGGGTGAAACCGTCGTGGGCGGTGATGAAGTTCACCGACGAATACGGCCGCCGCCCACGCTGATTGAACATCTCGCCGGAGGCGGTCATGCGGCTGGCAAAATCGGCGACCTGACCGTCGTCGCCTTTCCAGAAGGCGCGCACGGTGTCGCGGAACTTGTCGTTCCACTCGACCCAGCCCGGTGGGAAGTTACCCACCTGATAGCCGCCGGGGCCGCAGTCCCACGGCTCGGCGATCATTTTCACCTGACGCAGCACCGGGTCCTGGCGGCAGGCGACGAGGAAGCTGTGACGTTCATCGAAGCCATCGTGATAGCGGCCGAGAATGGTTGCCAGATCGAAACGGAAACCGTCGACATGCATCTCACTGGCCCAGTAACGCAACGAGTCGGTGACCATTTGCAGCACGCACGGGTGGCTCAGGTCCAGCGTGTTGCCGGTGCCGGAATCGTTGATGTAGAAGCGCTTGTCGTCGGGCATCAAGCGGTAGTAGGAGGCGTTGTCGATGCCGCGCATCGACAGGGTCGGGCCTTGTTCGTTGCCCTCGGCGGTGTGGTTGTAGACTACGTCGAGGATCACTTCGAGATTGGCTTCGTGCAGGTGCGCGACCATCTCCTTGAACTCGGCGATCTTGCCGCTGGCCAGATAACGCGGGTCCGGGGCGAAGAAGGCGATGCTGTTGTAGCCCCAGTAATTGGTCATGCCTTTGTGCAGCAGATGCTGGTCGTTGACGAAGGCGTGGATCGGCAGCAGCTCGACCGTCGACACGCCGAGCTTGCGGATGTGTTCAAGCACATCGTCGACCATCAACCCGGCGAAGGTGCCGCGCACGTTCTCCGGTACCGACGGGTGGCGCATGCTGATGCCGCGCACGTGGGTTTCATAAATGATGGTCTTGTCCCACGGCACGCTGACGCGGTGGTCATTGCCCCAGGTGTGCGCCGGGTCGATGACTTTGCACTTGGGCACAAACGGTGCGCTGTCGCGTTCATCGAAACTGAGGTCGGCGTCGGGATGGCCGATGGTGTAGCCGAACAGCGCTTCCGACCATTTCAGTTCGCCAACCAGTTGCTTGGCGTAGGGATCGATAAGCAATTTGTTGTGGTTGAAGCGGTGACCGTTGGCCGGGTCGTAAGGGCCGTAGACACGGTAGCCGTAGATCAGCCCCGGATGCGCATCGGGCAGGTAGCCGTGGTAGATCTCGTCGGTGTATTCCGGCAGTTCGATGCGCTCCAGTTCGACTTCGCCGGCGTCGTCGAAGATGCACAGTTCGACTTTGGTGGCGTTGGCGGAAAACAGCGCGAAGTTGACCCCCAGACCATCCCAGGTCGCACCGAGCGGGAAGGGCAGGCCTTCACGGATTCTCGACGGCTCGGCGTGCGCGGTGGGCTCGGCTTTTTTTGGACGGGTCATGATTGCTCCTGCAAAACGGGTAATTTCTGGGCTTACACATCCCCCTGTAGGAGTGAGCCTGCTCGCGATAGCGGTCTATCAGGCGACATCAATGTTGAATGTCAGATAGCTATCGCGAGCAGGCTCACTCCTACAGGGGATTGGTGGGTTTCTTGAGGACGAACGCGCCCTCGGTGGCGAGCGAGCCCGCCACACATTCATTCAGTTCAATAATCCGGTTAGCGTCAGATCGCTGAAGGCTTTCGCGGCGCTCGGGGCTTTTTCTCAGCGGCTTTTTCGCCCGGGGGAATCACTTTGGCGGCGCTGGCCGGTTTGGCCTTGGCCGCCGGTTTCGGTTTGGCGGCCGGCGCTTTGACCTCGGCAGTCTTGCCCGCGGTTTTGCTGCCAGCGGCTTTCGGTGGCTTCTTCGGCGCCAGCGCTTCTGCTTCAGCCAGTTTGCGCGCCATCTCCCAATGGCGTGCTTCCTGACCGTCGGGCTGACCTTCCGATTCCCAGATTTGATAGGCGAATTCGCGAATGCGTTTATCGTCGGTACTCATCGCAATGCTCCTGAACTGAACTCGTGCTTACGTTAAGTGTTGGATAAAGAGATTGACCGGGACATCCCCCAGCGCGTCGCTGATATTCAGCTCCCTGTTTTTTGTGACTGCTGTGCTTGAAAAAAGTCCCTTCAGGTTTGTGTCAGAGGCGGCGAACGGTAAAACCACCCGCGTATCGCCCCAGCGCAGCGCATCGACCTGAGGTACAGCACCGTTTTCCAGCAAGTTTGCGCAACGGATCGGCACGATCACGATGGCCTGCTTGCCCTCGTGCTCACGGGCAAACGCGAGCACGTTGTGCGCCTGACTGCCGAGCACTTCCAGGGGCTGGTAGCTGCCCCGGCGGAACAACTCGGCATGCTCGACACGCAGGTTCAGCACTTGGGCGATCAAGCCTTGCTTGATGCGTCCGTCACGCCAGTTCGCCAGCAACTCCACAGGTGGTAATGGCTCCTGCAAGGCGTGTTCACGAGCGGCGTAATCCACCGGCCGGCGGTTGTCCGGATCGACCAGACTGAAGTCCCAGAACTCGTTGCCCTGATACAGATCCGGCACCCCCGGCACGGTCATGCGCAGCAAGGTTTGCGCCAAACCATTAAGCGCCCCGGCAGCGGCGATGCTGTTGACGGTCTTGCTCAGCGCGGCGCGCAGCAGTTCGCCTTCCTCTCCGGTGAGGAGTTTTTCGGTGAACGCCTGCGCGGCGTTTTCATAGGCTTCGTTCGGTGCGCTCCAACTGCTTTGCAGCTTGGCCTCACGCAGGGCTTTCTGCTGCCATTGCCAGATACGTTTGGCGTAGTCGGCTGCTCCTGCCTGATCGTCATCGCGCAATTGCAACGGCCAACTGCCGAGCAACGCTTGATAGAGGATCAGCTCATCGCCGGTCGAAGGCATCTGATCGTCAACCCGAACAGGACGGGCGAGGGCGCGCCACAATTCGATCTGCTCCGCATACCAATGACTGCGCTCGCTGAGCACGGCCAGACGCGCGCGGGTGTCTTCACCGCGTTTGTGATCGTGGGTGGCGGTGGCCAGCAAGTTGTCGGGGAACTCGTTCAGCCGTTGCTGATTGACCGCGTGAAAGTCGCTGACCGGGGCACTGAACTGCTCGGTGTTGTAGCCGACGTCATTGCGCGACAGCAGCACGGCCGAGCGATACAGCGCGGTGTCTTCCACGGCTTTGGCCGCCGCCGGTGAAGTCAGTTGCTGAAAGCGTACGCAGGCGTGTTTGAGGATTTTGCGTGAACGCCCGCGCGGTTTGTGCCGCCATGGCGTGCCACCGAGCCACGCAGCGACACAGTCGAGTACCGGCCAATCGGCTTCGCTGAGGGTTTGCCGCGCACCGTCCATGGCCTGCTGGAAAAATCTTTCGTCCTGTTCGGAGCGACCCATCGCGCTGATGTAGGTGCGGTATACCGGGAAATGCACGATCAACGCCTGCAACACCCGGCGGATCGCGCCGAGTGTCAGGTCGCGAGTCATCAGGTCATCGCGGGCGACTTGCAGCAGCGCTTGGGCGACGCTTTCGCAATCGCTGGCCAACGAACCGTTGAGGATCTGCTGGCGCGCCAGTTGTGCTTCTTCGATGAAAGCAGCCGGGCGTTCGGTGCGGCGTTGCCAGAGGTCACCGAGTACGTGTTCGCCATCGGGATCGTGCTGCAGCAGCGACAGCTGATTCATGAACTCATAACCGGTGGTGCCGTCCACCGCCCAGTCGCGGTGCAGGGTTTCGCCGGCACCGAGGATCTTCTCGACGTAGATCGGCAAGTGCCTGCCCGGTGCCAGCAGATCGACACGCCGGCGCAGTTTTCGGCAATAGCCACGCGGGTCGGCGAGGCCGTCGATGTGGTCGATGCGCAAGCCGTCGACCAGCCCTTCGGCGATCAACTGAAAGATCTTGCCGTGGGTGGCCTCGAACACCGCCGGACGTTCAACGCGCAATCCACCGAGTTCGTTGATGTCGAAGAAGCGCCGCCAGTTGATGTCATCCGCTGCGGTGCGCCAACTGGCCAGGCGATAGCTCTGACGCTCCAGCAACTGATGCAGTTTGTGGAAGCCTTCTTCGCTGGTTGAGTCGTAATGCTTCAGGCCATTTTCAATGGCTGCAGCGATTGACGGATCCGTCGCCATTTGCCGCAATTCTTCTTTCAGCGGCATCGCCAGCGAGTGGGCATCGGTCTGATAACTGAGGGTGCTGAAGCGATCGGCCAGTGGTTTCAGCGCTTCTGCGGATTTGAGCAACTCACCGTAGTCATTCGGGCAGATCGGGAAGTGATGGTCGTAGTGCTCGACGTAAAAGCTGCCAGTGTGTGGGTTGAATAGCAGTTTCAGTGTGCCGTCCTGCAGCGCGACGCCGTAATCGCTGCCAAGAAACGGCAGCAACAATTGGCCTTCCATCAACGGGTCGGGCGAGTGCCACTGAATGTCGAAGAACTCACCGTAAGGGCTCAGCCGCCCCCACTCCAGCAGATCGAGCCACCACGGGTTGTCGCTGCCACCGACGGCCATGTGGTTGGAGACGATATCGAGGATCAGCCCCATGTTGTGTTCGCGCAGGGTGCTGACCAAACGCCGAAGCGCCGGCTCGCCGCCAAGCTCCGGGTTGACTTGGGTCGGATCGACTACGTCATAGCCGTGCATGGAACCGGCCCGCGCCGCGAGTAGCGGCGAGGCATAAATGTGGCTGATGCCGAGCCGGGCAAAGTACGGCACCAACGGCACCGCTTGTTCGAGGCTGAAACCTTTATGAAATTGCAGCCGCAGGGTCGCCCGCAGGGGCTGGATAAGCGTTTGATTCATTGGTCACGCTCGGCAGCCTGGAGACGCGCACAGGCCAGCAACTCCAGACGTCGCGCCGCATCGGCGCCGTCGAGCAGCGCCTCACTGGTGCCGGGCAAGCGCCGCGACCAGTTTGGATGGGTGTCGATGGTACCCGGCAGATTCGCCTGTTCGTTGATGCCCAGCGCATCTTCCAGCGGCAACAGCACCAATGGCGCGCGGGTGTGACCGAGGAAGCGCACAGCGGCATCGACCACTTGATCGGCCTCGTGGGATTCCTCGCGAAAGTTTTGCGGGTCCTGGCTCAAGGCGCTGCGCAAACCTTCGCGCTCACGCTGACGATGATGCCGCCATTCGATTTCACCGTTGGCGTCGACAAAACCCAATCGAGCATTCCAGTCGATATCGCGGCCATGCCACCAGCCGTTGAGCGTTGGCAGATCATGGGTACTGGTCGTTGCCAGCGCGTTGTCCGGCCAGTCGAGGATTGGTTTGAAATGGGTGTTGTCCTGCTCGAACAGCAACACGCGCATGCCGAGCATGGAGCGGGCGATGAGCTTTTCGCGCAGACCATCAGGCACGGTGCCGAGGTCTTCGCCGAGGACGATAGCCTGGTGGCGATGCGACTCAAGGGACAGCAACCGCAGCAAGTCATCGACCGGGTAATACAGATACGCACCATCGGCAGGTGCCGAGCCGTTGGGAATCACCCACAGCCGTTGCAGGCCCATGACATGGTCAATTCGCAAGCCGCCAGCATGGGCGAAGTTTGCCCGCAGCATGTCAATGAACGCACGGAAACCATTGCGGATCAGGCCTTCCGGCGAGAACGCGGAAATCCCCCAGCCTTGCCCGGAGCGATTGAGAATGTCCGGCGGCGCACCGACGGTCAGCGAGGCGAGCAGTTCATCCTGAAAACTCCAGGCCTGACTGCCGGCACCGTCGGCACCCACCGCCAGATCGGCGATCAGGCCGATGCCCATACCGGCGCTGCGTGCGGCGGTTTGCGCGCGTTCCAGACAACGGTGGATCAGCCATTGGCAAAATGCGAAGTAGCCGATGCGCTCGGCGTATTCTTCGGCAAAGGCTTCCAGCGACGCGCCGCGCGGGTCGTGCCAGTGTTCCGGCCACTGACGCCAGTCGAGGTTTTCGCCACGGGCGGCGCGCATTTCCTGAATTGCTTCGAAACGGCAGTGGTTTTCCAGTGCTTCACCGCCGGCATGGCGGAAACTGGCGAAGTCCGGGTGCAGCGGGTGGTCACCAGCGATGAAGCCTTCGTACAAGGCTTGCAGGAGTTTTTGCTTGGCGTCGGCGGCGCTCGGCCAGTCGATCAGTTTCAGGTCTTCGAGTTGCGCGAACTGTTCAGTCAGACCTGCCGCGTCGATCGCATCACGCAAGGCGCGTTCACCGAGAATCGCGCCCGGTGCGGCATACAGAGAATTGAGGAACAGCCGACTGGACGGCGAATAAGGGCTGTAGCGTCCGGTATCGGCGCTGAACATCGCGTGCAACGGGCTGATCGCCACGGCATCGGCGCCGCGCTCACCGGCCACACGGACCAGATCTTCCAGTGCTTGAGTGTCGCCGAAACCGCCGTCACCGGCGCGGCGCAAGGCATACAGTTGCGCACTCAGGCCCCAGACGCGGGGAATCGGATTACCCACCGCATCGCCGACGCTGAAGCAGCGCTCCGGGGCCACGGCCAGGGTGAAATACTGATCGCTGATGTGTACTTGTTGATAGCCGACCGGGATCAGCCCCGGCAACACCGCTTCGCTGTCCAGTTTGAGGTTCAGGCGTGAACCGTCTTCAAGGTGAATTTCACACGGGGTTTCAGGCGCAAAGTAACGCCCCAGATCAAGGCCGACCCCGACATCGCTGGTCAGCAGCGGCGGCAGATGGCGGTCTTGTTGTACGGCTTGCAGTTCCAGCAGGCTGGCGTCGATTTCCTGCGCCGTGCTGGCAGGGTGACCGAGGCCGATAAGCACATTGCGCAGCACCGCCGGAGCGACTTTTTGCGGGCGGCCGTTGGCGTCGATCCAGTCGACGGCAAGGCCGGCGCGGCTTGCGAGAATTTCCAGTTGCGCATCGCTCATAGGCGCTCTCCATCCAGAGGTTGCAAAGGGGTTGCGGCCGTGAGGCTGACAAGCGCGCAATACGCGGGCAGTACGCCCGATTCCGATAGATCGACGGTGGGTGGCTGCTGAAACAACCACACGGCCTCGGTCTGTGGAGGGTTGACCACTGGCGTGTCGCTGAGGTTCAGGTCAATTCGCAGCTCACTGCCATTGCCCAGGCGCCAGCGTGCACTGACCGCGCCATAACCGAGCATATGGGCACCGAGCGCTTGCGTGCCGGACAGATGGGGAATGATGTATTGATGGCGAAATTGCAGGAGCTTCTGGTACAGCGCGAGGCTTTCCTGCTGTTTTGCACTGCCATGGCCAATCAACCTTGGCTGCGAGGTGTGGAAGGTTTTTTCGGCATTCGGGTCGGGAATCCGTTCACGCTTGTGCGGATCGGTGAAGGCACTGAACGCGGCAAATTCGTTGCGCCGGCCCTCGCGTACCAACTCCGCCAGTTCGCCGTGGTGACTGGTGAAAAACAGGAACGGCTGCTCGGCGGCGAATTCATCGCCCATGAACATCAGCGGAATCATCGGTGACAGCAGCAATAGCACCGTCGCTGCCTGCACGGCGCGCGGATCGGCCAGATGATGCAGGCGCTCGCCGAACGCGCGGTTGCCGATCTGATCGTGGTTTTGCAGAAACAGCACGAACGCGGTCGACGGCAGGTGTTCGCTGGGCTCGCCGCGTGGTTCGCCATGGCGGGTGATGTGGCCCTGGAACACAAACCCCTGACTCAGGCAACGCACCAATTGTTCGGTGGGTTGCGCGGCGTAGTCGGCGTAATAGGCGTCGGTTTCGCCGGTGAGCAGGACGTGCAGGGCGTTATGGCCGTCGTCGTTCCACTGCGCGTCGTAGTCGTATTCGAGCAGGCTCGACTGGTTGAGTTCGTTTTCCACGGTCAGCCAGACATGCCGGCTCGGGTCGATCTGCGCGCGGATGCGCTGGGCCATTACCGTGAGGAAGTCCGGGTCTTCGATGGCATGCACGGCGTCGAGGCGCAGTCCGTCGAAGCGATACTCGAGCAACCACATCAACGCGTTTTCGATGAAAAATTCGCGCACTTCGTCGCGACGGAAATCGATCGCCGCGCCCCACGGCGTGTGTTTGTCCTCGCGGAAAAAGCCTTTGGCGTAACGATGCAGGTAATTGCCGTCAGGGCCGAAGTGGTTGTAGACCACATCAAGAATGACGGCCAAGCCATGACCGTGGGCGCTGTCGATCAGGTGCTTGAGTTGTTCCGGCGTGCCGTAGGAGGCTTGCGGGGCGTAGGGCAAAACACCGTCGTAGCCCCAATTGCGGTCGCCGGGGAACTGCGCCAGCGGCATCAGCTCGATGGCGGTGATGCCCAGACCCGCGAGGCGCGCCAGATGTTGTTCGACTTCAGCGAACCCCCCGAGCGCACCGACGTGCAGCTCGTAGATCACCGCTTCGCTCCACGGCCGACCGTGCCAGGCAGTGTGTCGCCATTGATAAGCCAGCGGATCGACCACCACGCTGTGGTGCTCGAGGTCGCCATCCTGCGCTCTGGAAGCCGGGTCGGGCACCTCCAGTTCGCCGTCGATGTTGTAGCGGTAACGCGTGCCCGCCGGACAGCGGGTCTTGATCACAAACCAGCCGTCTGCCTGAGGCAGCATTGGCAGGGACTGGCCGTTTTCAAGTTCGACACTGACGTAAAAAGCATCCGGTGCCCACAGCGCGAACTGTGTGTGTTCGGCGTCCAGCATGATCGCGCCGTGGGGCCAGGTTTCAGTAGACCGTAACGGCATCGTGGTGAACCTCCCTGGTTATTTGTGGTGAGCTTTACCCAGCGCCTTGGCCACCAGTTGTTCGTAGAGTTCGGCGTACGGTTCAACCGCTTTGCACCAGTTGAACGGTGCAGCCATCGCCCGGCAACGCATGGCATTGAGCAGTTCGGGAAAAGCGAAGACCTTGAACGCGCGACTGAGGGCTTCCTGATAGCTTTCGGCGGTGGATTCATCGAAGAGGAAACCGGTGACGCCGTTTTCAATGGTGTCGGCCAGCCCGCCAGTGTTGCGCGCTACCGGCAGCGAGCCGAAACGCTGGGCGTACATCTGGCTCAAACCGCAAGGCTCGTAACGCGAGGGCATCAGCAGGAAATCGCTGCCGGCGAACATGCGGCGGGCGTCGGTTTCATTGAAGCCAATGCGCACGCCAATTTGCCCGGGAAAGCGCAGCGCCAGTTCACGCATGGCTTGTTCCTCTTCCGGTTCGCCACGACCGATGATGGCGATCTGGCCGCCGTTTTTAACGATGTACTCGGATACCGCTATCGTCAGGTCCAGACCTTTTTGATAAACCAGTCGCGACACCACGGCGAACAACGGGCCTGCTGAGTCATTCAATTCAAACAGCTCACGCACATGCGCGGCGTTGACCGCTTTGCCTTCCCAGTCACCCATGGCGAACGGTGCGAACAGGTGCGGATCGGTGGCGGCGTCCCAGCTCTCGTCGATGCCGTTGGGGATACCGCTGAGCAAGCCTTGCTGGGTCTTGGCGGCGAGAAAACCGTCGAGGCCGCAGCCGAAATCCGGGGTGGTGATTTCCTGCGCATAAGTTGCGCTGACCGTGGTGATGTGGCTCGAATAGGCCATGCCGGCCTTGAGGAACGACATCTTGCCGTAGAACTCCATGCCTTCCTGCTGCAGGGCATGGTTGGGAATCCCCAGTTCAGGGCAGGAACCGAGGCTGGTCACGCCTTGATAGGCGAGGTTGTGAATGGTGAACAGGGTCGGCGTGCGCTGCCCGCGCCAGTGCATATAAGCCGGGGCGAGGCCGGCCGGCCAGTCATGGGCGTGCACCAGATCCGGGCACCAGTGAATTTGTGCGAGGTTGGCGGCGATGTCGGCAGCGGCCAGGCCGAGGCGGGCGAAACGAATGTGATTGTCCGGCCAGTCGCGACCGTTGTTGGCGCCGTAGGGCGAGCCTTCGCGCTCGTAGAGTTCAGGGCAGATCAACACGTAGATGACCAGACCGTCCGGCATGTCCATGCGCCCGATCTTGCACGGTGGCAATGCGGCGTGGCCGCCGAGTTCGCCGATGATGTGGATCGGATTCTCGCTGTGCATCACTTGCGGGTAACCGGGGATCAGCACGCGAACATCGTGCAGATGGGCCATCGCGCGGGGCAGGGCAGCGGAGACGTCGCCCAGACCACCGGTTTTCACCAGATCGGCGATTTCCGAAGTCACGAACAACACTTTTTTCTTGTTGGGGTTCTGGCTCGCTACCGGAGTCAGCGTTTTGGTGCCGGGGACGTTGATCTGTCGGCTGCCGGGAACACTGACGGTGCTCGATTCACCAACCGCCTGCTGAGCACGCTCTCCCTGAATATCCAATGCCGCACTGATCATATGAATCTCCCGTATCGTTGATCTGATTCTTGTCTTGAACAAGCGATGTCCATGGCCAAATCCTGTGGCCGGGCGCAAACGCGCCACGCATCGGTGAGCAAACGCTACCCAACACGCGCAAGCAGAATGGGTGAACGGGCCGTT
Source organism: Pseudomonas sp. RU47 (assembly GCF_004011755.1). GTDB lineage: Bacteria > Pseudomonadota > Gammaproteobacteria > Pseudomonadales > Pseudomonadaceae > Aquipseudomonas. The sequence goes on along the minus strand of NZ_CP022411.1, from coordinate 3,545,686 downwards.
GCAAGGATTGCACCAGTCGCTTTGGCCCTGCCTTTCAGATGACCCGCCGCTTTGCGCAAAAGTTTCGAGTTTTTTTCCGCAATGTGACCGACAGGTCGTACCCCGAAAAAACCAGTCTAGGCCAGATCCTAGAGCGGGCCAGAGCAAATGGGTAAATTGTTCGACAATCGGTTGGCGGTCGGTGCAAACCTTACTTTGTTGGGGCAAACGCACCGACGAAGTGCAGGTTTTTCTGCGAGGGAGGGCCAAAACGGTGACTGGGTGGTCACGATTTTGTGCTAGCGAGGAGGGCGGTTGCACTGTTGTGGTGCGGGCAGTTTGCTGATGGGGTGACTGTTATGACGCTATCGCGAGCAGGCTCACTCCTACAGTTGAAATGCGTTCCCCTGTAGGAGTGAGCCTGCTCGCGATAGCAATAGTGACTTCACCCTCTATTTGCAGAGAAGGGTCAGTTCAACAGGCGAACCGGATCCCCAGCCGCCCAAGCCTGAACATCCTCGATCATCTGCGAAAAGAACTGCTCATAGTTCTGCCGACTGACATACCCGACATGCGGCGTCGCCAACACATTGTCGAGTGTGCGAAACGGGTGCATGGCCGGCAGCGGTTCCTGCTCGAATACGTCCAGTGCGGCCCCGGCGATCTGCTGTTTCTGCAAGGCCTTGATCAGCGCGGCTTCATCGACAATCGGCCCGCGCGCGGTGTTGACCAGCAGGGCCGTCGGTTTCATCCAGCCCAGCGCCTGCGCATCGACCAGCCCGCGACTGCGCTCGCTGAGCACCAGATGCACCGACAGTACGTCAGCCTGCTCGAACAGTGCCTGCTTGTTCACGTACGTCACGCCCACTTGTTCAGCTCGTTCTGCCGTGAGGTTTTCGCTCCAGGCAATCACTCGCATGCCGAACACCTGGCCGAACTGGGCGACGCGCTGGCCAATGCTGCCCAGGCCGAGAATCCCGAGGGTCTTGCCATGCAGGTCGCCGCCCAGACCCTGTTGCCAATGGCCTGCGCGCAGGGAGTTGGCCTCATTCACCAGATTACGCGTCGCTGCCATGATCAGCGCCCAGGTCAACTCCGGCGCGGCATGCTTGTAACTGTCAGTGCCGCAGACCGTGATGCCCAGTTTTGCCGCTGCTTGCATGTCCAGCGCCGCGTTGCGCATGCCGCCGGTGACCAGCAACTTGAGATTGGGCAAGCGCTTGAGCAGGTCTTCATCGAAACGCGTGCGTTCGCGCATCACACAGATCACCTGATACCGGCCGAGACGCTCGGCCAATGTGGCGTTGTCGGCCGGGTAATCATGCTCGAACGTCACTTCACCAAGGCTATCGAGTACTGACCAGTCGACCACATCGCGGGCCACGTCCTGCCAGTCATCGATTACTGCAATCTGCACCGCCATCAGCCTTACCTCATCAACGAACGGGATTGGATGTATTCAGCCAGTCGAGCAGGGCCTTGTGGAACTGCGCCGGCTCTTCCATTTGTGGCGCGTGACCCATGCCGGGAAATTCCACCAGCGTCGACTGCGGGATCAGCTTGGCCACTTGTTTGCCGAGCACCTCATAGTGACCGATTTTCGCTTTCACCTCAGGCGGCGCGAGGTCCTTGCCGATGGCGGTGGTGTCGGAGGTGCCGATCAGCAGCAGGGTCGGCATCTTCAGGTCCTTGAATTCGTAGTACACCGGCTGGGTGAAAATCATGTCGTAGATCAGCGCCGAGTTCCACGCCACTTGCGTCTTGCCCGGGCCTTTGCTCAGGCCGGCGAGCATGTCTACCCAACGGTCGAATTCCGGTTTCCAGCGGCCGTCGTAATAGGTGGTGCGTTCATAGTCGCGAATGCCTTGGGCACTGACTTTCAGTTCGCGCTGATACCACTGATCCACCGTGCGATAGGGCACGCCAAGGGCTTTCCAGTCTTCCAGACCGATTGGGTTGACCAATGCCAATTGTTCGACCTGTTCCGGGAACAACAAGGCATAGCGGGTGGCGAGCATGCCACCGGTGGAGTGGCCGAGCAGCGTGGCTTTCTGAATGCCCAGCGCTTTGAGCAATTGTTGGGTGTTGGTCGCCAATTGCTGGAAGCTGTATTGATAATTGTCGGGTTTGCTCGAGGTGCAGAAGCCGATCTGATCCGGCGCGATCACCCGGTAACCGGACTCGCTCAAGGCCTTGATCGAACTGTCCCAGGTGGCTGCGCAAAAATTCTTGCCGTGCATCAGCACCACGGTGCGGCCATTGGCCTTGCCATGAGCGGCGACGTCCATGTAACCCATTTGCAGGGATTTGCCCTGAGACTGAAACGCAAAGTGTTTAAGCGTGTAAGGGTATTCGAAGCCTTGCAGTTCGGGACCGTAGGCCGGGCCTTCAGGCGTTGCTTCGGCTGGCGCGGCAGCCTGCGCAGACAAGGGCAGGGCGGCGCAGAGGAACAGGGAGGGGAGCCAACGGGAAAACGTGACAGACATAAGGTCAAACTCCGTTTGAAATCGGCCGATGCTGGAACGGCTGGATTATGGCGACGTTAAACACAGGCAATGCCTGCGCCTGATCGTTCAACCGAGCCAGCCCAGGGTCAGCACGGCCAGCACGCCATAGCGTGCACCTTTGGCCAGGGTGACGATCAACAGAAACCGCCCGAGCGGCTCGCGCATGACACCGGCAATCAGCGTCAGTGGATCGCCGATGATTGGCAGCCAACTGAGCAGCAACGACCAATGCCCGTAGCGCTCATAGTGTTTGCGCGCCTTGGTCATGTGCGCGGGGCTGACCGGAAACCAGCGCCGATCCTGAAAACGCTCGATGCCACGGCCCAGCCACCAGTTGACCAGCGAGCCGAGTACGTTGCCCAGCGTCGCGACGGCCAGCAATCCCCACAGCCAGTAGCGATCACTGGCGATCAGCCCGACCAGCAATGCCTCGGACTGCAGCGGCAACAAGGTCGCTGCACCGAACGCGGCAAGGAACAGCCCGAAGTAAGCCGCGCCGATCAATGGGCCGGGTAGTCCGCCACCACGACATCAGCGCCATCCTTCTTCAGGCCGATGACCTGATAAGCATCGCTCATGCCGTCCATTTCCATGCCCGGCGAACCCATCGGCATGCCCGGTGCGGCCACGCCGAGCAGGTCGTCACGCTTGCTCAGGGCCAGCACTTGTTCTGCCGGCACATGGCCCTCGACGAATTTGCCGTTGATGATTGCGGTGTGGCACGAGGCCAGACGCGGCGGAACGCCATGTTGTTGCTTGAAGCTGCTCATGTCGCTTTCAACGTGATCGTCGACTTTGAAACCGTTGGCTTCGAGGTGGCTGATCCATTTTTTGCAGCAGCCGCAGTTGGCATCGCGGTGCACTTCGATCGGGATCAGATCGGCGGCCTGGGCCAGGGAGGAAATGAACAGGGCGCTCAGGGCGACCAGACGCAGGTGGGTTCGCATAGCGGGTCCTCGGCTCGGGTGACGGTCAAAAAGAACGCATTTTGAACGGTTTTTTCCGCCAGGCATCAACGCAATGTTTCCAGTTGTTGCAAGGCAGGCTGGCACGATGATCGTAGATCAAGGCTGACAGGTTGCTGAGCGCGAGATGACAAAGTTGTCAGGTGGCCACATCTGGCGATGGTGTGAACGCCGTCGAACCCTGTGGGAGCGAGCCTGCTCGCGAAGGCAGTGTGTCAGGCACTGGATGCAGTGACTCAAATGACGCTTTCGCGAGCAGGCTCGCTCCCACAGGGGTTATCGGGTTGGCAGAAATTCCTGCATGAATCAGCGGACTTTGAAACGCCCCATGATCGCGCTCACCCGGCTATTGGCCTCGAGCAACTGGTGGGTGTTGAGCTCGCTGGCTTTGCCGCTCTGCACCAGTTCATCGACCATGTGACGGATCTGCACCATGCTGCGGTTGATCTCTTCGGTGACGGCGCTTTGCTGCTCGGCGGCGGTGGCGATCTGGGTGCTGAGGCTGTTGATATGGCTGACCGAACCGGCCATTTCATCCAGACCCGAGTTGACCCGTGCGGTGGCATCGGCGGCGGACTGGCAACTGGCCTGGGTGTTTTCCATGGCGCTGACCGACGAACTCACGCCCTGCGTCAGGCGCGTCAACATCTCGTTGATTTCCGAGGTGCTGGCCTGCGTGCGCGCGGCGAGGGCGCGGACTTCATCGGCAACCACGGCAAACCCCCGGCCCTGTTCACCGGCGCGAGCTGCTTCGATTGCGGCGTTGAGCGCCAACAGGTTGGTCTGGCCGGCGATCGCGCCGATCACCCCGAGTATTTCGGTGATGCGTTGAGCGTCCTGCTGCATGTTTTCAACTTTGTGTGTAGCACTGGCCACTTCATCGATCAGCGCCACGACACTGTTGGTGGCTTCGCCCACGACCACGCGGGAACGGTCGGCGTTTTCGTTGGCGCGCTGTGTGAACGCTGCGGTTTCGGCGGCATTCTGCGCAACGCTTTCTGCGGTCGAACTCATCTCGGTGATAGCGGTAACGGTCTGGTCGGTTTCCGAGGCGTGACGCAGGAGGATCTGGCTGGTGTGCGCCGAGGTACGTTGCAGGTTGTCGAGGCTCGACGCCATGGCGCCGGTGGCCTGGGTGACTTCGCCGATCATGTTCTGCAGGTAGGCGATGAAGGTGTTGACCGAGTGGCCGATGGCGCCGAGTTCATCTTCGGCGCGAATGGTAATGCGCCGGGTCAGGTCGGCATCGCCGCTGGACAGCAAGTCGATATTGGCTTTCAACGCTTTCATGCGCTGCACCAACTGGCGAATCGCATAGACCTGCAACAGCACCAGCAGGATCACCAGCGGAATCTGCAACAGGCTCAGGGTGCTGAGGACGTCATCACGCTGGGCCGTGAGCATTTTTGTCGGCAGGGCGGTGGCGAGGAACCACGGCGTGCCTTCAATCGGGCGCATGAAGAAGGTGCTGGCATCACCGTTGTTGTTGAACTCGACGCGCTGAGCCTGATCGCGGTTTTGCAGGCCGGCTTTGACCTGGCTGGCAAAGGTTGAAGTGGCGGCCAGTTCGCTGATGTTCTTCAGCACGATCGGGCCACTGATGCGTGAACTGTTACTGATGATCTTGCCGTCGGCTTCAACGATGAGCATTTCGGCGTTGAGGTCTTTTTCCTTGCGCGCCACCAGATCGTTGAAAAAGCCGAGGGTGACGTCGATGGTCGACACGCCCCAGGCACTGCCGTTTTTCTGGATGGCCATGGCGCAGTTGGTGCGCGGCTCGGCACTGGCGTCATCTTTGTATGCGGCCGCCCAGGCACATTGGCCGCGTGGTGTGGCCATGCCGCCCTTGTACCAGCTCTGGTCGTAATAGTTGGGGGCTGCGTCACTGTTCCAGAATGTATTCACCGCCAGTTTGCCCGAGGCATCGCGGTGCCAGAACGTACTGAATTTGTTGCGCCCAGCTTCACGCTGCCCCGGCAGCGGCCAGATCCCGCCGCCGAACACCTTCAACTCGCCGTACTGATCGACCAGGCCTGGCAACACCGTGTCGATGGCGGCGCTATCGAGCAACGGAATCGTCTGGGTGATGCTGCGCTGTTGCGCCTGCACTTTGTTCAACTCGCCCTGAATCTGCTCGGCCACTTCGGCGATGCGGTTGAGGACCACCTGTTCTTCGGTCTGACGCAGTTTGGGGGCGACCAATTGGCTGATGCCGACCACGGTCAACACCGACAGCAGCAGGATGAACAGAACCAGAAACAGCGTGTAGCGAGCCGAAATAGTACGGAATGCGGGCATGGAAACCGGTCCTTGAGCAGCGTTTCTTATTAGGGGGCAGGGGTAAAACAGTGCGGGTATCCACAGCGTATCGTCGATGTGCCGGGAACCTTTAGGTACTGGCGTCCTAAAAAACACCGGTGCCGATGACTGGTCGGTATCAGACCCGATACAGGTGCTGTGGCTAACGTGCCTGATCGCGAGAAAAAGTCATTTTCGTTGCATTGGCATGACAGCTCTGGGTCAAGGTTTACGGGCTGTTTTGCTTTTGTATCGAGAATGTACAAGAATTGTAAAAATGTGCAGAAAGAGGTTGGTGCCATCAGTTCGCCCGCTGATACTCGCGGCCATTGATGGCATTGCCCACGGAATTTTTATGGTTTTTCACAGGGAGTCTTCTCATGACGATCGGTAACGTTGGCGGCTGGCAGGCCAAGGCAGGACTTCTGGTACGCGACACCGGCGCAAAGAAACAAGTCAGCCAGAGCGTCAAAGTGCAGCAGATGCTCAACATGGTCGGCAACGATCCCAACGCGCTGAACACTGCCGAAATGGACAAGCAGGGTATGCGCAAAGCGATCAAGGGCTTCGATCCGGCGAATGTTTCGGTAAAACAATTGGGTAATCTGAGCGAGATGCTGCGTAGCCGCGGGTTGATCTCCGAGGTCACCTCGTTCACGTTGAAAGCCGCCGGGGACAAGTTCGACCGTTTTGGCGTGACCAAAGACATCGACGCGAAATTCAACGCACTGGAATATTTCGCCACCCAACTCGACGCGATCCAGAACAATGGTCTCAATGGCAATGCCTACGGCAAAAACCTGATTCCCGAGTTCAAGAAAGCGATCTACGTCCTGCAGAACCTGAAGAACTATGGTGATGGCAACGCGCCTAAACCGGTCGATCAGGGCGTCAAGGCCAAGGCGTAAGCTGATCAGTTGTCGCCCGTTCATGGTTTGAACGGGCGATACCGATGGGCCGGCCCTTGCTCAAGACGGCGGCGACGCCTCCTTGGCGTGCGCTGCGATTTGCGATTGCGCCTGATCATGCAAACGCTGCATGTGCGGGCAATGTAACTCCAGCGAGCGCGGGCGATAGCCCCGATGAAACAACGCCAGCCAACCCGCGCAGCGGTCATTCGGGGCAATCCCGGTGAAGGTGAAACCCATCGCCGTCAGGCTCTCCACGGCACAGGCAAATCCGTTTGCAAGTCTTAGCCGAATCGAGATCAACCAGTGGGCAGGCAGTCGTTGAAGCTGCTTGAGCAGACTGCTGTCGAGTTTTTTCAGCATGACGTCATAGCGCCCGGTACAGGGCTCGACATGGATCTGCGGCCCCACCCAGGGCGGCTCTTTGTCCTGTGTCCCGTATACCCCGCACAAATGCTCCATGAACCTGGCACAGCTTTGCGGCCATGGCAGTGCCGGGAGCGGTCGTCGGTAGCCATCAATCGGCGTGTAGCCGATGACGATGGACTCCGGCAGCGGTTCGCCAAACGGCGAGGGGCAATAGTCGAGCAGCAATCCGCTGCTGCAGAAACCGAGCCTGTCAGCCATGCGCTGTGTGTAGGGATGCTGCGTCACCTGTTTGATCGTCACGCCATGGCATCCCAGCGCCTGGGCATGGATCAATAGCCGAGAGCCCAACTGCGTGGCGATGTTCTGCCCGCGGGTCGACGGATGGACCACGCTCAATGCCAGTTCCGCCGTGGACGATCCGGGGTTTCTGCATAACGTGGCGTGACCGAGGATCTTTTTGCCGGACTGCGCCACCAGTGAATGCCAGCTCCCATCGCCATGGTTCTGGTTGATCATCAACGGCAAATATACGTGGGGCTGCACGTAGTGATCACCATAGATTTCCCGGAACAGGCGGCTGACAGCTCCGGCGTCGGTGCTTCGATAGCTGCGCAGCGTCAAGTCGTCCATGGGCGTTGCTCCGGGCGTTGGGTGTCGTAGATGCGCAGGTCGACGATTCGTTGCCGCTTGCCGGAGCGCGGATGTCGAGCGAGTTCATCGGTTGTGCAATGGACAACCTGCAGTTCAAGTTGGCCCTCATCGCACAGTTGCGTCATCAGCGGGTAATGCTCGATCAACTCACGGTGCAGCGTTTTTCCGGCGTCAGTGCTTTCGGCGTTGAGCCCGTCGGGCACCCACTTCAGACGCAGGATATCGACGTTTGCCGATTGGCTGATGACCAGTTGCCAGTCGTCGCTGGCGGTACTGCGCTGGACGATTCTGGTGATGTCCTCGACCAGCAGGGTCAGGCTGCTTACCCGCACGCGCTGACTGCTTGCGCTGCGGCCCAGCAAGGCAAATTTGCGCATGGCCGCCGTGGCCGGCTCTCGCCAACAGGCGAGGTCGCCCACGGGGTAGCGAATCAGTGGCATCAGCCGACGGGTGAGGTTGGTGATCAGCAGTCGCCCGCTGCGGTCGCATTCTTCGATCACTTCTCCGGTGTGTTCGTCGACGATTTCCAGCAGGCTGTGGCTGGCCAGCATCCGGTGTTCACCCAAGGCGCAATCGCGGCTTGTGGCGCCGATGAAACCAGCGTCGACACTGGCGTAGCCGATGGAGGCGATCCGCGCGTTGGGAAACACCCGCTGCAATAACTGCAATTGACCGGCGAACAGGCTTTCTCCGCCATAAAGTATGGTCTCGACTTCAACCAGCGTTTGCGCCTGGCGCTCCAGCACGCCGGCGAACGCCAGCAATTGCGCGGGCACACCGGCCAGCACGTTGATCCGGTGCTGATGGATGGAATCTGCCAGCACAAAAGGGTCGACATCACCGGTAAACGGGTACTCGGTGACACCCGCCGTTTCCTGCGCCAGTGCGTCATGGATAAAAATGAAACTGGCATACAGATCGCCAACAAAGAACAGATTTGCCACCCGGTCTCCGGGATTCAATTGATTGCCGAGATGGCTGCCAAAGTCTTTTACAAGTGTCTGCCATTCTTCGCGGGTAAATGCCGAAAGTTTACCGGCGCTGGATGTTCCTCCGGTCTTGAACACCAGTGCGCGCTCAACCGTTGATGTCAGTACGGACCATTGGTCGAAGTTCTGGCTGGTTGCCCAGTAGTGTTGCGGATCGATGACCGGAAGTTCATCCAGTGTGCTGACCTGCGCTGTAACGTGATGCAAATGTCTGGCGTAATACTTTGAATGTTCACGGGCAAAAGCGACCAGCGCGTTTAACTCAAGTGTTGTGTTCATGATGTTGTCCTGGATGATGGCCGCCGTAGGCGATAGTGCTCTTAACGGCGCGCGTCGATGACTGACGGGATTTTTCCGCTGTGTCGGTTTCTGCAGAACTGCTGCGGCTCGCAAGTTTGCGCTTCAACCGTGAGCAGTCCGGTGCGCTGCAGAACGGCCAGCGTCGAGTAGTTCAGCAGTCGGCCGAGGATGTCGGCAGGCTCGCCGGAGCTGCGAATCAGCAAGCGCTCCAGACCATCAGGGGCGTGATCGAGGTGCAACTGAAACGGTGCTTGCAGGTGCCCGGCGAGTTCATTCAGGCAAATGAAATCGGTGCCGATGCGCAACAGTCGGCCGTGCCGTTGCAGCAGTTCGAAGCGCGGCGAATTCAGTCCGCATGCGCAGGCGCCGTGCAGCCATCGACCGGTATCGCCGACTTCATAACGTTGCACCCGTTGGCCCTCGCGTGCTTTCGAGGTGAACAGCAAGCGGCCAATTTCATTGTCGGCGACCGGAACGTCCTCCTCCAGGGCAACGATTTCCAGATGCTGGATGGTGTCCATCAGATGAAACACACCATCGCCGGTGGCGACGCAGGCATGCCCGAATGGCCCCGCATCGACACTGCCGTACACCGCCGAGCGAATGCTGGAGACGCCGCAGCGTTGCAATAGCTCACGACACTGATCACTGATGTGTTCACCACCGAGAAACACTTTTTCAATCGCGCCATAACGGCTCAGACGCTGCTGTTCGTTGAGGAACAAGCGATGCAGGGTGCTGGGCATGCCGATCAATACAGTCACACGCTGCTCGATGATTACTTGTGCAATATCGCTGTAGTCATCATCGGCGGGGGCGCCCATGGGCAGGTGGGTGGCGCCCAGCAGTTCGAGGACTTTGGCAAAACTGAAAAAGCCGCCATACAAACCGCCACTGAAAAACAGGTTCATCACCTTGTCGCGGGCCGGATCGAGCCCCGCCGCGAACAACCCGTCGGCTGTCGCCTGCATTTGCCGTTGAAAATCGTGGTAACTGAATCCCGACAACGCCGGTGTGCCGCTGCTGCCGCCGGAGCGGAAAAACAGCTGCGCCGCCGCTGTCGTCGGTCGTGCGATAAACGCTTCTTTGTCGGTGATCGGCACGTTCGTCGGGTGCAGCGCACAAGGTGTTCGATCAAGGGTCATGTGGCTGGGCAGTTGCGTCGCCGCGATGCTCACCGACACACGGCGGCTCAGGCGTTGCAGCGCGTAAACGCCGTCGTGGGGTTCCCCGTCATAGCCGTCATGGATCGCCTCGATCGGTGCAATTCGGCTGACGCCCGCCGCAATCAGTGTCCGCGACAGTTCTGCGATCTGTGCCTCGCTGCACACCAACGCACAGCTCTGCAACACGTTGCGCCAAGGCAGCAGGGTTTGCGACAGGCGCTCGCGTGGCAGCGGTTTGAGCAGCAGCGTACGAAACAGCGGCGAGGGCGCGAGCATCTCATTGTGGCTCCAGACAACGCGCCAGCCCGGCGCACTCCAGACCTGCGCCGTGACTCCGGAAAAACTCCTGCTCAAACGCGTCATCATGCCGTGGCTGCTGATTTCGCTGGCTTCCTGCACGGTCGGGACCAGCGCCGGCCAGTGCTCGGCACGCCGCTCGAACGCTTTGGCCAATGCGCAGCCGATGTCCTCAAGAACGATGGGATCATCGCTGTCGACCAATAGCCACTGCGGGCTGGAGCAGGCCTGTTGATCCAGTCGACATACCTCATCGACGATCGCCTCCAGTGCCTGCGGCGAGGCTGCGTCCGGCGTCAGATAGGCAAAACTGATGCGGTGCCCCCAGTCGATCCAGCGACAACCGGGTGGCAGCTGTTGGCGGATCGCTTGCAGCGCCGCTTCGCCACCCCACGCCGATACGCCGTTGGCCATTTTGCACAAGCGACCGATCTGCTCGGTTGCCACCGGCAGCACGGCGACGTGATAGCGCAGCTGATCGCTGGGGTCGCATTGCACTAACGCGTGCAGCACACGCGCCGTCAAACCGTGGTCGCTGCGGCTGGGACGCAGCCAATTGATGTTGCCGGCCAAGAGGCTTTCGATCATCGCGCAGCACGCCAGCAGTGGCGCGTTTGCCGGTGTGACATGGACCACCAGACCCAGCGGACTCCAGCGTTCAAAGTGCGATTGCCGATAATCGAGACGCCGCAGGGTTGCGGCTTGATCGCCCAATTCTCTTTCAAGCTTGGTTTGCAGAGTGCGAGGCTGGCAGAAGTCGATCAGCGCCTGGCGTTGCGCGTCATCCAGCGGCAACTCGGCGCTGCGCAAATGTTGGGCAAAGTTGGTGGTTGCGGTCAGTACGGTGGCGCTGTCGAGCGGCGTGTTCAGGTGCTGCGGCAAGGTCTGATGCAGCAGTGCCAGCGCATTGTCGAGGTCGACGTCCGCGTGCAGTTCTCCTTTGATCAAGTACATGTCAGTGACTCCCCAGTAATTGCGCTGCGGCCATCGCGCAGCTTCTGCCGGCAGTGGTGCCCGCGCGGCCATGCAGTTCGAACCAGTCACAGGCAAGGCCACAGCCACAACTTGCGCCGGGGTGCAGCGTTGCCAGATCGCTCATCACTACCGCGTGCGCCGGGCTGGATGAAATGTAGGGTGAGACGAATCCCAGCAAGCCTTGCTGGCCGTAGGGCTGCACGGAGAAATCCAGCGCATTGCGCACGTACGCTTTGGCGTAAACCGGAACGTGAAAATGATGGTGGGCACATTCGATGTAAGGCACCGCGTGCTCGACCGCACCGTAACCGTCTCGACAGCGCGCTGTCGGGATGCCGAGTTGCCGGGAGATGCGCCCGTACAGTTGAAGTTTGGGGATTTCCTCGCTGGTGCGGGTTTTCCAGCCGCCGCCAAAAAACACCAGCGAATCGTCCGGCAGCTTCAACTCAGGCACGCCGTTAGCCTGCATATGCTGCAAGGTCTGCCAAAGGAATGCCGGGAAGCCGAAAATGCGCACCGGCAAGCCTTCTTCGGCGAACGATTGCAGGGCCGCGATGACCCCGAACAGATCGAACTGGTGGCTGTCACCGGTGCAGCGCAAGGCGTAGGCGACGCGATTGACCGGGGCAAACCGGCAGAGGAACTGGTCGGTGTATGACGTCCCCAGCGTGATGGCGCCCTGCGGCTCATAGCTCAGCAGCAGGTAGTTGCACGGCGTATCGGCGGAGTTCCAGCCGTAATGGCTAAAAATTCGTTCGACCATGAATTGCGCGCCGGACAGACTGCGCGGGTCATAACGCATGCGACTTTTCTGCCCACTGGTGCCGGACGATGTCAGTTCCAGGGCGTTCTCCCCGGTGGGGCTGAGCAACAGTTGCTGTTTGAAAAAATTGGCCAGAATCGGTGGCAGTTGCGACCAGTCTTGCAGGGCGTCGAGCTCTTCCACGTCGAGACCGTTGGCATTCAGCCAATGGGCGTAACCGGGAGTGTGCTGGCAATGGTATCGACTGATCTCGGTCATGGCCCGATCGAACAGGCCCGCAGGCACCGAGTCCGGGCAATAGGGGTGTGGCAACGCGCAGAGCGCATCGCTGGCGGGAAACTGATTCATTTCAATATTCCTTTATTGAGCGGCGGTGGAATCGGCGTGTAAGCCTTTTAACAATCCCTGCACCAACGGCAGGCTCAACAGGCCGCTGAACGCGGCGAAGAGCGCGAAGAGTTCGAGGCGTGCGCCACCGCCGAGGGCAGCAATCAGCAAACCGCCGACACCCATCACGGCAATCGAAATCATGCCGACCAGCGCCGAGACCAGGCCTTTGCTGTCATCGCTGGTAAACAACGCCAGCCGATAGAGTGCGGCATTGCTCATGCCCAGGCCGACGGCGTACAGCGCCAGGCTGGCGACCACCGGGCCCAGGCCAGCGCCAGACAGCGCGCTGCCGATCAGCGCCAGCAGCCCCAGACAAAAAGGCCAGAGCGCCAAGCGGATCAGCTGGGGCAAAGAGTGAGTCGCGAGCAAGCGGTCGAGGATCAGGTTGCCGGCGATCACTGCAGAAAAAACCGGAATCTGCCACAAGCCATATTCAACCGGCGACAGCCCGAGCAACTGCATCAGCAGCAACGGTGACAGGCCGATCCAGGCGATCAATGGCAAGCTCATCAGCCCGAGCGCGAGGCTGGCAGCGAGGAATCGGCCATTGCCGAACAAGACGCGGTAGCGCTGGCAGGTCTGGCGCCAGGAAAAACGCACCGCGGGTTGCAGCTGTCCATCGCGGCGCGTAACCCCGACCGTTTCCGGCATGTAGACGAACAGTCCCAGCCAGACCAGCGACGCTACAAGGCCCAGGCCCAGGAACAGTTCGCGCCAGGACAACCATTGCAACAACAGAATGCCCAGCAGCGGCCCCACCAGCGGTGACAGCAGGGCGATGTTGCCGAGCAGCGCCATCAAGCGCACCGCATCGGCCTCGCAGAAGACCTCTTGAAGGGCCGGGTAACTGACCGCGACCACAAAACCCAAGCCCATGCCTTGCAGCAGTCTCAGTAGATTGAAAGCTTCAATACTCTTCGTGAAAAACGCAGCGGCGCAGGCCATTGCGAACAATGCGCAACCGCTCAGCAATACCCGCCGTCGCCCCCATTGATCGGACAATGGTCCGATCAGCCATTGCAGGCAGATACCGCCAATCAGATAAAGGTTGAAGGCGTTGGGAACATGTCGCACATCGGCCTGAAGATCAGTTGTCACGCTCAGCATGGCCGGCATGATCAAGTCGCTGGCCATATACGTCAGAAGTTCAAAAGCACTTAGCGCAAAACAAAATCCGAGCACTTGTCGCGGCCCGATTTGTATCAGTGTTCTCTGCATAAACGTCCCTGTTAGTGAGTGAAAGAAAAGTTGCCAGAGACTAGTTGCAGGGGCTTGCATGACCTATTTTTTTGCTGCGACATTAGATTTCAAATGCTTGCAACTTGTTTTGTGGGTTCCGAGTTGCCGCTAAGCGCTAGTTACGACAGCGTGGCAGACCCGGCGGCAAAAACAGAAAAGCCCGCAACGGGGCGGGCTTTGTTTGAAGTTGATCGGACTTGTTGATTTCCTGCCGCCATCTGCTTATCGGCAAGCGGGCAGGGCGAACAATCCTGTTCTATCGATGTTGGTAGTAGCCGGGGCCACCCTGGTAGTAACGGTGGTGATCGTCATGCCAGCCACCGTGGGGGAAGATGATGCAGCCACTCAGGGTCAGCAGGGCAAGAACGGGAATCAGCCAGGTGATTCGACGCAGCATTTTGAAAGTTCCTCATGGTTACGCCGTCATGAAGCCAAAACTCTTCATCGGCTGTAACATGAGACCCCGATTGCCACGATGCATCCCCGTAGAACGGTAAGTGCATGGCATGCAAGCGGATACAAAGCAGATACATTTCAACGTTTCAGGAAGCCGCAATGACCCACAAGCAACGCTTGATTTATTCGATTCTGATTGCCGTTTCGGTGCTGGCGATCATGCTTGGCCTGTCCTGGCTGCAAAACGCCGGAATGATTTCGGAGAAGACATTCCAGTTCGTCGCCATCGGTGTAGCGGTGATCGTGGTGGTGATCAACGGCGTGATGCGCCGCAAGGTCAAGCCTTGACGGCGTTTGCCGCACGCTTCAATCGTTGTTGAGGACGGCCGCAGCCTGTGGATGCAGGCTGTAGCTCTTGTCATCATTGAAGGTGATCACACCTTCGGCGCACAGCCGTTTGAGCACTTCGCGCACACTGAGGAAGGACAGCGGAATATCCAGATCCAGCAATTGGCTGTGGACACCGCGCACGCCCAGACGTCGCTCGCTTTGTGCGGCAACCAGCAGGGCGTCGATGACTTTCAGACGAATCAGGCTGGTGCGCAGGCCGAAACTTTTCAGCAGCAGCCGGATGCGTTCGTTGCCGTGACGCTCGACGCGTTGCCCGAAATCGCTCGCGTGGGGGCTCATGGAAACTCCTTTGGGTGCCTGGCTACCGTCCGTTGGTAGTTGCGAGTTGTACATGCGATTACTCCTTTTCAGAGCCTGATCGGGATGGTTTTTTTGCGCTCTCTAAGACAAGACGTATCAGCACGACAAATCATGAAAGAAAAGATGTAGAAAATTTGTCGGGGGTTTGTCTTTTTCTTGTGATTGTCGATTGCAGTTGCTTTGGGCTTGGCGGCCTTTGGGCCGACCATGCTCTGGGGGGTTGGGTGTATATCCGTTGTTATGGGTGTTGCCGCTGGCGGTTTCGCTCTTACAGCGAGTCCCTTTGGCAAACGCCCCAAAGGAACCAAAGGTCTGGGCCCCGGCGTTCGGCCCTCGCCGTGGCTCGGGTTCCTTCGTTCCGGGATCTATCCGGGGGCATCGCCTACGGTTTGCTTCGCTGCACCTCCTCTCGATGTGTTCGACTTCGTCGAACGGTCGCTGCGCTCCCACCCCCGGATAAATCCCTCCACTCAGCCTGCCGAAGGGGCCGGCAGATCAAAAGCTGCAGCCGAGCTAACGCTCATCCTGTTGAGTGGTTAGGTCACCTCGATCAGTTCCCTCTCCCTCCGGGAGAGGGCTAGGGTGAGGGGCTTTTGATCTGGTTCATTGAGTTCAACTCGGTATTTCAGGTCTGCGTAGCTCTGGCAATCACCTCGATCAGTTCCCTCTCCCTCCGGGAGAGGGCTAGGGTGAGGGGCTTTTGATTTTGCGTTTGGGGGATCGTTTGGAGGGTCTAAATTTTTTCCTTTGACTTCGTTTCTTCGACAGGCTCATTGCGCGTGGACGCGTGGGTGTTTCCAGGGCGGGTCCGTGTTAGCGCCGGATGCGCTCTTTGGCATGTCGATCAGGAGCGAGCGTGATTATTTCCAGACAGTTAACCGGACTGACCTTGGCCGGTGTGGTTTTTGGGCTGAGTTGTTCGGCTCATGCGTTCAGCCCGGCCACGGATATCAGCGCCGATATTCGCCGTACTGCTTTTGGCGTGCCGCATATTCGTGCGCAGGACGAGCGTGGGCTTGGGTTCGGTATCGGTTATGCCTATGCGCAGGACAATCTGTGCCTGTTGGCCAACGAGATTGTGACGGTCAATGGCCAGCGTTCCCGTTACTTCGGCCCGGATCAGTTCACCGTCGAGCAGCGCGAAAACCGGGTCAGCGATGTGTTCTTTACCTGGCTCAATACGCCTGAAGCGGTCAAGGCATTCTGGCAGGCGCAACCTGCGCAGGTGCGTGATCTGGTCGAAGGCTATACCGCCGGTTACAACCGTTATTTGGCCGAGCGTCGCCAGCAAGGTTTGCCGCAACAGTGTCAGGGTGAGTGGGTGCGTGAGATCGCACCGGAAGATCTGGTGAAGCTGACCCGCCGTCTGTTGGTCGAGGGTGGCGTTGGGCAGTTTGCCGAGGCTTTGGCCGGCGCCACGCCGCCGCAAGCGACAGCCGGGATCGAACACAACGTGCAGGCTTATCAGTTGGCCGATGCGCGTCAGCAGCGCTTTGCACTTGATCGAGGCAGTAACGCTGTCGCGGTGGGCAGTGAGCGCTCGTTCAACGGGCGCGGGATGTTGCTGGCCAACCCGCATTTTCCTTGGGTTGGCGGTATGCGCTTCTATCAGATGCACCTGACCATTCCGGGCAAACTCGATGTCATGGGCGCTGCCTTGCCAGGCTTGCCGATGATCAATATCGGCTTCAATCAGCATCTGGCCTGGACGCACACGGTCGACTCGTCGAAACACTTCACGTTGTATCGGCTGCAACTCGATCCGAAGGATTCCACACGCTATCTGCTCGATGGCAAATCTCTGCCGTTGAACAAACAGACCGTCACCGTGCAGGTGAAACAGGCTGACGGGCAAGTGGTGCCGGTTTCGCGGGATATCTACAGCTCGCAGTTCGGGCCGATTGTGCAATGGCCGGGCAAGCTCGACTGGGACAATCGGTTCGCCTACAGCCTGCGCGATGCCAACCTCGACAATGATCGGGTGCTGAATCAGTGGTACGCGATGAATCAGGCGTCCACGCTTCAGGAGCTGCAGGATTCGGTGCACAAGATTCAGGGTATTCCGTGGGTCAACACCCTGGCCGTCGATGACAAAGGCCAGACGCTGTATATGAACTTGTCAGTAGTGCCGAACGTCAACGCCGAGAAACTGGCCAAGTGCAGTGATCCGCGTATCGGCACAAAAATGATCGTGCTGGACGGCTCCAACAGTGCCTGCGCGTGGGACATTGACCCACAAGCTGCGCAGAAGGGCATTTATGCCTCCAGCCAATTACCGCAACTGCTGCGCAAGGACTTCGTCCAGCACTCCAACGATTCGGCGTGGCTGGCCAACCCGGCGCAACCGCTCACCGGTTTCTCGCCACTGATCAGTCAGGACGGCCAGCCGCTGGGCTTGCGCTCGCGGTTTGCGCTGGATCGTTTGGGCACGCTGAGCAAGAAAGGTCCGCTGGCGGTGAAGGATCTGCAACAAATGGTGATGGACGATCAGGTGTACCTGGCGACTCAGGTGATCCCGGATCTGCTGAAGTTCTGTGCCTCAGACCTTGGCACCGACGCGCAGGCGCTTAAGCCGGTTTGCGTCAGCCTCAAGGCATGGGATGGCCGCGCCAATCTGGATTCAGGCCTGGGCCTGGTGCATTTCCAGACCATCATGCAGGCGCTGCAGGCTTCGCCGGACGTCTGGCGCGTGGCGTTCGATCCTGAAGATGCGCAACACACGCCACGTGGACTGGCGGTCGAGCAGCCGGCGGTGGCCAAGGCGCTGCGTGAAGCCATGTTGGCGTCGGTCGAGTTGAGCCAGAAAATGGGTTTGAAGCCGCAAACCCGCTGGGGTGACATCCAGGTGGTCAGCAGTGGCGGGAAACAGACGCCGATTCACGGCGGCCCGGGTACGCTGGGAATTTACAACGCCATTCAGAGCGTGCCGCGTGAAGACGGCAAACTTGAAGTGGTCAGCGGTACCAGCTACCTGCAAGTCGTGACCTTCGATGAGAAGGGCCCGCACGCCCAAGGGCTGCTGGCGTTCTCGCTGTCGAGCGATCCGGCGTCGAAGTATTCGCGGGATCAGACCGAGGCGTTCTCGAAGAAACAGTGGAGTGTGCTGCCGTTTACCGAGCAGCAGATTCAGGCTGACCCGCAATACCAGGTGCAGACTGTTCGCGAGGCGTTGGACAAGGCGGGGAAAGTCGCCGCTCAGTAAGCCCGAGCATTAATGGCATCAAGCCTGAAGGCCGCATCCTGCAAAGGGTGCGGCCTTCAGCTTTTTGGCGGTTGTTGCGGTATCGAGTTGATCACCGGGTTACCTTCCTTGTTACGGCTCAGGTAGACCGGCAGTACCTTGGGCAGGCTGTTGGCCAGGTTGTTCAGCTCTTTGATGTTGTAGATGCCACCGACACGAATCGAACCGGTACTGTTGTCAGCCAGTTCCAAAGGATTGTTCAGATAGCGATTGATCAGTGGCAGGGCCTCGCTCAGCGCCAGGTTGTCCAGCACCAGTTTGCCGTTGCGCCAGGCCAGTGACGTGTCACCGGAGTAGGTCTGGCTGATCTGCGGTATGTAGTCGCCGTTTTTGTAGCGCGCCTGCATCGATGGGCCGAGGCGCAGGCCATCGCCCGGCAATGAGCGATCGCTGGTGACCAGCACGGAGCCTTCGATCAGGTTCACGCGCACTTGATCCTGATACATCCAGACATTGAAACGCGTGCCCGTGACGCGAATTTTGCCTTCGCCTGCACGGACGACAAACGGGTGGGACATGTCGTGGCTGACCGTAAAGAACGCCTCGCCTTTTTTCAGGGTAACGCGGCGTTCGTCCTTGTAGTTGCTGAAGGTCAGATCGGTGTTGAGGTTCAGTTCGAGTTGGCTGCCATCGCCCAACGTCACCTGCCGGACATTATCGGTGGCGGTAAAATGCTCATAACTGTCGGGCAGCCAGCCCAGGTTCCAGCCGGTGTAGGCTGCCAATGGCAGAGCAAGCGCACACACGCCTGCTGCTACAGCAAACTGGCGCCACGAGCGCGAAGGCTGCTGCACTGGCCCGTGCGCCGGGAGGGCGGTGGCCGATGCGGGGCGTGGCAAATGTTCGGCCACGTCCCAGATTTCCAGCATGGCTTCATATTCGAACGCGTGCAGCGGATGGGCGTCGTGCCATTGCTTGAATGCGCGACGATCTTCATCGGTGCAGTCGGCGGCGTGCACACGCATGCACCAATGCGCGGCGGCATCGGTGATCGCATCGTATTCGGCTTCCGAGAGAGTGTCTTGGGTCATTGACTCGTCCTGATTTCGCACATTCTAACCTTGTCGGGAAGTTACCGAGAACATTCGTCATGGCAATTGCCCATCAAAGTGGAACTTATTTTTCGCTCCGGCACCCAAAAAAACAGGATGCAAACGACTACTATCCATAAATGGAGTGAAAAAATGATCAAAAAGACAATAGCAGCGCTAATTGCCACTGCCGGCTTGCTGAGCGCAGGCGCAGCGCTGGCCGATCGGCCGGGCGCAGGCTGGATCACCATCGAAAAAGCCATCGAGATCGTCAAGACCAAGGCCGGTTATGTCGAGGTCTATGAGATCGAAGCCGACAACAATGGCTATTGGAAAGGCGAAGGGCGCAAGGCTGACGGTGTTGTCTACGAGTTCCGCATCGACGGCGCTTCAGGCAATGTATTGCGGGATCAGAAGGATTAACCACCCTGGTTACGCGTTGTAAAACATACGCCGGCTGCAAGCCGGCGTATGTCTGTTGCGGTTGTTACGGCAATGCTGGCGAGGATCCTGTCTGGCTTGAGCCTGGCGCCGGTAAAGGTATCGGGGCCGGAGGAGGGTCCAGCACCCTGCCCAGTTCGCTGATGAACAGTGCGATCGAGTCAGCGTTGGCCATTTTCACCTCGATGCGTGCGTCGGCAGAGACTGGATCGCGGAAGGCTTTACGTGCATCTGCAAGGTTTCTGGTTTTGGTCAGTTTGAGAATTTTTTTGTAATCTTCGGCCCGTGCTGGTACCTGGTCCATGTCTACCCACACCCCATTCTTGCTCTTCTCCGCAAACAAGCGCGTAGGCGCAGCAGAGCGGGACAAGGATTTGCGCTCACGCTCCAGACCCGCTTGGAGAGCCGCTCCTTCAGCGGTTGTCGTGTTTATAAGGTCAGGGTATGGACTCATCGCCTCCACGAAGTCGAAGTCTTCGGCATCGCAAACCAAATGAGAAAGCTCGTGGATCAGCGTGACCGCGCGAGCATGGGAGTCAACATTGAATCTGGGAGGCAGGAAAGCGGTGTAGGGATCCAGGCGCGGATTAAAGAAAAGCTCGGTCAGGTGGACTATCTTTCGCCGGTCTTGTTTGAAGACAAATGCAACCGTATCGTCGCCATAACGCGCATTCAAACCAGCGAAAAAGCGCTCCGTATAGAGCAGATCATCTGCTGGGTCCGTCAGCTCGCGGCAGATGGGGATTATCACCTGTTCTACTTTTCTGAGCAGCGTGGGCGTGACTTGTAACACGTCGAAAAAATTTCTGAGTACGGCTTCAACGCGAGTGCCGCCCAGATTGTCGCGATGTATGACGAAGTTATGCAGACAATTCAGCGCGTATTCTCTTGCCCGAGCGACAGCTTGCTGGATCACGAAGGCTCTGGCCGGATAGCGCCGATTGATTTGTGCCATCCCTTGAGCCTGGATATACATGAGTATCGAACGGCTGCGTTCAACGTCAGCTTGCACACGGTTGCGTTTGGATCGACAGCGATGAACCGGCTGACCCGCGGGTGCCAGTACCAGCCTTGAGTTTTTCTGTTCAAGGGTTGGTCCTTGTCCGCCGTCTTTCTTGCTCAAATACCAGACCTTTTCATCCTTGACCACCGGGTAGACCTTGCCAGCGATCGCCGCAAACTTTTGCGTGCTCGACGAACTGCCATAGACAAGTTTATTGGTTTCAAGCTTGAAGTTTTCCAGCGCTGTGGTGGTTTCAAAGGGCTGCAGATTAACGCGGGAGGGCGTAGCTGGAGGGACTTTCGACCAGAGCGGCGGGGCCGTGGCTGCCGCGTTTGCGTCGCTAGCCTGCGCCTGGACAGCAAATTCGGCCGTTTCACTTTCCGCCGCTGTTTCCCAGGAAAAACGACCCAGACTGAACAGGGAAATCGCCCCCGAGATAAAGCTTTTCAAGGCATTTGCCCAATGATGTTGCTGAAGCTCCTCGGCAGACTCTTTGAAATCCTCGTAGCTTTTCCAAAGAAAAAACAGGGAAGCGAGTTTCCCCGGCAAAACGTGCGGAACCAGACGGACACCGTGACTGAATAGAAACTTTGCCGCTTCCCAGTCCGCTTGCGCATTGATCTGCGATTGGCAACCGAGTAATTGCGGCAAAAGGCTGAGCGTATCCTTGTGCAGCCGCTCCAGCACATTGCCGGAGATGGGCGTACTTTGCAGTTTGATTTCACTGGTTTTGCCAATCGTCGTTTTCAGCAGGTTTTTGAACGCGGACTGCTCGCCGGCGGGCAGGCGCCGGATGATCAGGTCCTGGAAATGTCCCGGTGTATTCAATGCATCGATCAACTGCGCTTCATTCTCGAACTCACGAAAAACGTATTTGGAGTAGGGGGCATACAGCACCTGTGGCCCTGTCTGCCCCGCGCCGGGCCCGATGAGATAAAGCCCGAGGGTATCGACCAAGACAGCCCCCGTGGTCTTGATCAATGACAGTGGACTGGCAATGGCGTGAGCGCCCTCTACCGTTGCACGCGCCACTCCGTCCGGCATGTCCAGGACCTGACAAATGAAGTCGTAGCCGGTTTCTGACAACTGTTGCTGCAACTTCATCGCGTGCGCATGCTGCATCAACTGCCAAGGCAACTGACGTAAAAACCGCTCTTTGCTGGTGCGCGCAGACTCACTGTCAGCTGACAGCGCCTCGCTCACTTTCTGCGTGTAGGTGGTGCTGATATCGAGGGATTGCAGCAGTTGGCGGACGGCGGACTGATTGAGTTTTGCCGGCAACCCTGCGGTGGTATTCGAGGCAACCTTGAACCCGGTGCCCTGCACAATGTTGTAGTGGTGCAGAGCAAATTCGAGCAGGTTACAGGCAGGACCGGCCAGCGTCAGATTCGGCGTGATGCGGATGTCTTGTGGCTTGAGGCCGTTGTTCGGAAATCTGCTGTCGAGCAGCGTTTTCAAAGTCTGCTCGACGTGGCTGTCCAACGCGGGCACACCCTCGAGAAAATCCTTGCCATCGATAAAGCAGCGGCGCAACTCATCCAGCAGTGCGAGCTGGGTACGCTGTTCCGCGACCGGGGCCATGCGCAGCCAATCGGGGAAATCCAGATGACGGGCAACAGTCCTGGCAAGCTCAACGGCCCGGCGCAGATTGGTCTCGATGACCTTGTTTTTCAGTTTGTCGAGAAAACCGGCGAGTGAGTCCTCATCCTTTATGCAAACGCGTAACGCCTCGCAATGGTCCAGATAGTGGTCAATGGCCGATTGCATACGGTCGTTCAACACGTTGCCCTCAATCAATTGAAAGGTGCCCAGCGTGTATTGCTGATCCAGCCGATGTTGCGTCTTCGGCAGGTTTTCCAGCAGCGTCTGGCTCTGGTTGTTGTCGTTCAGGCGCTGTTGCAATTGTTTTTGCGCAATCGCTATGTTGTCGAACGATTCCAGGCCGATGGCGGGCGTCCACAAGATGGCGCGCCCGGAGTGCGCTACGTCCATGCCTCCGCGCTCGGTCAGCAACACACAGTGAGCGAGTGACAGCACGCCACTCCGGCCCTCGCAAGTGAGGCTGAGCGCCCATGCATCCGGCCGGAAACCGTTGAGTGACTGGCGGTCCATGCGTGTTGCGTGTTTTGCGTCGAATACGGTATCGACGATTTTTCGTTCCGCTGCACGCCAGGAGTCGCCGAGATTTCTCATGTGCGCTTCACCGCGCACTCCATCCTCGAAAGCCTGCGCCAGTTTCCATCGAATACCTTCGAGAAAGACGCGTTGTTCAGCGCTGCTCGCGGTCGGCTGGCCCTTGAAGTTGTCGGTGAGATTTTCCAGTGTTCGTTCTAACGTTGTCGCCAGTTGCGCAGCTTTGTCGGCCTGGACCAATGACGAGGGCGGTGCGCTGGAGAACAGCGGGCGGGTGCTCCAGCGCTCATTGACGTCTAGCCTGACCAAGCGCTCGTGAATCATCGAACGGATATCCAGCGCCTTATCGAAAAATGCATGAATGTCAGTACGGCGTTCGCTTTGGCGAAACAGTTGCAAGGCGAATTCAACGCTCTGGCGTTGCTTGGTGATAATCGCCTCCATCAGTGTTGCCATGATATCGCCGGCTATGTTTTCGCCGGACACCTGAGCATTGGCGAAGCCCAGGTAGCGATTGCGCTCCTCCAGGTTCATGAGCCCGTACAGCTCATCTTCATGTCCGGCGGCATTGAGTTTGGCGATCAGCGTTTGGCGCAGGTCGGCGTAGTCGGTGAGTACTTGCACGCCTTGGGTGGGGGTGTAGAGATAAGCCTTGTCATGGTTGATCATCAGCGATCCAGCCAACTCGACATAGGTGGTTTCTTCGCCCAGGCATACCGTTTCGAAGGTCGGACGCCGCACGGCGCTGTCCGGCTCACGTATCAAGCTGTGAAGGGCTTCGAATTCCTTCGCCTCGAGGATGTCGGTTTCGCGCTTGAGCAGTAAGTCTGCACGTGCTTGATCGAGCAACGTCCGGCTGAAGAATGTGCGTCTGGGGGAACCTTCAAAAGCGGCGGCATTCCAGTAAACCTCGAGCTGTCGAAACAACAGCATGGTCAGCTTTCCCGAGGCGGACTTGATTGCATCCGCCCATATTGCCTGGTCAACATCTGAGCCGGAGCGAGCCGGATTGGAAAATTCGGCTGTCTGACCATGCGGCCAGCCCTGGCGGCGGAAGTGCAGCAGCAGTGCCTCACTCAGCGACAGCGAATCGACCCACTGCCGTACATCCCCGGAGAGGGGCGCGGTGTCGGCGAAAAAACTGACGCGGGTGCGTGACTGTTGCAGACCCGCGAAGTGAGGTTCGAGCAGTTCGTCGAGAATCTTTTCCAGCAGGGTGGTGAGCGAAGGCAGACGTTTGAGCTCATCCAGCAGGTCGCGCGTGGACAAATCCTGTGACGTGTTGATCGCCGCTTTTTGATCCTCGAACACGTCTCCTTCGATCGTTTCAAGGGTCAGACTGATTCCGCGTTTTTCCACCAGTTCCTTGCGCTGCGAGACGCTGAGGAACGCCAATAGATCATCCTGTTCGTCAGCGTTGTCGAGGCGCGTCTGCAACGCTTCGAGCAGCGCTTGCTGATCGCTGTATTTCTTCAGGCCGTCGTAGGGGGTGTAGAGGAACACACCGCCATCATCCGGCCCGGCGCCGAGAGTAAAACTCCCGGCCAGCGGCACCGCCAATTGCCTGTCGGCGTTAAGCAGAATGCGCTCGGCCAACATCGGCGGGGTTTGTTCACTGCGCAACGTGTGAGTCGCGAGTTCCACATGCGCAAGCCAGCTGAAATCTTTGCTGTTGAGACCCTGCGCGGTAGCCAGGTCAGCGTGCTGGTCGGGAGCTTTGAGAACATCCGGAAACAGGAGTGGAGCAAGGGGCGTAGACATCATCGAGACTCGGAGCGGAGGCGTTGGGGCCGGGGAGCGCAAGAATAGAGACGTGACTGGGCGCACTGGCGGTAAATAGTTACCGCACGCACCGAGTCGAAATGTGCCAGGACAGCGATGCCAGTCATGGCTGAGCAATCGAAAGGTTGACAGCCGGCAGCTGAGCCATGGTTAATCGGTGAGCTAGTCGTCCATACGCTGTTGTTCCCTCCAATAATCATTCTGGAGCTTCAGATGTCTGCGCCACACGATCATGTGTCCTCTGCTGTTTCGTCCTCGTTGTCTCTCGAAGCGCTGACGCAACTGCTTGAAACGATTTTTCTGCGCCACGGCACCTCCGCTGAGGTCGCGCAAGTGCTGGCCGCCAATTGCGCCGGCGCCGAGCGCGATGGTGCCCACAGCCACGGGGTTTTCCGCATTCCCGGTTATGTCTCGACCCTGGCCAGCGGCTGGGTCAACGGGCACGCCGTGCCGCAAGTCGAAGATGTTGCCTCGGGATTTGTCCGTGTCGATGCCGGCAACGGTTTCGCTCAACCGGCATTGGCCGCCGCTCGGCCGCTGCTGGTGGAAAAGGCGCGGCACGCCGGGATCGCCGTGCTGGCGATTCGTAACTCGCATCACTTCGCCGCATTGTGGCCGGACGTCGAGCCGTTCGCTGACGAAGGTCTGGTGGCGCTCAGTGTGGTCAACAGCATGACCTGCGTGGTGCCCCACGGCGCCGACCGGCCGCTGTTCGGCACCAACCCGATTGCCTTCGCCGCGCCACGGGCCGGCGCCGCACCGATCGTCTTCGATCTGGCCACCAGCGCGATTGCCCATGGCGACGTGCAGATTGCTGCGCGCAAAGGCGAACGGCTGCCGGCCGGGATGGGCGTGGACAGCCTCGGTCAGCCGACCCAGGATCCCAAAGCGATTCTTGAGGGCGGGGCGCTGTTGTCGTTCGGTGGCCATAAAGGTTCGGCACTGTCGATGATGGTTGAGCTGCTGGCGGCCGCACTGACGGGAGGCAATTTTTCCTTCGAGTTCGATTGGTCCAATCATCCCGGGGCGAAAACGCCGTGGACCGGACAGTTGTTGATCGTCATCGACCCGAGCAAGGCCGCCGGGCAGGGTTTTGCCGAGCGCAGTGGCGAGCTAGTGCGGCAGATGCACGGCGTCGGGCTCAAGCGTTTGCCGGGGGATCGTCGGCATTGGCAGCGTAGTAAGTCGTTGGCTGAGGGCATTGTGCTGGAGGCGCAGACGTTGGCGCAGTTGCGCGAGTTGGCGGGGGTGTGAGCAAAGAGCAAAGGCCCCTCACCCTAGCCCTCCCGAAACGTCGGACCGCCCAGAGGGAGAGGGGACTGAACCGGGGTGAATGGGGGAGGTACGCCGACGTGGGATACCAAGCTGAATTCAAGATCTGAATAGCGAAAAAACGGCAGGCAGAAAAAAGGCGAACCCAGTGGGTTCGCCTTTTTAGTATGCGTTTGAATCAGCGACGGCCGAGCAACAAGCCGACCACCAGACCGAATCCCGCGGAGATTGCCACAGTCTGCCACGGATGACCGCCGATATAACTTTCAGTGGCATCGACCGCCGGTTTGGTGCGATCACGCACGCTCGATACCGAGTCCAGTGCCTGCTGCAGTTTCAGGGCGATTTGTCCGCGCAGCGTTTCCGCTTCTTCGCCGACCAGTGAGGCGCTGCTCTTGAGCAGTTTGTCCGACTCTTCGATCAGAGCCTGAAGTTCGCTGAAGGCTTGATCCTTGATTTGATCTTCGGCGGCTTGCACGGCGGATTTGCGGGCCATTGGGTGACTCCTTGCAGTTGAATGGACAGTGATCAATGGAGTGTGGCGCTGAGCAAAAAGTTGCACTGAATTTAGGCCAGAAAGAAAAACCTGCGCGGGAGATTTCCGTCGAGCGTGTAAGATGTCGCCATTTTATGCAGCAGGATAATTCCCGATGAGTTTCAATCTGGCCGACAAATCACTCGCAGAGCGCGCAGCGCTGGAAGACGAGAAATCCCGTCTGTTCGAACTCTGGCAAAACAACCTCGGCAAGGCCAAAGGCGAAGCCGCGCGTTTGTTCGGCGAGCGCGGCAAGCGCAAAGGCAAATGGGCCGAGTGGGTCCGCGCCGAACTGGACGGCATGTCGCCGCCGGAGTTCGCCAACATGGTGCGCAGTGAAGTCAATCGACTGATGGCCGCCAACAAGTAATGCCTCAGGTGAAGGTCGCGGCAATCACCTCGCGAACCTTGACCACCACCGGATCGATCTGCGCGCTGGTGCGCCAGCCCAGTTCGATCGGATAACGCGGCAATTTCAGCGGGCAGGGCAGCAGCGCCAGGCCGCTGAGTGCCGCGATGCTCTCGGCGGCATGCGCCGGAATCGTCGCCACCGCCCGACTGCCCTTGAGCAGATAAGGCAGCGCGGCGAAATGCGTGGTCGAGGCGCACACCCGTCGGCTCAGGCCCAGCGCCGCCAGACCTTCATCGGTAATCCCGATAAAACCGCCGGACGACACCAGAATGTGCTCGCGGGTGACGAACTCCTCAAGATCGACCTGCTGCTGGCCGGGCGCCAGGCTCGCCGGATCGACCAGGCACGCATAGCCGCCTTCGCCCAACACCTGACGACTGAGCAAACGTTCGGCAAAACCACCGGCGGTGATCGCCAGGTCGATGCTGCGCTCCATCAGGGCGCTGGCGACAATCTGGCTGTGGGTCTGACGAAAGATCAGTCGAAGTTTCGGTGCGCTGCGAGCAATTTCCTCGATCAGGCGGCGACCGTAGGCAATCTCGAAGTCATCGGACAGCCCTACGGTGACCGAGCGGCCGTCGTATTGATTGGTCGCCGGGTCGACCATCGCCAGACTTTGCCGGCACTTGTTCAGCGCTTCGCTGACCACCGGTTTCAGTTGATTGGCTTTGAGCGTCGGTGCCAGTCCGCGCCCGGTGCGCACGAACAATTGATCGCCGTAGACCTCGCGTAACCGGCGCAGCGCCGCACTGACCGCCGATTGTGTGACGCCCAGACGCAGCGCTGCCCGGCTGGCGCTGGATTCTTCATGCAGGGCTTCAAAGACTTTCAGCAGATTGAGGTCGACCGTGGCGATATTCATTTGGCTCATATCATTCAGCAGCGAACGGGGCTTTATTCATGATCGCGTGGCGCCGCAGAATCGGCAACCACTGAACCTGACGGAGTTATCGCGATGGCCAAATCAACTGTTGCTGCGCTGCAAATCGGCGCCTTGCCCGAGGGCAAAAACGCCACCCTGGAACAGATTTTGAGTTGGGAAGGCGCGATCATCGAATCCGGCGCGGCGCTGGTGGTGATGCCGGAAGCGCTGCTGGGCGGCTATCCAAAAGGTGAAGGGTTCGGCACGCAACTGGGTTATCGCCTGCCAGAAGGGCGCGAAGCCTATGCCCGATACTTCGCCAACGCGATCGATGTGCCGGGCGCCGAAACGGAAGCGCTGGCGGCACTGTCGGCGCGAACCGGGGCGAACCTGGTAATCGGTGTGATTGAACGTGCTGGCAGCACGTTGTATTGCACGGCGCTGTATTTCGATCCGCAGGCAGGGCTCGTCGGCAAACACCGCAAGCTGATGCCCACCGGCACCGAGCGGCTGATTTGGGGCAAGGGTGATGGCTCGACGTTGCCGGTGTTCGACACGCAGGTCGGCAAGCTTGGCGCGGTGGTGTGCTGGGAAAACATGATGCCGCTGCTGCGCACCGCGATGTACGCCAAAGGCATCGAAGTCTGGTGCGCACCGACCGTCGATGAGCGCGAGATGTGGCAAGTCAGCATGCGCCACATCGCCCATGAAGGCCGCTGCTTTGTGGTCAGTGCGTGTCAGGTGCAAGCTTCGCCTCAGGCGTTGGGCGTTGAAATCGCCAATTGGCCAGCGGAGCGTCCGCTGATTGCTGGCGGCAGCGTGATTGTCGGGCCGATGGGCGATGTGCTGGCGGGGCCGTTGCGCGGCGAGGCGGGGTTGCTGACAGCTGAAATCGACACCGATGAACTGGTGCGCGCGCGGTATGACTACGATGTGGTCGGCCACTATGCGCGGCCGGATGTGTTTGAGCTGTCTGTGGATGAACGGGCCAAGCCCGGGGTGCGATTCAACACATAACCCACTGGCTGACACAAAACCTGTAGGAGTGAGCCTGCTCGCGATAGCAATCTGTCAGTTAACGATTATGGTGTCTGGCAGACCGCTATCGCGAGCAGGCTCACTCCTACAATGGATCGGTGGTGTGTCTGGAAGTCAGTGGCGCTGCTGCCATTCTTCCCGGGTGATTTCCCACAGCTCCCGAGGGAAACGCCCACCGACGAAATCGCCTTCATCGGTTCGGATCAAGCGCATCCCCGCGCGCTCCGAGAGCTTGCGCGAGCCAATGTTCGGCGCCGCTTTCGGCACGCGCATCACTGGGCGTTGCAGAACGTTGAACCAGTAATCGGTCACCACCGCGCAGGCTTCCGTCATCAAACCCTGACCTTGCCACGCTGGAGCCAGCCAGAAGCCGCGGTGGTTGTCCGCTTGATCCATCAGGCTGATTTTGCCGATCAACAGTTCCGGTGCCGATTTCAGACGAATCGTCCACGGCCATTCCTTGCCCGCCGCAACCGCCGGCAAGGCAACGTCGCGCAGATAGGCGCGGGCACCGTCCTTCGGATACGGCCATGGCACGGCTGCGTTCAGATAACGCACCACGTCCCAATGCGGAAATTCGCGCTGCACGGCTTCGGCATCGGCCAGTTGCAATGGGCGCAGGATCAGTCGTTCGGTGTACAGCGTCGGTATGTCTTCCATAAACCTGCAGCCTCCATAAGTGTCTTTAAGGAACGAGGCAGGCTAGCGCATTTTTACCAGGTTGTGGCACTGGCCTTGGGCAGGCTGAGCTTGCCGCTGTCGACAAAACGCATGGTGCCAAACAGACCGCCGGCAAGCTTGCCGCGCAGCACATAGGGCAGGTTATCGAGGGTTTGCGTCTGACTCAGGCCCAGCGTCTGGCGTAATACCGAAAACGCCGAGATGCTGACCGGAACGCTAACAATGGCCTCGGAAAACCTTGGGATTGAACCGCTCTGATCGCTGACACCCGAGGCCAGTGAATGGCCGTTGACCTCAAGATCCAAAGCGATGCCGTTGTAGTCGATGGCCGTTTCATTAGGGTTTTGCACGCGAATCTTGATGGCGAAACGCACTTCCAGATCCTGGCTTGGCAACGGCTCCAGGCCGACCACGTTGATGTTCACCGGGTCTCGGTTGGGGAACAGCGCACAGGCGCTGAGGGACAGCAGAAGCAGTGACAGAATGACGGCTTGGAAGCGGCGCATAAACGGTCTCTCAACAAAAAAGGGCTGAACCGTCACCGGCTCAGCCCTTTCTATCAAAGGCCAGACGTTAGCGGTTCAACTGTGCGACAGCCGCCGCTGGGGCAGGTTCACCTTTGGCCGGCATGTCCGGATTTTCCATGACCTGAAGAATCGAGGCTTCCGGGTCGAAATCGTCTTCTTCCAGCTCGATGAATTCTTCTGGCAGGAAGATATTCAGCACGATAGCGCACAACGCGCCGACGGTGATCGGCGATTCGAAGATGTTGCGCAGCGCTTGCGGCAACTCGCGCAGAACTTCCGGCACAGCGGCGATGCCCAGGCCCATACCCAGCGAAATCGCCACGATCAGCATGTTGCGCCGATGCAGACCGGCTTCGGCGAGGATCTTGATCCCGGCCACCGCGACGGTGCCGAACATCACCAGTTCAGCGCCGCCGAGTACCGGTTTCGGCATCAACTGCAGCACCGCGCCGATCATCGGGAACAGCCCGAGCAACACCAGCAGACCGGCGATGAAGAAGGCGACGTAGCGGCTGGCCACACCGGTGAGTTGAATCACGCCGTTGTTCTGCGCGAAGGTCACCATCGGCATGCTGTTGAACACCGCCGCCATGGCCGAGTTGAGGCCGTCGGCGAGCAGGCCGGATTTGATTCGGCGGATGTACAGCGGGCCTTTGACCGGTTGCCGCGAGATCATCGAGTTGGCCGTCAGATCACCGGCAGCTTCCAGCGGCGACACGAGGAAAATCACTGCCACCGGCACGAACGCCACCCAGTCGAAGTTGAAACCGTACTTGAACGGCACTGGCACGCTGACCAGCGGCACTTCGGGCATCGAGGCGAAATCCACGGTGCCCATCAGCCACGCCACCACATAGCCAAGGGTCAGGCCGATGACGATCGCGCCCAGGCGCAAGAACGGTACGTCGACGCGGTTCAGCACGACGATGGTGCCGATCACCAGCGCTGCGAGAAACACATGGCTGGCGGCGCCCAGATCAGGCGCGCCGAAGCCGCCGGCAATGTCGGTCATCGCCACTTTGATCAGCGACAGGCCCATCAGCGTGATGATCGTACCGGTGAC
This sequence comes from Pseudomonas sp. RU47, assembly GCF_004011755.1. Classification (GTDB taxonomy): domain Bacteria; phylum Pseudomonadota; class Gammaproteobacteria; order Pseudomonadales; family Pseudomonadaceae; genus Aquipseudomonas. The sequence goes on along the minus strand of NZ_CP022411.1, from coordinate 3,514,762 downwards.
CACCGGGGTGATCAGCATGCGCAGTTTGCCGATGAACTGGCTCAGCATCACTTCGATGAAGGCGGCGAAAAAGCACACGCCGAAGATCGTCGAGAGGATTTCATCGGTGCCGCCACCGCGCGCCTTGACCATGAAACCGGCGCTGAGAATCACGCTCATAAAGGAAAAACTGGTGCCTTGCAGGCACAACAATCCCGAACCGACCGGGCCGAAGCGCTTGGCCTGGACGAAAGTACCGAGGCCGGAGACGAACAGCGCCATGCTGATCAGGTAAGGAATTTCACTTTGCAGACCGAGGGCGCCGCCCATGATCAGGGTCGGGGTGATGATACCGACGAAGCTGGCCAGCACGTGTTGCAGTGCGGCAAACACGGTGGCAGTCAGGTGCGGGCGGTCGTTGAGGCCGTAGATCAGGTCGTTGTTGCGCGGGGCTTTTTCAGAGGCGGTCATGGTGTTTTGCGCGCCGCAAGGCGGGGCCGGGTCAGAAAATGGAGGCGCAGGATGCCGGAAGAGGGCGGCGAGGGCAACGAGCAATAACTGCCTGAAAGGTCAGGTTTTATTGGTCGCTACGGCAAACGCCCGTGCAGGAGCTGTCGAGTGAAACGAGGCTGCGATCTTTTAAGATCAAAAGATCGCAGCCTGCGGCAGCTCCTACGCGAGATTGAATGCGGCCAGTAAATCCTCTTCAAAAGCCTTTTGCGCATCCCCCGGCACCTGCGCCCGATGCCGGGCCAGATGAAACGCCACATCAAAACTCAATTCGCCTTCACGCACGGGCCGCAGCAACCCCTTTTCCTGCCAGCTCCGCGCATAGTGATCCGGCAAATAGCCGACATGTTTGCCGGAGAGAATAAACGCCAGCGTACCTTCAACCTGCTCCGAGCGCGCCGAGCAGAGCTTGCCCTGAAACGGTTCGTCGCTGCGCAAAAACCGATAGGGGTGATCGACCCGGTCGCAGGCCTGCAACGCGGCGTCGCTGGGCGTCTCGTCGTTAAACAATGGATGGCCGGCGGCGCAATACAAATGCTGGGTTTCGCTGAACAACTGGCGATAGTCGAAGGCACTTTGCACTTGCGAGAAATAACCGATGGCCAGATCCAGCCGCTGTTGCAGCAGCAGCCGTTCCATTTCGCCGGGCATGGCACTGATCAGTTCGATACGCACCGACTCATCGCGCTCGCGAAAACGTCGGATCGCCGCAGCTACCCTTTGCAGCACCGATTGATCGACCGACTCGGAAATCCCCAAGCGCACTTCGCCGATCAAGCGTCCGGCGACGCCGTTGGATTGATGGCGGAAGGTTTCGATCGATTCAAACAACGTGCGCACCGCGATCAGCAACTGCTCGCCCTTGGGCGTAACGCTGAAGCCAGCCTTGCCACGGCTGCACAAACGGTAGCCGAGGCGGGTTTCCAGTTTGGCCATTTGCTGGCTGATGCTCGACTGGCTCAGGCCCAGATCACCCTGGGCAGCGCTGAAGCCGCCACACTCGACCACCCGCACAAACAGGCGCAGCAGTTGCAAATCGACGTCGTGCAGTTGACCCAACATCACATTACTCCGGCGTAAAGTCAGGATGATTATTCGGCTATTTTTCTAATGTATCCGACGGCGCATCCTGCAACCACTTCTTCCGCTCAGGTGTTCGTCATGGCTCCCGTGTTCAAGCTGTGTTTCCCCGTGCTGCTGTTGTCCGTGGCTTTTCAGGCTCAGGCCGAGGACAAGACCCTCAATCTCTACAGCTGGGCCGACTACGTGCCGCCGTCAACCCTGCAACGGTTCGAGCAGAAAACCGGCATTCATGTGCGTTATGACACGTTCGATACCTCCGAGGTGCTGGAAACCAAGTTGCTCACTGGCGGCAGCGGGTATGACGTGGTGGTGCCGTCGTCCAGCGTTCTGGCGCGGGGGCTGGCGGCCGGCGCCTTGAAAGAAATCCCTCATGCGGGTCTCAAGGGCTACGCCAATCTTGATCCGGATTTGCTGGAAAAAATGGCCGCGGTCGACCCTGGCAATCGCTATGGCGTGCCGTACACCTGGGGTACGTTGGGGCTGGGCATGAATGTCGAGGCGGTGAAGCAGCGTCTGCCTGATGTGCCGCTGAACAGCCTCGACCTGCTGTTCAAACCGCAGAACGCCAGCAAGCTCAAGGACTGCGGCATCGCCATTCTCGATTCGCCGCAGGAGGTCATTGGTCTGGCCCTGCATTACTTGGGCAAGGATCCCTACAGCACCGACAAGAACGATCTGGCTGCCGCCGAAGCGTTGTTGCAGCAACTCCAGCCGTCGGTGCTCTACGTCGCCACCGGCCGGCAGATCAATGATCTGGCCAGCGGCAACGTGTGCCTCGCGCTGACCTACAACGGCGACGCGAGCATGGCCGCAGATCAGGCGCGCAAAGCCAATAAAGCGTTCGAAGTGGCGTACCGCATTCCCAAGGAAGGCACGCTGGTATGGCAGGACAATCTGGCCATCCCCAAAGACGCGCCGCACCCCGAGGCCGCACGGGCGTTCATCGAGTTCATGCTGCGCCCCGACTCGGTGGCCGAACTGACCAATACCTTGTTCTTTGCCACCGCCAACCAGGCCGCCACGCCATTGGTGGACGAGGCGGTGCGCAACGATCCCGACATCTATCCGCCGAGCGACGTGCGTGCGCGGCTCTACGCCGATCGCAGCATGAGCCTCAAGGACATGCGCCAGCGCACGCGTCTGTGGACCACTTTCCGTAGCCATCAATAACAACAGGAGCACCACGATGGATGTGCCCATGCAAAACGATCAGGCGATGACCCGCGACAGCCTCTACGGCACCGCCGCCGAAAGCACCTATGCCGGCATCACCAGTTTCATGCGCCGGCGCTACAGCCGTGACTTGCGCGGCGTCGATGTCGCGGTCAGCGGCGTGCCGTTCGACACCGCTACCAGCAACCGCCCCGGCGCTCGTTTCGGGCCACGGGGGATTCGTGCGGCTTCCACCGGGATCGCCTGGGAACGCCACTGGCCGTGGACGTTCGACCCGTTCGAGCATTTGGCGGTTATCGATTACGGCGACTGCGACTTCGATTACGGCTCACCCCACAGCATCCCCGAAAGCATCGAAGCCCACGCCGAGCAGATTCTCAACGCCGGCAGCGCGATGCTGACGTTTGGCGGTGATCACTTCATCAGCTACCCGTTGCTGAAAGCGCATGCACGCAAGCACGGCACGCTGTCGCTGATCCACTTCGATGCGCACAGCGACACCTGGCCGGACGAGGAGGGCAAGCGGGTCGACCATGGCACGATGTTCTGGCACGCCGCTCGCGAAGGGCTGGTTGATCCGGCGCGCTCGGTGCAGATCGGTTTGCGCACCACCAATGACGATCACATGGGTTTCCAGGTGCTGGATGCGCGGCAGGTCCATCGGCGGGGCTGTGAGGCGATTGTCGAAGCGATTCGCGCGCGGGTGGGCGATAACCCGGTGTATCTGACGTTCGACATCGATTGCCTGGATCCGGCGTTTGCACCCGGAACCGGAACGCCTGTCTGCGGCGGTTTGAGCACCGTACAAGCGCTGGAAATTCTCGGTGGTTTGCGTGGGATCAATTTGGTCGGGATGGACGTGGTGGAAGTCGCCCCGGCCTACGACCACGCCGAGGTCACCTCATTGGCCGCCGCGACACTGGCGATGGAAATGCTCTGCCTCTACGCCGCCCGACACAAAGTCGATCGCTAAACCGGCCGCCAATGATCGTTCCCACGCTCTGCGTGGGAATGCAGCCTGGGACGCTCCGCGTCCCCTCTAGGGCCGAACGCGGAGCGTCCGTTGAGGCATTCCCACGCGGGAGCGTGGGAACGATTATCCCGTGGCGACGCGAGGCGGGTCAGGCTACCGGGATGATCGGCAGGTCCAACGTTTGCGGACCGGTAAAGCGAGGGGCGGCACTGGTAATCGTCTCGTGCGGTACACCCGCCGGCACGGCACTGCTGTCTTCAAGCCGCGCCATGTGTTGTTCGCTCAGTTGCACGTCGAGTGCGCCAAGGGTGGCGTCCAGTTGTTCGCGGGTGCGCGAGCCGAGGATCGGGATCAGCGCAGTGGTCGAACGGCGGGCTTTTTCGCGTAACCAGGCGATGGCGACGTGGGTCGGGCTGACGCCGATTTCTGCGGCCACCGCCAGCAACGTATCGAGCAGGGCGGTTTCGCGGGCGCTTTTTTCCGCATGCACCAGCATGCCGAGTTTGCTCGCACGGTTATTGTCATCGCCGCCGCGATATTTGCCCGTGAGGAACCCACCCGCCAAGGGTGACCACAGGGTTGCCGCCAGTCCAAGTGCTTCGGCCATTGGCAGCAACTCGCGCTCGGCGCTGCGTTCAGCGAGGCTGTATTCGACCTGAATCGCGACTATCGGCGCAAAGCCGCGCAGCTCCGCCAACACGTCAGCGCGGGAAACGCGCCACGCCGGGAAGTTCGACAAACCGGCATAGTGGATTTTGCCCGCGCGCACCAGATCATCAAAACCGCGGAGAATTTCTTCCATCGGCGTCACGCCATCGGTCACGTGCGCCCAGAACAGATCAATGTGATCGGTGTTCAAGCGTTTAAGGCTTTCTTCTACCGCGCGAACCATGTTTTTCCGGCTGTTGCCGGTGTGGGAAATGCCGTCGGCCGGGGTCGTGCCCATGCTGTATTTGGTGGCGATCACCAGGCGATCGCGCTCCGGGGCAATGAATTCACTGAGCATCGATTCCGACTGTCCGCCCTGATAACCATTGGCGGTATCAATGAAATTGCCGCCGGCATCGAGGAAGCCATCAAAGATGCGCTTGGCTTCGTCACGTTCGGCGCCGTGGCCCCAACCGGTGCCGAAATTGCCGGCGCCCAGCGCCAGTTCAGAAACACGCAGACCGGTTTTGCGACCAAAAACCTTGTAATGCATGGCAACGCCCTCGGTGGAAATTCATCAGTTGTAAAAATTACGCTCGAAATATTTGATCAATATGATGTCGATAATATTCACTGTCAAGACGCTTGCCGCTCAACGGTAAAACCAGCTCATCAGCGGCGCACGCTCCTGCCATTTTCTGACACCAGCCTCTGCTAAGCTGCGAGCACTTTCCCTGCTGAGCCTGGCCATCGTGTCGCGTACCACTCGTCTTTTGACTTTGCTGCAAGTGCTGCGCGGCAAGAAACGCCCGGTTACGGCGGCAATCCTCGCCGCCGAACTGGAAGTGTCCGAGCGTACGCTCTATCGCGATATCGCTGAACTGACCGCCCTCGGCGCGCCGATCCATGGCGAGGCGGGGATCGGTTATGTGCTGCGCAGCGGCCTGTTTCTGCCGCCATTGATGCTCAACGCCGAAGAGACCGAAGCCATCGTCCTCGGTTTGCGCTACGTCGATCAGCGCGGTGATGAAGTCCTCGGCAAAGCGGCTGCAGATGCGCTGGCGAAAATTGCCGCCGTGCTCGATCCGCAGGCCCAGGAAGCGCTGCGTAATCCCACGGTGATGCCGGGGCCGCCGGGCTATGGTTTTCCGCAAAACGCTGTGCCTTTGAACGTGTTCCGCCATGCCATCCGCGACCAGGCCAAACTGCACATCGATTACGCCGACGCGCAACAGGTGCCCAGTCAGCGGCTGATCTGGCCATTGGCGCTGGGCTTTCTCAATGAGGTGCGGATCATCGTTGCGTGGTGCGAATTGCGCGGCGCCTACCGTACATTTCGCACTGACCGGATCAGCGCCGCCAGGCGTCAGGGTGATGGTTATCCGGGGCGCCGCAGCGACTGGTTGCGCACCTGGCGCGAGCAGATGCAACTGGATGAAAGCGGGCGATTCACTCCTGACAAAAACTGACGCAACGCTGCTTTACGATGACGGCAGAACCACACAAAAGGAGCTGCAATCATGTCTCATCCCGCCTCTACACTGGCCCCGGCCATCGCTGCGTATATCGATGCGGCCAACGCACGTGACACCTCGCGGGTCGCCAGTTTTTTTGCCGAGGATGCCAACGTGTTCGACGAGGGCCAGCATCAGGTCGGCCCGCACGCCATTGCACAATGGATGCAAGACACCGGGCAACGCTATCAGCCTCGGGTCGAAGTGCTGGAGGTCCAGCAACGCACCGGCAAAGTGCTGGTGCACGGACTGATTTCCGGGACATTTCCCGGCAGCCCGGCCCAGCTGCGTTATACGTTCCGCTTGAACGAGCAGGGGAAAATCGCCCGCCTGGATATTTCCCTGTAAGCATCGTGGCATACTGCCGCGCATGACTTTCGACTCCCCCCTCAGCGCCTGGCAACACGCCGTTCAACACAAGGGCTTCATCCAGGATGAAGCCCAGGAACACGCGGTCTGGGCGCTGCAAAAATGCCACGAAGCCCTGCACGCCGGTGTCCGTTCGGTCACCGGCGTTTATCTGTGGGGGCCGGTCGGGCGCGGCAAGACCTGGCTGATGGATCAGTTCTATCAGAGCCTGCGGGTGCCGGCGCGACGCCAACACTTTCATCACTTCATGGGCTGGGTGCATCAGCGTTCGTTCCAGTTGACCGGGATTGCCGATCCGTTGCGCGTGCTGGCCAAAGAGCTGGCGGCGGAGGTGCGGGTGCTGTGCTTCGATGAGCTGTTCGTCAACGACATCGGTGACGCGATCATTCTTGGTCGGCTGTTTCAGGTGATGTTCGACGAAGGCGTGGTGATCGTGTGCACGTCCAATCTGCCGCCGGATGATCTGTACGCCGACGGCTTTAACCGCGACCGTTTTGTCCCGGCGATTGCCGCGATCAAGGCGCATATGCAGGTGGTCGCGGTGAATGGTGCCGAGGATCATCGACTGCATCCGGGCGCAGGTCTGCAACGTTACTTTGTGGCCACGTCCTCGCTCAGTGCGCTGGACGAAGTGTTTCAGGCTTTGACCGCCGGGCAACCGGCCAGCCGCGAACCGGTGTCGGTCGGGCATCGCCAGTTGAACGTGGTGCAGGCCAGTGAAACGGTGTTGTGGTGTCGCTATGCGGATCTCTGCGAGCAACCGTTCGCCGCCATGGATTTCATCGCACTGTGCGACCGTTACACGGCTATTCTGTTGAGCGAAGTACCCAATCTCAGCGCACAGAAACGCGAAGGGCGCATCGCGCGTGGCACCGAAGACGGCGCGCAGCGAGTGGTGGCGGGTGACCGCGAGTTGCCGCAACTGTCGGTTCACGACGACGGCGTGCGGCGTTTCATCGCGCTGGTCGACGAGTGCTACGACCGCAAGGTGCCGCTGTACATCGAGGCGCAAGTGCCAATGGCTGCGCTGTACACCGAGGGTTATCTGGAATTCCCGTTCCGCCGCACCCTCAGTCGCTTGCAGGAGATGCAGCTGCAGCGCTTTGCCGAAGCTTGAGTGAAGAGGGCGCCGACATGAGCCAACCGCTTTCCCATCATCTGCTGACCATGGCTTACCAGAATGCCTGGGCCAATCATCGTCTGGCCAAGGCCTGGAGCCAGCTCGAAGCGGCAGATCTGGCCGCGCCCCGGGTGAGTTTTTTCCCGAGCATTCGTCTGACCCTCAATCACATCCTCACCTGCGACTGGTTCTACGTCGATGCACTGGAACGCGAGTTGCGCGGGGACGAGCCGCATCCCGACTGCTATGTGTTTTTCAATGCGGATGAGCCATTTACCGACGGCCCACCACTGCGCGAAGAGCAGGCCCACGTTGATCGGCGCCTGATCGCCTATTGCGAGCAACTGCGCGATGCCGATCTGGGCCGAATCGTCACCATCGCCCGCGACACGCCGCAGCACGACAGCCGTTTGCGCATGCTTTCGCACCTGTTCGAGCATCAGCTTCATCACCGCGGCCAGGTGCACGCGATGCTCAGCGACACGTCGGTGAAACCGCCGCAACTGGATGAGTTCTTCTGTGTCGGCGAAAGTGCTCTGCGTGCCGAAGATTTCGCCGAACTCGGCTGGACCGAGGAACTGATCTGGGGACACTGACCAAGCAAAGGATCGCAACCTTCGGCAGCTCCTGCTGCAGGAGCTGCCTCAGGCTGCGATCTTGCGGGTTGCCCGCCGGATCATCCCCGCGCTAAGGTCAGACAGCCTTTCAGTGCGCACTTTGCGTGATGGGGCTTTTGTGTGTTCGGGGATGGAAATGGATTCCACAGAGATTCTTGTACTTCAAGCCAGCTACAGCAATCCAACGCACGCCGAGGCCATCGGTATTGTGCTCAATCATTATGCTGAAGACCCTATGGGCGGCGGTCATTCGCTTGACCCTGATCTGCTGCGTCGGCTGCCTGAAGAACTGGCCCGGCGACCGCATGCGTTCAGCGTGCTGGCCTTTGTCGGTGGCGAACCGGCGGGGCTGGTGAACTGCTTTGAAGGGTTTTCCACGTTTGCCTGCAAACCGCTGGTCAACGTTCACGACGTGGCGGTGGTGGGCCAGTTTCGTGGCCTCGGTCTGAGCCAGAAAATGCTGCAGAAAGTTGAGGAAATTGCCCGCCAGCGTGGCTGCTGCAAGATCACCCTCGAAGTGCTGGAAGGCAACGCCGTCGCGCAGAATGCTTACGGCAAATTCGGCTTCGCGCCAGGCATGTTCGACCCTAATTACGGTCGCATGCTGTTCTGGATCAAGAATTTGCAGGCCTGAAAGCCCCTCACCCTAACCCTCTCCCGGAGGGAGAGGGGACTGACCGAGGTGATGGGTCGAGGTACGCCGACCTGAAACATCGAGCCGCACTCAGGTTTGAAAAGCCCACAAATCAAACGCCAAACCGGCCTACAGGCAAACGGCGATCCTGAAAACACCACAAAACAGCTCCCTCTCCCTCGGGAGAGGGCTGGGGTGAGGGGCGAATTCACCACAAGTCGAAAGCCGGACACCCATTCCTGATTAATCAACAGAATGACCACAAAAAAAAGGCGCCCCAATCAGGGCGCCCAACTGTCTTCTCCCAGGCCAGAGCGGAGCCACGGGAGGTCCATCGGTTGCTCGGTCAATCTCAGTCGCGATAGGACTCGGTCACTTGCGCGGTCTGGTCGGCGGGAACGCGAATTTCTTTCGCGCTGGCGTCGCTCTGCTGCGCGCTCTGGGCGTGGTGAACCGGGAAGTTGTCGTAGTAATACCGCATGCGCTCAGCGCCGCCTTCGGCGAAGACGCTGGCAGAACCCAGGGCAAACAGCCCGGCAAGGATTACGGTAGCGATTTTCATGGTGCCTCCTACTGAACAAGTGGGAGCCGTTTCATCCATGAATCAGAACTCGAGAGGAGTCTCTCCCGTGTGAATTAACACGGGGTTAACGCTCGTTCAGTGTAGGTTTTGCAGCAGGTTGCAGAGCGATATCTGACAGACGCGGCGCCCATCGATCCAGGCGCACCGCGTCAAAGGGGGACGGGTCAGAGCCTCCAGTCGAGACTCACCGTTAGCGTGCGCGGATCTCCCCAATACACGCCGTCGTAGAAGCCGACGTTGTCATAATATTTCTTGTCGAACAGATTGTTGACGTTCAGCGATGCTGACAGGTGCCTGTCGAACTCATACCGCGACATCAGGTTGACCACGGTGTAGCCGCTCTGGTTGATGCGTGTCTCTTCGGTGTCGAGGCCAACCGGTCGGGGCGCGGTGCCATACATATCGCTTTGCCAGTTCACCGCGCCGCCCACGGTCAGCGCCTGCCATTCGCCCGGCAGACGATACGCGGTGGACACACGCAACAGGTTCATGGGCTGATTGGTGTTGGTGCGCTCGCTTTCGCCGTCGACCGAGTGTGTGTAGGTGTATCCGGCAGTCATGTTCCAGCCACGAAGAATTTCCCCGGACACTTCAGCTTCAAAGCCGTTGACCTTGTTGCCCTTGCCACCGGACTTGTAGAACTGTTCGCGGGTAACCGGATCCGCCGGCACCGAATTGTCCACTTCAGCGACATTATCCTGCTTGCTCCAGAACAGCGCCGTGGACAGATTCAGGCGTTCCTCGAGCAAACTGCCCTTGAGGCCCAGCTCATAGTTTTTACCCACCACCGGGTCGATGTACTTGCGATTCTTGTCGCGATTGCCTTGGGGTTTGAAGATGTCGGTGTAACTCACGTACACCGTGTATTCCGGGGTCAGGTCATATAGCAGCCCGGCGTAAGGCGTCCAGACGTCATTCTGTTTCTGGCTGGTGTAATCGACTTTGGTCAGCTGTCGATTGGCATTGTAGCTGTTGGTGGTGCTGGAGGCTTGCCAGCTGCCGTAGCGACTGCCCAGCACCGCGTGCAGTTCATCGGTCAGGCTCAGGCGCGTGGCGATGTATCCGGCTTTCTGCCGGGTATCGTCCTTGGCGCCGGTGAGATCGGTGACGGTGTCGCTGAATTTGGCGATATCGCCCATGTATTTCCAGTCGCGGATAGTCCCGTAACCTCTGGGGCGTGGGCTGGCGATGGTGTACGGAGAGTTCGAGCGGCGCTCGGCCTCTCCGTAGCCGAACATCATTTCGTGCTCGCGGCCCAGCAGCGAGTAGGGGCCGGAGACATTGAAGTCATACGCCTGCATTTTCTGCGTGCCGATCATGTGCGAGGTGTAGGCGCTCATGCCGCTGCGGTCGGGCTCGGGGTATCCGGTGCCAGCGTAATAGACCTTGCCGTCGGTATTGCTGTCGCGGTGGGTGTACGCCGCTTTCAGGCGCCAGCCGCCGGCCAGTTGCTGATCGAGAGTGGCGAACGCGGTTTTGTCCTGCAGCGGCCAGGAACTCCACGACGTCGCCATGTTGGTCGAACGTCCCAGACCGGCCTTGCTGCCATCGGCATTCCAGTAGGGCACGGTGCCCCAGGACGAACCTTGCACATGCTTGTTCTGATAGTCGTAACCGACCGCCAGCACGGTGGAATCGGTCAGATCCGCCTCGAGCACGCCATATCCGACTTCCCGTTGCAGCGCGTACTTGTCTTTGATCGACTGGTTGTCGCGATAGGCCAGCACCGTGCGTCCGCGAAGACGACCGTCGAAAGCCAACGGCCCGCCGACATCGACGTAGCTGTAGTAATTGTCGTAGCTGCCGCCACTGACCCCGGCCAGCGCCTGCCACTGCGTAGTCGGGCGCTTGCGCACCATGTTGATGGTCGCCGACGGATCACCCGCACCCGTGGTCAACCCGGTGGCACCGCGTACTACCTCGATGCGGTCGTAAATAATCGTGTCGGAATCGGACTTCATGCGATCGAAGGTGTTGAGCATCCCGTCGATCTGGAAGTTGTTGATCGCATAACCGCGCGACGAATAGCTGACCCGATCGGAATCCAGATGCTGCACCACAATGCCCGTGGTCTGGCGCATGGCCTCGGACAATGTACCGAGTTTGAAATCATCCATCTGCTGACGTGTGATCACCGAGACAGATTGCGGAGTTTCCTTGATCGACAGGTTCAGGCGAGTAGCGGTGCTCATCGCGCCGGTGGTGTAGGACTCGGTGTTTTCGGTGGTGGTGCCCAAGCCTTGCGCACTGACGTTGGTCTCGGCCAGCTCCAGCGCTGTGTTGCTGGGTTTCAGCGGCTTTTCGGCTTCGGTTTCAGCCAGCAGACCGGCGCTGAAGGCAGCGCTGCACAGACCGAGGGTGAGGGTCATGGAACGGGTAATGGGCGCGAACATCGCAGCCGACTCCTTGTCTTCGAGGGAAAAAATCCGTTTGTTCAAAGACGAGGCGTGGGGCGGGGATTTAGTGTCAAACGAGAAATATTGTTATTTGAAAGTGTTTCAGAGGTTGGCTCGACCACGGTTCAAACGTAAAAGATCGCAGCTTTCGGCAGCTTCTACCGGGATCGGTGTAGGTGCTGCCGAAGGCTGCGATCTTTTGATCTTGCCGTTATCAGACGCGCAATTGAATCTGCCGGCCCAACACATCCATCACGTCACAGCCATCACGCAACAACATCGCCGCCGCATGGGCCAGTTGCTGCACATCAGCACCTTTGGCGGACGAGATATCCAGACTGGCGAGGCTTTCCATCATTTGCGTCACCGCCAGAAAGCGACTGGCCGCACTAGCGTGCAAGACATCCAGTGGTGCTTCGGTGGAGACCAGTAAAACCGGAATGCTGTCCTCGTTGTGGGTCATCGAAAGGTGCGCTTTCATACGTCACCTCTGGTCTGAGCGGTGTGCTGACTGGCGATGGAAGCCAGGACCAGTGCGCGGGCGTTGGCGAGCATTTGCTGGCTGGCCCAGCGCAGTGAGCTGCTGTGATCCGGGCGAGCGACGCTAGGGGCTTGGTGAGCGAGGGCTTCGGCGCAGTTGAGGTAGACGGCCGCGTGTTCGAGGGCGTCGAGGAGCGAGAGGTCGGGACGGACGCGGAAAGGGTGGTGAGCGATGTGGTCGCGGGGGGTGGACTTTGTGGTTGGATCGGTCATGGTGCAGCCTCTTGGAAGTCGGAGAACTGCCACTTCATCGCCGTCAAACGAATAGGTGGCAACTGTGTGCAGGTTGACGGACCGGTCCAAGACACCCGGCGCACCCGAAGATGCCCCGCACACAGTCACCATTGAGCAGCGCGTCGGACACAGGAGTGCGCGCGCACGTTGGAAAGCAATGTGCGTCCTGGATTGTTCAGGCCGTCAAACCCGATCACGAATGAGTCGTGACATGCGCGAGGATAGGGAGTGAGAGCAGGTCAGTCAACCGCTGCAATCTTCCGGAATTTGCCGGGCTTTCTTGTAGGAGAAAGGCTACTCGCGATGACCATTGATGAGCGCCCAATGATGCTGAATATCGCAGAGCCCACGTCGACAAAATGGTGAGGTGTCATCAATTGATGTTCCACCAACCTGGGACGCAAACGCTGTATTCAGTCTCTGGAATATTCGACCTCGTCGGCGAATCCCGCCAGATCCGCCCCGACAACGCGCTGGCCAACGCCGACGCACAATGAGTTCAAGGAAGGCAATCGTGCCCGGTGGCGCGGCCGGGCTTCAAACCCGGTTGGGGAGGGCATTCGTTCCCGGGCAGGTTCGATTTCGGCTGCCTTCCGCCAGTTTGCCAAAAGCAAAAGATCGCAGCCTTCGGTAGCTCCCACAGGGATTGGTTTAGGAGCTGCCGAAGGCTGCGATCTTTTAATCAACAGTGCAGAAAATGTAGCTTGGCTCTACTTAACGTTTGAAGTGTCTGGTATTGCCCATGCTCGAAAAGTTATTAAGACCAGTTTATTTCATCAAGGAAGAAACCGGGGTCGATAGGTTCGCTTAAACACTTTAGAATGAAGTGGGAGATGTACTGTCCAGTGGTCGCTTCATATTTCACTGTGGCTGGCTGAGTTCTTGCGAGTGGAATAAACTCGCTATATAGCTGTTCTTGATCATTGTAATAAATTACTTGATGCGTATCGTTACCGTCAACGTGCATTACTACGAATGAAACTTTGGTGGCCACTCCATTCCAACTAAATTTGCCGCTAGTTCTATTAGTGCAAAGCAGTGTTCTTTGTCCAAATATAGGTCTAAGGCTTTCGGGGGTGTCTAATGTCCGAAATACCTGTGTTGGAGAGAGGGCCGATAAAAGAGTGAAGATGATTCCACTTTCAAATTTGATAGGCGTGTCAATTTTAAAGCTTTGAATGTCTGCGTTGTCCCAGTTCTCATGCCCTGATGAAAGGTTTTTGGATTTGATAATATAGGTGCAAATGGGGAAAACAACCGCTTTATCAGTATTTGCCACTTTATTGAAGTTTACCTTGAAGCTAATCGTCAGCGGCAGTCCATTTTTTAGTTCTCTTAACCAGGCAACCTGTGCCGGCGTTACCAACCCTTCTACCTGTTGATGCGCTTCTCCTGCCCAGAAGGTTTTTTCTACGGCGTCACCGTTCTTGTTAGTTCCGTCGTAACGCAGCCAAATACACTGATTCGAAGCCTGCAACGGCCATTTTTCGATCCTGAGTTGCGCACCTTCCGCCAGTTCCATCACTTCCAGTTCATCGCCTATCGCCCCGTCGATGGCTGGCGTCGGAAGATTCGTATCGCCATCAGTAATCGATAGCACAGTCAGATCCAATTCATCCGAATTCTGCGGTACGGCATTACGGATGACGGTGTAAGTCACTTTCACCGGTTTGCCTAGATTGAACGCGACCACTGAATTCGGCAGCGCCACTTCCTTGTCTGCTTGCGCGGTCACCTCGAAGGGGCCGGCCGTTGCGCTGCCCTCACCGGGCGTGCCGCTCCAGGTCACGCTGACCTGGGTCCCGATCATGTTTGTGTAAGCCGGAATTACAGCGGTCAGTGTGTCGCTGGCCGCGAATGGATCGAGACTGTCGTCACTGGCTTCCTTGATACGAGGCTCTTTCAGATCGAGGGCTCTGATCGTATAAACCTTCACCGGCGCATCAATCGCCTCAGCCTCCTCACGACTCAACGTCAACGCCGCTTTGAAATGCAATTCCAGCCGACTGCCATCCGCCAGGTCCTTGATGGCGTTGTACGCCAGCGTATGTGTGTATTGACCGCTGTTGAACCAGTTTTGATTAACGTAGGAAGACGGCCACGGCCATACCACGTGATGGAAGGCATCGCCGTTATTCTTCGTACCTTTGAGGTTCAGTCCTACCCGATGATTGGCGGCTATAAATGCCCAGACGCCAGCGAGAATCGTTGCGCCCAACGTCACCTTCGCCAGATCCAGCACCGTGCCCTCGGCCTGCTCGATGCTGATTTTGTCCAGCTCTGTCGCAGGCAGCGGCGTGACGCTGACGGTCAGAGGCAAAGATGGAGTTGTCTGGCCTGCGGTGACTTCGTAGCTGAGTGTGAAGGTTTTGGTTTCGTTGCCGATGTTGGCTGCAATGGCTTCGGCGGGAATCAGGAACTCGACGCTGCCGCTGGCAACGCCCGGTTTGGCCGGGATGTCCGGTGAGCCGACGCCGGGTGTCCCGAGCATGCTCAGTTTGATGTTATGTGTTTCGTTCATGCCGGTGTAGGCCACGATCACTCGGGCGCCGTTTTGCACGTTCAGCGGCGCCAACGATACGTTGGCACCTGTGCCGGTGGCTTCCGGCATATGTGGCAATGGCAAGGGGTTTTCCAGCGCCACCCCCACACTGAACTCCAGCGGCTCGGCATAACTCGTCCGCCCATCCGCACGCTTGATTTCGTACCGGGCGATCACCGTCCCGCCTTCATTGCCCTTGATCTCCTCGGCCGGGATGGTGAACGGTACTTGCTTACCGGCGGTGAATTCGTTCAGCTTGATCGAATCGGGGTATTCGTCGGTGATCGAGCCGATCCAGAACATGAAGACTTCATCGCCTTTGACCGTTTCGGTGTACGGCACGGTCAGGGTTGTGCCTGCGGTGTCGGCTGGCAGGACGCCGTCGACCACACCGGCCACCACCGGTTCGGGCAGTTCCAGGCGCGGTTCGCCGACTTGCAGGATGTCGGTGTGGATCGACTCGCGAATGGCGCGAGTGGCGGCGTACTTGTCCAGCGTGGCGAGTACCGCGTCCGCGATCAGTTGCTGGTAGTAGAACTCCGCCGTGCCGCCGTTGACCGGGGCCAGGTGTTTGCCGTCGATGCTGTACGACAGTGGTTTGGCTGCGACGATGTCGTTGCGGGTGATGGGGCGAAGAGGCAAGTCAGGCAGGTAAGGTTTGAGACCAGGCGTGGTGCCGAGCATGAATATCTTGAGGACCTGGCCTTCGGCAAAGGATTTGTCGAAGGGGATCTCGAGACGCACCTGGGCCAGCGTCGGGTCCAGCGCCCCGGAGTCCTCGTCCAGCATGATCGGCGCGGCCAGCCGCTGGACTTCGCCGATGGCGCGGATGAACTGGGTTTTGGCACGTAGATCAGCAGAGCCATCGGCCTTTTTCAGGCGATAGGACAGGGCGATCTGGCTTTTTGCCAATTGGCGCAGGAGGCTATTGGCGATTTTGGTTTCATGGGTGGTCGGCACGCTGACCAAGGCTTCACCCGGCACTTCAATATCAACCGGCGGGCCTTCTTGTGGCGTTCCCTTGATTGTCAGGATGGGGATGTCGCCGACCTTGAACGAGGAGCCTGACACCCAGACCTGCGCGGTGCCGTCGGCGTCGCCCAGTTTGTCGACGTCCAGCACATTGTTCAGCGCCTCCTTGAGCAATGGCGCGACCAAGCGCGTTGTGTCCACTGCCACCAACACCCGTTGTTCGACACTCCAGTCCGACGATCGATTGTCGACCAGATCGTAAACCTCGAAAACCACAGCCAGACCCGAGTCGTCGGAGTCGCCGGCCTTGCGGATTTTGCCTTCCTCGATCTTCACGGTGATTGAGTCCGTGCCATCAGCCTGCGCTTGGGTCAGCGGGGCGCTGAGTACAAATACGCCGCCCCAGCTAACCCGGATCACATCGCCGGCCGCGGCGAATGGATAGGGTGGCTTGCCATCGGCGTTGCCGATGGTGATCAGTACGCCAGCGGCGACGTTATCCTCGTCGATACCCCCCTTGAGAATCTCCTCAGGGATGGTCATGACCAGATCCGGATGCCCCGGCTCTTCGCTATGATCCTCGCCACCTGGGCGGGTGAGCTTGACCAGCACCTGCATCTCTAGCGAATGTTCGGCCGTCCCGCCCTGCCGGGTAACGCTGTAGGACAAGGTGTATGTGCCCTCGGTGATATGCCGCGCCTCCACGAACATTTGCAGCTCGGTGCCGACTTCGTTTTCATCAACGGTTTTTGGCAATATCTCCTGGGTCTTGTCCTTGTAGATCACCAGCTTGTCGAGGCGATTCATCGGCGCCCAAGGCCCGGCCTGGCACAACAGACCCTGACGCGGAAAATTGTCCAGCGCCGCGGCGCGGTTGATGCCCCAGACCTTGGGCGTTTCGGACACTGGCCCGGTACGGCCGGGGATCTTGAGTTCATTGAGGATCAGTGGGGCGTTGTCAGGCTGGTCTTTGGCGGACATGGGAGGGGGACTCCGTGGCGGAAAGTGACGGAGTGATTGAACGGCTAAAAGTGAGATTGCGCACCTGTCAGATCTGACAGGTGCGGGCTTGAATCCGACGGATGGTGATTTTGGGAGAGGTCGAGTCGACGCTGAAAAAGCCTTAGAGATTGATCGTTCCCACGCGCAGCAAAGGAATGCAGCCCGGTGCGCTCTGCGTCCCTTCCAGAGCCGAACGCGGAGCGTCCGTTGAGGCATTCCCACGCGGGAGCGCGGGAACGATCATCGGTGGGGGTGCGCTATTGGGGTAAATCCAGATTATCCATCACCCGATTCACCGCCAGTTCGCCGAGCATGATCAGTTGCGCGATCCCTAAAAGCGTCCGTCGCTGGAAGTCATTGGCGATGGTTCTGGCGGAGGCGAGGGTTTCGCAGGCATCGGCCAGCAATTCCTCGTTTTTGAAGTCCGCCGTGACGGCGTACATCCGGCGGGTTTTACGGGGTGGCGGCTGTACGCAGGTTAGCGATCCGGGTCACAGAAACCCCGGGTAGACCCGAAGGTCTCCCACGCACAGCCACCATGACGCCAAGTGCAGACAGACAAAGCTGCAATTGAGACTGGGGATTGAGCGTCTGTAAGGTATCGGATCGCTAAACCCGATCGCTGATTCGTCAGCGACCGATCCACGATAAGGCCCAACCCCAAGGCGCACAAACCGGCGGATTCTGGCGTAGCTGTAGGCAATGGCGCAAGGATATGTAGCCTTGAAGACGTGTCTTGAGGTGTCTCTTAAACGCAGGAGTTTAAAAGGCAAAAAGTATCTGGAGTATTTTGATCGCATCGGCGTGACAAGGCGTATCGGTGAATCCCGCTAGATCCGCTCCGACAACGCGCTGGCCCACGCCGACGCACAATGAGTTCAAGGAAGGCAATCGCGCCCGGTGGCGCGGCCGGGCTTCAAACTTGGTTGGGGAGGGCATCCGCTCCTGGGCAGGTTCGACTCCGGCTGCCTTCCGCCAGTTCTTACAAATCAAAAGATCGCAGCCTTCGGCAGCTCCTACTCACATATCTGTAGGAACTGCCGAAGGCTGGTGATCTTTTAATTCGAAATGCTGGAAAAACGTAGTCTGGCCCCGTTTAGTCCCAGCCTGCAGCAGTTCCTACAATGAATCGCTTAGGAGTTACTGAAGACTGCGATCTTCGATCAGAAATGCAGATAACGTGGTCTGCCCCCGTTTAATTCCGTTTAACTGTAATTGTAGTTATTTATATAGTCGAATGTGATCGATCTGGTATTTAAATGAAAAGCCTCCGGTCATATTTAGCTCTATTGCATTGAAAAAATCGGATGACGCTATTTCGCAGAGATTTGGAGTAAGTTCAGAGCCGCTAACTGTTAGTTGTCCTACGTTGGTTGTGCCGTTTTTAAGGATGATATGTCCACGTATGCTTCTGTCTGATTTTATCCAGAATGATATTTTTTTGTATTGGTTTTTAAGGTTTATTATGTATGATTTTCCGTAGAAGTCGGTGTAAAAGTGACTGATAAACAGCACTTTTCCACTTATTTTTTCTGGGTAAAAATCATCAGTGTTGCAAATTGCTGCATAATGCTGAGGGCCGTCACCACTAAATAATTTTTTAATAGTCATTAGTGGAGTTTCCATTGTTGCATTTAAATCGACAATTCTTTGATCTACTACGTTGTCGAAGTTTTCTTCTATATAAGGCTCAACTACCCTTAAGGTTCTCGGAGGATTGGATGACATCTCACTGCCATACAACGCCTTGGCGGTAAAGCTGTGTGCAGCCACAGCCAGGGCACTGACGAGCAGCGTCCAGACACCGGTTGTGGGATCTGCAGGTGCCGGACCTTTGGAGACTGCGCCGTCAAAGATTTCGACTTTCTGGCCTTTGGCAGCGATGCCGCTCAGGGTTACGGCCGTTTCCTCCGTTTCCCCGCCTTGAGGGATTTCAACATTGCTGGGAGAGCCTATCACCGCATCGATAGTTGGAGCAGTTGCCTGGCCAACTCCCAACGTCAACTCCCGCGAATGCCCCAGGGTTTCTCCCCCCCGCTGAATACTGTAATCCGCCACCACCGTGCCGTTACGATTGGCAGTCACGAATGCCTTGCCCACCGTGAACTTCACCGGTTTACCCACCGTGGCCGGAATCATGTCCAGATAATCGCTGGTGCTGCCGCCGCTGGCCGAGCCGCGCCAGCGGTAGGTCACGCGGTCCTTGTCCTGGGTGCCGAGGAAGGGCGCGACCAGCGTTGCGCCGGTCGGCGACACCTTGTCCGGATCCAGCACGTCATCGGCGTCTGCTTCTTCGACTTCCGGGCGATCAAAGGTCGGCATTGGCACGCCCACCTGCATGATGAATGGCAGCGATTCGCGCACGCTCAGCAGCAGGTTGTCTCTGTTGGTGACGACGTAGTAGACCTTGACGCTCAGGCCATCGAAACGCTGGATATCGCTCTGGGCAACGGCGCGCAAGACGGGCTCGCCATCCGCTACGTTGCCGGCCTGGCGCGGGTCCTCGTAGTAAACAGGGTCGCCGCCGGGCGCCTTTGCTTCCCAGATCAGGTTCAGCAGATCACTGCCGTTGCGACCGACGTACCACGGAATACTCACCGTCGCCCACGGCGTATCGACTGGCAACGTCCCGCCAGGTGCCTCGGCGACGCCAGGTGCGAGCAATCGGCTGATGTCGCCCACGACGCTGACGCTGGCGTTTTTCGAGGGGCGGTCGGTCTCACCATCGCGGCGCCGAACAAAGCCCACCGACGCACTGCCCTTGGCGATGGCGCGCACGGCTTCGTTGGGGATTGTGAAGTCGAGCTGAAAGGGCACGAACTCCACCGGCATCGATAACGGGCCGACGATGATTTGCGGGCCTTGGGCGGGGGTGCCGGTCCAGGTCAGGAGGACTTCATCGTTCACGGCAAAGTCTTTAGTCGGCGTGTACACGCGAACGATGACGTCATCGTCACCCAGTGTGTCGAGGTCCACCCGATCGGTCGGCTTGCCTTGGACCAACACCAGTGGTGAGTCCAGTCGGTCGCCGCTCATGTCCACCAGCACCGACTGTAGGGCTGACCACGGCGCGCGCTCGTCGGGGTAGTTGCCGCAGCGGTCGACCACCTGAAACGCCACGGCCACCGCGGCGCCATCGCCGGCGGCGTCGATCAGCTTGTAATCGAAAGTGATGTCGATGGGGTTTTTCAGCGGATCCGCCGCTTGTTCCGGGCTGACGAGATGCAACACTTGCTGGCTGCCCCAGCGGGCGTGGATGCGGTCGTAGCGGGTCAGGTTGCGGTAGGGGGTGATGCGCATCGTCACCACGTCGGTTTCCAAAAAGTCCTGGTCGATTTCGTAGCGGTCGAGGGAAAAATTGAGGTCGGAGTGGCCGTCATCACCGGGGATGTCGTCGTATTCGCCGGGGCGGGTGAGTTTGATCAGCAGTTTCAAACGGGGCCTGGATTCTTCGCCGGGATGGTTCTTGCCGGAAATCTTGTAGTAAACGTTGGTGGCATCACCGTCGAGCACAAAATCCTTGGCCAGGGTGAAGGTCACATCCCGATTGAGTTCGGACTCGTATTGAATGGTCTTGCTCCACACTGCCTGCGTAGCATTGTTCCAGAAAACATCGACCCGGTCGCCGATGCTCATGGAGAGCCAGGCAGGCACTGTGCCTTGCAACCCGTTTTCCACCGCACGAATGGGGATGCCGCCATCGTAGTCTTCCGCTGGATCGAGCGGGTTCAGGGCGGGGAAGTAGAGGGACTTCAGGGCATCCGGTGTTGGGTTGGACATGGGGGCGTGCTCCGTTCGGTGAGGTGACGGAGTGATTGAAAGCGGATTGGTGGAATTGCGCACCTGTCAGATCTGACAGGTAAGGGCTGAAATCCGACGTGCGGTAGGCGTTTGCACAATGGATCGTTCATCGAACGATCCGGATTTCCGAAGGCATAAAAAAAGCTCTGCATCTTTCGATACAGAGCTTTTCAACGATCAGGCAGAGCGCTATTCAGTTGCTCTCATGCCTGCACATCCAACGCAACGTTATTGCTCCACGGCGTCAGCGACGGTTGCGGTCGGTTTCTTCGGCTTCATCAAACTGAAGTCGATCAGTGCACGCTGATCGGTCTGATACGGATCGCCGATCAGCAGTGGCCGTACCTTGAAGCTGTCGCTGACCAGGCTCTTGCTGTGGTCGAGTTCATCGAAACTCAAACCGGCGAGGTCGGCCCAGGTGTGGATCAGGTGCGAGCTGCTGTACGGGCGATCGAGGTCGCCGGCGAAGTTCCAGTCGTGGTTGGCCTTCCACTTCGGCGACGCCCAGGCCATGAACGGAATGGTGTACATCGGCGCGGTCGGTTTGTTTTCGTTGCGGCCCAGGGTCTTGTGGCCCACCGAGTCGAACACGTCTTCACCGTGGTCCGAGAGGTACAGCAGGAAGCCGTTCGGATCGGATTTGGCGTAATCCTTGATCAGGCTCGACACCACAAAGTCGTTGTACAGCACGGCGTTGTCGTAGCTGTTGTAGGTTGGCACCTGATCATCACGCACGCCCGGTGGCACGCCGTTGCGGTCCTGGAATTTGTCGAACGTCGGCGGATAGCGGTACTGGTAGCTCATGTGTGTGCCGAGCAAATGCACAACGATCAGCTTGCGCGGTGCCGCGTCAGCCAGCGCCTTGTTGAACGGCTCGATCACGTCACCATCGTATTGCGCGGCGTTCTGGTTGCGGTTGTTGTTCAGGTACACCTGTTCGTCGGCCTGCTCTGAGAAGGTCGTGAGCATGGTGTTGCGCTTGGTCATGGTCTGCTGGTTGGTGATCCAGAAGGTTTTGTAGCCTGCCTGTTTCATCATGCTGACCAGCGACGGCGTCGACAGGTACAGATCCGGATTTTCTTCGTCGGCAAAGGTCAGAACCTGCTGCAACGCCTCAATGGTGTAGGGGCGAGGGGTGACGACGTTGTCGAACACCGCCAGTTGATCCTTGAGCTTGTCGAGTTCCGGCGTGGTGTTGCGCTGATAACCGTAGAGGCTCATGCGCTGGCGGTTGGTCGATTCACCGATGACCAGCACCAGGGTCTTCGGCTGATCGGCCGAGGCATCCTTGAGATTTTTCAGCGGCGGGATCTTGCTCACGTTGTGCAGCATGCCCTGCATGTCGGCAAGGGTTTCCTGATAACGGTGATAGGCCACGACCATCTGCCATGGCACCGCTGGCTCAATGCGGGTTTCGAATTTCTCGAAGCCTTGGGCGAAGGTGCCCATGCGCAGGGTTTGCTTGACCAGCGGATAACCGATCACTGCAATCAGAATGGCCATTGCTGCGACGAATGCACGGCCACGGGGCATGTACACCGGGCGCAGACGCGTCCACAGGAAGTAAGCGAAGGCAGTGTGTGCGAGGAACGCAGGGACCATCCACCAGGCAAAGTATTGGGTCATGTACTCGCCGGCTTCGGACACGTTCGACTCGAACATGATGAAGATGACGCTCTGGGAGAATTCCTGCTCATAGATGAAGAAGTAGCCCAGGCTGGCCATCGAGCAGGCCCACAACACCACGCCGATGATGGCGGCGAGCAGTTTGGTGCGTTTGGGGAACAGCAGCATCGGCGCCAGCCAGATCGCGCTCATGACGAACGCCTGACGGAACCCGGTGAAGCCGGAAGTGCCGGTCAACTGGATCAGCAGTTGGGTGATACCCGAGAAGTACCAGAAGAATACAAACAGCCAGAGAAAACCGGCCCAATCGAAACCTGTCGCAGTCGTTTTGCTGCGTTTGAACAATGCCATTCGGCGCTCCAGCTCACTCGTTACAACCACCGCCGGAACATCCATGAAGCCGACGAACGGAGGCCGTACACGCAGGTACGGCCAGAATGGGGCGGAGTATTACGAAGAGAATGTGAAAGTTTTGTTAAGCGGCGCTTTTGCCGTGGGGCATGCAGCCAGAGGGTAGCGCGTCGGGAACAGCCGCTGCCGTTCCCGAATCAGGCGGGGGATCAGGCGTGGGGATGACGCTGAACGACCGGCAAAGGTTGCGGTTGCGCACCCTGGGTCAACAGGCGCAGTTGCGCCAGCTCCTGCTTCAACTGGTCGCGTTCGTTTTTCAACTGACGCAATTCATCGCGACGAATCGTCACGTACAGGGTTTGTGGCGGCATTGCTGTGTGTACTGTGCCCATTGCTCACCTCGCAAATGGCGTGCATCAACTGTAGGTCGTCCCGGCTTGCGGTACAGATCTACTATCGGCGCCGATTTTGATTTCTTTTGCCTGTGAATGGAACTTTTTTATTTTTCATGGTCGGTGTGTCTTCAGCAGGATTCGGGGCGTTATCAGTCTGGATCGGGCACAATGCCCGGAAACTTCATCGCAACGCTCTGGACTAACCTCCATCAGTCGCGTTGGGCTATAACCAATGACACACATTTATTTGTAGTAAGGAGCATCAGCACATGCAACTCGGGATTATTGGACTGGGCCGCATGGGCGGCAATATTGCGCGACGTCTGATGCTCAACGGTCACACCACCGTTGTTTACGACCGCAATACCGCTTTCATCGATAACCTGGTCGCCGAGGGCTCCACCGGCGTCGCCGACTTGCCGGCACTGGTTGCCGGCCTGGCCAAACCGCGTGCGGTATGGGTCATGTTGCCGGCCGGCGCACCCACCGAAGACACCATCAACACCCTGAGCACTTTGCTCGAAGCCGGCGACACCATCATCGACGGCGGTAACACCAACTATAAGGATGACATTCGCCGGGCCAGGACTTTGGCCGAAAAAGGCCTGCACTACATCGACGTCGGCACCTCGGGCGGCGTTTGGGGCCTGGAGCGCGGCTATTGCATGATGATCGGCGGCGACGCCGAAACCGTGCAGCGCCTCGACCCGTTGTTCGCTGCTCTGGCGCCGGGCATGGGTGACATTCCGCGCACCAAGGATCGCAAGTCTGAAGATCATCGTGCCGAGCACGGTTACATCCACGCCGGTCCTGCCGGTGCCGGGCACTTCGTGAAGATGATTCACAACGGCATCGAGTACGGCATGATGGCCGCGTTTGCCGAAGGCTTCGACATCCTCAAGACCAAATCCAGCGAGCGCCTGCCGGAAGATCAGCGTTTCGACCTGAACGTGGCCGACATTGCTGAAGTGTGGCGTCGTGGCAGCGTGGTGTCTTCGTGGCTGCTGGACCTGACCGCCGATGCGCTGGCCAGCGATCCGAAGCTCGACGGTTTCTCCGGTTCCGTCGCTGACAGCGGCGAAGGTCAATGGACCATCGAAGCGGCCATGGAACAAGCGGTGCCGGTACCGGTGCTGTCGAACTCGCTGTTCTCGCGCTACCGCTCGCGCGGCCAGGGCACCTTTGGCGACAAGATTCTTTCGGCCCAGCGCTTTGGCTTCGGCGGCCACGTGGAGACACCGAAGAAATGACCCATACGATCCGCAGAAAATCCAAGGCAGAACCCGCACCACCGACCACGCTGTTTTTGTTCGGTGCCCACGGCGACCTGGTCAAGCGCTTGCTGATGCCGGCGCTGTACAACCTCAGTCGCGACGGCTTGCTTGACGACAATCTGCGGATCGTCGGCGTTGACCACAACGCCATTACCGATGAGGCCTTCGCGCAAAAGCTCGAAGACTTCATCCGTACCGAAGTGGCGGCGAAAGTCGGCAAGGGCGATCAGATGCTTGATCCGGCCTTGTGGGCCAAGCTCGCCAAAGGTATCAGCTACGTCCAGGGCGACTTTCTGGACGACAGCACCTATTCAGCGCTGGCGGCGAAAATCGCCGACAGCGGCACCGGCAATGCGGTGTTCTACCTGGCCACCGCGCCGCGTTTCTTCAGTGAAGTGGTGCGCCGACTCGGCAGCGCCGGTTTGCTTGAAGAAACCCCGCAAGCGTTCAGAAGGGTGGTGATCGAGAAGCCGTTCGGCTCTGACCTGCACACCGCCGAAGCGTTGAACGCCTGTTTGCTCAAGGTGATGTCCGAGAAGCAGATCTATCGGATCGACCATTATCTGGGCAAGGAAACCGTGCAGAACATTCTGGTCAGCCGGTTCTCCAACAGCCTGTTCGAAGCGTTCTGGAACAATCACTACATCGACCACGTGCAGATCACCGCAGCTGAAACCGTCGGTGTCGAAACCCGTGGCAGTTTTTACGAGCACACCGGCGCACTGCGTGACATGGTGCCCAATCACCTGTTCCAGTTGCTCGCCATGGTGGCGATGGAACCACCGGCGGCGTTCGGCGCTGACGCGGTGCGCGGCGAGAAGGCCAAGGTGGTCGGGGCGATTCGTCCATGGACGACCGAAGAAGCCCGCGCCAACTCGGTTCGCGGCCAGTACAGCGCCGGCGAAGTCGATGGCAAAGCGTTGAATGGCTACCGCCAGGAGCCCAACGTATCCCCTGACAGCACCACGGAAACCTACGTGGCGCTGAAGGTGATGATCGACAACTGGCGTTGGGTCGGCGTGCCGTTCTACCTGCGCACCGGCAAGCGCATGAGTGTGCGCGACACCGAGATCGTCATTTGCTTCAAACCCGCGCCTTACGCGCAGTTCCGTGACACCGAAGTCGACGAATTGCAGCCGACTTACCTGCGTATCCAGATCCAGCCGAACGAAGGCATGTGGTTCGACCTGCTG
Organism: Pseudomonas sp. RU47; assembly: GCF_004011755.1. Taxonomy (GTDB): domain Bacteria; phylum Pseudomonadota; class Gammaproteobacteria; order Pseudomonadales; family Pseudomonadaceae; genus Aquipseudomonas. The sequence continues at coordinate 3,489,233 of NZ_CP022411.1, read as the reverse complement.
GCCAAACGGCCGGGGCCAGCGTTGAACATGGCCAACATCGAGCTGGGTTTTGCTTACAAAGACTTTTTCGAGATGCAGCCGTCGACGGGGTACGAAACCTTGATCTACGACTGCCTGACTGGCGATCAGACGCTGTTCCAGCGTGCCGACAACATCGAGAACGGCTGGCGCGCTGTGCAGCCGTTCCTTGATGCCTGGCAACAGGACGCGAGCGTGCAGGCCTATGCCGCGGGTGAGGACGGCCCGCAAGCTGCCGAAGATCTGCTGACTCGCGATGGTCGCGTCTGGCATGGCCTCGGATGAGTGATGTGCCGAAACAACCCATCCGTTTTCTGCTCAGCGACATGGACGGCACACTGTTGCTGCCGGATCACACGCTGAGCCAACGCACCATCGACGCGGTGCGTTCGCTGCGGGAGGCGGGCGTGTTGTTCAGCCTCGCCACCGGCCGGCCACCGAAAGCCATGCTGCAACAAATCGAAGCCCTGGGTGTTGATTTGCCGACGGCGGCGTTCAATGGCGGCACTATCGTCAACCCGGATGGCAGTTTGCTGGTCGCGCATTACCTGCCGGCTACCACCGCACTGATTGCGCTGGCGCTGTTCGCTGATCAACCGGACGTTGAAATCTGGGTGTTCAGCGGCGGCGATTGGCTGCTCAAGGATCCGCACGGGCCGATGGTGCCGCGCGAACAGCACGGCCTCGGTTATCCACCCGTCGTGGTGGAGAGTTTCGAGCCGTATCTGCAGCGCATCGACAAGATTGTCGCGACCAGCAACAACACGGAACTGTTGATCGAACTGGAAGCTCTACTGTTGCCGAAAGTCAACGGGATGGCGCAGGTGTCGCGTTCGCAACCGGTTTATCTCGACGTGACGGCGCTAGAGGCCAACAAGGGCACCGCACTGGCGACTTTGGCCGAGCACTTGGGCATACCGCTGGAGCAGACCGCTGCGATTGGTGATGGCGGTAACGACCCGGCGATGTTTCATTGCGCAGGCCTGTCGATTGCCATGGGGCAGGCGGAGGAGGCGGTGAAGCGCCAAGCCGACGTGGTCACCGCGCCGAACACCGAAGACGGCGTGGCCCAGGCGATCGAGCAATACATCCTCCCTCACTGACTCCACCCAAAAACCAAATGTGGGAGCGAGCCTGCTCGCGAATGCGGTGTGTCATTCAACGAATCTGTTGTCTGACACTCCCTCTTCGCGAGCAGGCTCGCTCCCACAGGTTTATTCAGTGTTTGTCAGAGCCAGTAGCTCACCGCATACCAACCCAGCAGCCCCATCACGAAGGTGTACGGCAACGCCATCCACACCATCCGCCCGTACGACAGGCGCACCAGCGGCGCAATCGCCGAGGTCAGCAGGAACAGAAACGCAGCCTGACCATTCGGCGTCGCCACGCTTGGCAGGTTGGTGCCGGTGTTGATCGCGATCGCCAACGTCTCGAAATGCTCACGACTCATGTGCCCGGCGAGGAACGCCTGCTTCACTTCGGTGATGTAAATCGTCGCGACAAACACGTTGTCACTGATTGCCGACAGCAAACCGTTGGCAATAAACAGCATGCCCGGTTGTTGTTCGACCGGCAGGGCCAGCACCCACTGGATCAGCGGTGCAAACAGCTGTTGATCGTGAATCACCGCGACCACCGCAAAAAACACCACCAGCAACGCGGTGAACGGCATGGCGTCCTTGAACGCGCTGCCCAGACGATGCTCGTCAGTGATACCGGTAAACGCGGTGATCAGCACAATCACCATCAAGCCGATCAAACCGACTTCAGCGATGTGCAAGGCCAGGCAACCGATCAGGATCAGGGCCGCAGCGCCTTGCACCAGCAGTGCCGCGCGTTGGCGCGCCGTGCGTTCGGCGTTGTCTTCGGCGGCATAGTTGGCCAGCACGGCGCGAACATTGTCCGGCAGCAGTGTGCCGTAACCGAACCAACGCAGCTTTTCCAGCAACACGCAGGTGACCAGACCCGCCGCCAGCACCGGCAGCGAAACCGGCGCAACCTTGGTGAAGAACTCGCCGAAGTGCCAACCCATTTCGTGGCCGATCAACAGGTTCTGCGGCTCGCCCACCAATGTGCAAACACCGCCCAGCGCCGTACCGACCGCACCGTGCATCAACAGGCTGCGCAAGAATGCGCGGAACTGCTCCAGATCTTCGTGATGCAGTGTCGGCAGGTTCTGGTCGTCAGCGAATTCACTGTCCTGGCGCGGATCATTACCGGACGCGACGCGATGATAGACAGAATAAAAGCCGACCGCCGCGCTGATGATCACCGCTGTCACCGTCAGGGCATCAAGAAACGCCGAGAGAAATGCCGAGAGAAAACAGAACATCAACGCCAGCGCCGCTTTTGAACGTACGCCCAGCAGCAGGCGCGAGAACAGAAACAGCAGCAGATCCTTCATGAAGTAGATGCCGGCCACCATGAACATCAGCAGCAGGATCACCGGAAAGTTGTGCACCAGTTCATCGTACAGCGCCTGCGGCGTGGTCATCTTCAGCAGCAACGCTTCGATCAACAGCAAGCCACCGGGCATCAGCGGATAGCACTTGAGCGCCATGGCCAGAGTGAAGATGAATTCGATCACCAGCAACCAGCCGGCCGCGACCGGGCCAACCGTGAACAGCACCAGCGCATTGAGGATCAGAAAACCGACGATGGTCGCCTTGTACCAACGTGGCGATTGCCCGAGAAAATTGTGCGCGAACGCCTGGGCCATTGAACCGGACATCGGTTGCTCCTTGTTTTATTGAAGCGCGCAAGTTGCCGGATGTGCGATGCAAGTTCAAGGTGTAACTGGGTTTGACGCAAATTTGTAGTAGCCAGGCTTTCTGGCACTGAACACACAACGCCCCTGCGACGCATGTCTCGGCGGGGCGTTGTTTGATCGTGCGGGAAATGAGTTACGGCAATTTCGAGTAAATCACTATGACCACCCATGGCGCTGAGACACGCCCCAAATCGGATCTTAGACTGAAGCTATGACGCCCTGCTGCCAAGTTCCGAAAAGTTGTGAAGTAGACACCGCTTTCATTTGCTGCGAAGGGTTCGGCAGCGTTCGCACTTGTGACGACCCAGCCCTTTTCATTGGGGTTCGCCGTGCCAACTATGGTCACTACCTGATCCGTCGTTGCACCGTTATTTTCTATTAGCTGATAATTTTCCTGGCCCAGTACAAAGCGAATACTGAGCGGTGCCGGTTTTTTGATCAGGACGCGCCAGACAGCTGATTCCTGACCCTTTTGCCCTCGAGCCATGAATTCGTGGCTACCTGTCGACAGTTCCTTTACATTGCCAAACCAGCGTTTCATTTCATTTACAGCAAACGTTTGTACGACCACGCCGTTGTCCAGCAGCTCGATCTTCTGACCCGCTTCGCCTTGGCCAACAAAATCCAGCTCGCTAAACAGAGTGCTACCGTTGTCCTCGATCATCTGACCGTCAGGACCTGTTATCCAGTCGATAGATACCGCGTCAGTTATATCCAGAGTGATCACCCATGGCGCTGACTCGTAACCATTACTGTCTTTTACACTGTATTCATGATCACCCGATCGTTGATCTGTCAGATAAAAATTGAAGTCACCATGTTCTGTAACGTAAACGGGATGATAGACGGGAATACTCTTATCCAGTAGTTCCACAAGTTCACTACGCGGGGCCTTCCCCTCAAAATAAAGTTGATTGCTTTTAGTGAACCCGGGGTTCTGGACGGGGTCACCGTACTGATCGGTAACTGTAAGAATTCGGGGAAGGGTTCTCGCGTTATAGTCTGAAGTCTTGGCAGATGGATTTTGTTTTTGCAGTGCCTCTTGCTCGCTCATTTCAAAACTCCCTTATCAGATGACGGCGCATGATTCATGCGCGCCCTGCTATCTGATGCCCGATCAAGATTGGTGTCTACTGTCAGAAATTACAGGTACAGGCGCATTCCGGACGAACGGTGAATGCCTTTGCTCTAACGCTGCCGGAACGAAAAAAATCCGCCGAGTCATGACTCGGCGGATTTGTTTTGCTTATGTAAGGAACCTAATTTTTTGGCAATTTCGACGAAACCACCTGGATTACCCAAGGCGTTGAGATTCGACCCAGATCGGATCGGAGTCTGAAGTTGTGAACCCGATTTTCTTCCAGGTCCTTGATTGTCGCGTAGTAGACACCCTGCTCATTTGCAGTGAAGGGCACCAATTCACGGCTGTACTCGACAATCCAGCCTGATTCACCAGGAGTTGCAGTGCCAACCAAAGTCACCGATCTATCGGACGTGGACTCGTGATTCGCGATCAGCTGAAAATTTTCATTGCCCAAGACAAATTGAATGCTGATCGGTGCAGGTTGCTTTATCAGGACCCGCCATGGCGATGATTGCTGTCCATTGGTTTCCCGAGCGATGAAGTTTTGGGTACCTGTCACGAGGTTCTCGAGAATGGCGCTCCAATGCCCGTTGTCAGCGACATTCAAGAGTTTTAGCACCGTACCGTTATTCACCAGCTCCACTACTTTGCCTGGCGTGGCCGTGCCAATAAAATGCAGCACATTATGGAAAGTGCTTTCACCTCTTCCGACGGGCCTGCCGTCAGGTTCGTATACCGAGTCGATTGAGAGCGTTTCGCTCACATCTACATTGACAGTCCACGTCGCTGACTCTTGACCATCAGCTGTTTTCACACTGTATACGTGACGGCCTCGTTGCTGATTGAGCAGCAGGGCGCTGAAATGACCCGCTGCGTCAACATTCACGGGAGGGTGTGCAGGAATACCATGGTCCAGTATCTCGGCTAATTGATTCGGCTCCGCCGAACCGACGAAAGACAGATCACCGTTCGTGGTTGTACCGTCAGGTGGAATAACCTGGTTGTCACCATTGGTGATTGAAATGAGCCGGGGAGCTGCAAGCTCAGCGCTTCCACCGAAAAGCTCAACCGATGTCCGATGTTTGGACGGTGTCACTAGATCGTTCATATCAAAATTCCTTTTTCTGAATGGGCGCGCCGCTTTCTGCGCCCTGCTATCTGATGCCCGATCAAGGTTGACGTCTACTGTCAGAAATTACAGGTACAGACCTGTTTTCGACGAACGGTCAGTCCCGCCTGCCTATTGATTCAGATACCGCGCCACCATCGCCCGGTAATTGCCATCCAGTGAATAACCGCCCACGAGAATGGCGTCATCCGCTTGCACGGCCAGCGAATTGGCTGTGTCCAGGCTGCGGCCCAAGCGCGTGCGCAGCCAGCCTTTACCGTCGGCAAAGCTGTGATCCAGGCCGCCATCACTCGAGTAGCGGGCTACGATAAAGTCCGCTTCGATTCCACCAATGGTTGCACCGACCGCGATGATGCGGCCGTCCGCCATACGTTGCGCGGCGCTCCATTGGCAGCCGCTGGGGCCGATTTCCAGCAGTTGGGGTTGGCCGGCATGGTTGTGCAGGTTCGGGCGGCCATTGGTGTGCAGGCTGTACGCCATACAACGAATCGGATCGCGGCTGCTGCCGAAACAGTGCAGCGCGTCGGCGGACTCAAGGACCTGACTGACCAGAGCGCTTTTGCCGTGCGCCTTGAACGCCATGAAACCATCCACGGCGAAGCGTTCGTCGAGGCGACCATTGGGCAGGTAGCGCGCCAATAAACCCTCCTGCGGGAAGTCGATGGAGCCTGCCACCACAATCCGCCCATCCTTCTGCACCAGCAGACTGCTCAGCCAGGTGTTGAGCAGCAAGTGGCGAATCATCACAAAACCGCGGCCATTGAAGGTTTCATCGAGGCTGCCGTCGGGCTTGAGGCGAATCAGCATGCCGGCATGGTCGGCGAGTTCGAAGTGGTGATTGGCGATCAACAGAATATGGCCGTCTTCCTGGGCGACAAAATCGCAGGCTTCGGCGCCCGGTACGCCCGGCGGCAGCCAGGCATCACGGCTGCCCATGGACAGATCGCCGGGCAAGCGCACCACCTGACGACCATTGTCGCCAAAGCGCAAATCCGGTTTGCCCTGAGCGTCGAACAGGGCCAGTGCGGGCAGGGTGCGATGAGCGTTTTCATAATGCAGGCCGGCGAGCAGGATGCGCCCGTCGGGCAGTGCCTGGACTTTACCGGCCGTGGCTTCGAAGCCTGGGGCAAACGTATCGATCACGCTGCCTTTGTCGCCAAAGGCCAGATCAGCCGAGCCATCGGCGAGCATTCGTGCCAGTCCGAATCGATTGCCGGCAGCAACGCCGACTTTCGCCGCGACGAGGATCCGCCCCTGCGCATCGAGGGCGATATCCTCGGTCAGGCTGGACAGGCTGTCAGCGAAATACACTTGGGCGATGCCGGTGGTGGCAAATGTTTTATCGAGTTGACCGGCAGACGTCGATAACGCCGGCAGCGCAAAAGTGTTCAGAGTGGACATGCACGCATCTCCTTGCGAGTTGACCTTTACCGGAACCGGGTGGGTAACTGCATGAGCGGAACATTCAATCCCTGAACCGGGAGAAGTACAACTGTAAGAACTAACAGGTGGAGGGTCGCACTGTGCCAGAACAGTGTCTTTTTGAACCAATAGCAAGCCGGCCAAGCAGTTAAGCCTGAGCACCTTGCAAAGAGTTGTACAAAAGTATCGGGTGTTTAAAAGATTACAACTAAGCGAAGAGGGCGGATGACCTGAAAGTCATCCGCATCGCCCGGCTGTTAGTGCGGCATCGACCACGATTGCAGGCTGTAACCTTCTTCGCTGAGCTCAGCGCGAGCCTGCTGCAGTAGTTGCTCGAGTTGCGCTGGATCGGAGTAGGCGCTGCTTGGGATCTGTTTGCGACCGATGTGCGAATTGGTTCGGTCAATGACGGTAAGGCTCAGTTCGCCATTGCCGTCTTGTGGCGCCCAGGCCACGCACTGGAAAGGTTTGAACGCGTGGTTGGCAATCAAAAGAGCTTCGTTGATACGGAGCGGGGCGGTCATGGGTTGTTCTCTCTATGGTGCCCAATCAAGTGATGTGCCGTCGGTTGGGCTTACCGTTCGGCTGGTACTTGTACTGATGCACCGAACCCGCAGGCAGGTCACACATGAAACAAAGAAATTTCAACTTTCTTTCATGGCGTTGCTTTACCGACAGGTTTTTGAAAGCTCCCTGAAAGGTTAAGGCTGGGATTAGTCGATAGCTCACTAACAACTTTGCTTCTTATAACGTGATTGCTTGTACACCTATAAGCAATCGATACAAGGCCCTGTCAAAATCTTGCTAATGTTACAGTCGGGTCTGCCAAATGACTGTTTTTACAATCATTTCTAATAATTTGGCGCCAAGGAACAGTCATGAGCGAAGCGCCTGCGTTACGACGTTTACTGGTGGTCGATCCGTGCGACGACTGCCACCGCTTATTGCCCGGATTACGCGCCGTAGGTTGGGATGTTGATAGTTGTACCCTGGAAAACGCTGCCGATCGCAGTTGTGACGTCGGCTTGTTGCGTTTGCAGCCGTTTCACCTCGAACGTCCCGAAGCCGTCAAAGAACTGATCAGCCGCAGTGGCACCGAATGGATCGCCGTGCTCAATCAGGAAGTGCTGCGCTTACAGAACGTCGGTGACTTCGTTTGTGAATGGTTTTTCGATTTTCATACCTTGCCGTTCGACGTCTCGCGCGTGCAGGTGACGCTCGGGCGCGCGTTCGGCATGGCGCGTTTGCGCGGGCAAGGCACGATCCACGTCGATCAGCCCGAACATGAACTGCTCGGTGACAGCAAACCGATCCGTGAACTGCGCAAACTACTCAGCAAACTGGCACCCACCGAATCGCCTGTGTTGATCCGCGGCGAAAGCGGTACCGGCAAAGAACTGGTCGCGCGCACGCTGCACCGCCAGTCCCAGCGTCACAGCAAGCCGTTTGTGGCAATCAATTGTGGGGCGATTCCTGAGCATTTGATTCAATCCGAGCTGTTCGGCCACGAGAAAGGCGCCTTCACCGGCGCGCATCAACGCAAGATCGGGCGCATCGAAGCGGCCAATGGCGGCACGCTGTTTCTCGATGAAATCGGCGATCTGCCGCTGGAGCTACAAGCCAATCTGCTGCGTTTCCTGCAGGAACGGCACATTGAACGTGTCGGCGGCAGCCAGCCGATTCCGGTGGATGTGCGGGTTCTGGCGGCGACTCACGTCGACCTGGAAGCGGCCATTGAGAAGAAGCGATTTCGCGAAGATTTGTATTACCGGCTCAACGTGCTGCAAGTGGTCACTGCGCCTTTGCGCGAACGCCACGGCGACCTCTCAATGCTGGCCAACCATTTTTCCCATTTCTACAGCCACGAAACCGGTCGACGCCCGCGCAGCTTCAGCGAAGACGCGCTGATTGCCATGGGCAAACATGACTGGCCGGGCAACGTCCGTGAGCTGGCCAACCGTGTGCGGCGCGGGCTGGTGTTGGCCGAAGGGCGGCAGATCGAGGCCCGAGACCTGGGGCTGATCAGCCAGCACTCGATCGCGACACCCATGGGCACGCTGGAAGACTACAAGACCCGCGCCGAGCGCCAGGCACTGTGCGATGTGTTGAACCGGCACAGCGATAATCTCAGTGTTGCGGCCAAAGTACTGGGGGTGTCGCGGCCGACGTTTTACCGTTTGCTGCACAAACATCAGATCCGCTAGCTGGCTGAAGAGCAAAAGATCGCAGCCTTCGGCAGCTCCTACAGGGATTACACAAATCCGATGTAGGTGCTGCCGACGGCTGCGATCTTTGGCTTTTGCCTAGAAGTAATACGGGAATTTCAGGCTGAAGGAAAAGTCCGGGGCATCATCCGTCATGCCGATGGACAGGTTGGGTACGATGGTCAGGTTATCGGTGGCCGCAATGGTCATGCCGACGTTGAAGTAACCGGCGTTGGCGTCGCTGGACACCACCGATTCCCAATCCCCGCCATCCTGTTTCAGCTTGCTCTTGCGCTGCACCAGGTCAGACACCGAGAACGACATACTCATCTTCTCGTTCAGCGCAAACGCAATACCGGCGCCGATCTGGAAGCTGTCGCCGATCTTTACCTTGCCCGGGTTTTTCTGGTTGACCGTCGAACTGATGTCGTCAAACGACTCCTCCAGGTTGTGGGTGTAGGACAAACTGCCGAACAGCACCGCCGGGTCGAACGTCTTGACCAGCGATATGCCGGGGGTGATCGACCAGACGCCGTTGCCGGTGGGCAGGGTGTCAGGTACAAACAGATTGGAGTTGGCATCGGTCTGGCGCAGTTTGATCCCGAACGGATCCTTGCCGGTTGGCGCCTTGACCCGCAGTGTGACCACCGCGTCCGGCGTATTGACCGACTCGTCGAGGAACTTGTAAGCGATGCCGAAGTTGACGTCGCCAATGGTGGGATCCTTGGTGACGGTTTCTTCTGTAGTGACACCGGCCGCGCCCTCATTGCCGCCGCCCGACTGATAAGTCGATTCGCGATAGACCACGGGCACGTTCAGGTCGAACTGCCAGCGGTTGTCGAAGTTGTAGCGGCCGGTAAGGTCGAGGGTCCAGGTGTCAGCCTTGATCCGGTCAAGGTTGATGTTGCCAAGAAAGATCGAATCGAGTGCGAGGAACCCGTTGAGAATCAGCTGACGGGTGTCATAGCGCGAGTAGGTGATGCCGGTTTCGACACTGAACTTGCCGCCGCCGAAGAAGCCACTGGCCTCGTCATACAGGTTGGAAACGCTCTGCGCCGGTTGTGAGTCGTCCGCCAGTGATTGCCCGTAAGAAGCGCCACTGCCCCCGGCGGCGCCTCCTGATGCTGCTGCCGCACCGGTGCCGGTGGCGACGCGGTTGCCTTTCATGTCCGACGGCGATTTTGCCAGCCGTTTTGGTGGTGGGGCGGCGGGTTGTTCTTCAACCTGGCGGACTCGTTGTTCGAGAACCGCCAGGGCCTTTTGTTGTACTTCGTATCGTTGTTTCAGCTCCAGAAGTTCCTGTTTCAGGGCCTGTACATCTGCATCCGGTGCTGCTTGCAGCATGGCCGCGGGAAGAAGAGTGCTCAAACACACTGCGGCACGCAGTGATACTGATCGATACATGAATAAGCCGTCCCTTTAAGCCCAATGATCGAGACTCAGCGTAGTTCAATATCCAATACTGCGTAGGGCCCCGAGTTGAGTCAGGTTGCAATCCAGTGCGCCGGCGCTTCTGCCGTTATTATTGAGTACGACATTAAGTTGAGTCAGGTTGTTGACCACGTTGGCACTGCCGAGCAGGCGGGTGTTCTGCAGTAAGCCGCTGGAGGCGACCTGTTGCAGCGCCGAACCTTGATTGCCACTGGCTTGAATCGCCATTTGCACGCCACCCGTACCGGTTGCCGACACCGCGACATTGCCGGCGGCATTACTGCCGGAAATGGTCTGGCCGGCCAGCAGGGCTTGGCCCTGTGCGGGTGCGAGTGCTGGCGCCTGATTGGCTTCCTTGACGTTGATGGCGACGTTGTTGTTCGCCGTGTTGCCATCACCCGCCGCGCGTACGCTCTGCGTCACGCCCGACGATGAGTTAAGACCGGCACCGCCGATAATCGATCCTGTGCCCAGTTCCGGCGTACTGCCGTTGCCCATCTCCTTGATGGTCGAAACGTAGAATTCTGGTTTGATTGTGGCCTGTTGCACCTGCATCGAGGCAGACGCTCCGATCAGGTCTCCGCTGGCGTTGCGCCAGGTACTGCTCATGACAATGCCGAAGCTGATAATCCGCCCCGGCATGACATAACGACCACGCAGCTCGGCGAGCTCCTGGTCCTTGATTTCTATGGGTTTGAATCCTGCATTGGCATAGCCTGACGCACTCGCTGCCAGGCAGGCGGCGGCCAGCCAGTATGAGGTTTTCATCTGCTGCTCCCGGGACATCCAGTCCCATTTTCTATAATCGGCGATTAAAAGAAGTCGCTCTGAATGAACCCGAAATCCATCAATTCAGCATCTTTGACCGGGTTGAAACCATCCAGCTTGTTCTTGGCCGTCAAGGGCACCGGAGGGCTGCGCAAGGCGTTGGCCTTGTCATATCCGGGACCGACGATGGCGAAGACAATGCCGTTCCAACCTTTGACAAAGTCATCATGTTTGTAGCGTTTATGGCCGAGCACCGGGTCTCCGATGTAAACCCAGTCCTTGTCCGAACGCTGCAACACGACGAAATGCTTGTAGCCGCGAATTTCCATCAGTACCACCACCGGGATCGTTACCGCTTCGAGCTTTTCCGGTGGAATCTTGTAACCCCTGGCGCGCATGCCGATGCTTTCTATGTAGCGTTTCATGTCGAGCATGGAAAAACCTTGAGTACGAACAAGGTCCTGGTCAGCGTTGACCAGCATGCCTTTGATGATGTGCTCCTCATCGACGTCGAGCCAATAGGCCTGGCGTAATACCGTTGCCAGTGCAGCAGCGCCGCAGCTGAAATCGGTTTTCTGTTCGACGATGTCGGCAAACTTGCGCTCACGGATGCTCTGCACGTTTTTGTAGACGAGCGTGCCACCCGGCAGGGCAGCCACGGGCATCTGACCGGCCTGAGTCAGGCCACAGACGAAAAGCAGAGCGAGGAGGGCAGTCTTACGCATGATCGATACGCCTTTGCGGACTGAGGAAAAGCCCCGTTTCCGGGGCTTTCGTTCGATCGCGATTACAGGCAGGCTCTGCAGCCAGCAGCGATGGACAGCGAGTTGCTTTGTTGGTTGCCCACACCCGCCGAGACGTTGGCTCCGCCGTTGCCGGAGAAGTTGTTCATCGAGTTGGTCATGTTGGCATTGTTGACCACAGGGGCTTTCCAGCCGTCTTTGGTCATCACTTGCTGAGTGGTTACGCCAGCGAGGCCAAAGGTACCCACGGCTTCGAACTTGGCTTTCTGGTCATCGTTGCCGCCGTGGCCGCCGCCACGATTGCCATAACCGCCGTGGTGGTCATCATCTTCGATGGTTGCAGTGCCTTTGGCTTTGAACACGCCAGCAGCGGCATAAGTGCCGGTGAGGGTGTCGGTTTTGTAGGCCTGCACGCCTTTGTTTTCTACAACCAGGCCAGTGGAAGACTGGTTGGCAGAAGCAGCAGCCTGAGCTACGCGGCCACCGGATACGGCGATCGCCAGGTTGTTTTTCTGCTGGTTGAAGTTGCCGGCAGTGACGTTGATGCCGATGTTGCCGGAACCATTGTTGCCTGCGTTGTTGAGCGTAGCGTTGTTGAAGGTGGACGAGTTTTTCACATAGTTGTTGTTGTTGACTTGAGTTGCACTCGAAGCAGCAACAGCGTTACCGAAGATGAAGCTTTCGTCAGCTGTGGCCAGCGCAGCAGCGTTGTCCTGCTGGTTGCCGTCGCCGGCTGCAACGTTGGCGCCCATGTTGCCGTTGGAACCGTTGAGCGAATCACTGGCATTAGCGTTGTTCAGAGTGCCCTGGTTTTTCACCACGTTGCCGTCGCTGTCTTGCACGTCAAGCACAGCGGCACCAGCGCCTGCGGTGATTTGCAGCAGTTGTTCCAGGGTTGGGCCTTTAGGCTGGTTATTACCATGGCCGTTACCGTGACCATTACCGTGACCATTACCATGATCGTCATCACGACCGCCTGCCTGTGCTGCGATTGCCATCACTGCTGCAAGTGCGAAAACCAGTGGTTTGAGAGCCATTGTAGGTTTCATGGTGTTTCTCCATCGTGCTTATTAGTTGGTTAAGTGTTGGTACTTTCTAATTGCACTGCTTTTGTTGTTTGGGTCAGTCAGCGACCCGGATGCTCAGGGTGTTAGCCATTCGGTTCCCCACCCCGGCACTCTGGTTCACCTGGATTACCCCGCGGCTGCCGGTGAAGGCCTGATCACTTGTCGTGACCTGGCGACTGCCGGGTGAGGTACCAGTTGCTCCTGAGCTCGGTAAAAGCGCCACGTTCTGTTGCGAAAGGGCACTGTCGTCAACGCTCTGCGGGGCAGCACTGATGCTGACGCGCGTCACATTGGCCATCTGGTTGTTGGCCCCGGCACCCTGGTTCACGCCCAGGATCCCGTTGCCATTGCTGAAAGAGGTGCCGCCGATGGTTGCGCTGGCGTCCATCGAGCGCGAGGCAGGTGTATCGATTTTCTGCAGGACGCTGGTAGTGGCGTGGGATTCGGTGCCGATCGCCACGGCCTTGACGTTGGCTTGTTGCATTTGATCGCCAGCCGCCTGGTTGACGTTGAAATTGCCGCGGTACTGAACCCCGGAATCTTGAATGTTGGCCTTGTTCACTGAACCAGGTTCAGCAGCCATGGCAGTGGTGCAACCGAGCAGGGCAAGCAGAAGGAGTGAACGATTCATCTCATTGGCCTCCGGCCATGCGGGTCAATGGCGCAAGGCCGGAACTCATGGCGCGGTTGATCGTGCCGGAAATCGCGCCACCGGAACCGCCGCCGTGTCCTGCGCTCATGCCGGGCATACCATTGGGATTGGTGACGGTATTGAGGCCTGGCAGATTGCTGCCGGCCTGGACATTGTTGACGGTGCGGAACGCGCTGCCGCTGGCGACACCGGCGAAGTCGCCGTCGCTCAATTCGGTGCTGTTCATGGTGGAGTTGATGCGTGCTGACGGATTGGCATTGACGGTGGTCGGGTAGGGGTCTTTGCCGCCATTGCGACCAATCGGGATCGGCTGGACATCGCGGTTGAGGACGATGACGCCATTGCCTTCTGCGTGGACATTGAAACTGAGCAATGTGCTGGCTGCTGATCCGATCAGCAGAAGGCAGGTCAAACCTTTTTGGATATTCCCCACGGCTGCAATTCCTTCTTCAGTGGGCTGGCCCGAGTCAGCGTTGTGAAGGAGAGAGCGAAAGCTGTGCCGCTTTTTAAATGTTGTTTGGTTTCAGATGCTTGCAAAAATCAGCCGCGCAGCTGATACACACACTGTTTCAGGATTGATACACGCGTGAGCGCGCCGACCTGTCTATTGGCTGAACAAAGCTCTGGAACGAGGGTTTGCGACGATGTGTTTCAACCGTGAAACAACGGCGATGACAAAACAGTGAACAGTGCTGAGACGGGCACTTTGCACCTCACGGAGTGTTTCAGGATCGGACACTTTGCCCCCAAAACAGGGGGGATCATTGGGGAAACTGACCCGTTGGCCGGGTCACTCCGCCAGCAGTTGCTCGACGGCGGCAAAAGCCTGTCGTTGGCGTTCGGCCCAATTGCCCTGAATGATCAGAAAGCGCTGATGGTGGGTTTCCAGCCAGTTTTGCGTGGACTGGTAAAACGCCAGACGCTCGTCCAGATCCGGTTGACAGCGCTGACCGTCATCGGTCCAGTCGACCTGTTCCGGGGACAAGAGAAGGTGCAGGTCGTAATGCCGGGTCAGCAACTCGGATGCCAACCAGTCCGGGCAGTCACCGAACAGCGTCTGGCTCCACAGCATGTTGCTCAACAAATGGGTGTCGAGAATCAGCAACGACGGCTGTTGCGCCCGCGCTTCATCTTCCCGTTGCAACTGGCCCCGAGCGATATCAGGGATGTCGGCAAGGCACGTATCGCGGGGATTGTGTTCGATAAACCGACGCACGTATTCATCCACGCGCACACCGCCAAAGCGTTGTTGCAGGCCCGCCGCCAGCCAGCTCTTGCCGGTGGATTCAGGCCCGGTCAGCACCACGACCTTCATGTGCGCAACGCCGGGTCAGCGCGCCATTCGCGAAAGCCTTGAATGGCCAGCAGAGTGAACAGACCGTACAGCGCAGCGGTCAGGTACAGCCCTTTATAGATGAACAAGCCGACAAAGATCACATCGAGCACAAACCACAACGCCCAGCATTGCAGGCGTTTCTGCGCCATCCACAGTTGCGCAACCAGGCTGAAACCGGTGAGCGCGGCATCGAGCCACGGTTGCGCGGCGTCGGTCCAGTGGGCCATGGCCGCGCCGAGCAGCAGGCTGCCGACCGCGCCAGCACCGAGGCCGATCAGGATAGAGCGTTGATCGAGGCGGGTGACCTCGCGGCCGTCATGCATCGTCCCGGCGCGAGTCCATTGCCACCAGCCATAGACTTGCAATGCGGCGTAAATCACTTGCAGCAACATGTCCGAGTACAGCTTCACTTCGAAGAAGATCCAGCTGTAGAGCAGCACCATGATCAGCCCGATCGGCCAGCACCACGGATTCTGTTTGGCCGTCAGCCACACGGCGATCACGCCAAGGGCGGCGGCAAACAGTTCAAGCCCGGACATGGGGGTTCCTTGGGGGAAATTGAGGAGGGGGCGGATTGTACTGCATTGGGCCAAACCCCTCACCCTAACCCTCTCCCGGAGGGAGAGGGGACTGACCAAGTTGGATGTTCGAGATACGCCGACCTGGTCTTTCTGCGTTGAATCCATAATCGACTCGATTTTTCAGGTCGACGTATAGCTTGAGACACCTCGGTCGGCCCCCTCTCCTCGGGGAGAGGGCTGGGGTGAGGGGTGGGCTCACCAGAGTTACACGGGTCAGACGCGGAACTGGCGCAGGAGGGCGTTGAGTTGTTCGCTCAACTGGCCGAGGCGCAGGCTGGCGGCACTCGACTGCTCGGCCGCGATCGCCGTGCTGTGCGAGAGGCCAGCAGCCTGCGTCACGTTCTGATTGATGTCCTCGACCACATGCGCCTGCTGCAACGTAGCGCTGGCAATCGACGCATTCAGGCCATTGAGATTGCGCAGCGCCTGGCCGATGGCATTCAGACTGGCACCGGCCAGCCCGGCTTGTTCAATGGTCAATTGCGACGCCTTGCTGCTGTCACCGATCACCTTCACGGCCGCCTCGGAATGGTTCTGCAGGCGCTCGATCATCGACTGGATTTCCGCTGTCGACTTCTGCGTGCGCTGCGCCAACAAGCGCACTTCATCCGCGACTACGGCAAACCCCCGACCTTGTTCACCGGCACGGGCGGCTTCAATCGCGGCGTTGAGTGCGAGCAGGTTGGTCTGTTCGGCAATCGAGCGGATCACTTCCAGCACGCTACCGATCTGGGTGCTTTCGGCCGCCAGGGTGCGAATCACTTCAACCGCTTGATCGATGGTGCCGGACAGCTTGTCGATCTGCTGCAAGCTGCCGTCGATGTTGATCTGGCCCTGTTGCGCCTGCGCTTCGGCGTCACGCATTTCGGCGGCGGCATGCTCGGCGTTCTTCGCCACATCTTGCACGCCATAGGTCACTTCGTTGATCGCCGTGGCCACCAGTTCCATCTGCTGCGATTGCTGCTGGCTGCGTTGCTGGGCCTGCGAGGCGTCGTTGCCCAGTTCACTGGACGATTGACCCAAGGCGCTGGCCGACACCTGCAAATCGCCGATCACCCGTCGCAGTTTGGCGGTGAAGGCGTTGAAGTGATGCGCAAGCTCGGTGACTTCATCCTTGCCATGGGTATCGAGACTGCGGGTCAGGTCGCTTTCACCACTGGCAATGTTGGCCATGGCGTTCACGGTTTCTTGCAGCGGACGCACAATGCTGCGTGCGATCAGGATCACCAGCAGCGCCATGATCAGCGCAATCGCCAAGCCGATGACCGAAGCCTTGATCATTTGGCCCTGGAATTCCGCCTGCACATCATCGACATAAACCCCGGAGCCAAGCACCCAGCCCCAAGGTTCGAACAGTTTGACGTAGGAAGTCTTGGCCACCGGCTCACTGGCGCCGGGTTTCGGCCAACGGTAGTCGACCATGCCGGCACCTTTGGCCTTGGCGATGGCAACCATTTCGTTGAACACCGCAAAGCCGTCCGGATCGCGGATCGCCGAGAGGTTCTGGCCTTCGAGTTTCGGATTGGTCGGGTGCATGACCATCACGGGCGTGAGGTCGTTGATCCAGAAATAATCGCTCTGGTCGTAGCGCAGGCCGCGAATCGCCGTCAGCGCCTGCTTCTGCGCCGCGTCTTTGCTCAAAGTGCCGGCGGTTTCGAGGTCGTGGTAATAGGTCAGCAGGCCGCTGGCCGTCTGTACCACGTGCTGGGTTTTCTGGGCCTTGGCGTGATACAGGTCGTCGTGGATCTGCTTGAGCATCAACACGCCCAAGGTCAGCAACATGACCACCGCCACAATCAAGATGAGCCACAAGCGTCGGCTGATCGACACACTGCGCAAGCTGTTCATAACGCTGTCACTCCGGATTCTTTTTCTTGTAATAAACGACCGCCAGCATCCAACCACGATTTCGTGAGCGGGCATACGCGACCCAAGTCGTATAACGCGGCAGCGCTATTAAGGCTTGTCTGTTAGGATTTCGGCCCCGCGCGTGAAAACCTGAATCCAAATTGATATTTCACGGAATTTTGACCGTTTCGTGTGGATCCTGTGCGCGCGGAATCGGTACAGCCACAACCAGCTACGCTGATCGCAGTGAACGTAAAAAAATACTATCGGGGCATGCCGGCGCGCATCGCTCTTTGGGGGATTGATGGATCTTTGGACGGCCTTGCAGGCACTGATACTAGGAGTTGTAGAAGGGCTGACGGAGTTTTTGCCCATTTCCAGTACCGGACACCAGATCATTGTTGCCGACTTGCTCGAATTCGGCGGCGAACGAGCCATGGCGTTCAATATCATCATCCAGCTCGGCGCGATTCTTGCGGTGGTCTGGGAGTTTCGACGCAAGATCTTCGATGTGGTCATCGGTTTGCCGACCCAGCCAAGCGCACGGCGTTTTACCGCCAACCTGCTGATCGCGTTTCTGCCCGCTGTGGTGCTGGGCGTGATCTTCGCCGACCTGATCCACGAATACCTGTTCAACCCGATTACCGTTGCGACAGCACTGGTGGTGGGCGGCATTATCATGTTGTGGGCGGAAAAGCGTCAGCATGAAGTGCACGCTGAGACGGTCGACGAAATCACCTGGAAAGATGCCTTGAAAGTCGGCTTCGCCCAGTGTCTGGCGATGATTCCTGGCACCTCGCGCTCTGGCTCGACGATCATTGGCGGGTTGCTGTTCGGCCTGTCGCGCAAGACCGCCACCGAGTTTTCGTTCTTCCTCGCCATGCCGACCATGGTCGGTGCGGCGGTTTACTCGGGCTACAAGTACCGCGATCTGTTTGTACCGGCAGACTTCCCGGTGTTCGCCATCGGTTTTGTCACGGCGTTCATCTTCGCCATGATCGCCGTGCGCGGCTTGCTCAAGTTCATCGCCAGCCACAGCTACGCGGCGTTCGCCTGGTATCGGATCGTGTTTGGTCTGGTGATTCTGGCGACGTGGCAGTTTGGCTGGATCGACTGGGCGGCGGCCAAACCATGAGTGATTCCCGCGCACGCCGGCCCGAAGGGCGACCTTCGGGCGGCAACATTCAGCACCTGAAATTGAAACTGCTGGTTCTGCTGATCGTCTGCGCGCTGCCGCTGTTCGGCTCGTTGTCGATGTGGCTGCGCGGGATTTCGCTGGTGCCGCTGGCCGCTTACGGGATCGTCAGTGTGCTGGCGTTCTTCATGTATTGGGCCGATAAGCGCAAGGCGCAGACGGCTGCCTGGCGTACACCGGAGAACATCCTGCATGCCGTAGAGCTGGCGGGCGGCTGGCCGGGCGCGTTGATCGCCCAGCAAGTGTTCCGGCACAAGACGCGCAAGGTGTCGTTTCAGATTCTGTTCTGGGTGATTGTCGTGCTGCACCAAGTGTTCTGGATCGACCAGTTGTTTCTTGGCTCGAATCTGCTGACGCTGTTCTAAAGAACTGCAAAAAACCAATGTGGGAGTGAGCCTGCTCGCGAAGAGGCCGTGTCAGACAACATCATCGTTGAATGAAAGTCCGCTTTCGCGAGCAGGCTCGCTCCCACAGGGGGGATTGGGGTTAGAGCAATAATCCCACCTGGGTCTTTTTCGGCAACTTGCTCACCACCAACTGGTGCGAGCGCTGCAACAACCCGCGTAACTCCTCAGCACCCAGCGGGTAGGGCGGGTGCATGATGATCCACTGCGCCCGCGCCAGATACGGCGCAGGGTGAATCCCCGGGCGGTCGCAATGGCCGAGAAACAGATCCTTGTCGACCTTGAATGCCAGCGAATCACCGCGCAGTCCCTGCAAGGCAAACATCTTGTTGCCGGCAATCGAAAACACCCGCACGCCACCCCATTTGTAATCTTCCCGAGCGCCCGGCAATGCCAGGCAGAACGCCGCGACATCGGCTTCGCTCATCTTTCCCTTGCTCATAACAACCGCTCCCCACAGGCATTGAACGACTCGACCAGATGATCGATCCACGCGCGCACCGCCGGCATCACCCCGCGCCGATGCGGATACACCGCTTGCAGCCAGCCGCCGGGCAGCGACCACTCTGGCAGCAATTGCACCAAGGTGCCGTTTCTCAGTTCCTCTTCGCAGTACATCATCGGCAGCAAAGTAAAACCCTGACCCGCCAGCACGCAGGCTTTGCGCACAATAAAGTCATCGATGCCCAGGCGCGCTTCCATGTTCAGTTCAAAGCTATGGCCCTGCTGATCGAGCAAGCGCACATGCACCATGCGATCCGCCTCCAGCGCGCCGAGCACGGGCAGGCTTTTGAGGTCTTGCGGATGGTTGATCGTTTGCCCATCGATAAATGCCGGACTGGCCACCACGACCATTTGCGCCTGGCGCAAACGCCGGGTCACCAACAACGGATCTTCGTCACCGTGCTCGCGCACACGCAGCGCGACATCAAAACCTTCGCCGACCAGATCGACCCGGCGATTGAGCAATACCACTTCCAGTTGCACCTGCGGAAATTTGCCTAAAAATTCGCTGATGACCCACGGCAACATTTCCCGGGCCAGACCGGTGGGGCAGGAGACCCGCAAACGGCCGCGCGGCTCGCTGGACATGCTCGCCACGGCCTCATCGGCCATTTCTGCTTCCAGCAACATCGCCTGACAGTGACGCAGATAGCGTTCACCCACCGCCGTGAGGTTGAGTTGTCGGGTGGTGCGTTGCAGCAAACGCGCGCCGAGGCGTTCTTCCAGTTCGGCTATGCGCCGTGACAGTCGTGACTTGGGAATGCCCAGCAAGCGCCCGGCCGCCGCGAACCCGCCGGCCTCGACGACTTTGGCGAAATAGTAAAGATCGTTGAGGTCTTGCATAGGGAAATCCACTGTTCTATCAATGGGACAAACTATCGCATTTCAGGCGGCTAATCATCCATTGGTTTCTTGCGTAGGATTGTCTCCATTCCGTCGCCATCGGCGATTCATTCCAGGAGATTCCACATGAAACTGCTGCATATCGATTCGAGCATTCTGGGCGACAACTCGGCTTCCCGTCAGTTGAGCAGCGAAGTCGTCAAAGCCTGGCAAACCGCCGAGCCAAACGCTGTCGTGACCTACCGCGACCTGGCCGCCGACGCCATCAGCCACTTCTCGTCGACCACACTGGTCGCCGCCGGTACCACCGCTGAACTGCGCAACGCCGCACAACAGCACGAAGCCGAACTGAGCGCTTCGACCCTGGCCGAGTTCATTGCTGCCGACGCCGTAGTGATTGCAGCGCCGATGTACAACTTCACCGTACCGACTCAACTCAAGGCGTGGATCGATCGCGTTGCGGTTGCCGGTCAGACCTTCCGTTATACCGAAGCCGGCCCTGAAGGCCTGTGCGGTGGCAAGAAAGTGGTGATCGTTTCGACCTCCGGCGGTATCCATGCCGGTCAGGCCAGCGGCATCGCTCACGAAGAATACCTGAAGCTGGTTCTGGGCTTCCTCGGCATCACCGACATCGAAATCGTCCGCGCCGAAGGTCTGGCGTATGGCGAAGAAGTGCGCAACAACGCGATGACCGCTGCGCAAGCAAAAATCAGCGAGCAATTGTTCGCCGCGGCGTAAGGCTTGCGTAAAGAACAGCTGATGTTCAGGTAACACCCGAAAAACTCTGTATTCTGGTTCCGCAAGGGGCGAATACGGAGTTTTTTGTTTCTGACTGTTACATAATCTGGCCCGGGTTATGCAGTCAGACAATCAGCATCTGAGTGCAATGTCGTACCGAAACACCGAATCCCCGGTGGTTCTGGCCCGCCACGCAACGGATCTTTCGATTGAGTAACAACAGGGTGGGGCATCCCATGATGCGTCTTTGTGCAACGTTACTGATTTGCCTGCTTGGCAGCCTTAACACAGTGCATGCTGCGCCTGGGCGACACCCTGTGTGGAGCGTCGGTTATCACGAGATGACCTTCCTCGACCCTCTGGATCTGCAACCGATGCGCGCCATCGCGTTTTATCCCTCCAGCGATCGCGAACACATGAGCCTGCTCGAGGGCTACTCAGTCGAGGCCGGCGAAGACACCAAAGTCGCCATCGGCCGCTTTCCGATGTTGATGCTCTCCCACGGCAACACCGGCACGCCCCTGGCGCTGCACGACCTTGCCACCTCGCTGGCACGCAAAGGCTTTGTCGTGGTGGCGGTGATTCACCCCGGTGACAACTCCAAAGACCACAGCCGACTCGGTACCCTGAGCAATCTGTACGGGCGGCCGATCCAGATTTCCGAAGCGATCACTGCAACCCTCGGCGACCGCATGCTCGCGCCGTACGTCAATGCCGAACAGGTGGGCGTGATCGGTTATTCGGCGGGCGGCGAGACGGCGTTGATTCTGTCCGGGGCGCAACCGGACCTCGATCGCCTGCGTCGTTATTGCCAGGAACGTCCGGATGATCGTGACGCCTGCAATACGCAGGGTGAATTGATCGTCGATCGCGATGACCTGCAACCGGTGGCCGATCCGCGCGTGCATGCGTTGCTGCTGATGGCGCCGCTGAGCCTGAAGTTCGGCCGTCACACCCTGGCTGATGTGCATGTGCCGGTGCTGCTCTACAGCGGCGACGGCGACAAACTGGTGGCCTTCGACAAGAACGCTGCCGCGCTGGCGCGCAAACTGCCGACAGCGCCGGATTTCAAGCTGCTGGCCGGGGCAGGGCACTTCGTTTTTATGGCGCCGTGTAATGAAGAGCAGATTCGCGCGATGCCGGCGCTGTGTACCGATGCTGATGGGGTGGATCGCGAGGATATCCATCGCAATCTGATCTCTGAAGCCGGGCGCTTCTTCTCGCACACGCTGGGCAAACCGACCCGGGCCGGCATGCAAACCGCGGATCAATAGTCAGGTGCAGAACCCTTGTGGGAGCGAGCCTGCTCGCGAAAGCGGTGAATCAGTCAGCACATATATCGACTGACACTACGCCTTCGCGAGCAGGCTCGCTCCCACATTGGTTTTGCGTCGCTGATTCAGGTCGTTGCCCGGCGCTGGAGCAACAAAGTCAGGCCCAGCCCGATCACCGACAACAGCGCCGCACTGAAGAATATCCACGAATACCCCAGATTCAACGCCACCGCGCCCATCAGCGGCCCGGCAATCGCCAGCGCCAGATCGAAGAACACCGCGTAAGCGCCCAAGCCCGAACCGCGACTGGAACTGGGCACCTGCTTGATCGCCTCAACGCCCAGCGCCGGGTACACCAGCGACAGGCCAAACCCCGCCAGTCCCGCGCCGATCAAAGCGAAAGCGGTGGACGGTGCCAGCCACAACATCAGCAGCCCGGCGGTTTCGATGGTCATGCAGGCGATCGCCGATTTGAAGCCGCCGAAACGGCTGATCGCCGAAATAAACAGCAGCCGCGACAGAATGAAACATACGCCGAACACTGTCAGGCAATACGCCGCGCCGCTCCAGCCGCGATTAAGGTAATAAAGGGTGATAAACGTGGTCAGCGTGCCGTAGCCGATCGAGGCGAGGGTCAGGCTGGCGCCATACGGCGCGATCCGCCCGAACACGGCCCAGAACGGTAGCCGCTCGCCACGGATCACCGGCACCGACGGTTTATTGCGGATCAGCAGCAGTGCGCCGGCCGCAAGGACCGCTAGCGCGATGCCGAGGCTGGTGAAACCGTAATCGGCGACCATTATCACACCCAGCGGCGCACCAATGGCAATCGCGCCATAGGAAGCGATGCCGTTCCAGCCAATGGATTTTGCGGTGTGTTCGACGCCGACCTGGCCCATGCACCAACTGATCGTGCCAACGCCAATCAGCCCTTGCGCGATGCCGAGCAGCAAACGCCCGATAATCAAGATGATCAGGCTGGTCAGCGCAAAGTCCTGTAGCAGCGTAGAGACCAGCGTCAGCAAGCCGCTGAGGACAATCCCCCACAAGCCATAAATGATCGCCCGTTTGGTGCCGAGCGTATCCGACATGCGCCCGGCCATCGGCCGGCTGAGCAGGGTGGCCAGATATTGCGAGCCAATCACCAGCCCGGCGATGACCGCGCTGAAACCCAATTGTTCGTGCACATAACCGGGCAACACTGCGATCGGCAAACCGATGCAGAGGAACGCAATAAAGGTGTAGAAAACGATGGAGACGATCTGCAGGGTGATCGCCATGGAGCTTTGCGGTGGCAGTTGCTGCGCAGACATGAGGACTCGTTCGCGGGCGGCGGAGGGAGAGTTCGCATCATGGCTTGAGCGTCATACAAAAGAAAGCAGGCTAACTATTTTCCCTGAGGATTGATGTAGCTGCTGATGGCCCCTTCGCGAGCAGGCTCGCTCCCACCCTTGGAATGCATTCCCCTTGTGGGAGCGAGCCTGCTCGCGAAGGTATCCGCACCAGCAAATCCCTCACCCTGAAATGCAAAAAGCCCCGTCACATGGACAGGGCTTTAGCTTGAAGCTAGCAGCTCAACACTAGAAGCTGCTGTTTAGAACACAACACCCTGACTACGCAGGTAGTCATCGTAAGTGCCGCTGAAGTCAGTCACGCCATCCGGGCTCAGCTCGATGATGCGCGTGGCCAGGGACGATACGAACTCACGGTCGTGGCTGACGAAGATCAGCGTGCCCGGGTAGTTTTCCAGCGCCAGGTTCAGCGCCTCGATCGATTCCATGTCCAAGTGGTTGGTCGGTTCGTCCATGATCAGCACGTTCGGCTTTTGCAGGATCAGCTTGCCGAACAGCATGCGACCTTGCTCACCACCGGAAATCACTTTGACCGACTTGAGGATCTCGTCGTTGGAGAACAGCATGCGGCCCAAGGTACCGCGAATCATCTGCTCGCCCTGAGTCCACTGACCCATCCAGTCGAACAGGGTAACGTCGTCTTCGAAGTCGTGCGCGTGGTCCTGAGCGTAGTAGCCCAGTTCCGCGGCGTCGGTCCACTTGATGGCGCCGGCGTCCGGGGTCAGTTCGTTGACCAGGGTGCGCAGCAGGGTGGTTTTACCGATACCGTTCGGGCCGATGATCGCCACGCGCTCGCCGGCTTCAACCTGGAAGCTGAAGTCTTTGAACAGTGGTTTGCCGTCGAAGCCTTTGGCCATTTTCTCGACGATGACCGCCTGGCGGTGCAGCTTCTTGTTCTGATCGAAGCGGATGAACGGGCTCACGCGGCTCGAAGGCTTGACCTCGGCCAGCTGGATCTTGTCGATCGCCTTGGCGCGGGAAGTGGCCTGCTTGGCTTTCGAGGCGTTGGCCGAGAAGCGGCTGACGAACGATTGCAGCTCGGAAATCTGCGCTTTCTTCTTGGCGTTGTCCGACAGCAGTTGCTCGCGCGACTGGGTCGCCACGGTCATGTACTCGTCGTAGTTGCCCGGGAACAGACGCAGCTCGCCGTAATCCAGGTCAGCCATGTGCGTGCACACGCTGTTCAGGAAGTGACGGTCGTGGGAGATGATGATCATCAGGCTGTTGCGCTGGGTCAGCACGTTTTCCAGCCAGCGAATGGTGTTGATGTCCAGGTGGTTGGTCGGTTCGTCGAGCAACAGCACTTCCGGATCGGAGAACAGTGCCTGCGCCAGCAACACGCGCAGTTTCCAGCCCGGCGAAACTTCGCTCATCGGGCCGAAGTGCTGCTCGATGCCGATACCCAGGCCCAGCAACAGTTCACCGGCACGGGATTCGGCGGTGTAGCCGTCCATTTCGGCGAATTCGGTTTCCAGCTCGGCCACGGCCATGCCGTCTTCTTCGCTCATTTCCGGCAGCGAGTAGATGCGATCGCGCTCGGCCTTGACCTTCCACAGCTCTTCGTGACCCATGATCACGGTGTCGATCACGGTGAATTCTTCGTAGGCGAACTGGTCCTGGCGCAATTTACCCAGACGCACGTTCGGCTCGAGCATGACCTGACCACCGGACGGGTCGAGGTCACCGCCGAGGATTTTCATGAAGGTCGACTTGCCGCAACCGTTGGCGCCGATCAGGCCGTAGCGATTGCCCGCGCCGAATTTGACCGAAACGTTTTCGAAGAGCGGCTTGGCGCCGAACTGCATCGTGATGTTAGCTGTAGAAATCAAGAGTTATTCCTGCGAAGCATTCTTAAAAAGCGAGGTGCGGCTGGAGCGCTCGGCCCGAGTCAAAGTGCGCTGAAGCGGGAGAATCCCGACATCAACCAAGGGGGCGCGTAAAGTTTGGCGGCGATTGTACTGGTCTGGCTCTTTAAACGATAGGGCGAAGACGCCACGATCGCCGATTGGCATGATCGCGGGACAGTTTTTCACAGATGAAGGTTCACTATCGGTTACAAACTGTGGCTAAAATGCCACCTTTCACCGAGCGTCCGGTAACGGCGCGGGCCAAGGACGTGCCATGTGTATTCAGACCACTGCATAAGACGCGGGGCTTCAGGCCGCCGGCGCGCAGTTTGTTCACTTCTGACGTGTGACGATTTCCGTGAAACTCATCATTGCCGCTATTTATGTCATTTCAATTGCATACGTTCATCTTCGTGGCCGTGTGCGCCACAAACTGGGCCGACAGCTCAGCGACCATTCGACGTTCCTCGCGCCGATCAACTGCTTCTTGTATCTGTTCTCGAAAAAGCCGAACAAGCCTTACCTCGACCCGGCTGATTTTCCCGACTTGAGCCCGCTACAGGCGCACTGGGAGGAAATCCGCGAGGAAGGGCAAAATCTGCTGCGTGCCGGCGAGATCAAGCGCTCTAACCAGTACGACGATGTTGGCTTCAACTCCTTCTTCAAGAGTGGCTGGAAGCGTTTCTACCTTAAGTGGTACGGCGAGAGCCATCCGTCGGCCATGAAACTGTGCCCGCGCACCACCGAGCTGGTGCAGAACATCGGTTCGATCAAGGCCGCGATGTTTGCCGAGCTGCCACCGGGTTCGAAGCTGGTGCGTCATCGTGATCCCTATGCGGGCTCCTATCGTTATCACCTGGGCCTGGACACACCGAACGACGCTGGCTGCTATATCAACGTCGATGGTGAGAGCTACCACTGGCGTGACGGCGAAGCGGTGATGTTCGACGAGACGTTTATTCATTACGCCGAAAACACCACTGACAAGAACCGCATCATCCTGTTCTGCGACATCGAGCGGCCGATGAAGTACCGCTGGGCCTCAGCGTTCAACGCCTGGTTCAGCCGTACCGTTATGTCGGCGGCAGGTGCACCGAACGATGCTGGCGACCGTACTGGCGGGATCAACCGTTTGTTTACCCGGATCTACAAGATTCGCCTGCGTGGTAAAGAGCTGAAAAAACGCAATCGCAAGCGTTACTACATGGAAAAGTGGGCGATCTTCGGTGGTTTGCTGGCGATCTTCATTCTGATCTGAATTTTTGCATTGGTTTGGCAGGCCCCTTCGCGAGCAGGCTCGCTCCCACTTTAGTCTTGAGTGATAGCAATTTTTGCATTCGACTCAGAACCCTGTGGGAGCTAGCCTGCTAGCGATGACTCTCTCAAATACAACCTGTCAGTTGCCTGACGATCCTTGGATTGTCATTCACCAGAGGCCTTCTTTGTCCTCTTGGCTGGCGCAGCCTTGGTGGCGGCCTTCGCTTTTGGCTTCGCCGGCGCTTTCCCGCCCAGACTGCGTTTGAGCAGCTCGGTCAAGTCGATCACATCAGCAGTTTTGCGTTCTTCCTCGCCACCCACCGTTTCGACATCCTCGATCTTGCCTTCATGGGCCTTTTTCTCGACCAGGGCCATGATCTTGTCTTCGAACTCATCCTTGTAATCCTCGGGCTTCCAGTCCGCGCTCATGTCCTGCACCAGCCGTTTGGCCATGTCCAGCTCACCCTTGGCCAACTGCGGTTTGGTCACTTCGCTGCCCAGTTCCAGTTCATCGAGGCTGCGTACTTCTTGTGGCCAGCGTAACTTCACCAGCACCAAGGCAGAATCCAGCGGCATCAATGCCGCCAGGTATTGGCGCGTATGCAGGACCACGCGGGCGAGGGCGACCTTGTTGGTTTTACTCAGGGTTTCGCGCAGCAACGCGTAGACCTTGCCGCCACGCTTGTCCGGCGCCAGGTAGTAAGGCGTGTCGATGTTTTGCAAGGGAATCTGCTCGGCGTCGACAAAGGAAAAGATGTCGATGGTCTGCGTTGAAACCGGGTGCGCCGAGCGGATTTCTTCTTCGCTGAGCACCACATAGCGGCCTTTTTCATAGGCCACGCCTTTGACGATGTGCTCCTTGGTGACTTCCTTGCCGGTGACCTTGTTGACCCGTTTATAACCGACGGGATCCATGCTGCGGCTGTCTAGCCAATCGAAATCGACGCCCTGCGACGACGTCGCCGAGACCAGTGCGACAGGGATGTGCACCAGTCCGAAACTGATTGCGCCTTTCCAGATTGCCCGAGCCATGGTGAGTTCTCCGAGTGATGATCGGATGACCTGTGGCTGTGACTGAAAGTTTCCCCGGAATGCACGGGGTTTCGGGGACTCGGTCAAGTCGTGTTACATGTTGTTTAAGGCTTGTGGGTTAACAAATCCGAACCCTCGGCGTAGCGTGGACTCGAAGGCTCTATCCCCGGCCCCATCGAGAGGCAGCGTCATGAACCGAATTCTGCTTGGCATCGTCGTCCTGACCCTCAGTGGCGGTCTGGTTCATGCCGACGTCCTGTTGGCGCAAAGCCCTACCGGCAACAGCAACAACCCCTACAACAGCCCGATCCGCCGGGCCAACCCCAACAGTATGCAGGGCACCCAGCCCAGCGCTCCGCCCATTCGGGGGCCGAACACTGTGCCGACGCCACGTCAGCCTACGGTCGAGAACCGAGGCATTGGCAACGGCCAGCCGATCCGCCCGGTGCCGGGCACACCACCCACGTTCATTCCCAATCCACCTTCGCGCAGCGGAGACAGCAACCGTTGAGCGGCAGGACTGAGGTTCTGCC
This sequence comes from Pseudomonas sp. RU47, assembly GCF_004011755.1. Taxonomy (GTDB): domain Bacteria; phylum Pseudomonadota; class Gammaproteobacteria; order Pseudomonadales; family Pseudomonadaceae; genus Aquipseudomonas. Next base: position 3,461,201 of record NZ_CP022411.1, on the reverse strand, counting down.
GGCCATTGCAAACGAACAAAAGGAATCGTGCATGTTGCGTAAAACTCTTCTAGCCACACTGTGTGCCGGAGCGCTGATCAGCGCTCCGGTATTCGCCGCCGCCCCTAAAGAGCTGCAAAGCGAACAGGGCACCCTCGAAGTCACGACCATTTCCGCGGGGCTCGAGCATCCGTGGGCACTGGCGTTTCTACCGGATCGCCAAGGCATGCTGGTCACTGAGCGTCCCGGCAATCTGCGTGTGGTGGGCGCTGACGGCAAACTGTCGGCGCCGATCTCCGGCGTGCCACAGGTCTGGGCCAAAGGGCAGGGCGGGTTGCTGGATGTCGTGCTGTCGCCGGATTTCAAAGAGGATCGCCTGGTCTACCTGTCGTATGCCGAAGGCGGTGGTGCCGGTGACAAGGCCGGCACCGCCGTCGGGCGTGGTCGGCTTTCGGATGACTTGAAGACGCTGAAGGATTTCAAAGTGATCTTCCGTCAGGAACCGAAACTTTCGGTCGGCAATCATTTCGGTTCGCGGCTGGTGTTTGACCGCGACGGCTATCTGTTCATCACCCTGGGTGAGAACAACGACCGGCCAACGGCGCAGGATCTCGACAAGTTGCAAGGCAAGGTCGTGCGCATCTACCCGGACGGCAAGGTGCCGGATGACAACCCCTTTGTTGGTCAGTCTGGCGTTCGTCCCGAGATCTGGGCCTACGGCCTGCGCAACCCGCAGGGCGCAGCACTCAATCCTTGGACCGGTACGTTGTGGGAGAACGAACACGGCCCGCGCGGTGGCGATGAGGTGAACATCATCGAACGCGGCAAGAATTACGGCTGGCCACTGGCGACCCACGGCATCAATTACTCGATGCAGCCGATCCCGGAAGCCCAGGGTAAAACCGCCGAAGGCACGGTCGCGCCGCACCATGTCTGGGAGAAGTCGCCGGGCGTCACCGGTATGGCGTTCTACGATGCCGATCGCTTCAAACCGTGGCAGCACAATGCGTTTATCGGAGCCTTGGTGACTCAGGAATTGATTCGTTTGCAGTTCGATGGCGACAAGGTTGTGCACGAGGAGCGCTTGCTCGGTGAACTGAATCAGCGGATTCGCGATGTGCGGCAAGGTCCGGATGGTTATTTGTATGTGCTGACCGATGAGGAGAAGGGTTCGCTGTACAAGATCGGCCTGAAGCCCACACCTTGACGGGTATTCCCCTGTAGGAGCTGTCGAGTGCAACGAGGCTGCGATCTTTTGACTTGTTTTTCAGAATCAAAAGATCGCAGCCTGCGGCGGCTCCTACATGTGCAGGCTCACGTTTCGCGGGAATACAACACCACCGCAGCACGCAATTTGCCCCGGCCAAACCGGCACATTTTCTCGAACTCACCATGGCTCACCGGCACATGCTGGCAATCCATGGGCTGTCGATGCTGGCTGTGATCGACATCCGGGTCGTGCAGGTAAACGAAATCTTCGTCGCAATCGGTCACGACCACCCAGTGCGGCGATTTAGAGCGCGTCAGTCGATAGCTGCTGATCAACACCAGTGGCTGCCCGCCGGCAGCCAGCAAGCGCGGCAGATCCAGCGCCGCACCGATCATGCATTCGACATCGGTTTCCCGCAGTTGCGCCGTGAACTCGTCGTGTACCAAACGCATGACGTCTTTTTTATGCGCATCACGCACCCCGTCGAGGAACAACGGCCCAGCCAGACTCAACTGCAGGCACACCTTGAACCCACGACGCCATGCCGCCAACGCCAATCCCTGTGGGCTGCAACCGCCATGGCCGGAGGTCATGAACACCGTGGTTGCTTCACGCCAGACCTGCAGTTCTTCACGTCGCTCCAGTAACCGTTCTGATTGCAGCGCGGCCATGGCCATCAGGAGACACGCCGGGCCGCAAGTGAAATCGGTGGTTTGCCGGTAGTAGGGCACCTTGATGCTGCGCGAGTCGCGGTGCTGAAGAATGCGTTTCTCCAAGCGCAGCGCATCCGCGTGGTCTTCGTAGTAATCGTGAATCAGTGCAAAGCGCCGGTAGCCATTGCGTTCATACAGCGCAATCGCGGCGGGATTGTCTAAGCGAACCTCCAGGCGCAGATACGCGCAGTCGTGTTCGAGCGCCAGCGCCTCAATGCGTTGCAGCAATTGTTTGCTCAGGCCGGTGCCGCGCGCCTCGACGGCGAGTGCGATGGAATACAGCCGCGCGAGTGAAGTGCCGCGATGGAACAACACCAGCGCGTAACCCAGCAATTGTCCATTGGACTCGGCCACCAGCAACCGGCCGTGAGCGCGGGTGATCATCCACTGAAAGCTGCGGCTGGTGAGCCGGTCCGTGGTGAAACATTGCATTTCCAGTGCCAGCAGCGCCGGCAAGTCTTCAACTACCGCCAAACGAAAAACAGCCTTCATATGACCACCGTAAAAGTTGCGTAACGAAACGAGACTTTCGAAAAACTTCGTGCTTAATAGAAAAGGTCTTGTTCTCCAACGGATCAATCTCTATGTCAGCGGTACAGGGTCATTGGCGCGAAGTATCCGAGCAAAGTTTGCCGGCGGCAACTTATTTAAACTCGGCGATCAAAGCATCCAGCCAGGTTGTAATTATTGTCGAGCGCAAGGAAGACTGGGCTTCATACTTCCCCAGCGAAGACATCGTGACTGCCCAGGAATACCTCGAACACAGCTGTGACAGCGAGTCGGGAAAACGCGTGCAGGTGATCAATCTGTGCCGCAGCTACAAGTACCTGGGCCACGGCTACTACTGCTCGTTGCTGGCCGAAGCGCGGGGGCACAAGGTGATTCCGTCGGTGCGCACCATCAGCGAATTGACGAAAAAATCACTGTACGGTCTGGCTCTGGATGATCTCGATAAAACCCTGGAAAAAGCCCTCAGTCATCACCTCTACAGTGATACCGAAGGTTTTACCCTGACCCTGTATTTTGGCCGAACCCATATCGAGCCCTTACAGGATCTGGCCCGGCAGTTGTTTGAAGTATTTCCCTGTCCGATTCTGTTAGTTGAGTTTCGTCGAACTAACGGCTGGCACATCGAAGGGATAAAGTCTGGCGCTTTGCACAAGTTGCGCGATGATCAGGAAGATCAATTCGCCAATGCGCTGGACGGTTTCAGCCGTAAAGTCTGGCGAGTACCGCGTTCTCCGCAAGTGGCGCGCTACGACCTGGCGATTCTGCACGATCCGCAAGAAGCCTTGCCGCCGTCCAACGCCAAGGCACTGGCAAATTTCGTCCGGGTCGGCAAAACCATGGGCATTGATGTTGAGCTGATTGAACGCAAGGATTACGCACGTCTGGCCGAGTACGACGGCTTGCTGATCCGTGAGACCACCAGCGTCGACAATCACACCTATCGCTTTGCCAAGAAAGCCGAGAGCGAAGGACTGGTGGTGATGGATGACCCGACATCGATCTTGCGCTGCACCAACAAGGTCTATCTGACCGATCTGCTCAACAGCCATCAACTGGGCATGCCCGCCACCGAGATCCTCTACAAGGAGCGACCCGAAGACTTCGAGCGCGTGGGCGAGCGCCTTGGTTTTCCGCTGGTGCTGAAAATTCCCGACGGTTGCTTTTCCCGTGGCGTGATCAAGGTCGAAAGCCAGCAGGCTTTGCTCGAAGCCACCGCCGAACTGTTCGAACACTCGGTGTTGCTGCTGGCCCAGGAGTTTTTCTACACCGAATACGACTGGCGCATCGGTGTACTCAACCGCAAACCGATCTTCGCCTGCCAATACTTCATGTCCAAGGGCCACTGGCAAATCTACAACCACAAGGCCAAAGGCCAGGACGTCAACGGCGAATGCCGAACGATGGCAATCCACGAGGCGCCGCGTGCGGTGGTGGAACTGGCGGTGAAGACTGCCAACCTGATCGGCGACGGCCTTTACGGTGTCGATTTGAAACAGGCGGGCGACAAAGTCGTGGTGATCGAAGTCAACGACAACCCCAACCTCGACGCCGGCATCGAAGACGCTTATTTGCACGACGATCTGTATTCACTGGTGCTGGAAGAGTTCGTGCGCCGTCTGGAACTCAAACGTCGCGGTCAGGCCTGGTGAGGCGCCGATGATCAACAGCTTTGCACTGAGCCACGGCGCTTTGCAGCGGGTAGAGCGGCTGGACGCCGAGGTCATGCTGTTCAGCAACCCTGATGCTGCCGAGCGCGATTTGCTGCACAGTCATTTCAAGGTCGATGAGCATGCACTGGCGTCAGCGCTGGACCCGGACGAGGTCTCGCGCATCGAGTTCCATCCCGACCATCTGTTCCTGATCTGGAAGCGTCCGGAAAACTATTCCGGTGGCGGCACGCTGGCATTTGAGGTGTCGTCCTGCGGATTGCTGTTCGCGCCGGGGCAATTGCTGGTGATCGCCACCGACGACACACCGCTGCACGGCCTCGGCACTCGCCAGCCGCTGAATACGCCGCTGGATGTCTTGCTCGATCTGCTGTTCAACAACATCCATCACTACCTCGGGCACTTGAAGGTGATCAAACTGGTCGCCCGCGAGTTGCAGCAGAAATTCAACGCCTCGATGCAGAACCAGCATCTGGTGCAGATGTTCAACCTCAGCGAAAGCCTGATCTATTACATCAACGCGCTACACAGCAACGGCGCGGTCCTCACGCGCCTGCGCAATCATGCCGAGAAGCAGCATTTCGGCAGTGAGGCGATCGGCCTGATCGACGACCTGATCATCGAAAACAACCAGTGCTACAAGCAGGCAGAGATTTACTCCACGGTGTTTTCCGGACTGATCGATGCGCGTGGCAATCTGATGAACAACAGCATGAACAACCTGCTGCGCAAGCTGACGTTGATCAACGTGGTGTTTCTGCCGTTGAACCTGATTGCCAGTATTGGCGGGATGTCGGAGTTCAGCATGATGACGGCGGGGACGCCGTGGTGGGTTTCCTATCCGCTGTTTCTGGCGGCGATGTTGCTGGGGGCGGGGGGGATGTTGTTTGGGCTGCGGCGATTGGCTCGATGAATCAGGTTGTCTGATCCGGCGCCTTCGCGAGCAGGCTCGCTCCCACATTTTGAAATGCATTCTCCTGTGGGAGCGAGCCTGCTCGCGAAGAGGCCGGCACAGGCAAAGTAAAATTCAGGACAGTCCCGCATTTGGCCGAACCGCCACCGTGATGCCTTGTTATAGTTCGGGCCTCATTTTCAGCCCGGTAAAGGATCACTGCCATGACTCAATACTCCGCCTTCAGCGTCGAACTGGCCGACAGCATCGCCCATGTGCAGATCAATCGCCCGGAAAAAATCAATTCGATGAACGCCGCGTTCTGGAGCGAGATCGTCGAGATCTTCCAGTGGATCGACGACACCGACGAAGTGCGCGTGGTGGTGCTCAGCGGTAACGGTAAACACTTTTCCTCGGGCATCGACCTGATGATGCTCGCCGGCGTCGCCAATGAGCTGGGCAAGGACGTCGGCCGCAACGCGCGCCTGCTGCGCCGCAAGATTCTCACCCTGCAAGCCTCGTTCAACGCCGTCGATAACTGCCGCAAACCGGTCATCGCTGCCATTCAAGGATATTGCCTCGGTGGCGCCATCGATCTGATTGCGGCCTGCGATATGCGCTACGCCGCCGAAGACGCACAATTCTCGATCAAGGAAATCGATATCGGCATGGCCGCCGATGTTGGCACTTTGCAACGGTTGCCACGGATCATCGGTGACGGCATGCTGCGTGAGCTGGCTTACACCGGTCGCACTTTCGGCGCTGACGAGGCGCGCAGCATCGGCCTGGTCAATCGCGTCTACAGCGACAAGGACACGCTGCTCGAGGGCGTGCTGGACATCGCTCGCGAGATCGCTTCGAAGTCACCGATTGCGGTCACCGGCACCAAGGAAATGATCAGCTACATGCGCGACCATCGCATTGACGACGGCCTCGAATACGTTGCCACCTGGAACGCCGCCATGCTGCAATCCACCGATTTGCGCGTGGCCATGGCCGCCCATATGAGCAAACAGAAACCCGAATTTCTGGACTGAGAAACCATGACAGCTCGCTGGACCACTGCAGTACTGGACACCGATCAACCTGGCGGCTGGGCCGTGGCGCGCAGCCCGGAAGGCTTTCTGTTCGATGACAACGGCGCGCTGTTCCCTCGGGAATGGCTCAAGCGTCAGGACCTGTCGGTCCTCGCCGAGCACGGCATCGGCCATCTCGATGGCGAGCCGGTGTACTTGCTGGAGTTGCGCAGTGCCAGTGAAGTGTCGGGTTGTAACTGGAAAGGGCTGCGGGCGTTCATGCTCGATGGCGATCACACGATCTACAAAGTGCTTGGGTATGCCGCGCAGATCGGCACCTGGGCGCGGGAGCATCGCTTCTGCGGCAATTGCGGCCAGGCGATGACCCAGGTGCCGCGCGAGCGAGCAATGTATTGCCAGCCGTGCGACTTGCGCAGTTATCCGCGTATTTCGCCGAGCATGATCGTGCTGATCACCCGTGGCGACGAGATCCTGCTGGCGCGTTCACCGCGCTTCGTCACCGGGGTTTACAGCACGCTGGCCGGGTTTGCCGAGCCGGGCGAGTCGGCTGAGGATTGCCTGATTCGCGAAGTGCGCGAAGAAGTGCAGATCGAGGTGAAGAACATCCAGTATCTGGGCAGCCAGTGCTGGCCGTTCCCGCATTCGATGATGCTCGGCTTCCATGCCGAATATGCCGGCGGCGAGATTGTCTGTCAGGAAGACGAGATTGAAGACGCCCAATGGTTCAACGTACACGATTTGCCGCCGCTGCCGGCGTCCAAATCGATTGCCCGTTACCTGATCGACGTCTATGTGGCGCGGCGCTTAGGCCACGCTGAACCAGTGCTGCCAGGCTAGGCGCACAGTCAAACCCAGCACCACGGTGATGAACACCGGGCGAATGAATTTGGCGCCACCGCTGATTGCGGTGCGCGCGCCAAAGAACGCGCCGACCATCACCGACAGGCCCATGCTCAGGCCGATGATCCAGTCCACCTGCCCGGAAAACACGAACACCGACAGCGCCGCAATGTTGCTGACGAAGTTCATGCTGCGCGCTACGCCGCTGGCCTTGACCAGGTCGATCGGGTAAAGCAGCAGACTGCTGACTGTCCAGAACGCGCCGGTGCCCGGACCCGCCACGCCGTCGTAGAAGCCGAGGCTGAAGCCCTGGGTCGACTGCCATTTCTTTTTGATCGGCGCATCGCTGTCCAGCGGTGCTTTTGGCGTGCCGCCGAACAATAGATACAGGCCGCAGGCGAAGACGATTACCGGAAGCATCTTGTTCAGCCATTCGGCCGGCAGGTAATGGGCGACGATCGCGCCGGTCAGTGCGCCGATCAAAGTGCCGACAATCGCATGCGTCCACTGTCGAGGGTGGAACAGCTTGCGTTTGTAGAAGGTGAAACTGGCGGTGGCCGAACCGAAGGTCGAGCTCAACTTGTTGGTGCCGAGTACCAGATGCGGTGGCAGGCCGGCCGTCAGCAGTGCAGGCGTGGTCAACAGACCGCCACCGCCGGCGATGGCATCGATGAAACCGGCAATGAAAGCGACAACGGCCAGGATGGCGAGGGTGGTGAGGTCAACGCTGAGTTCGAAAGGCATGGAATCGGCTTATTCGGCAGGGCGCAGAACGTGAGCTGCGGGGAGGGCGGTCATGTTACCTGTATCCAACTGTTGCGGCGACCCGTCTGACGACTTCGCGAGCAGGCTCGCTCCCACATTTTGAAATGCATTCCACCCTGTGGGAGCGAGCCTGCTCGCGAAGGCATTCTTCATGCCGCCCCCAATCCAACTGTTGCCCACACAACAACCTGCCAACAAATCCGCCTTCCACAAAACATCAACTTCACCCCGATACCCAACAAAACCGGGCATTTCCAGGCTGGCACGCTTGCTGCTCTACCACTCCCATCTCCGCAAACCTCCCTAGGACACGCCAATGAGTCAGCAAGCCGTAAAATTTGCCTACTGGGTGCCGAACGTCAGTGGTGGGCTGGTGGTCAGCAAGATCGCACAGCGCACCGATTGGGGCATCGATTACAACCGCAAACTGGCGCAGCTCGCCGAGGCTGCCGGGTTCGAATACGCGCTGACGCAGATCCGCTTCACCGCCGGTTACGGCGCCGAGTTTCAGCATGAGTCAGTTGCGTTCAGCCACGCGTTACTCGCGGCCACCAGCAAACTCAAGGTGATCGCAGCGATCCTGCCCGGCCCGTGGCAACCGGCGCTGGCGGCCAAGCAACTGGCGACGATCGATCAACTCACCAACGGCCGCATCGCGGTGAACATCGTCAGCGGCTGGTTCAAAGGCGAGTTTCAAGCCATCGGCGAGCATTGGCTGGAGCACGACGAGCGTTATCGTCGTTCCGAAGAGTTCATCCGTTCATTGCGCGGCGTGTGGAGCGAGGACAACTTCACCTTTCGCGGCGACTTCTACCGCTTCGACAATTACAGCCTGAAACCGAAACCCTTGGGCCGTCCGGAGATCTTTCAGGGTGGCAGTTCGCGTGCGGCACGGGACATGGCGGCGCGGGTTTCGGACTGGTATTTCACCAATGGCAACAGCGTTGAAGGGATCAAGGCGCAGGTCGACGATATTCGTCAGAAAGCTGCAGCCAACAAGCATTCGGTGAAGATTGGCGTGAATGCCTTTGTCATCGCCCGCGACACTGAAGAGGAGGCCAGGGCCGTGCTCGCACAGATCATCGATCAGGCCGATCCAGAGGCGGTGAATGCGTTTGGCGACGCGGCGAAACAAGCGGGCAGGGCATCGCCGGAGGGTGAGGGCAACTGGGCGAAATCAACATTTGAGGATCTGGTGCAGTACAACGATGGCTTCAAGACCAACTTGATCGGCACGCCGTTGCAGATTGCCGAGCGGATTGTGGCGCTGAAGGCGGTGGGTGTGGATCTGGTGCTGGCGGGGTTTCTGCACTTTCAGGAAGAAGTCGAATATTTCGGGCGGCGGGTGTTACCGCTGGTGCGCGAACTGGAGGCCGAGAAGACCGCCGCCGTAGCCTGAACCCTGAGGAACCCATGTGGGAGCGAGCCTGCTCGCGAAAGCGGTGTGTCAGCAACAACTGCATTGACTGATACGACGCCTTCGCGAGCAGGCTCGCTCCCACAATTGAACTCACTGTGAAATCAGAGGCCTAGGTCAGACAGGCTTGGATGATCATCCGGGCGACGGCCCAGCGGCCAGTGGAACTTGCGTTCGCTTTCCTTGATCGGCATGTCGTTGATGCATGCGTAGCGCTGGAACATCAGGCCTTGCTCATCGAATTCCCAGTTTTCGTTGCCGTAAGAGCGGAACCAGTTGCCCGAATCATCGTGCCATTCATAGGCATAACGCACGGCGATGCGCGTATCGGAGTAGGCCCACAGTTCCTTGATCAAACGGTAATCCAGTTCCTTCGCCCATTTACGGGTCAAAAACGCTTTGGCCTCTTCACGGCTGTTGGCGAATTCGGCGCGATTGCGCCACTTGGAATCAAGGGTGTAAGCCAGCGAAACCCGTTCCGGGTCGCGAGAGTTCCAGCCATCCTCGGCCAGTCGAACTTTCTCGATTGCCGATTCATGGTTAAAGGGTGGTAATGGCGGACGTGCCTGGGCTGCAGTAGACATATCAGTCTCCCGAAATAGTTAACGGTTAAAACAACTTGTCCGGCTTATTAAGGCGTTACAGGTCCAATAACTTTCGCGCCATGCATTGCGCATTATCGGCGGCACTGTGATCACCCATCACAAGCGCTACGGTAATGGCACCGTCAATCAGAATCAGCAGCTGTCTGGCCAGCAGTTGCGGATCCTCGGCGCCATGTTCGGTACACAGCTCGCACACATAGTCGAGCAGCTTCTGTTTGTGTTCTTTGGCGACCAGGCGCACCGGGTCCTGCGGATCGCCGGTCTCGCCGCTGGTGTTGATGAACGCGCAGCCACGGAAACCTTCCGAGGCGAACCAGCTCTTGAGCACGGTAAACAGGTTGAGCAGGCGATCGGCCGGGGTTTCGGCTTGATCGACAGCGCTTCGGTACCAGTGCATCCAGCGCACGTCGCGGCGTTGCAGGGCGGCAACGGTCAAGGCGTCCTTGTCGGCAAAGTAACGGTAAATACTTTTTCTGGAGACGCCGGCGGTTTTCACCAGAAGATCCATGCTGGTGGCAGCGATGCCACTTTTGTAGATCAGCTTTTCGGTGACATCCAGAATAATGTCGCGTGTGTCGTTGCTAGTGATTTCTTTCATGTGGCGAACAGTAGAACGATTGTTCTCCTTGGTCAAGCGGGTATTTTTATTGCTGGTGAAATCGCCTTCGCGAGCAAGCTCGCTCCCACAGGGGAATGCATTTCAAATGTGGGAGCGAGCTTGCTCGCGAAGGGGGCATTACAGACACTGACAAGACCCCAAGGATGCGATGGTGTAAGCTCTCGGGTTCTTCGGATTCGACCCATTGCGAGCCCTATGCCGTTGCTTTTCAAACGTTCCTTGCTGCCCAAATTGCGCAGCTTTCCGCTGACCGCCGAAGCCGTGACCATTCTGTCCGGCGCCGCCGAGTTCCGTCGTTGCCTGCTCGAGAAAATCGCTGCCGCGACCCACCGCATCTACATCGTTGCGCTGTATCTGCAGCAAGACGAAGCCGGTCAGGAAATCCTCGATGCGCTGCACGCCGCCAAGCTCAAGCGTCCCGAGCTGGAAATTGCCGTGGTGGTCGATTGGTTGCGCGCCCAGCGCGGGCTGATCGGTGCCGGTAAACAGCCGGGTAACGCGGCGTGGTATCAGGAAATGACCCGCACGCACCAGAGCGAAGTGCCGGTGTACGGCGTGCCGGTGCAGACCCGCGAGTTGTTTGGCGTGCTGCATCTGAAGGGCTTCGTGATCGACGACTGTGTGGTCTACAGCGGCGCGAGCCTGAACAACGTCTACCTGCACAAGTTCGACAAGTACCGCTTCGACCGTTATCACGTCCTGCAAAGCCGCGAACTGGCCGACTCGATGCATCACCTGGTCAAGCACGGTCTGATTGAATCGAAAGCCGTGCATCGCCTCGATCTGCCAAACCTGCCGACCACGCGCAGCCTGCGCAACGACATCGGCGACCTGCGCAGCCGTCTCAAGTACGCCACGTACGACACAGCCACTGGCAGCACCGCCCGTGATGGCCTGTGCGTTACGCCATTGCTCGGCGTCGGCAAGAACAACCCGTTGAACCGGGCGATTCTTGAGTTGATCGCCAGTGCGCAAAAACAACTGACCATCTGCACGCCGTACTTCAACCTGCCGCTGGGCGTGATCCGTGAGATCAACCGTGCGTTGGCCCGTGGCGTGAAGATCGACATCGTGGTTGGCGACAAGACCGCCAACGACTTCTACATTCCGCCGAGCGAGCCGTTCAGGGTGATTGCGGCGTTGCCCTATCTGTACGAGATCAGCCTGCGCCGCTTCGCCAAGCGTCATCAGCGCAACATCGACAGCGGTCAGTTGAACCTGCATCTGTGGCGTGATGGCGACAACACCTATCACCTCAAGGGCATGTGGATCGATCAGCGCTATACGCTGCTGACCGGCAACAACCTCAATCCAAGGGCGTTCCGACTGGACCTGGAAAACGCGCTGCTGATTGATGACCCGAAAGGCGAATGGCTGGAGCCGCGAGCGAAGGAGCTGGAAGAGATTTTCCGCCATACCGCGCGGATCGACAGCTTTCAGAGTCTGGAGACGCTGCCGGAATACCCGGCCGGGGTGGCGAAGTTTCTCAAGCGCGTGAGCCGGGTGCGGATTGAGCGGTTGCTCTACCGGATTTTGTAAGGCTTTGAATTTGTAGCGGTCATACAACCGCTATCGCGAGCAGGCTCACTCCTACAGGGGAACGCATTCCTAATGTAGGAGTGAGCCTGCTCGCGATAGGGCCTCAACAGGCGCTACAAAACTTAATTCAGACCCAACTTGCCACGCAACGTGGACAGGTCTTCCGCCAGTGTATTCACCGGCCCAACCAGCGCTTTACGGTCGTTATCCTTCACCTTGTCATACGTCTCGAAACCGCCGTCCTTGGTCTTGTACTTGGCCAGAATCTTGTCGACCGTGGCAAAGTTCTTGTCGACCTTCGCGACAAACGCCTTGTCCTGTTCTTCAATTTGCGGACGGAACAGATCAACGATTTTCTTCGCACCGTCGATATTGCCCTGGAAGTCATACAGGTCGGTGTGGCTGTAGCGATCTTCTTCGCCGGAGATCTTGGTCGCAGCGACTTCTTCCAGCAGTGCGGCAGCACCACCGACGACTTTCTCAGGCGGGAAAGTCAGACCAGCCACGCGGGTTTGCAGGTCTTTGACGTCGCTGTTGAGCTTGTCCGCCAGCGCGTTCAGGCCCTGAGTGCTTTTCTCCGAGAACAGCGTGTATTCGATGCGGTGGAAACCGGTGAAATCTTCTGCTTTCACGCCTTGCTCGTGATCGTCGACACGGGAGTCGATGGACGCATCAAGGTCACTGAACAGTTCGGCAATCGGCTCGATCGACTCGTAGTAAACGCGGGTCGGCGCGTAGAGCTTTTGCGCAGTGGCCAGGTCGCCTTTCTTCACCGCATCGGTGAATTGTTGAGTGTGGCTGCCCAGTTCATCGAGTTTTTCGGTGACGTAAATCTTGTAGTCCGAAACCGGCCCGACCAGATCCAGCGGCGCTGTCGCGGCAAACGCCGACAGCGGGGTGTTGAGCAAACCAAGGGTCAGCAATAACGCGAGTGGCGTCTTTTTCATGGGGGCGGCTCCAGTGTTGAGATTGTTTTATGCAGCGGTTTTCGGTTGTGTGGCGTTGAGCAGCGAGCGACCGATGAAGTCCTTGTCGCCGGTGACACCCGGCAGGGTGAAGAAGTAGCCGCCGCCGACCGGTTTGAGGTATTCCTCCAGTGGTTCGCCGTTGAGGCGGGTCTGCACGGTGATGAAGCCTTTTTCCAGATCGGCCTGGTAACAGATGAACAACAGGCCCATGTCGAGCTGGCCGTTCTTGTTCACGCCGTTGGAATAGTTGAACGGCCGGCGCAGGATCAGGTTGGCCTGAGTCGCAGCCGTGCGCGGATTAGCCAGGCGAATGTGCGCGTCGAGTTTGGTCAGTTTGCCCGCCGGGTCCTTGCTGTAATCGGGGACCTCGCTTTCATGCTGGCCACCCATCGGTGCACCGGTGGTTTTGACCCGGCCAAGGATGCTTTCCTGCTCCTGCAACGGCGTGCGATCCCAGCGCTCGACGAAGTTGCGGATGATCCGCACAGCCTGATAGCTGCCGTGGGCGGCCCAAGCCGGTTCATCGCTGCCCGGTTGCACCCAGACCAGGCTATCCATGGCTTTGCCATCGTTGGAATCCGGGTTGGCCGAGCCGTCGCGGAAACCGAGGAAATTGCGCGCCGATTGTGCCGGCACGCCCGGTTTCGCCGGGGCTTGCGGCGGCACGCTGCCTTCCTGTTTCCAGCGCACCAGCAGCAGGTCGGGCAGGTTTTTGACGATGTCGCGCAGGGCGTGAATGTTGGTGTCGGCGGTGTTCGAGCAGAACTGCAGGCTCAGGTCGCCATGGCAGCAGTCGGCGTCCAGCGCATCGTTGGGGAAACCGACCATACGGATCAGGCGTTTGGGTTTGGCGTCGGCCAGACCGAAGCGCTCGTCGAACAGCGACTCGCCGACGGAAACGGTGATGGTCAGGTTGTCCGGCGTCACGTTCGGGCCGAGGATGCCGGAATCTGGCGGTGGCAGTTTCGGATCGATCTGCGCGACGGGGCCACCCGTCATCAGAAACGCGATGCGCTCGTTGAGCGTACGAAACAGCCGCTCGAGGTCTTCGCGATCACTGGCCAACACATCGAATGAAACCAGCATGCCCGAGGCCGGACGCGGGGTGACGATGCCGGTCTGGTGCATGCCGTGAAAATCGTGGCGGTCTTCGGTCTTGTCGCTGCTCGGCGCTTCGGTGACTTGCGCCGGCGCGGCGGCCATGGCCGGGCAGCTCAGGGCGGAACCAGCGAGGGCGACACCGGCGGCGCCCATGCCCATCAGGACACGGCGACGTTGCAGGTTGAGGTTTTCTGAATCTTTCATCGGGAATGGGTCTTCTGCTTACAGGCCGGAAAGGCCGAGGGCGGGATCGATGCCATCCAGTGCGTCGGCCAGAGCCTGAGCCTTGTCGGCGATCTGCTTGCGTTGTGCGCCGCTGATGGAGTCGTAGCTGGCGTAGCCGTCCTTGATCTTGTAGCTGTCGAGTTCGCTGTCGAAGTCCGCCAGTGCCTTGTCGATTTTCGGCAACAGGTCGGCGGCAGATTTGCTCAGCATTGGCCGCAGCAGATCGACGACTTTGCGCGCGGTTTGCGCATTGGCGGCGAAACCGTTGAGGTCGCTGTGGCTGTAGCGTTCCTCTTCACCGCTGGCGGCGCGGACGTCGGCCAAGGTGTTGAGGTTGCGCACGATGACGTTGACCAGTTGCTCCGGTGGCAGCGACTGCGCGAGCAATTGCTGTTTGAGCGTGGTGACATCGCTGAGCAGACGCTGGGCGACCGGCGTCAGATCGTCGAGTTTGCGCTGTTGGAACAGGCCGAATTCGAGACGGTGGAAACCGACGAACGCTGGATCCTGCTCGCGTTTTTCGAAGTAATCGGCGCGGGCATTGATGCTGTTGTCCAGTTCAGCCAGACGCTGCGCGGCCGGGGCCAGATGTTGATAAGCCGCACGTGCGGGCAGATACAGCGCCTGAGCCTGAGCCAAATCGCCGCTTTCAATGGCTTGATTGAGCGCCGTCACGGCTTTGATCAGCACGCTGCTCTGGCTGGCCAGGTACACACGGAACTCCGACAACGGCCCGATGAAAGCGACCATTGATGGTTTGGCTTTGGCGGCAGCGTCGGAGGCAGCGGTTGGCGTCACGTGCAAGGTGCCGCGCGGGTTGCTCAGCAGGCCGCAGGTGATCGCGTAATCGCCGGGTTGCAGATTGGCGTTGATCACCTGACTCAGGCCTGGCGCAATGTTTTCACGCTCCTCGACGACGAGTACGCCGTCGAGAATTTCCCATTCCACCGCACGGTCGGAGCGATTGACGATGCGGAAACTGGCGTGCCCTGCCGGCACCGTCAGTGCATTCGGCTCGCAGTTGCCCGGGTGAATATTCACCACCACTTCATCGTGATTGTGCTGACGCTTGGCCGCGGCCATTTTCGAGGCGTAATAAAACAGGCCGCCGGCGGCGATCATCACCACCACCGAGCCGGCCACCGCCCAGCGCAAGGCGCGGGGAGGGGAGGCCTGAGGAGAGTTAGGCTTTGACATGAATGCCCTTATTGGCTGGAAACGGAAGACGATTGTGCGGAAGGCTTCGGCGCGGGAGCCGGGTAAAAGAACATCACCAGTGCCACCAGCAGATAGATCAGATACGCCCCGAGAGTGCTGACGGTCGGCGCATCCTGATAACCGAACATGCCGGCCAGCACCGAGCCCAGCGGGCCGTCCATCGGCAGCGTCGCGCTGAAGTCGAACAGCACGGTTTGCAGGTGATTCCACAGCCCGGCTTCATGCAGCGCCTGCACCGAGTTGGCAAGAATCCCGGCGGCGACCACCAGAATGAACAGGCCGGTCCACTTGAAGAACGCCGAAAGGTTGAGGCGCATGCTGCCGCTGTAGATCAGGAAGCCGACGATGATCGCCAGAATCAAACCGAGCAGGGCACCGATCGGCGCGCCCGGGCCTTCGCTCTGCTGGAACACCGCGAGCAGGAAAAACACTGTTTCCAGACCTTCCCGGGCGACAGCGAAAAACACCATGGCGATCAAGGCGATCACTTGATGCTTCGAAGAAGTCAGCGCCTGATCCAGTGAGGCTTGCAGCGAATGCTTGATCGAGCGCGCGACCTTGCGCATCCAGAACACCATGGAGCTGAGAATGCCCACGGCCACCAGGCCGACAATGCCCTCGAACAGCTCCTGCTGCTTTTGCGGGAATTCAGCGCTGACCAACTCCAGTCCACCGCCGACCAGCAGGGCGAGGGCTGCGGCGAGAAACACGCCGATCCACACGGCGGGCATCCATTGACCACGGCCGGTTTGCTGGAGGTAACTGGCGATAATGCCAACGATCAGCGCGGCTTCAATGCCTTCGCGCAGCATGATCAGGAAGGGAACGAGCATTCGGTATCCAACAAGTCATTCGAAGAGGTTACAAGTTGTAACATAATGAAAGTCATTCTCACATGACATTGATTGACATAAACCTGAACACAAGCTGAACAAAGTAAAGAACAACCATTCTCATGCGGGTGACACCGGAACCCTGTAGGAGCTGCCGAAGGCTGCGATCTTTTGATCTTGATTCTATAAATCAAAAGATCGTCCGATCGCGGCCCGAACCTTCGGCAGCTCCTGCATGGGTATTTGTGTTAGCTGCGGTAATATGCCCACCACCCAAAACAACAAGGTTAACCGCGCTCCATGTCGGAAAAAGACACCATCGCCGTTCAACTGGTGCGTGAAGCGCTGCTGCAAAGTTGTGCCCCGGGCGCAGCCACCGAAGAGGTCTTGAACAAGGTCGGGATTGATCCGGCGTTGCTGCCAACCGAACACAGCCGGGTGCCGGCCTCGCAGTACGCAAAGCTCTGGCGCTTGCTGGCCCGCCGTGGCGATGACGAGTTCTTCGGCATGGACCCGCGCAAGCTCAAGTCCGGCAGCCTTGAATTCCTCTGTCGCAGCGCGATGGCGCAACCGACGCTGGCAGCGGGTTTGAGCACGGGCCTGAGCTTTCTGTCATTGATGCTTGAACGCATGCCGGCGCAACTGGTGCACCAGCAAAGTCTCGCGGAAATCGTCCTGCTGGAGGATGACCCCGATCCACGCCGCGCCTTCACTTATTTCACCTACTGGATGATCGTCCACGGCGTGGCCTGCTGGCTGGCCGGGCGGCGGATTCCGATTCTGGCCATCGAACTGCGCTGCGCGGCGCCGGACTTCACCGATGATTACCGGGTGATGTTCTCGGAAAACCTGCGTTTCGAGCGGCCGCGTACGCGGATGATTTTCTCGGCGGATTGCCTCGATCTGCCGATCAAGCGCAGCGCGGAAGAACTGAAACGCTTTCTAGCTCATGCACCGGCGAACATTCTGGTGAAGTACCGCGACCCGCAGAGTCTGGCCAGTCGGATCAAACACGACCTGCGACAACTGCCCGCTGAACAATGGCCGGAAACCGAGGCACTGGCGCAACAGTTGTGCATGTCGGCCTCGACCTTGCGCCGGCGACTGGCCGAGGAAGGGCAGACCTATCAAGGCCTCAAGGACAGCGTGCGCAAGGAGTTGGCGATTATCTGGCTGGCGGAACCTTCTATCAGTTTTGTCGAGATTGCCAGCCGCTTGGGGTTTGCCGATGCGAGTTCGTTCTACAAGGCGTTTCGCAAGTGGTCGGGGTCCAATCCGGGCCACTATCGCACGTTGATCCTGAACGAGGTTGTCTGACCCAACACATCCCGCCGCTTGATCGTTCCCACGCTCCGCGTGGGAATGCCTCAAGGGACGCTCCGCGTTCCAGTTCTGGAGCGGACGCAGAGCGTCCGAGGCTGCATTCCCACGCAGAGCGTGGGAACGATCGGTGTGGCAGGGCATGGCCAAACCAGTCAGCCACATTGATAGCTTTGACCATTGCCCCAGCCCCCGCACAGCGCGACTATCCCTCTGTTGTTTACGCTTCCCAGCCTAATAAAAAACAGAGGGATTCTGGCAATGCGCGATTACTTGTCTGCCACCGCACAGTTCAACTATCAGCACACCGTGGATGCCGCGCTCAGCGGTACGCTTGAGGCGCTCAACGCCTGCGTCGAATGCTGCGACCGCCATGCCTTGCCGGGGCGCATTGCGCTGTTCTGGGAAGGCCGCGACGGCGCCAGTGCGACGTACACCTTCAGCGATCTGCAAGACAAAGCCGCGCGCTTCGCCAATTTTCTTCTCGCCCAAGGCGTACAGAAGGGTGACAAGGTCGCCGGTCTGCTGCCGCGCAACGTTGAATTGCTCATCACTGTGTTGGCCACCTGGCGCATTGGCGCGGTGTATCAGCCGCTGTTCACCGCGTTCGGCCCGAAAGCCCTCGAACATCGCCTGAACAGCTCCGGCGCCAAAGTCGTGGTCACCGACGCGGTCAACCGGCCGAAACTCGCTGAAGTCGCCGATTGCCCGACCCTCGTCACCGTCGGCGGCGCGAAAGGCCAGGGCATCGTCCGTGGCGACTTCAGTTTCTGGGCCGAACTGGCCAACCATTCCAGCGTCTGCGAACCGGTATTGCTGACGGGTGAAGACCCGTTTTTGCTGATGTTCACCTCAGGCACCACCGGCCCGTCGAAAGCGCTGTCGGTGCCACTCAAAGCCATCGTCGCCTTCCAGAGTTACACCCGCGATGCCGTCGATCTGCGCCCGGAAGATTCATTCTGGAACGTCGCCGATCCGGGCTGGGCCTACGGCATCTATTTCGGCGTCACCGGCCCGTTGTCGATGGGCCATCCGATCACCTTCTACGATGGCCCGTTCACCCTCGAAAGCACCTGCCGGGTGATCAACAAGTACGGCATCACCAATCTCACCGGATCGCCAACGGCTTATCGTTTGTTGATTGCCGGCGGCGATGAGTTCGCCAAGTCGATCAAAGGCAAATTGCGCATCGTCAGCAGCGCCGGTGAGCCGCTTAACCCGGAAGTGATTCGTTGGTTCGCCGACAACCTCGATGTGGTCATTCATGACCATTACGGTCAGACCGAACTGGGCATGGTCCTGTGCAACCACCACGGCCTCGATCACGCGGTGCACGTCGGCGCCGCCGGTTTCGCCTCGCCGGGCCATCGCATCGTCGTGCTGGATGAGCAGTACAACGAACTCGGCGTCGGTCAGCCGGGCATTCTCGCCATCGACCGGCCGCAATCGCCGATGTGCTGGTTCGGCGGTTATGAAGGCGCGCCGACCAAAGCCTTCGTCGGCGATTACTACCTGAGCGGCGACACCGTGGAATGGAACCCGGACGGCAGCATCAGCTTCGTCGGTCGCAGCGATGACGTGATCACCACCTCCGGCTACCGCGTCGGCCCGTTCGACGTGGAAAGCGCGCTGATCGAACACCCGGCGGTGGTCGAAGCAGCGGTGGTCGGCAAACCCGATCCGGAACGCACCGAGCTGGTCAAAGCTTTTGTCGTATTGAGTGCGCAATACCGCGCCGCGCCGGAGCTGGCCGAAGAACTGCGCCAACACGTGCGCAAGCGTCTGGCGGCGCATTCGTACCCACGTGAAATTGAATTTGTCAGCGAATTGCCCAAGACCCCAAGTGGCAAATTGCAGCGCTTTATCTTGCGCAACCAGGAAATCGCCAAAGCTCAAGAGGCTGCGGCGCATAACGTTTCAGCTTGAATCAGGAAATACAGTCATGCAGATCGAGAACAAGGTTTTTATCGTCACCGGCGGCGCATCGGGCCTCGGTGCAGCCACCGCTGAATTGTTGGTCAGTGCCGGCGCCAAAGTGATGCTGGTGGACATGAACGCCGAAGCCGTCGCCGCTCAGGCTCAGCGTCTGGGCGCACAAAGTGTGGTCGCCGACATCAGCAACGAAGCCGCCGCTGAAGCTGCCGTGCAGGCGACGGTAAAAGCCTTTGGCAGCCTCAACGGTCTGGTCAACTGCGCCGGTATCGTCCGTGGCGAGAAGATCCTCGGCAAGAACGGCCCGCATGCGCTGAGCAGCTTCGCCCAAGTGATCAACGTCAACCTGATCGGCAGCTTCAACATGCTGCGTCTGGCCGCTGCGGCGATTGCCGAATCCGAGCCAAACGCTGATGGCGAACGCGGCGTGATCATCAACACTGCATCGGTCGCGGCGTTCGACGGTCAGATCGGCCAAGCGGCTTATTCCGCCTCCAAAGGCGCGATCGCCAGTCTGACGCTGCCAGCCGCCCGTGAACTGGCGCGCTTCGGCATCCGCGTGATGACCATCGCCCCAGGTATTTTCGAAACGCCGATGATGGCCGGCATGACCCCGGAAGTCCGCGATTCGCTGGCCGCCGGCGTGCCGTTCCCGCCGCGCCTGGGCAAGCCTGCCGAGTACGCCGCGCTGGTTCGGCATATCATCGAAAACAGCATGCTCAACGGCGAGGTGATCCGTCTCGACGGCGCCTTGCGTATGGCCGCCAAGTAAGGAGGATTTGTCATGACTATTTCCAACGATCCGATTGTTATCGTCAGCGCCGTGCGCACGCCAATGGGCGGCTTTCAGGGCGAACTGAAAAATCTCACCGCGCCGCAACTCGGTGCTGCGGCGATCAAGGCTGCGGTTGAACGCGCCGGTGTCGCCAGCGATGCAGTCGATGAAGTGTTGTTTGGTTGCGTATTGCCTGCGGGCCTCGGTCAGGCGCCTGCGCGTCAGGCTGCGTTGGGCGCCGGGCTGGATAAATCGACCCGTTGCACCACCGTCAACAAGATGTGCGGCTCGGGCATGGAAACCACCATTCTCGCCCACGATATGCTGATCGCTGGCAGCGCCGATGTGGTGATCGCCGGTGGCATGGAAAGCATGTCCAACTCGCCGTATCTGCTCGATCGTGCCCGCGCCGGTTACCGCATGGGCCATGGCCGTGTGCTCGACTCAATGTTCCTCGACGGTCTCGAAGACGCTTACGACAAAGGGCGCCTGATGGGCACCTTCGCTGAGGATTGCGCCGAGACCAATCACTTCAGCCGTGAGGCGCAGGACGCTTTTGCCATTGCCTCGACCACACGCGCACAGCAGGCGATCAAGGACGGCAGTTTCAAGGACGAGATCGTCCCGCTGACCGTGACCGTCGGCAAAGAACAGGTGCTGATCAGCCATGACGAGCAGCCGCCGAAAGCCAAACTCGACAAAGTGGCCTCGCTGAAACCGGCGTTCCGTGAGGGCGGCACGGTGACGGCGGCGAACTCCAGTTCGATCTCGGACGGCGCGGCGGCACTGGTGCTGATGCGTCAGTCGCAAGCGCAGAAACTCGGACTGAAGCCGTTGGCGGTGATTCACGGTCATGCCGCGTTTGCCGACACCCCAGGCCTGTTCCCGGTGGCGCCGATTGGTGCGATCAAGAAACTGATCAAGAAAACCGGTTGGTCGCTGGGTGATGTCGATCTGTTCGAGGTCAACGAGGCGTTTGCCGTGGTTGGCATGGCGGCGATGACGCACCTGGAAATCCCCCATGACAAGCTGAATGTGCATGGCGGTGCCTGCGCACTGGGTCATCCGATCGGCGCGTCGGGTGCGCGGATTCTGGTGACGTTGCTGTCGGCACTGCGCCAGAAGAAGCTCAAACGCGGTATCGCGGCGATCTGCATTGGCGGCGGCGAAGCGACGGCTATGGCCGTGGAATGCGTGTATTGAAGCAAACGCCAATCCCCTTGTAGGAGTGAGCCTGCTCGCGATGACGTCGTGTCAGTCACCACTGATTTATATGACCCACCGCTATCGCGAGCAGGCTCACTCCTACAGGTGAAAGCGGTGCGACTGATATTTAAGGATTCCCCATGATTCCCAACGAAGACCAAACCCAGATCCGCGACATGGCCCGGCAGTTTGCCGAGGAACGCTTGAAGCCGTTCGCCGCCGAGTGGGATCGCGAGCACCGTTTCCCCAAGGAAGCCATTGGCCAGATGGCTGAACTGGGCTTCTTCGGCATGCTCGTGCCGGAGCAGTGGGGCGGCTGCGACACCGGTTATCTGGCGTACGCCATGGCCTTGGAAGAAATCGCCGCCGGCGACGGCGCCTGCTCGACGATCATGAGCGTGCACAACTCGGTCGGCTGCGTGCCGATCCTCAAGTTCGGCAACGACGATCAGCGCGAACGTTTTCTCAAACCGCTGGCCAGCGGCGAGATGCTTGGCGCGTTTGCATTGACCGAACCGCAGGCCGGTTCCGACGCCAGCAGCCTGAAAACACGGGCACGGCTGGACGGCGATCATTACGTGCTGAACGGCTGCAAACAGTTCATCACCTCGGGGCAAAACGCCGGAATCGTGATTGTGTTTGCGGTGACCGATCCGAGTGCCGGCAAACGCGGCATCAGCGCATTTATCGTGCCGACCGATTCACCGGGCTACAAAGTCGCTCGCGTCGAAGACAAGCTCGGTCAACACGCGTCCGACACCTGCCAGATTCTCTTTGAAGATGTGAAAGTGCCGGTGGCCAACCGTTTGGGTGAAGAGGGCGAGGGCTACAAGATTGCGCTGGCCAATCTTGAAGGTGGCCGCGTCGGCATTGCGTCGCAATCGGTAGGCATGGCCCGCGCCGCATTTGAAGCGGCGCGCGATTATGCCCGTGAGCGCGACACCTTCGGCAAGCCGATCATCGAGCATCAGGCGGTAGCATTCCGCCTGGCCGACATGGCCACGCAAATCGCCGTCGCCCGGCAAATGGTGCATTACGCCGCCGCCCTGCGTGACAGCGGTCAACCAGCACTGGTCGAGGCGTCGATGGCCAAACTGTTCGCCTCGGAGATGGCCGAGAAGGTCTGTTCGATGGCGTTGCAAACCCTCGGCGGTTACGGTTACCTCAACGACTTCCCGCTGGAACGTATCTACCGCGACGTACGCGTCTGCCAGATCTACGAAGGCACCAGCGATATTCAGCGCATGGTCATTTCGCGCAATCTTTAAGAAGGAATTTTTATTCATGACGTACGAAACCATTCTGCTCGAAACCCACGGCCGCGTTGGCCTGATCACCCTCAACCGCCCGCAGGCGCTGAATGCGCTGAATGCGCAACTGGTCAGCGAAGTGAACCAGGCCCTTGATGCGCTGGAAGCGGATGCGAACATCGGTTGCATTGTCCTCACCGGTTCGAAAAAGGCCTTTGCCGCCGGTGCCGACATCAAGGAAATGGCCGAACTGACCTACCCGCAGATCTACATGGACGACCTGTTCAGCGACAGCGATCGCGTGGCTAACCGGCGTAAGCCGATCATTGCAGCGGTCAACGGTTTTGCCCTCGGCGGTGGTTGTGAGCTGGCGTTGATGTGCGACTTTATTCTGGCCGGTGATAACGCGAAGTTTGGCCAACCGGAAATCAACCTCGGGGTGTTGCCGGGTATGGGTGGCACCCAGCGCCTGACGCGCGCCGTCGGCAAAGCGAAAGCCATGGAGATGTGCCTGAGCGGGCGCTTGATCGATGCGGTTGAGGCCGAGCGTTGCGGCATCGTTGCGCGGATTGTGCCGAGTGATGAGTTGCTGGATGAAGCGCTGAAGGTGGCGGCGGTGATTGCCAGCAAGTCGCTGCCGATTGCGATGATGATCAAGGAGAGCGTGAATCGTGCCTTTGAAGTGAACCTGACGGAAGGCGTGCGTTTCGAGCGTCGGGTGTTCCATGCGGCGTTTGCCACGCAGGATCAGAAGGAAGGGATGGCGGCGTTTATTGCCAAGCGTGAGGCTGCATTCCAAGGCAAATAAATGTGGTGCCTGAGCTGACGCCTTCGCGAGCAGGCTCGCTCCCACATGAGGTTCTCGGCGTTCACACAATCTGTGTTCGCTGGAGATCTCTGTGGGAGCGAGCCTGCTCGCGAAGCTTTTAAGGTTTGATATACATCAAAATCAAAAGCCCCTCACCCTAACCCTCTCCCAGAGGGAGAGGGGACTGATTGGGGGATGCTTGGGAGGTACGTCGACCTGAAGGTGCTTTATTAAATCCATAATCGACTCAATCTTTCAGGTCGATGTATGACGCCAGACACCTCGGTCGGCCCCCTCTCCCTCGGGGAGAGGGCTGGGGTGAGGGAAAGGGGCCAACACCATTACAACTGATAGTTCTTCAGCTCCCGCGCAATCACCATCCGCTGAATCTCGCTCGAGCCTTCATAGATCTGGGTAATCCGCGCATCGCGGTAATACTTCTCGACCGGATAATCCTCCAGATAACCATACCCGCCATGAATCTGAATCGCCGACGAGCAAACCTTCTCGGCCATTTCCGACGCAAACAACTTGGCCTGCGAAGCCTCGGACAAGCAAGGTTTGCCCGCCGTCCGCAGTCGCGCCGCATGCAGGATCATCAGTCGCGCCGCGTTGATCTGCATGTGCATATCGGCCAGCAAATTGGCAATGCTCTGGTGTTCGTTGATCGGTTTGCCGAACTGGATACGGTCACGCGAATACACCAACGCCGCTTCAAACGCCGCGCGCGCGATACCCAGTGCTTGCGCCGCGATGCCAATACGTCCGCCTTCAAGGTTGGACAGGGCAATCGCCAGACCTTTACCACGCTCACCGAGCAGATTGGCCTCAGGAATGCTGCAATTACTCAGCGTCACCGCGCAGGTATCGGAGGCACGGATACCCATTTTGTGCTCAGTACGATCAACGATAAAACCGGCGGTATCGGTCGGTACCAGAAACGCCGAAATGCCTTTCTTGCCCAGATCCGGATCAGTCACCGCAAACACGATCGCCAGCTTCGCCCGTTTGCCGTTGCTGACAAATTGCTTGGCGCCGTTGATCACCCACTGGCCGTCACGCAGTTCGGCGCGGGTGCGCAGGTTATGCGCTTCGGAGCCGGCCTGCGGTTCGGTCAGGCAAAAGCAGCCGATGGTTTTGCCGCTGGCCAGATCCGCCAGCCAGGTCTGTTTCTGTGCTTCGCTGCCGTAGTTGAGCACCGGACCGCAGCCGACCGAGTTGTGGATGCTCATGAATGCGCCGGTCGCGCCATCACCGGCGGAAATCTCTTCCACGGCCAGTGCATAAGCGACGTAATCGACGTAGGTGCCACCCCATTCCTCGGGCACCACCATGCCGAGCAAACCGAGCTCACCCATCTTGGCGACGAGTGCGTCGTCAATCCAGCCAGCCTTTTCCCAGGCCTGCGCATGGGGTGCGATTTCGCCACGGGCAAAGTCCCGGGCCATGTCGCGGATCATCACTTGTTCTTCAGTCAGTTCGAGATCGTGCATGGCTCAGCTCCCGCTCTCATCAAAACCGTGGAAGAAACTCGCGACATGCGTAGCGTTCAGCGCAGCGAGGGTCGGCGGGTTCCAGCGCGGTGTCTTGTCTTTATCGATCAGCAGGGCGCGTACGCCTTCGATCAGGTCGCCGCGCGCGAACCACTGGCGATCCAGATGCAGTTCGAGAGCGAAGCAGTGTTCCAGGCTCAAGTGACGGCCGCGACGGAGCATTTCCAGGGTCACTGCCATCGCCAGCGGCGAGCGGGTTTCCAGCAGATCAGCCGTGGTGGTCGCCCATTCGTGGCTGTCGGCGACGGTCACCGCGCGCAGTTGCTCGACCATGCTCGGCACATCCGGCAGCGCGAAAAAGTGGTCAATGGCCGGGCGCAAGGCTTCTAGCGGAGCGTCAGGCAAGGTCTGCACGGCGTGTTTGGCCAATAGATTCTGCAGCGCCTTGAGCGGCGTGTCTTGCCATTCCATCTGATCGAGTTTTTCGTCGAGCAGCGCCAGTTTGCTGCTGTCCAGATACCAATCGGCGAGGCCGCAATACAGCGCATCGGCGGCACGGATCTGCACGCCGCTGACGCCCAGGTAAATCCCCAGCTCACCGGGAATGCGCGGCAGGAAATAGCTGCCACCGACATCGGGGAAATAACCGATGGCCACTTCCGGCATCGCCAGTCGGCTCTTCTCGGTGACCACGCGCAGATCGGCGCCTTGTACCAGGCCCATGCCGCCGCCGAGGACAAATCCGTCCATCAGCGCCAGCACCGGTTTGCGGTAGTGATGAATCGTCAGGTCGAGGGCATATTCCTCGACGAAGAAATCTTCATGCAGCGTATCGCCGCTCTTGAAACTGTCGTACAGGGAACGAATGTCGCCACCGGCGCAGAAGGCTTTTTCACCGGCACCGCGCAGAACCACTGCATGCACATTGGCGTCAGTCGCCCAGGCATCGAGTTGCTGTTGCAGCAAGCGCACCATGTCGAGGGTAATGGCGTTGAGACCGGCGGGGCGGTTGAGGGTCAGGTGACCGATATGGTTGCGAACCTCGGCCAGCACTTCGTTCTGCGTGGCGTCCATGGACTGAGTCCGCGGGGATGAAGCCTGAGCTGTCATCAGTAACTCCCTGCTTTTATTGTCTTTATTCGAAAAGCTCGCGCGCGAGCGTTACTGGATCGTAACAGTGCAAATTTGCCGTGTACAACCGGGATATTCGCAGGGGGAGTTTGCGTTTTTACCTTGGTCGAAAATGTACGCGGGCTCATGTAGGAGCTGCCGCAGGTTGCGATCTTTTGACTTTGATTTTAAAGATCAAAAGATCGCAGCCTTCGGCAGCTCCTACACGGTTTCAACTGAAGGCTTGGGTAATGCTGCGACGTTTGGCGTGCAGTTCGCTGGCGTGGATCAGTTGTTCGAGGTCTTCAGGGGTTATGTCGATGAAGGCTTCCATGTCGGCCAAAGCGAGTTTCAGGTCTTCGGCGGTGATGGCCTGACTGTCGACCGGTGTCAGCACCGGCGCCGGTTCTGCCGGACGTTTCGGGTAACGGATGCGGGTCAGGTTGTTGTAGGCCAAGGCACTGAGCAGCATGCACGCTGCGCCTAGCATTACCGGTTCCATGGCTTTCCAGTCCATGGCGATGGTTGCGGGATCGGCCAGAACCAGTGTCAGCGCCAACGCGCCAGCGGGCGGATGCAGGCAACGCAGCCAGCACATCAGAATCAGCGCCATGCCCGCCGCCAGACAGGCGCTGCCCAGAGTTCGGCCGAGCACGTGGGCCACCAGCAACGCCACGACGCCGGCACACAAGTAGCCGCCGAGAATCGACCAGGGCTGGGCGAGGGCACCGGACGACACGGCAAACAGCAACACCGCCGACGCCCCCAGCGGTCCGATCAGGTGATAGGCGACTTCATGGCCAAACACCTGCGCGCACAGCCACACACTGAACAATGTGCCCAATGCCATGCCGATCGCGGCACGGCTCCATTCGGTGGGGCGGGTATTGATGGCGGCGGGCAACCAGCGAGCGAGCATGTGAATCCGATCCTTGCAGCAAATTCGAGGCAAAAAAAAGGACTTGTCCGGCATATCCGGAAAGCCCTCGAAGCGTTCCAACATTGGGGGAGGAACCCGCACAGTGTGCCGATCAAAATCGATGCTGACAAATTCATATTAATGCATATTTAGTGCATTAATTTTGAATTGAAGCGACGCGACGGCCACTGACGAAACACAAATAGCCGCCCACCGCCGCCAGTGCGCTCAAGGCATAGAACATGCTCGGCGCCGGTGTGTGCATCAGCAGAAATCCGCACATGACTGGGCTGGCCGCACCACCCAGCGCCGCCAGATTCTGCGCGCCGTAATAGCTGCCGCGCAGGTCTTCCGGGGCCAATGTGTCAACGAACAGAAAGTCTGCCGGGTAAATGATCATCTCGCCCAAGGTGAAGATGAACATCGCCACGCACCAACCGATCAGGCTGTCGGCGAGACTGAAGCCGATCAGCCCGACGATGAACAACGCGGTGCCGCCGGCTATCCAGTGACGCAGGTGTTCACGGCTGAGCAAGCGGCCGATCTGGTACTGCAACAGGATCACCGTGATTGCGTTGCAGGCGAGCAGGGCGGCCATGGTGTCCAGCGTCTGTTGCTGGGTGTGGGTGACCAGCAGGTATTGCGACAGGTACAGGGTGAAACGTCCATGCACCAGCGTGCTGAGCAGGCAGCCCAGGGTAAACAGGATCATCGTGCGGTCGTTTTTCAGGATGATCAGGGTTTTCAGAAAACTCGGCGGTGCGGCGACTGGAGCAATCGGGCTGGCTTCCCGGCCGGCGCCGAGCAGCAGAAAGATGCTGCCGATGGCAATCGCACCGGCCACGATAAAGGGCGCAGAGGGCTGCACCCCGGCAATCACCACGCCGATCATCGGGCCGACGGCATAGCCGATGTTGGTCAATGTGTAGTTGAGGGAAAACGCCTTGACCCGTTGGCCGACTGGCAGGTTTTCACTGAGGATGGCTTTGGAGCAGATGAGGAACAGCGCCGATGCCGTTTCGCTGATGATCAGCACCAGGGTGACCAGATACAGATTCTGCGCGAAGGTCAGCAGGATCAGGCCGATACCGCTGGAGAGCATGGTCAGGATCAGCAACTGGCGTTTGTCGAGCCGATCGATGATGTAACCCCCGTACAACGACAACAGCGTGGCGCTGAACACCGCAATGCCCAGCAGCAGACCGACGTCTTGCGGGTTGAGGCCGAGCTTGTTGCTGAGGAACAGCGTCAGTAGCGGGCTGATCAGGGCGCGGCTGATAACGACGGTCAGCGAGCTGATCATCAACCGGCGGATGAGGCGCGAGTAGGTGGCCACGAAGGGTCAATGTCCTTATTTGAGAATGCCTGGCGGGCGTACGTCATCCTTACCGGGCAATCACCACCGGTCAAGCTGCCATAACACCATCCCCTGTGGGAGCGAGCCTGCTCGCGAATGCGTTGTGTCAGATACATCAATGTTGACTGACACTGCGCCTTCGCGAGCAGGCTCGCTCCCACAGGGGATTTTCGTTGCGTTCAAATCAGGGGCAGGTGCATGGCGCAGCGGCGGTTCGCGGGAAAACCCAGTGCGATTTCGGCCTGTACGGCGTCGTGCAAATAGCCAGCGGTAGGTGCGGACGTCAACTCGATAAACCCCATGCGCTGATAGAACGGCGCATTCCACGGCAGATCGCGAAACGTGGTCAATGTCACGGCGTTCAATTGCCGCTGGCGCGCGTTTTCAATCGCCGCCGAAACCAGCCGTCGACCGATGCCCTGGCCCTGAAAGGCCTGACTGACAGACAACTCTTCAATGTGCAGGTGCTGGTCGATTTCGACTGCGCGGAGAAACCCTGCCAGTTCGGTACTTTCGGCGACCCACACGTTCGCCTCCTCGATAGCCCGCACATGTTGCGCAACCTCCGCCACCTCGGCATCCGCCAGCCAGGCCAATTGCGGGTCAAGACGGAACAGCTCGGCAGCCGAGCGTTCGATGGCAGGGAGGGCCAACGCGTCAGCGGGCCTTGCGAGGCGAATGATCATGTTCATGTAGGAGCTGCCGCCGGTTGCGATCTGTTGATCTGGATTTCAAGAAACAAGATCAAAAGATCGCAGCCTTCGGCAGCGCCTACAAGGGGGGCGGTGTACAGAGTGATGGCGTCATCAAGCGACGTCGGACGCGTGCGGCCACTGCTGCAGCGGGATCGGCAACTTACGCGATTCGCCACGGCCCATCGGGAAGTACTGGAAGCCATTGCGCGCCAGACGCTCGGCGTCGTACAGGTTGCGCCCGTCGAAGATCACCGGCGTGTTGAGGCGCTGTTTGATCAGGTCGAAATCCGGCGCCTTGAACTGCTGCCACTCGGTGCAGATGATCAACGCGTCGGCGCCGGGCAATACCGATTCCGGCGTGCCCATCAGCATCAGTTTCGATTCGTCCGGGTAAAGGTTCTGGGTTTCCTGCATGGCCTCCGGGTCGAAGGCGCGCACACTGGCACCAGCGGCCCACAACTCCTCCAGCAGCACGCGGCTCGGCGCGTCACGCATGTCGTCGGTATTCGGTTTAAACGCCAAGCCCCACAAGGCGAAGGTTTTACCTCGCAGATCACCGCGGTAGAACGCGTTGATGCGCTCGAACAACTTGTGTTTCTGCCGCTGGTTGATCGCCTCGACCGCTTGCAGCAAATCGCTGGAGCAATGCGCTTCTTCGGCGCTGTGGATCAACGCGCGCATGTCTTTCGGGAAGCACGAGCCGCCATAACCGCAGCCCGGGTAGATGAAGTGGTAACCGATGCGCGTATCGGCACCGATGCCCTGGCGCACCGATTCGATGTCGGCACCGAGGTGTTCGGCGAGTTCGGCGATCTGGTTGATGAAGCTGATCTTGGTCGCCAGCATGCAGTTGGCGGCGTACTTGGTCAGCTCGGCGCTGCGCAGGTCCATGAACATGATGCGGTCATGGTTGCGGTTGAACGGCGAGTACAGATCACGCATCACGTCGCGCACTTCATCGCCTTCGCAACCGATAACGATACGGTCCGGACGGCGGCAGTCGGCAACCGCCGAGCCTTCCTTGAGGAATTCCGGGTTGGAGACGATATCGAATTGCAGCAGGCGGCCGACCTTGATCAGGGCTTTTTCGATGTGCGTGCGCAGGGTGTCGCCCGTGCCCACCGGCACCGTGGACTTCTCGACGATGATCAATGGCTGCTCACGATGCCGGGCAATCGCGTCGCCCACCGAAAGCACATAACGCAGATCCGCCGAACCGTCCTCACGCGACGGCGTACCCACCGCAATAAACGCCACCCGAGCGTGCTGCACGGCGAGTTGTTCATCGGTGGTGAATTGCAGGCGTTTCGAATCCAGACCCTCACGAACGAGGCTGGCCAGCCCCGGTTCGAAAATGCTGACATGGCCCTGGCGCAACAGCTCGACCTTCTTCTGGTCGACGTCCATGCACACGACATCATGGCCGACTTCGGCCAACACCGCCGCTTGCACCAGACCGACGTAACCGCTGCCAAATACTGTGATTTTCATGGAGCACTCCTGAATTCGGGCGCACGAGCCGGACGCGTGTTGATGGTGATGACCCCGAGCATGACCAGCGCCACGCCCAGTGATTGAGTGAAACTGAAGGATTCGTTGAACAGCGGCAGACTGGCCGCCAGCAGATAAACCAGCGCATAACTGATGCTCAGCAGCGAATAAGCCCGGCCCAACGGCAGATCGCGCAGGGCGGCCAGCCAGCAGAGCATCGACAGCGCGTAGGCAAAAATCGCCGCGATGACCACGGCCAGCGCACGCCAGTCGAGGCTGTCAATGTGCAGCCATTGGTCCGGCACGGGCAGGCGGGTCATGCTCCAGCGCATGCCCAGTTGCGCAGCGCTGACGAGGAACACGCTGCCCAGTGCGAAGGTGATGCCACGACGTTGGTTCATGACTGTTGCCCCAGCAACACCACGCCGCCGATCACCAACGCCACGCCAAGCCAATGCTGGCGGTCGATGGGTTCACCGAAGACGAAGCGCGCGATCAGGGTGATCAGGACGAAATTGAGGCTGAGCATCGGGTAGGCGATGCCGACTTCCAGACGCTGCAACACCAGCAGCCAGACCAACAGACCCGAGCCGAGGGCGAGCAGGGCCAGCCATAACCACGGCGAGCGCAGTTTGTCGGCCCAGCCCGACTCGACGCCACGCCAGCTCTCGACGGCGTATTTCTGCGCCACTTGGCCCAGACAGGTCAGCAGGCACGCAGCCAACAGCAGCAACAGGCTCATGACGCCTCCTTGGGCAGGATCATGATCACCAGGTTGCCCTGCTCATAACGGACGCCGTCCTTTGGCAATCTGTCGATTTCGTCCAGTTCGTCCTGCCCCTTGACGCGCATCACCACGCCGACCGCACCGCTGCGGCGTGCCTCGCGCATCCACTGTTGCACGTGATCGGGATCGACCCGCTGTTGAATGCCGTCAGGATAGGCAAGGCCATATTTCAATTCGCCTATCGTGTTGTACAACGCGACTTGCGGGGTTTTCAGGCGCCAGGCCAGTGCGGACGCGGCACCGAGGTCGTTACTCAGCAGGTGGGTGGTTTGCGCCAGTTCGGTGACGTGATGCTTGATGAACTGATCCGGCATCTTGTTGGCGACCACCGACTTCGGCAGCGCCGCCGGCAACACCGCGATCAGCAACAGGCTGCCCAGCGCCGGCGCGGCCCAGCATTGCAGCGGCAGAAAGGCTTGCAGCAGGTTGGCGATGATCCAGCCGATCAGCGCGATAAACACCAGCACCATGCTGTGCAGTTCATGGTCGTAGACCGGTTTGGTCAGTTGCAGGTACACCAGCGCAATCAGCGTGACGACGCCCAGCAACAGATTCAGCAAGCCATTGATGCTCAGCGCGCGACCTTGCTCAAGACGCAAGCGGTCGGCCAGCGCATTGCCCAGCAACAGCGCCATCGGCAGCAGGCACGGCAGAATGTACGTCGGCAATTTGCCGTTGCTCAGGCTGAAAAACAGCAGCGGCATCAGCAGCCACAGCAGCAGGAATACGACTTTGGGCTGAGCGCGGCTTTGCCAGGCTTGCTTGAACGCCGTCGGCAGCAATCCCGCCCACGGCAGACTGAACGCGACCAGCAGCGGCAGGTAGAACCACCACGGCGCGTCGTGTTGCGCATCGTCGCCGGCAAAGCGACGAATGTGTTCGTGCCAGAAGAAGAATCGCCAGTAGTCCGGCTCCTGCGCATGCACCGAGACCACCCACGGCAGGCTGATCAGGATCGCCACGGCAATCGCCACCGGGCCGAACATCAGCAGTTCACGCCAGCGTTTTTGCCAGAGCATCCACGGCAGGGCGATCAACACCGGCAGCAGCCAGGCGAGGAATCCCTTGGTCATGAAGCCCATGCCGCAGGCCAGACCCAATACGGCCCACGCGGCCATGCGTTTGCCGCTGGTGTGGCTGTCGACGGCAAACCACAGCGCCACCAGACTCAGGTTGACCCAAAAGGTGAATTGCGGATCGAGGTTGGCGTACCCAGCCTGACCGGCAACAATCGTGAAACTCATGTAGAGCAGGGCGCAGACGAAGCTTTTGCGCGGCTGGTTCCACAAGCGCCGGGCGATCAGGTAACACAGCAACACGCTCAACCCGCTGCTCAGTGCCGAGACAAAGCGCACACCGAACAGGTTCTGCCCGAACAAATCCTGGCCCAGCGCGATCATCCAGTAACCGGCAATCGGCTTCTCGAAGTAACGCAGACTCATAAAGTGCGGCGATACCCAGTTGCCGCTCAGCAGCATGTCCTGACTGATCTGCGCGTAACGGGTTTCGTCGGGAATCCACAAACCGTGCGTGCCCAGCGGCAGCAGATAGGCCAGCAGACAAATGCCCAGCAACAGCAGTGGCAGCGTCCAGCGTTTGATCATGCGCCTTGCACTCCCAGCCAGCCTTCACGGCCGTCGAGGGCACCGCGTTGCACCCGACCCACGGGCAAGGTGTTGAAGAACTCGGGCAACAAGTCGCTCAGCGGTTTGAAGTCGATATTTCGCTGGCGTGCATCGGCCAGCAATTGACGAAAGGCCTCCGCCATCAGAATCCCTTCGACTTCGGCGTGAATGGTGTAGACGTTGAGTTGTTGCGGGCGAAAGTGGTCAAGGATGAAACCGTTGAAGTCCCGCGCTGCGACGATGGGGCCAACGATTTCGTCGAAGGTCGGCAGGTCCACCGGAATCTGCGGCGTGCCCGGCGTGCCGTCGGCCAGCAGCGGACGAAACAGCCGCGTACCTCGGCAATCGCTGTTGTAGCGAAACTCGAAGGCTTGCTTGGCCTCGATCACGCGCTCGTCCGCACGCCAACCGGCGGCGGCCGAGCACTCGACTTTCTCGCCGAGAATGTCGCTCAAGGTGTCGACGCCCTGACGGATCTGCTCGATCAGTTGCGCGTTGCTCCAGCGCCCGGCATTGGCCTGCCAGCCGTGGTGATCCCACGCATGCAGGCCAACCTCATGACCGGCATCGCGGGCCTGACGCATCAGGTGCCCGAGTTCGCGGCCAATCGGTTTGCCCGGCCACGCCGTACCGGCCAGCAGAATGTCCCAGCCATACAGGCCGGCGGCGTTGGAGCGGAGCATTTTCCAGAGGAACTGCGGGCGGATCAGGCGCCACAGATGCCGGCCCATGTTGTCGGGGCCGACACTGAAGAAGAACGTCGCCTTGATCTGCGCTTCATCGAGCATTTCCAGCAAGCGCGGCACACCTTCACGGGTGCCGCGATAGGTGTCGACGTCGATGCGTAGACCGGCCTGCATCAGCGCTTGTCCGCGATTTCGAGCATGGCTTCACGCAAGAAGAAGTCGAGCGTGTTGCCAATGGTCTCGCGCATCTCCACGGTCGGCGTCCAGTCGAGCAGGCGCTTGGCGTTGGCGATGCTGGGTTTGCGGTGTTCGACGTCCTGGTAACCCGCACCGTAGAACGCCTTGCTTTCCACGTCGCGGAAACCGGCGAACGGTGGGAAGTTGTCGCGCAACGGATGCGCTTCGAACTGACGCAGCAGCTCTTCGCCCAACTGACGGATGCTCGCTTCGTTGTCCGGGTTGCCGATGTTGATGATCTGGCCGTTGCAGACGTCGTTGTCGTTATCGATGATCCGCGCCAAGGCTTCGACGCCGTCAGCGATGTCGGTGAAGCAGCGTTTCTGCTCGCCGCCGTCGAACAGGCGAATCGGCGTGCCTTCGACCAGATTGAGGATCAACTGGGTGATGGCGCGGGAGCTGCCAATACGGGCCGAGTCCAGACGATCAAGGCGCGGCCCCATCCAGTTGAACGGGCGGAACAGGGTGAAATTCAAACCCTTGGCGCCGTACGCCCAGATCACCCGGTCCAGCAGTTGCTTCGAGACGGAGTAGATCCAGCGCTGCTTGTTGATCGGGCCGACCACAAGGTTCGAGGTGTCTTCGTCGAAATGCTTGTCCTGAGACATGCCATAGACTTCCGAGGTCGACGGGAAGATCACGCGCTTGTTGTACTTGACGCAGTAGCGCACCAGTTTGAGGTTTTCTTCGAAGTCGAGTTCGAACACGCGCAGCGGGTTACGGGTGTATTCGATCGGCGTGGCGATGGCCACCAGCGGCAGCACCACGTCGCACTTCTTGATGTGGTACTCGATCCACTCGGAGTGAATGCTGATGTCGCCTTCGACGTAGTGGAAGTGCGGATGACTGCGCAGGCGGTCGATGGCGTCGGAGCCGATGTCCAGACCATAGACTTCGTAGCGGTCGTCACGCAGCAGGCGTTCGGACAAGTGATTGCCGATGAAACCGTTGACGCCAAGGATCAGCACGCGGGTGCGACGCGGCGCACGGCCGGATTCAGCGCCGCGCAGCAGCGAGCCGTCGACCAGACCGAGTTCACTGGCCAGTTGCGGGCCGCTGAGGAACAGGCCGCTGTCATTGCGCTGGCCGGAAAGGACCACCAGCGAATCTTCGCCGCAGGCAATGCGCAACGGATCGACACTGATCACCCGGCCCGGCGCCTGGCCGTCATTGCCTTTGACGACTTCGGCGCTCCAGACGATGAGTTTGTGCTCACCGACCGCGCAGAAAGCACCCGGATACGGTTGAGTCACCGCACGCACCAGGTTGAACAGTTGCTCGGCGGGTTTGGCCCAGAGCAGTTTGCCGTCCGCCGCGGTGCGACGACCGAACACCGTGGCTTTCGATTCGTCCTGCGCGGTTTCGCTGATCTTGCCTTGCAGCATCGCTGGCAAAATGTCGCGCAGCAGATCCGTCGCGGCGATGCGCAATTTGCCGTGCAGGCTCAACGCGGTGTCGCTGCGTTCGATGGCCACGCGTTGTTGAGCGACGATGGCGCCGGCATCGGCACGTTTGACCATGCGGTGCAGGGTGACGCCGGTTTCGCTTTCGCCGTTGACCAGCACCCAGTTGGCCGGGGCGCGGCCACGGTAGCTCGGCAACAGAGAACCGTGCAGGTTGAACGCGCCTTTTTTTGCGGTGGCCAGCAACGATTCGCTCAGCAGGTGGCGGTAGTAGAAGGAAAACACGTAGTCCGGATCGAGTTTGGCAATCCGCTCGATCCACAACGGGTGGTTGACGTCTTCCGGGGCGTGCACCGGAATGCCTTTGCGTGCGCACAGTTGCGCAACCGAGGCGTAGAAGGCGTTCTCTTTCGGGTCGTCGGCGTGAGTGAACACCGCGGCAATGTCATAGCCGCTGTCGAGCAGGGCTTGAATGCCGGCGCAGCCGATATCGTGGTAAGCAAAGACAACCGTTTGTGCGCTCATGAGAGAACCTGATCATTGGAGGAGGAGAGACCGTCGACGGTGATGGCGCGCGGCGGCATGGCGGGTTGGCCGCGCAAGACTTTTTCCACGAAGAAACGCGGGCGGGCGCGCACGTCGCTGTACATGCGCCCCAGGTATTCGCCGAGCAGGCCCATGCCGATGAACTGGCCACCGGTGAACACGAACAACACCGCGAACAGCACGAACATGCCGTCACCGGCCCAGCCGGCACCGAACACCAGGCGCAACACGATCAGTGCGGCGGCAAACAGCACGCCGAGGCCGGCCATGGCGAAGCCGACAATGCTCAGCAAGCGCAGAGGCGTGGTGGTCATGCAGGTGATCAGGTCGAACATCAGATTGATCAAACGCATCGGGCTGTACTTCGAATCGCCGTGTTCGCGCTCGGCGTGGGCGACGACAATCTCGGTGGTGTGACGGGCGAAGCTGTTGGCCAGAATCGGAATGAAGGTGCTGCGTTCACGGCAGGCGAGCATCGCGTCGATGATCGTTCGGCGGTAGGCGCGGAGCATGCAGCCGTAGTCGCTCATGGCGACGCCGGTGGAACGCTGCACGGCGAGGTTGATCAGCTTCGACGGATAGCGGCGCAGGGCCGAATCCTGGCGGTTGCCGCGCACGGTGCCGACGACGTCGTAACCCTTTTCCGCTTCGGCGACCAGCCGGGGGATTTCTTCCGGCGGGTTCTGCAGGTCGGCGTCGAGGGTGATCACCACATCGCCTTTGCATTGTTCGAAACCGGCCATGATTGCTGCGTGCTGGCCGTAGTTGCGGTTGAGGATGACCGCCACGAACGGGCTGTCTTCACGGCTCGCGGCTTCTTCCAGAAGGTGGGCGGAATCGTCACGGCTGCCGTCGTCAACGAGGACGATTTCATAGTCGTGACGCAGCATCCGGCAGGCAGCTTCGGTACGGCGCAGCAGTTCCGGCAGGCTGTCCTGTTCGTTGTAGACCGGGATGACGATCGACACACAGCGGATCGGATAGGTTTTCACGGGCGTTTGTCCATAAGGGTGGCGATGGCGCCGACCACGCGATCAAGGTCCTGATCGCTCATGTCGGGGAACAGCGGAATCGAACACAGCCGCGCCGAGTTCCATTCGGTGTCGGGCAGGTAGAGGTCGGGGTCACGCTGGCGATACCAGGTGTGCAGGTGGGTGGCGATGAAATGGATACCGGTGCCGATGCCTTGGTCCTGCAAACCTTTCATAAAGGCTTCGCGGTCCATGCCGCAGCGCTCGCTGTCGATGCGCAGGATGAACAGGTGCCAGGCGTGGGTCTGCGCGTAGGCGGGCAGGGCCAGCGGTTGCACCGGCAGGCCTTCGAGTTTTTGCCGGTAGGCGGCGGCCAATTCAGAGCGACGGGCGTTGATCGCGTCCAGACGCTCAAGCTGCACCAACGCAATCGCGGCGTTGATGTCGGCGAGGTTGTATTTGAATCCCGGTTCCATCACCTGGGCCTGCGGCTTGCGGCCACCGGTCAGGCGATCGTAGGCATCAACGCCCAGACCGTGGAATTTGAGCATGCGCACGCGGCTGGCCAAGGCTTCGTCGTCGGTGACGAACATCGCGCCTTCGGCACAGGTCATGTTCTTGATCGCGTGGAAGGAAAAAATCGCTGTGCCCTGCGAGCCGACGTGGCGGCCCTTGTAACGGGTACCGGCTGCGTGGGCGGCGTCTTCGATGACGGCGATGCCGTGTTTGTCGGCCAACGCGTACAGCGGATCGAGATCAAACGCGGCGCCGGCGTAATGCACCGGGATGATTGCTTTGGTGCGTGGGGTGATTGCCGCTTCGATGCGCGCGGCGTCGGTCATCAGGGTGTCGCGGTCAACGTCGACGAATACCGGTGTGGCGCCGAGCAGCGAGATCATGTTGGCCGTCGACACCCAGGTCTGCGACGGGGTGATGACTTCGTCGCCCGGGCCGATGCCCAAAGCCAACAAGGTGATGTGCATGCCACCGGTGGCCGAGGAAAGTGCCACGGCGTGTTTGCAACCGACATAGTGTGCGAACTGTTCTTCCAGTGCCTGGTTTTTAGGGCCGGTAGTAATCCAGCCCGAACGTAATACTTGTTCGACGGCGGCTATTTCTTCTTCGCCGATACTCGGCCGGGAAAACGGCAGAAACGCTTGACTCATAAGAACCTCGGGGCGACAGCCATCCTTCAGCCGATTGTCTGAAAAACACGGAATTTCAAAGGGTTGAGTTACCGGTCGGGGAATACCTGATTGACTTTCCAGTCCGCGGCCGGCAGGGTTGCAGGCCTTTCGGGGCAACCTGTTGTAACTAAGGTTATGCGCGTTTTTGTCAAAGGAACATGAAAAAACGGTCGGCGATTCGTCTATCTGTAAGCCATACAGCCACCGTTCAGACTTCTTCCGTTCATCGGCTGTTTTAGTCGAAAAGTCTTACGGAAGAGTCGCTCTTTATATAAGTTTGTTTGCACTTTTAAGTTGTTTTGTTGAACTGTTTTCTATTCAAGGCCGTTTCGTTTGATTGACTTGTCGAGTACTGAATCCACCCCGTCCAACACTAATCCGCTGACGCTTTATCTGGCGCGACTGGCGCCTTCCAGCCAACTGACCATGCGCTATGTCTTGCAGGATGCTGCGGACCGCCTGGGTTTCGAAGACGTGGATATCGAAGAAATCCCCTGGCACGGGCTGCAACCGGAAGACGTCGTGGCGCTGGTCGCCGCGTTGCGCGCCGACGGTTATGCGCCGAATACCTCGTCGCTGTATGTGAATGCCGTGCGCGGGGTGATGAATGAAGCCTGGCGCATGAGTCTGATCAGTCAGGATCATCTTTTGAAGATGCGTTCGGTCAAAGGCATTGCCGGCACGCGGTTATCTCAGGGCCGCAACTTGAAGCGCACCTTGATTCACGAACTGATGGAAGTTTGCGCCGCCGATCCACGCCCACAAGGCCTGCGCGACGCGGCAGTGATTGCGCTGTTGTACGGCACCGGCATGCGTAAATCGGAGTCGGTGGACCTGGATTTGAATCAGGTCGACTTCACTGAGCGCAGCCTGACCGTCACCGGTAAGGGCAACAAACAACTGATCAAGTACGCGCCGGCCTGGGCATTCGCCAAACTCGATGCGTGGCTGGAGTTGCGCCGCTCGCAACTCAAGGAAGGCGAGAGCGACGATGCCTTTCTGTTCAATCGTATCCGTCGCGGCAGCCACATCACCCGCGAGCGCATCACCAAACACGCGATCTATTACATCGCCCGCCAGCGTGGCACCCAGGTCGGGGTGAAGATCATGCCTCACGACTTCCGCCGCTCGTTTATTACGCGGGTCATCGAGGAACATGATCTGTCGATCGCGCAGAAGCTCGCGCACCACAGCAACATCCAGACCACCGCCAACTACGATGTGCGTGATGACAACGAGCGGCGGCGTGCGGTGGATCGCTTCGATCTGTAGGCCTGTCAGGACGGGGAAGGGCAGGTGCGCGCGTTGCCGGTTGCCGCCCGACTGATCTGATCGGCCAGCCGTTTGACGTTGTGCTGCTGGGCGCCCACCAGATCATCGATGGTCGGGCCGGACGGTGTTTGCAGGGTCGAACGGCAGGTCAGCGAGCCATTGTCAGTGGCGCCGACAGGACGCAAGCGCCATTTGGCGTCGATCAGGCCGTACTGACCGGGGATCGAGTCGAAGCGTTGCACTTCGATGCGCACCGAAACATTGCCTTGCCCACTGGTATTGCTCAATTGATCGGCCAACGCACCGCGCAACTCATCCGCCAGTGTCGCCCCCCACCAATCGGTTTCCAGAATCGCCAGGCCGCTGTTGCCCTGGCGGATAACGATTTGCGCACGGTCGACCTGCGGCGGCACGCTCAGCGCTTCAATCGGAATCTGCGCGCCGGTCCGGGTGTTGGCGATCTGTACCGGCGTCAGGGTGTGGAAGCTGATCGGGTCGCTGCGGCAGGCGCCAAGCAGCATGAACGCAGCGAGCACGGTGATTTTCAGCGGTACAGCCATGGTTCAGCTCCTGTGCTCAGTTGCGTGGCGGGCCTTTCAGGTCTATAGGCGCGGCGTTATCGGGGCGACCACGAATCAGCGATTCCGGATGCCGGCCCAAGTAATCCGACAGCTCACGCAGCGAACGCGACATGCGTCCGAGTTCGTCGAGGGTCTCGGTGAGTTTCTCGCGTTGCGGCGAATCTTCGGCCAGGGTCGAGCTGGCGGACTGCAAGGTCTTGCTGACGTCGGCGAGGGTGCTCTGCACGCCCGGCAGGGTCTTGGCGTTGAACTGGGTCAGGCCTTTGCGCAGCTCGATCAGATTGCTGTCGAGGTTGTTGGCGATGCGATCGACCGGCAGCTTGTTGAGCTTGTCGACCACGGCTTCGAGTTTCTCCTGCAGCTGTTCGAGGCTTCCCGGAACGGTCGGTAGAACGACCGGGCGAGCGCTCGGGTCGAACGCGACTTTCTCCGCTTTCGGGAAGAAGTCCAGTGCCACGTACAACTGGCCGGTCAGCAGGTTGCCACTGCGCGCCTGAGCACGCAGGCCATTATCGACGAAGGTGCCCAGCAGGCGGATGCCGGCCGCTTCGTCGTTGGGGTCGTGCTTGAATTCGGTGAGCATCTTTTTGTAGGCCTGACCGAGACGCTGCGGGTAAATGACGATGCCGACGTTCAGCGGGAAGGTGCGTTTTTTCGCATCGAAATCCAGGTTGATGCCCACGACCCGGCCGATTTCCATACCGAGGAACTCGACCGGCGCATCGACCTTGAGTCCGCGCAGTGACTGCTCGAAACGCAGCACCATGTATTGCGCCTTGCCGTTCGGCGGGGCGAGGGCGCTCTGCTGGTCGGCGAACAGTTCGAAATCCTTGTCGTCGGCGGCGGCCACATCGTTGGGACTGTAATCCGGAGCACGGAACGCAATGCCGCCCACCAGCATGGTTGACAGCGATTCGGTCTTCACGGCAAAGCCGTTGGCACCGACATTGATGTCGATGCCGCTGGCATTCCAGAAACGGGTGTTTTCGGTGACGAACGCGTCGTTCGGCGCGTGAATGAACACCTCGATATCGACCCCTTTGCCTTCCGGGTTAAGGGCGTAAGTGACGACCTGGCCGACCGGAATCTTGCGGTAATAAACCGGTGAACCGATGTCCAGTGAACCGAGATCCGGCGCATGCAGCATGAAGCGCTTGCCGGGTTCGCCATAGGTGATCGGCGGAGGATTTTCCAGACCCTTGAAGTTCTTTGCGCGGCTATCGGACTGGCCGACGTCGGCGCCGATGTAGTCACCGGAAAGCAGGGTGTCGATGCCCGAGACGCCGCCGGCGCCAATGCGCGGGCGCACCACCCAGAACTGTGAATCTTCGCGCGTGAAGGTTTCCGCCTGTTTGGACAGTTTGATGGTGGCGTCGACGCTTTTCTGGTCGCCACTCAACTCGACGTCCGTGACCTGACCGATGACCACGTTGCGGTATTTGACCTCGGTCTTGTTCGCCGTCAGGCCGCTGCCGGTCTTGAAGTTGACGATGATCGTCGGCCCTTCCTGCATCACGTTGTGCACCACCAGCGAGATGCCCACGAGCACCGCCACGATCGGCACGATCCAGACGAGCGAAATGCCGAAACGGCGGGTTTTGACTGGGGCTTGGCCTGGTGCTCGCGGCTCGTCGGTGGCTGACGACTTCATCCATGTCCTCCTCGATTGATTGGGCACTGAGCGTCAGGAACGCAAAAGCACCTCATCAATATAGAAGTGCTTGGCGATAGAGCAAATGTGTATAGCTCACCTGTGCTTGATGATCGTTCCCACGCTCTGCGTGGGAATGCAGCCCGTGACGCTCCGCGTCACTGGACGCAGAGCGTCCCTTGAGGCATTCCCACGCAGAGCGTGGGAACGATCAAAGCCGGGAACGATCAGATCGCGACAGCGCTGCTTGTGCTGTCAGCCGAGCATTTCCCGCAGGCGATACCAGAACATGCCCAGTGCCAGCAGTGGCGAGCGCAGGGCCGGGCCGCCGGGGAAGGTCATGTGTGGCACGCCGCTGAACACGTCCATGCCCTGACTGTGACCGGCATGAATTGCCTCGCCGAGCAGTTTCGCGCACCAGTGCGTGACGTTCAGGCCGTGACCGGAATAGCCCTGCGCGTAGAACACGTTCGGGTGCTGCTTGAGCCGGCCGACCTGCGGAAAGCGGTTGGCGGTGATGCCGATCTTGCCGCCCCACTGGTAATCGATGCGCATGTCCGCCAGTTGCGGGAAGACCTTGAGCATCTTCGGTCGCATATAAGCCGCGATGTCCGCCGGGTCGCGGCCGGAATAGTGGCAGGCACCGCCGAACAACAAGCGCCGGTCCGCCGAGAGCCGGTAGTAATCGAGGCCGACTTTCTGGTCGCACACCGCCAGATTGTGCGGGATCAGTTGCGCGGCGCGCGCCTCGGACAACGGTTCGGTGGCGATGATGTAGCTGCCGGCCGGCAGCACCTTGCCACTGAGTTGTTGTTCGAGGTCGTCCAGATGCGCATTGCAGCCGAGCACCAGACTGCCGGCGCGCACGGTGCCGGTTGCGCAGCGCACCTGCACGGTCGGGCCATGGATGATTTCCAGCACTTCACTCTGCTCGAAAATCCGCACGCCAAGCGACGCTGCCAGCCGCGCTTCGCCTTGCACCAGATCCAACGGGTGCAGATGACCGGAACCCATGTCCACCAGCCCACCGGCATAAATGTCGGAGTTGACCACTTGCTGGCGGATCTGCTCCGGGCCGATCAGGCGGGTTTCGTGGGCATAGCCGAGTTCGGCGAGATCGACCAATTCATCCTTGAAGGCGTCGAATTGCGCCGGGGTGTTGGCCAGATCGCAGAAGCCCCAGCGCAGGTCACAATCGATGGCGTTGTCGCCGATGCGCTGACGCACCAGTTCCACCGAATCGATACCGGCACGCTGCAAATAACGCACGCCTTCCTGACCGACATACTTGGCGAACCCGGTGACGTCATGACCGATCCCGCGAATCAACTGGCCGCCATTGCGCCCGCTGGCACCCCAGCCGACGCGCCGGGCTTCGATCAACACCACTGACAATCCACGCTGAGCCAGCTCGATGGCGGTGTTGACGCCGGTGAACCCGGCGCCGATCACGCAGACATCGGCCGTCAGGTCACCGTCCAGTACTGGATAAGGTGTGGTCGCCCGCGCCGAAGCGGCGTAATAGGAGCGGGCGTGCTCCTGGGTGTACTGATTCATTTGTTCGACTTCACTTTGCTCCAGGAACGGGTCATCAGACGCATGATCGCTTGGGGCGGGGTGGTAGAAATATAGAGTTTGTCGAGGACTGCTTGAGGTGGGTACACCTCTGGATTGTTGACCAGCTCCGGATCCATGTATTGCTTGGCGGCCGGGTTCGGGTTGGCGTAACCGACCGAGGCGCTGACCTTGGCGATCACTTGCGGATCGAGCAGGTAATTAATGAAGGCATGGGCTTCTTTGGTGTTGCTCGCATCGGCAGGGATGGCCAGCAGGTCGAACCAGAGGTTGGCGCCTTCCTTCGGAATGGCGTAAGCGATGTTCACGCCGTTCTTGGCTTCCTTGGCGCGGTTGGCGGCCTGGAACACGTCGCCGGAGTAACCGAAGGCTACGCAAATATCACCGTTGGCCAGGTCGGACACGTATTTCGAGGAATGGAAATAGGTGATGTAAGGACGAATACTCAGCAGTTTGGCTTCGGCCTTTTTGAAGTCTTCCGGATTTTCGCTGCGCGGGTCCATGCCCATGTAGTTGAGCACGGCAGGGAACACCTCGTCAGCGGAGTCCATCATCGACACGCCGCACTGGCTGAGTTTTTTCAGGTTCTCAGGCTCGAACAGCACGGCCCAGGAATCGATGTGGTTGACGCCCAGCACTTGCTTGACCTTGTCGACGTTGTAGCCGATGCCGTTAGTGCCCCACAGGTACGGCACCGAGTGCTCGTTGCCCGGGTCGTTTTTCTCCAGCAGTTCGAGCAGTTTCGGGTCGAGGTTCTTGAAGTTCGGCAATTGCGAGCGATCAAGTTTGAGGAACGCGCCGGCCTTCACCTGACGGGCGAGGAAGTGGTTGGACGGCACCACCACGTCATACCCGGTGCGACCGGCGAGCAGTTTGCCTTCGAGGGTTTCGTTGGAATCGAAAACGTCGTAGATCACCTTGATCCCGCTTTGGCTCTGGAAGTCGGCGAGGGTGGTTTCGCCGATGTAGTCGGTCCAGTTGTAGACGCTGACTTGTGGCTGGGCTTGGGCTCCGATGCTGCACATCAGGGCCAGAGCGGCGGGAACCATGGTTTTCAACAGACGCATTTCGACACCTCTTAAATTTATTGGATTTCTCAGGTGGTTCGCTAATCCCTTGTGGGAGCGAGCCTGCTCGCGAAAGCGGTGGGTCAGGCAACATCAATGGTGACTGTGCTGACGCCTTCGCGAGCAGGCTCGCTCCCACAGGGATTTGTGCAGATTTGGGTTAAACGCTCAGCATCAGGAACTCACGCTCCCACGAGCTGATCACGCGCTTGAAGTTTTCATGCTCGGCACGCTTCACCGCGACATAGCCACGGACGAACTTGTCGCCGAGGTATTGCGCGACGGTTTCGCATTCTTCCATCTGCGTCAGCGCTTCTTCGATGGTGATCGGCAGGCGCAGGTTGCGGCGCTCGTAAGCGCGGCCCTGGACCGCAGCGCTCGGCGCGATGGCTTCGACCATGCCGATGTAACCGCAGAGCAGACTCGCGGCAATCGCCAGGTACGGGTTGGCGTCAGCGCCCGGCAGGCGGTTTTCCACGCGCATGGCTTCCGGGCTGGACGTCGGTACACGCAGGCCGACGGTGCGGTTTTCTT
This sequence comes from Pseudomonas sp. RU47, assembly GCF_004011755.1. Taxonomy (GTDB): domain Bacteria; phylum Pseudomonadota; class Gammaproteobacteria; order Pseudomonadales; family Pseudomonadaceae; genus Aquipseudomonas. The sequence continues at coordinate 3,416,585 of NZ_CP022411.1, read as the reverse complement.
CGCCCCATTCGACGTTGACCGGCGCCGAGGTGTCCGGCAGGAAGCGGCGGAACGAGTTGACGTTCGGCGCGAACATCGGCAGCACTTTCGGGATGTACTTCTGCAAACCGCCGATGTAATGCAGGAACAGCTCGCTCATCTGCCCGTCTTCATTGGCGAAGATCGGCTTGCCGGTGGCGATTTCGACCACGCTCTGGTGAATGTGCATGGCGCTGCCCGGCTCATCGCCGATCGGCTTGGCCATGAACGTCGCGGCGACGTTGTGCTTGAGCGCCGCCTCACGCATGGTGCGTTTGAACACGGTGATCTGGTCAGCCAGATCCAGCGCGTCGCCGTGACGGAAGTTGATTTCCATCTGCGCCGGGCCGTCTTCGTGGATCAAGGTGTCGAGGTCCAGACCTTGCAGTTCGCACCAGTCGTAGACGTCTTCAAACAGCGGATCGAATTCGTTGGCAGCATCGATGGAGAACGACTGCCGGCCACTTTCCGCACGGCCCGAGCGGCCTAGCGGTGCTTTCAGCGGCAAGTCCGGGTCTTCGCAGCGCTGGGTCAGGTAGAACTCCATTTCCGGCGCCACAATCGGCTTCCAGCCTTTGTCGGTGTAGAGCTGCAAGACTTTCTTCAGCACGTTGCGCGGCGACAGTTCGATCGGGTTACCGAACTTGTCGAAGGTGTCGTGGATGACGATAGCGGTCGGTTCAATCGCCCATGGAATCACGTAGACCGCGTCAGCCACGGGCTTGCAGACCATGTCGATGTCGGCAGGATCGAGCAGGTCGTAGTAGATGTCGTCGTCGACAAAATCCCCGGTTACCGTTTGCAGCAGCACACTTTCCGGCAGGCGCATGCCTCGCTCATGCAGGAACTTGTTGGTCGGTGC